>CAVOGC010000049.1:0-27730 GCA_963695105.1 uncultured Gammaproteobacteria bacterium | reverse complement strand
CCGCTTCACGTCCGGGTTGGTGGACTTCTTCATTTCCTCGACGTTCTTGGAGTTGATGCCAAGCTCCTCGGCATCGATCATGACGAAGAGGGTCCACCTGACGATATCGAACCAGTCATCGTCACCGTGACGGACCACCGGACCCAGCGGCTGCTTGGAGATGACTTCCGGCAGTACGACATAATCGCCCGGCTCGGCCAGTTTGATGCGCTGGGCGTAGAGCTGCGACTGGTCGGAGGTGAGCACGTCGCAGCGGCCGGCTTCCAGCGCCTTGGCGCTCTCGTCGGACTTGTCGTAGGTGATCGGGGTGTACTTCATCTTGTTGGAGCGGAAGTAGTCGCTCAGGTTGAGTTCCGTGGTGGTGCCGGCCTGCACGCACACGGTGGCCCCGTCCAGTTCCTTGGCGCTTTTGACGCCGAGCTTTATTGAGCAGGAAGCCCTGGCCGTCGTAGTAGGTCACGCCGGTCGAAGTACATCCTCAGAGCGGAATCGCGGCTGGAGGTCCAGGTAGATACGCGACAGCACGTCGATCTCGCCCGTCTGCAGGGCGGTAAAACGTTCCTTGGCGGTCAGCGGGGTGAACTTGACCTTGGTGGAATCGCCGAATACCGCGGCGGCGACGGCGTGGCACACATCCACGTCGATGCCGCTGAATTTGCCTTTTTCGTCGGCGTAGGAGAAGCCGGGCAGGCCGTCGCTGACGCCGCATTTGATATGGCCGCGTTCCTTGACGGCGTTGAGGGCCGCGCCGGCGTGGGCGCCGCTGGCGGTGGCCAGCAGTGCGGTAGTGACGAAAGCGGCGGTGAGGGTTCGTCCGTTCATGAATGTCTCCTGTATGGGTGGGTTGAAGTCGGTATTGTTTTATTTAACCGGATGATATTGACAAGGGTAGTAGAACCACGATGAATCCTGTAGTGGGAAAGGAAGGGGTCGAGCCAGTATTTTGCAGAATGCGTGCCGGTATCGCGTTTCTGTCGTTGCAAAGAGGTGGCGGGGATGCTGTTTGCTGTTATAGAGCATGAAAAGGGCTGCTGCAACGCTTTGGAAGGTGGCGGGTCGTCGCCAGACCGCGGGGAGCGGAGGACTGCTGATTGTGAGAGGGTATAGAAAGCCATGCGCGGTGTGAAAAAATCGCATCTGCCCGAGAAAAATTGCACCGTTTGCGGACGACCGCTGGTTTGGCGGCGCAAGTGGGCGTTCTGCTGGACCGAGGTCAAGCATTGCAGCGAACGATGCCGTCGTCGCCGTTCTTGCGGTGGGCGTTCGGTTGGGGGAAGCCTCCGGCACACACTTGAAAGCGAACCGGCGGTGGCGTTGTGACAGTGTCGGGACGGCGGACCACCGGACCGCCTGCCCGTATTTTATTGCTCGGCAAGCGCGGCAGCCTGGTACGGTGGCTGGAGAACCTGTACCGCGCCTGTGCCCGGTTGGATCACCCCACGCAGGTTTTCGCCATCAACGGCAATACCCCGCTGCTGGGTTTATGGGCCAAATGGCGGGAATATACCGCAGTGGATTCGGACTGGATGCTGGCCCGTTTCGAGCGGGCTCTGGCGCGCTTCCGACCTGAACTGGTACTGGTGGCCGGCGTGTTCGGGGTACCGCTGGAGTATTACCGTCTGCTGTACGCCCAGGCTTGGCGTCCCGTGATCGCCGGTCTGGTGGGCGACCGCTTTCCCCCCGCCGACAGCCGAGAGCGCGCCGATCTTTGCGACCGGCTTTTTTACACCGACACCCGGTTTTTCAGAGACGCCGAGGCGGCGGGTTTCACCACCGGAGGTCGCTATCTGCCCTTGGCGGCCGACCCGGAACTGTTCCGCCCGGCTTCTGCCGCGCGCCGGCCCGAGGTGTTGTTCGTGGCCAGCCGCACCGTGTTCCGCGAGACCGTGGTGCGTGGCATGGAGGCGCCCGCCCGGATCGTCGGCACCGACTGGAGCGACTTGGCGCGCGAGGGCTTTCATCGGGTGCGCAACCGCAAGATCGGTCGCGCCCGCTTGGTGCGGCTTTACCAGCGGCATGTGGCGGTGCTAAACGTCGCGCGCAACGAAGCCAACGTCGAACACGGCCTCAACCAGCGCAGCTTCGAGCCGCCGGCCTGCGGCGCGGTGGTGCTGAACGACGATCTGGTCGACCTGCCGCGCTGTTTCGAGCCCGGACGCGAGATTCTGGTCTATCGCAACGCCGATGAATTAAACGCCCTGATCGCCCGACTGCGGCGCGAGCCTGAATTCGCCAATCGCGTGGCGGCGGCCGGCCGGCGACGGGTGCTGGCCGAACATACCTACACGCATCGGATTACCACCATACTGAATGACTTGGGCTTGTGAGCTTGGAGACGAGGGTTTGACTTGCAGAATCCTGACGGCGCCGATTCAAGCCGGGCGGCTGACCCTGACCGTCCGGCGCGAGGATTTGCCCGTGGAGCGCTGCCTGACCTACGCCACTCGCCAGAATCCCCGACGCTTGTATCTGTTCGTCAGCAAGGTGTTGGGCAAGCACTGGCCAGTCCGGCCCAGCGTCATGCGCGATATTCATGTCCGGCTGGCGACCCAGATCGCGGCTTTGCCTGGGCCGATGCTGGTGATGGGGATGGCGGAAACCGCGACCGCCCTGGGACGCGGAGTCGCGGAGGAAGCGGCGGCGCGGGCAGGGCGCGACGATGTCCTGTACCTGCAAACCACCCGTTGCCGCTTGTCGCGTCCGCTGGCGTTCGCTTTCGACGAATGCCACAGCCAGTGCCCCGGACCATGCCGTCTATCTGCCCGATCCAGAGTTGCGGCCGCTGTTTCGGGCGGCGCGGAACCTGGTGCTGGTGGACGATGAGATCTCCACTGGCCGCACCTTGGTGGAGTTGGCGCGCGCCTATCTGCGATTTAATCCCCGGCTCGAACAGATCGTGCTGGCCAGCATTGCCAACTGGCTGGATGAGGGTCGGCGGCGGAACTTACGCGCTGCTGGGGCGGCCGGTGTGCTTCCCGGCGCTGGTCGAAGGGGGGTTCCAGTTCGAACCGGACCCTGACTTTCCGCCGCCGGCATTACCGGTGGTTAATGCGGCTGTGGTCCGCGCCCATGACGGCATGGGCGCGGACCCGGCCCGTACGGCGTGCTCGCCGGCCGCTGGCGCCCAGCGCTTGAATCCGCTTTTCCCTCGGTCGTGAGCCGAGGGAGTCCACCGGAGCGCCCGCTGGCGGTCATCGGTACCGGCGAGTACGCCTATACCCCGTTTCGCTTCGCGCTGGCGCTGGAAGAGGCAGGATACGACGTGCGCTTCCAGTCCACCACCCGCTCGCCGATCATGGTTGGGGACGCCATCGCCAGCCGGTGCGAATTTCCCGACCACCACGGCGACGGTATCCCCAACTATCTCTATAACCTCGATCCAGGCCGCTTGCCGGTCATCATCTACGAACATCCCGCCATGTCGGCCGCGCATGTGCTTCCTGGCCGACTGGGTGGTCTGGCTTTCGCCGTGGAGGAATCATGCCGCGCACCGTGATCTTCCTCGATCTCGACGACACCATTTTGCAGACCGCACCGAAATGCCCGCCCTCCGAACCGGTGGAGCTGGCGGCGGTGGACCGGGCGGGACAGGCGCTGTCGTTCATGACCCGCGCCCAACAACGGCTGCTGGCGTTTTGGCTGGAGCGGGGCACGGTGATTCCGGTCACGGGGCGTACCGATGAGGCGCTGGCGCGAGTGATGCTGAAATTCGAGTCCTGGCGCATCACCCATCACGGCGCCGTGATCCGCCAGCCCAACGGCTGCTTGCCGGCTTGGTGGTACGCCGAGATTCGGCCATTGCTGGTGGCGGCGCAACCGCTGCTCTGGGAGCGTGCCGCCTACTTGGAACAGGGTGCGGCGGCGGGTGGTTATCGGGTGCGCAGCCACGCGGTCGATGAATGGCTGACCTATATTTCCATCAAGGCCAACGCCGACGAAGCCGCGCTGGCCGGGGTGCGGGCGCGACTGGCCGCCGCCGGTTTGCCGGAGGAGCTGGCGCTGCATCACAACGGTAACAATCTGGCGGTCACCGTCAGAGGTGCGCAGAAGCACGATGCCGTGCGGCGAGTGGGGGCGGAGCTGGAACGGGACGGACCCATCGTGACCATTGGCGCCGGCGATAGCCTCACCGATATTCCGTTTTTGCGCGTTTGCGATTTCGCGCTGGTACCCAGGGACAGCCAGATTCAGATGGAGACCTGGCGCGAGTACGCGCCATGATCCCCTTTTCCGGCAGCTACCGGCCCGAAGACACCGTGTTTCTGCTTAAGCCGCTGCGATTGGAGATGGTGGATGTGAACGCCAAGGAGCGGCTGATTCAGTCCGGCGCGCGCCACTACAGCGAAATGCTGTCCCCCGAGCGGGCGCCCAGCCCGCGCTATCTGGTGCTGTTCGAAGTATTGATCGAACGCTACGCGCCGCGGCTGGCGGCGGAGATCCTGGCGCTGGCGCGCTATCTGGCCGAGACCCGGCCCCGGCAGGTGACCGTGGTGTCGCTGGCCCGCGCCGGCACGCCGGTGGGGGCCTTGCTGGCCCGCGCCCTGCGCTGGATGGGGCGGACGGACGTTCGCCACTACTCGATTTCGATCATCCGTGACCGGGGTATCGATGAAAATGCCCTGGCGTTTATTTTACGCCGCGCGGGCCGCGAACCAGCCGGACTGGCGTTCGTGGACGGCTGGACCGCCAAGGGGGTGATCGGCGAGGAGCTGCGCCGGGCGCTGAAGCGTTGGAACGCCCACCAGCCCGAACCGTTGGAG
Organism: uncultured Gammaproteobacteria bacterium; assembly: GCA_963695105.1. Classification (GTDB taxonomy): domain Bacteria; phylum Pseudomonadota; class Gammaproteobacteria; order Competibacterales; family Competibacteraceae; genus Competibacter. Next base: position 22,970 of record CAVOGC010000049.1, on the reverse strand, counting down.
GAAGCGTTGCATGTGGTGTCCGACATCGGCGGCGTCGCCGACGTGGCGGCGACCTGCGACGATTACGCCATCCCCAGCGGAATCTTGAACGCAACCGTGTCGGGGCTGACCAGCCGTTCGATTCTCAATGCCGCCATCGGCCCGGATGATTTTCACGGCTGCGTGTTCTATCAGGAGTTCGAGCCGCATGACCGGTCCGGCTGGTTTCTCGACCGGGTAGCCGGCTATTTCGCCACCGCCGAACCGGTTCCGCTGCGCCGCGATCCGGGAGAGCGGCGGGAGCGGCGTCAGGCGATGACGGGTTTTCTGACCCGATTGCACGCCTGCCACCGCGTCAGCGACCGCAACCTGGTCAAGCCGGGCGTGGCCGAGGCGACCCGGGTGTTGCTGCGCCGGTTGCCGGGCCTGCTGCTGTTGCGCGATGCCGATCATCCCGATGTCGAGCATCTGCGGTTGCTGGCCGGGGAAAAACGGGTTCCCGTCGTTATCGATCCGACCATGCCCATCCAGGCCACCGCCCTGGTCGAGGATTTGTCATGAGCATTATTCCTTTCGATGCTCGCGCCTTGCATCCTGGCGGGCACGCTCACGTCGAGCCCACGCCCTTGTTGTCGGCGGCGCTGCTGGGCGCGGCGCTGTACGTCCCCGCCAGCCGGCCGGATTTGACGGCTATCGCCCGCGACCGCCAGCGGTCCGGCGCGCGGTCGCTGATTTTCTGCACCGAGGATGCGGTGCACGAGCGGGATTTGGAGCGGGCGCTGGCCCAACTGGCGGCGCTGCTGCCGAAGCTGGACCCCGGACCACCGCTGAAATTTATCCGCCCGCGCAATCCGGCGGTGCTACGGCGGCTGCTGCGGATGGAGGGTATCGAGCGGGTGCGGGGCTTTGCGCCGCCCAAGTTTGATCCGCATACCTTGGGTGATTGGTTGAAGGTTTGGGACGACCGGTACGGTCATTATCTGATGCCGATTCTGGAGACCGCCGCGGCATTCGACCGCCGCCGGATGGAGTTGTTGCGCGACCGGCTGGAGGATAGCGGCCTGCGCGATCAAGTCCTATGCCTGCGTATCGGCGGCAACGATCTGCTGAACCTGCTCGGCATCCGCCGGGCGCGCGGCGCGACGGTGTACGACACGCCGTTGCGCGGGGTGATCGCCGATCTGGCGTGCGTCTTTCATCCGGCCGGCTACCGGCTCAGCGCGCCGGTGTTCGACCGGCTGGATGCGCCCGAGGTGCTGGCCCGGGAGGTGGAGGCGGATCTCCAGCACGGTCTGGCCGGCAAAACCGCGATTCATCCGGTGCAAATTCCGGTCATCGAGGGCTGCTACCGGGTGCCGCGCGAGGACTACGAGATGGCGACGGCGGTGCTGGCGCCGGACGCGGCGCCGGTGTTCAAGCTGCGCGAGACGTTCTGCGAGCCCGCCACCCATCGGCGCTGGGCGATGGGGGTGCTGGAGCGGGCGCGGGTGTTCGGGGTGGCGGGGTAGGGATTGAAGAGGATGGGTCTGTGTTTTCGAGTCGAGCGATTGAACGTTACCCGCTCATGGCGATGCCAGCACTCTGCGCAATTCGCCGGGCGAGATTCTGAAAATCTTCGTAGCACTTCTTTACGGCATCGACGTGGGCGCCGATGGCGCCGTCGGCGGGCTTGAGGAAAAACATAGGCTTGCGAACCTCCATGGCGAGCGGCATCAGGCTGCGATAATGCTTGAGCAGCGCTAGAGAGTAGGGGTCTTGGTCGACTTGAGGAACCCTTGAAGCCGGCTTTTCATCCAGCACGGCGGTGCGATAGATCGATGGAATTCGTTCCATCCAGCGTTGATAAGCCTTAACCGGTCTCGAATCGCGGATGCCATGTTGCATGACAATATAGCCAGCCGGCTGCATGGCCCCTTTAGGCATTGGCAGATCGGAAGGCGCTTTAGCGAGTAATTCGGCCCAGATGGCGCGCCAGTCGCGTAAGGTTGGACCCAGGTTTTTAAGTCCTTGGAGGGAAAACAGATCGGGAGCGAGAGGAAGACAAACCTGATCGGAAGCAATCAGCGCCGAACGGTTGATAGCACCGAGGTTGGGACCAACGTCGATCAGCGCCATTTCCGCTCCCCATTTTGTGGCCGATTCGATAATGCGATGAAACGCCGTCATGATCCGAAAAGCCGACTCGTCATGGTTATGGCAACGAGGCCAGGCATCGGACAGCTTATCCTCAAAGCGAGAGAGACCAAGGTCACCCGGTACCACCCCCAAGGAAGGATTGATTTTCTCCACATGAGGTTTGGCGATATCACCGATGCCGCGAAGGATAGGGCGTATGGCTCCATACACCGTTTGTGGATGTTCATCGTCGTCGGGCCACAATTCTTCCAGACGCTCCTCATCCAAAAACATTGCGGTTAAGTTGGCTTGTGGGTCAAGATCGACGGCCAGCGTGGGAATGCCGTGGTCGGCGAACATCCAAGCGAGATGATAAACCAGCGAGGTTTTTCCCACTCCTCCCTTGTTGTTGAAGAAAGCGATGGTTTTCATTCCGGTCTCCGGTAAACCTTGACTAGAACGGAATGCTCGTCGAATTCAAATTGCGCGGGTGGATTGCTGTTGGCTTTAAGCAATGATTGCGCCCGTTGCACGCCGTAACCGAAGCGGTTGACAAACCCTAGCGTCTTCATTGCTTCCGCAATGATAGGATTACGATAGCTGTTGCGCGTAGGAAAATTTTCGCGAGTAGCTTCTCCATAAAGACCGCCCGGGCTCATGATTTCGATATGATCGTCGAACACGTAAAAGCGGATAGATGTATTGCTATCGTAATTACGGTGCATGACCGCATTCATCAATAGCTCGCGCAGTGCCCATTCAGGATAATCGGGGAGTAGTTTTTCCCGCAATCCAGTAGCAGTTCTGAGACTGGTTTGAATCAGCGCCTTGATCCGAAGCTCAAATTCGCGTAGCACGGATTGTAAATCGCCCGATATTTCCGCTTGATCTTCGGGGATATCAGTCAGGTCGGTGCTTGGCAATTTCAGATATTGAGCGTAGGCACCAGGTAGAAAATAACGGGGGTTTTTACCAAATAGCAGGATGCCGGCATGAGTCGGGCAATTTCGCTCGGGGTTGAAGAAATGCAGCGAGCCAAGTTGTTGCTCGATTGATCGTTGATTGGCGGCAATAGTTTCCGAGTCAATCGCTTCATGGCGATAAGCTTCGAATTGCCCCAGTGCTAAATCTCCAATAGTGCTTTCCGGGCACGGACGGGCGTCGAAAGAGCGCGCCAGCGCGACGCGCCGCTCGGTCAGAATGCGTTCTTCTTGTTCGTTGGCAATGCCTTTACGCGGTCCGATTCGAATCCACACCCGTCCTTTGTAGCGAACGGGCGGTAGATCCGACGGCAAAACCTCTACCACCGCCACATCACCGTCGTCGAAATTGAAAGGGGTGACGTTCATCACCGGCTGTGGCAGTACGTTGCCGTCGGAACGGATGGCGCCGAGATTTTTCAGCAGATCGTCGGTGACTTTAAGCCCAGAGCGTTGACCGTCATTTGTTACGCCAATCAACAGATAACCAGGTTGACGGTGGCCGGGTAGATCATTGGCGAAAGCGCAGATGGCTTCACCAAATTTATCGGTATCCTTCGTCGAAATGGTTCGCTCGACACGATCCAGTTCGAGATCGGAAAGCAGAACGGAAAGCTGATCGTGCGTCAGCATGGGGATCGGAATCTCCGCTTCATCAATCGAAAATCTTCCCCGGATTCATGATGCCGTTCGGATCGAAGACCTGCTTGATCGCCCGCAGGTAGCCGATCTCGGTTGCATCCCGGGTGTAGTGCAGGTACGGCTTCTTGGTCAGGCCGACCCCATGTTCGGCCGAGATGCTGCCGCCATGGCGGCGCAGCGCCTCGAACAGATGTTCGCTCACCGCCCCACACTTTTGCGCGAAAGTGGTCGAATCCAGGTCCGCCGGCTTGAGAATGTTGACGTGCAGGTTGCCGTCGCCGATGTGGCCATACCACAGCACCTCGAAATCCGGGTATTCGCGCGCCAACAGTTCGTCGATTTCCACCAGTAGCGCCGGTACGCGCGAAATCCGCACCGCGATGTCATTTTTGTAGGGTTGATGCTCCGAAATCGACTCGCTGATGTCCTCACGCAACCGCCACAATTCCCTGGCCTGACTCTCGCTTTGGCTGATCGCGCCGTCCACCAGCCAGCCCTGTTCGGCGCAGTGTTCGAACAAAGCCAGCGCCTGGTCGGTGTGCGCTTCGTCCGGGTTCTCGAACTCGACCAGCACGTAATAGGGCGTTTCGGCGTCGAACGGGCGCTGTGGGCCTTTTTTCAGTACATGGCGCAACGCCAGTTCCGAGAAGAATTCGAAGGCGCTCAGCTCCAACTTGTTGCGAAAGACATGGTACAGCGACATCACGCTGTCCAGGTCGGGCACGCCCAGCACCATGACGCTCGGCTCGCGCGGCGGCCGGACCAGTTTTAGCGTTGCCTCGACGATGATGCCCAGCGTGCCCTCGCTGCCGATGAACAGGTGCCGCAGATCGTAGCCGCTGGCGTTTTTGATCAAGCCCCGGTTGAGATCGAGCAGATCGCCGCGGCCGGTCACCACCTTCAAGCCGGTCACCCAGTCGCGAGTCAGGCCGTAGCGCACGACCTTGATGCCGCCGGCGTTGGTGGCGACGTTGCCGCCGATCTGGCTGGAGCCGCGCGAGGCGAAATCCACCGGGTAGTACAAACCACGGTCACGGGCGAAATTCTGTAGCGCTTCGGTGACCACGCCGGCCTGGCAGGTTACGCTGCGGTCGGTCGGGTCGAATTCAAGAATCTGGCTCATCCGTTCCATGGAGACTACGATCTCGCCCCGGCAGGCGACCGCCGCGCCGCTCAGACCGGTGCGGCCACCCGACGGCACCAGCGCCAGTCGACGTTCGTTGGCGTAACGCACCAGTTGTTGAATCTGCTCGATGCTACCCGGTAGCACCACCGCTAGCGGATTCGGCGTGTATAGACGAGTCCAGTCCCGACCATAGTTCAAGCAACTGTCCGAGTCGGCGCGGACCTGGGCCGGTTCGATGAAGGAGCGGATGCCGTCGAGCAGTGCGGCGGCCGGTTCGTTAAGGGTAGGCATGGTCTTCAACAGTTGTCGCCGTGGAAAAAAAAAGGTTAAGGTTACTGGCCCATCACGGGTAAGACTTCGTTCAACCGCATTCTATCACCGGCGAAACTCCGCGCAGCCATGAGCAAAACTTCACTCGACAAGAGCAAGATCAAGATTTTGTTGCTGGAAGGCGTCCATTCCAGTGCTGTCGAGGCGTTCCAGGCGGACGGCTATAGCAATATCGAGGTCCATCCGAAAGCGCTGCCCGAACCGCGGTTGCTGGAATCGATCGGCGACGCCTATTTCGTTGGCATCCGTTCGGCCACCGAGTTAAGCGCCGGCGTCATCGAGCGCGCCCCTCGCTTGATCGGCATCGGCTGTTTCTGCATCGGCACCAACCAGGTGGATCTCGATACCGCTCAGGAACGCGGTATCCCGGTGTTCAACGCGCCGTTCTCCAACACCCGCAGCGTGGCCGAGCTGGTGTTGGCGGAAATCATCCTGCTGCTGCGTGGTACTCCCCAGCGCAATGCCATGGCGCATCGCGGCGGCTGGATCAAGACCGCCACCGGTTCCCACGAGGTGCGCGGCAAGTGTCTGGGCATCGTCGGCTACGGCCACATTGGTATTCAGGTCGGGTTACTGGCCGAAGCGCTGGGCATGCGGGTGGTGTTCCATGACATCGAGACCAAGCTGGCGCTGGGCAACGCCCAAGTGCTGCCGTCGCTGGACGCGCTGCTGGAACTCGCCGATGTCGTGACGCTGCATGTGCCGGAAACCCCGCGGACTTTTCGGATGATTGGGGCCGAACAACTGGCGCGGATGAAGCCGGGCGCCCGATTGATCAACGCCGCCCGAGGTACGGTAGTGGATGTCGACGCGCTGGTGGGGGCGCTGGAGTCCAAACATCTGGCCGGAGCGGCGATTGACGTGTTTCCGATGGAGCCGAAGGCCAACGACGAGGAATTCATCTCGCCGCTGCGTCGCTTCGATAACGTACTGCTGACCCCGCATGTGGGCGGCAGCACCGAGGAAGCCCAGCAGAATATCGGCCTGGAAGTGGCGAGCAAGTTGATCAAGTACAGCAACAACGGCTCGACCCTCAGTTCGGTCAATTTCCCGGAGGTGTCGCTACCCGAACACCCCGGCAAGCATCGGTTGCTGCACATCCACCGCAATCAGCCGGGTGTGTTGTCGCGGATCAACGCCATCTTTTCCGAGCAGCGTATCAACATCGCCGGCCAGTACCTGCAAACCAACGCCAGGATCGGTTACGTGGTGATCGATCTGGATAGTCACGAACGCGCCGAGACGCTGTACTTAAAGAAACGGTTGGAGGAAGTGGACGGTACGATTCGAAGCCGGATTCTATACTAAACCGGAAAGGCCAACGCAGGCGCGACGATGAGGTCAACAGGCGATGTCGCTGCGAGACGAATTACTGAAAGCGGGGCTGGTTCCCTCTGAACAGGCTAAAAAGCGGGACTCGGACACGCGCCGACAGGAGCACCAGCGCAAGAAAAACAAGGCGCTGGGCGCCGAGGAGGCGGCACGGCGCGAGGAAGCGCGCCAGCGCGCCGAGGCCGAGGCCACCCGCAAACGCGAGCAAGACCGACAGCTAAACCAGAAGCGTGAAGCAGCAAGGCAACAGCGGGAGCAGACTGCCCGCGCCCGTCAGTTGATCGATGCCCACCGGCTGAACGAGTCGGCGGCGGAGGCGATCTACAACTTTCAGGATGGCCGCTTTATCCGCGCTGTCCGCGTCACGCCCGCCCAACGCAAGGCGCTAGCCACGGGCCGTCTGGCCATCGTCCGCGGCGATCGCGGCGAGTTCGATTTTCCGTTGGTGCCCCGGGAAATTGCGGACAAGCTGGCGCAATTTACCCCCGAAAGCGTACTGCTGCTGTACCCCGAAAGCGATGGCGACGAAGCCGAGGACGAGTGGGGGGATTGAAGTTGAGGCATGTTGGCGGAACTGATCCCGGTCCCGCCGCCGCGGGACGGCGGTCAACCCGCGACCAGCCGGGAACAATTTTGAGCCTGTCTTAACCTGAGTGGTTTTTATACCATCATCTAACGGATTACGGCTTTCACGCGCAATCGAATCAGCCAGGCACAACCGGCTCAAGCCGCTCCAGCAACCGTTGCCGGTAGTGATCTTCCAGCAGCAGATTGATCGGCTGGCGGCGGTTGGCGGCCAGCCGTAGTTGCAATAATTCAAGGCGGACCCGCGCTCGGCTGCGTTCGCTTTCCGGTAGTTGTTGCAGCAAATGTTCGGCCTCGCGCAGTTCCTTGCGCAACTGGAGTTCCGGTGGCAGGAAGCCAGCGTTTTTCAGGATGCGGTAGGCGGCGCGCAATTCCTCTGGAATCGCCGAGTCGTCGTCCAGTCGCAGCGGCCTACCCTCACCGGGTAGGCCGCTCAGTTCGCCGCGCTCGATGGCTTCGCGAATGCGGGCTTCGGCGATCTGGTCGATGGGGTTCATGCCGCGCCTCTATGATAGGGCTCGGATCAAGCCGGCTCATCCATCATCAGGGCGAACACGGTGACGGTCTGAGGCTCGATCTGAAAATCGTCGCCGATACCGATCAGGATCTCGCCCGTCGTAAGCTGAGGCTGCGAGGTGTCGAGCAGGCAGCGCCAGCCGCGGGCGTTGCGAACGTCGGGCATGCGAAATGGAACGACAGCTTTCCCGGCATTGAAGATGGCGAGCAGGGTATCGTCGGTTTCCGGATAACCGTCCGGTGTGAAGCACTCGCCGGTATCGCCCGCCAGCAACATACCGAAACAGCGGGCCTTGGGCTCCTGCCAGTGATAATCGCTCATGATGCCGCCGCCGGGGCTGATCCATTCGACGTCGCGCAAGCCCGTGGTTTTCGAGATCTGCAACCCGTGCAGGAACCGCGGCCGACGCAGCACCGGATGCTCGGAACGCAGGTGGATCAACCGGCGCACGAAATCCTGAAATTCCAAATCCTCGGCGGGTATATCGTGCCACTTCAGCCAGTTGATCTCGTTGTCCTGGCAGTAGGCGTTATTGTTGCCGTTCTGAGTGCGCCCGGATTCATCACCGGCCAGCAGCATGGGCGTGCCCTGGGCCAGCAGCACGGTGGCCAGCATGTTGCGGCGCAGGCGCAGGCGCAACTGTCGGACGGCCGGGTCGTCAGTGGGTCCTTCGACACCTTGATTGTGGCTGAAATTCGAAGGGTGACCGTCGCGATTGTTTTCGCCGTTGGCCTCGTTGTGACGTTCGTTATAGCTGACCAGGTCGGCCAAGGTAAAACCGTCGTGGCTGGCGATGTAATTGACCGAGGCCCAAGGCCGCCGGCAGTCGTGATCGAACAGGTCGCTGGACGCCAGCAGGTTGGAGGCCAATCGCGGCAGCATGCCGTCATCGCCGCACCAGAACCGGCGCGCGGTATCGCGGAAGCGGTCGTTCCATTCGATGGTGCCGGCGGGAAAGCCACCAAGCTGGTAGCCGCCGGGGCCGATATCCCAGGGCTCGGCAATGACCTTGACCCGCGATAGGGCCGGGTCCTGGCGGATCGCGTCGAAAAAGCCGCCCCAGCGGTCGTAGCCGTATTCTTCCCGGCCCAGGGTGACCGCCAGATCGAAGCGGAAGCCGTCCACATGCATGTCGTTGACCCAGTAGCGCAGGCTATCCATGACCATTTGCAGCACCCGTGGATGGATCAGGTTGAGGGTGTTGCCGCAGCCGGTGTCGTTAATGTAAAAGCGGCGGTCGTCGGGCCGGAGCCGGTAGTAGGAGGCGTTGTCGATGCCCCGAAAGCTAAGGGTCGGGCCGAATTCGTTGCCTTCGGCCGTGTGGTTGTAGACCACGTCCAGCAGCACTTCGATGCCGGCGTCGTGCAAGCGCTTGACCATGGTCTTGAACTCGGCCAGATCGCCACCGCTCAGATAGCGCGATTCCGGCGCGAAGAAGCACAGCGTGTTGTAGCCCCAGTAATTGCGCAAGCCACGATCGGTGAGAAACCGGTCATCGACAAAGGCATGGACCGGCATCAATTCGACGGCGGTGACGCCCAGAGCCTGCAGGTATTTGATAATTTCGGGATGGGCCAGGCCGGCGAAGGTGCCGCGCAGGTGGTGGGGCACACCTTCGTGGCGGATGGTGAAACCGCGGACGTGGGTTTCGTAGATGACTGTTCGATTCCAGGGGATTTCGGGAGGGCGGTCTCCTTCCCAGTTGAAACCGGTATCCACCACCACGCATTTCAGCATGTCGTGGGCATTGTCGCGGGTATCGAAGGATAGATCGGCGTTCGAGTGACCGGCCTGGTAGCCACAGTGCTCGTCGCGCAGGTGCAGCGAACCGTAGAACTGCTTGGCGTAGGGATCGAGCAGCAGCTTGTGATGGTTGAAACGATGGCCGATCTGCGGTTCGTAGGGGCCAAATACACGGTAACCATACAAGGTGCCCGGCCACAGTCCAGGCACGTAACCATGCCAGATCTGGTCGGTATTTTCCGGCAACACCAGCCTTTCGATCTCGCGCTGGCCGGAAGAATCGAACAAGCACAGTTCGACTTTTTCGGCATGAGCGGAAAAGAGCGCGAAATTGACGCCCTTGCCATCCCAGGTTGTGCCGAGCGGATAAGGTTTGCCTGGCCACACACGGGCGCGCGATGACATGGTCGGTCCTCCTGGGAGTTGGGTGTTGTGATGACAAGAAAATGCGCGAGCGGGCGAACTCTCGTCCGGGCGCTTCGAAATCAGTTTATGACATTTCACGCGAAGTGCTCGTGTTGCGCGTCTATAAAATAATCTTATATCATCTTTTTAATGGGCCTTACTCCAACCCTCAACGGTAGATGCAGCGATAGCGATGAACACGAATCGAGGGTAGAAACGGTTCGTCTTCAATCCGCACATCGGCTCGCCGCAAGCGGGGACTGGCAATGGGCTTGGGCGCGACCGGCACAAATTCGGGCAGGCGCTGATCGTGCCGCAGGGGTATCAACACCGGCAGGGGAACCTGCATCAACCGCCGCCGTACTCCAGCGCCTTGAGGATCGGCGAAGACAATATTAGCCCGCAGGTGAGGACAAACACCGCGCACACGCGCCAGCATTTCATCGGCTGGCACTTCGGTCAGCCGTTGCAGTTCCAGGCGGATCTGCGGGGTTTCGACCCGCTGTTCCAACAGCCGGCGGGCCGCAGCCACGCTGGTACGCTGGATTACCCGGCCCTGTTTGGACCAGGTAAAGCCGATTTTCAACGGCCACTGTTCGAGCAGAGGAAGGTGTCGATACGCTTGCTTGAGATTCAGGCGAGCGGCCCCCATGCGCCGCATAGCCGCCGCCACCGGCTCCTGACGGTGGTGGAGATCGGCCATCACGGCATTCGCTTCGACCCGGCCGAGCGCCTTTAAAGCCAGCACGGCTTGTTTGAAGTCATCTTTCGCGGCGTTGCAAGCATGCGCCGCAATCAGAGTTTCGGGGCTGGCGCCGACGATGCCAGGGCAGGTGAGGGTTTCCCGACCATCCTGACAATTTTCATACCACAGCGCTCGATAAAGCTGGATGGCCTTTAACCGCATATCGAGGTTGGCCGCCAACTCAAGATCGGTACATGATACCCAGGACGGCAATGCCACGTCCCGCCGAACCGCAGTGCAAAATGCATCCAAGCATCCGAGCAATGCTTGAAATCGCTCCAATAAAATGAGGCGCAGGATGGTGGTTGAGGGGATCATCATGTATGACTCCTTCTTATATCATCATTTATAAATCATCCTTAAAAATCCAGAAAACTCACCACAAAGGCAACTCCAAAGAATCAAAAATACTGGCCACCTGCTCGGGAGAAGAAGCGCGTTCCGCCTCCCGTACACGCTCCCTAGTTAGATGCGAAGAAAATAGCTCAATAAAATCATACATATAGCTGCGCAAAAAAGTCCCGCGCCTAAATCCAATTTTAGTAGTATTTGTTGCAAATAAGTGACCAGCATCCAACTGAATTAAGTCCTGATCCTGATTCTGATCATATGCCATCCGTGCCACGATACCGACCCCCATACCCAACCGCACATAAGTTTTTATCACATCCGCATCAGTTGCGGTAAACGCAACATTCGGTTTAATTTGCACGCTACGGAAAGCTTCATCCAACTGTGAACGACCAGTAAAGCCAAAAACATAGGTCACCAATGGATATCGAGCAACATCATACAAAGTCAGACAAGATAACTCGCTTAACGGATGGCCACGCGGAACCAAAACGCAGCGCTGCCAAACATAACAGGGCATCATTACCAAATCCTCAAACAACTCCAAGGCTTCAGTGGCAATGGCAAAATCCACCTCACCCGACTGCACTAACTCGGCAATCTGCCCCGGAGAACCCTGATGAATTTGTAAAGTTACCGCAGGATAGCGCTCTCGAAACACTTTAATAATCGGTGGCAGGGCGTAGCGTGCCTGAGTGTGCGTGGTCGCAATGGATAAGCTACCACGCCGATCATCGCGGTATTCCTCCGAAAGAATCTGGATATTATTCACCTCACGCAGAATACTTTCAGCTTTGGCAATAATATGGCGACCGATCGGGGTTACTTCGGTTAAATGCTTACCATTACGACTAAACAGCTCGACACCCAATTCTTCCTCCAATAACCGCAGTTGCTTACTAATACCCGGTTGTGAGGTATACAAGCTCTCTGCCGCAGCGGAAATATTCAGGTTATTACGCACAATCGCGATTAAATATCGCAGTTGTTGCAACTTCACAAAGCAACTCCATTCAGAAGCCAGTCAACGCAAAATTCAGCCACATTAATCTACTACAGAAAACCACTAACAGGACAGGAACACCACACCGGCCAACGGAGGCAAGTCCACCACTAATGAATAAGTTTGCCCCATATGAGAAACTGACACAGCAAGAATATCACTCCTAGTCGCATTAGTCAGGCCACCACCTCCATAACAGCAAGCGTCGGAGTTCAATATTTCCCTGTAAATCCCCGGTACTGGCACCCCAATGCGATAGCCAAAACGCCCCACAGCCGCAAAGTTCAACGCAACCACAGCAAGTTGATTATTGCCATCGTTGCGGCGCAGATACACCACAACCGATTGAGCAGCATCATGGCAGTCCAACCATTCAAACCCTTCCTGGTTAAATTCCTGACTGTAAAGACATTCAGTAGAACGATATAGAATATTGAGATCATGAAGCAATTTTTGCACACCCCGATGTTCCGGCAGGCGCAGCAATTCCCAATCCAGGGCACCATCGTGATCCCACTCACGTTCCTGCGCGAATTCGTTGCCCATGAATAAAAATTTCTTGCCCGGATACATCCACATATAAACATAGAGCAGCCGCAAATTGGCAAAGCGCTGGCGGCGATCTCCCGGCATCCTGGCGAGCAAAGAGCCCTTACCATGAACAACCTCATCATGAGACAAGGGCAACATGAAATTCTCGGTAAAAGCGTATAACAAACCGAAGGTTAACAACTCGTGATGGTGGCGACGCAGTGCTGGATCGAACGAGAGGTACTCCAAGATATCGTGCATCCAGCCCATATTCCATTTCATACCAAAACCCAAACCCCCCATCCAGGCTGGTCGAGTAACCAAAGGCCAAGCGGTGGATTCCTCGGCGATCATCAAGACTCCCTGATAGCGACGATGAATGACCTCATTCAGTTCACGCAAAAAAGCAATCGCCTCCAGGTTCTCGTTACCCCCAAACGGGTTTGGCGCCCAATCGCCGGATTCACGGGCATAGTCCAAATAGAGCATGGAAGCCACGGCATCAACCCGCAAGCCATCCAGATGGCATTCCTCCAGCCAAAAACAGGCGCTAGCCAACAGAAAATTTTTGACTTGATTACGGCTGTAATCGAACACCAGTGTACCCCAAGTACGGTGCTCGCCGCGCGCCGGATCCTCATACTCATAGAGGTGCGCGCCATCAAACCGCGCCAGGGCGTGGGCATCCTTGGGGAAATGGCCCGGCACCCAATCGAGGATCACTCCTATGCCGGCTTGGTGGCAGCAATCAATCAAGCGGCGAAAATCGTCCGCCGTACCGTAACGGCTGGTCGGCGCAAAATAACCAGTCGGTTGGTAGCCCCAAGAGGCATCCAACGGATGCTCAGTCACCGGCATTAATTCAATGTGAGTAAAACCCAGTGAACTAACGTAGGCCACCAGACGTCTTGCCAGATCTTCATAAGACAAGTAAGCACCGCTCTCATCCCGTTGCCAAGAACCAAGATGTACTTCGTAGACGGACAACGGTGATCGCGTCCAGTCCTGTCGCCGGCGCCGGCGCATCCACTGATCATCACGCCAGGAATAGGCAGTACTGTCCACGATGATTGAGGCGGTAGCCGGCCGACGTTCAAAACCACAACCATAAGGATCAATTTTCTTTAACAGCTCGCCAGTCTCGCGGCCAAGAATATCAAAGCGGTAGCGCATGCCAGCCGCCGCGCCGGGCACAAACAACTCCCAGACTTCACCGCGCCGTCGCAGGGGATGAAACCTGCCTTCCCATTCGTTAAAGTCGCCAACCACGCTGGCACAGGCGGCATGCGGCGCCCAGACCGCAAACAGGACTCCAGCGATCCCATCCACCACGCGCGGGTGTGCCCCCAGCACGCGGTAGACATGCATGTGGCGCCCCTCGTTGAATAGATGCAAATCGTACAAGCTCAACTGCGGCGCAAAACCATAAGGGTCATAGGCAATGCGTTGGCCGCCACCGGCATCAAACCAGCTCAATTGATAGTGAGCTGGCAACACGTCGATTGGACCCTGCCATTCGAAAAGGTCGGTATCGGCCAACCGCAGCAGGGGCTGTCCAATACCGACCAGGCTGACTTGACGGGCACCGGGCAGGAACACTCGAACCAGCGCGCGCGCGCCGCGACCGTGACGTCCGAGTACCGCTCCCGGGTCCGGGTGTCGTCCCGCTTGCAGCAGAACGGCATGGTCGATCATGGGGATATCGGCCAGGGAAGCTGGATGCCGCTGGATGCTTTCGTGGTCAGGATGAATCATCAGGGAAAGTCAACCACTCTCGTTCCCAATTGCTTTCCAGCAACCCGGACCAGAGCGCCGCAAGTGGCAAAAAGCCGCATTCGGGACCTACTATAATTTACTGGGAAAATTGCAGCGCCTATCCGCCGTGCGCGGGCGCCCGACCTGGAAGCAACCCGCCGCTTCGTCGGGATTTCGAACCCGCACGGGGAAATCATAACAGAGAGAGAAATTTAACGCATGAGCGCAGCCATCACCTCACGCTTCGTTAGCCGGCTGACACGGGAATCTCTCGCGCTCATTCTGGCGGGTGGCCGGGGCAGCCGGCTTAAGCACCTCACGCTGTGGCGCGCCAAACCGGCGACCCCTTTTGGCGGCAAGTATCGAATCATCGATTTTCCTTTATCCAACTGCATCAACTCCGGCATCCGGCGGATTTGCGTGCTCACCCAGTACAAGGCTCATTCCCTGATCCAACATATCCAACGTGGTTGGGGGTTTCTGCGGGGCGAGTTCGGCGAATTCGTGGAACTGCTGCCGGCTCAACAGCGGATCGACCAATCCTCGTGGTACAAAGGCACCACCGACGCGGTTTACCAGAACCTGGATATTATTCGTACTCATGCCCCTGAATTCATTCTTGTGCTGGCCGGCGACCACATCTACAAGATGGACTACGGCCCGATGCTGGCGCAGCATGTGGAAAGCAAGGCCGACGTCACGGTCGGCAGCATCGAGGTCCCCCGCGAACGCGCTCACGAATTCGGGGTACTGACGGTCAACGAACACAACGAAATCATCCGATTCGTCGAGAAACCGCAGAACCCGGAAACCCTGCCGGGACAGAACGACGTCACGCTGGCCTCGATGGGCATTTATGTGTTCAACACCCGTTTTCTGTTCGAAAAACTGATTGAAGATGCTGGTGTTGAAAACTCCAGCCATGACTTTGGCCGGGATCTAGTACCCCGCATGATCGGGCGGCACCGGGTGATCGCCTATCCATTTCGTGACGTGCAAACCAAGGAACAGAGCTACTGGCGTGATGTGGGGACGGTGGATGCGTTTTGGGGGGCGAACATGGAACTGGTCGGTGTAGACCCGGAGCTGAATCTATATGATGACCATTGGCCCATCTGGACGTATCAGGATCAATCGCCGCCGGCCAAGTTTGTCTTCGACGACGAAGGCCGCCGGGGCATGGCGGTGGATTCCATGATCGCGGACGGCTGCATCATCTCCGGAGGTTACGTCAACCATTCCCTGCTGTTTTCCGGGGTCCAAGTCCATTCCTACGTTCAGTTGCGGGATGCAGTGGTCCTGCCGGGCGTCGATATCGGCCGCTATTGCCGGCTGCACAAGGTTATCATTGACCGTGCCTGCATCATTCCGCCGGGAACCGTCATCGGCGAAGATCCGGAAGAGGATGCCCAACGGTTCCACCGCACCGAGCAAGGGGTGGTTTTGGTCGCCCGCGAGATGCTGGGCCAGGAATCCCCCCCCGTTCGCTGATTCGGCAGTTTAGTTTGCCTCTTCCGGTTCAATAAAAAAAGTCTTTACAATCCAAGGAGATAACCAGATATGAATCAGGATTCGCCATTCGACCAACGGCGCTCGGGTTTGTTGTTACATCCCACTTCGCTGCCCGGGGGCCACGGCAACGGCGATCTGGGAGCGGATGCTTATCGATTCGTCGAATTCATGGCCGCCTGCGGCTTTAGCGTTTGGCAGACGCTGCCGTTGGGACCGCCCCACGACGATCTTTCCCCATACTCGGCGCAGTCGGTTCATGCTGGAAACCCGCGACTGATCGCGCTCGAACCGCTGATTAAAGCTGGCTGGCTGCAAGCGGATCAGGGGCCGCAAGCGGGGGAAGGAGGCTGGAGCTACCGTCAGCGGCGACTGGGCGAAGCCTATCAGGGATTCCAGCGACACGCCGCCGCCGAGCGGGATGCCTACGCCGCGTTTCAGCGCCAGCACGAATACTGGCTGGATGATTATGCGCTCTATCAGGCTATCCACGAAGCCCACCAGCGGCTGGGGTGGTTCGACTGGCCCGTCGAGTTGCGCGACCGCCATGCAAAAGCGCTGGCGGCGGCGCGGCAACAGCATGGGGATGCCATCGATCAATGCAAGTTCGAACAATTTCTGTTCTACCGGCAATGGGAGTCCCTGAAAAGCTTCGCCAATGATCGAGGCATCCTGATCTTCGGCGATATTCCGCTGTTTGTGGGCTACGACAGCGCCGACGTGTGGGCGCGCCGCGATGCCTTTCAACTGGATAGCGAAGGGCGGCGGAAAGTCGTCGCCGGCGTGCCACCCGATTATTTTTCCGCCACCGGCCAGCTCTGGGGCAATCCACATTACGCCTGGGAAGAGATGCGCGCCGACGGATTTTTATGGTGGAAGGAGCGGATTCGCACGCAACTTACCCAGTTCGATCTGTTGCGCATCGACCATTTTCGCGGCCTGGAGGCGTACTGGGAGATACCGGCGGCGGCCGAGACGGCCGTCAAAGGCCGTTGGCGGCAAGCGCCGGGGCATGAGTTATTCGAAGCCTTGCGGGAAGAGTTTGGCCGGTTGCCGCTGGTCGCGGAGGATCTGGGCATTATTACCCCGGAGGTCGAAGCGCTGCGCGACGCCCACGGTCTGCCGGGCATGAAGGTACTGCATTTCGCCTTCGGCGGTGGGGCCGACAACCCTTATCTGCCGCACAATCACGTCGTCAATGCGGTGGCCTATACCGGAACCCACGATAACGACACCACCATGGGCTGGTTTGACCAACTGGACGAGCCGACCCGGGCGCATCTGTTCGATTACCTGGGCGGCGATCCGGAACGGATGCCGGAGCTGCTGGTGCGAACGGTATTCGCTTCCGTGGCGCGGCTGGCGGTGATACCGATGCAGGATTTGCTGGAACTGGGCAGCGAGGACCGCATGAACCGGCCCGGTGTCCCGGATGGCAATTGGGGCTGGCGGTTCCGCTGGGAGCAGCTCGCACCGCATGTGGCCGACCATTACCAACATCTCATGCACCTGTACGGACGCATCTGAATGCGCATCGAAGCCGGTTTGAAGCTGGGCTTCAAGGACGTATTGATCCGGCCCAAGCGCTCGACGTTGAACAGCCGCAGCCAGGTGAAGCTCGAGCGCACCTTCAAATTCCGGCACACGGGCCGAAGCTGGAGCGGGATCCCGATCATGGCCGCGAACATGGATACCGTCGGCACCTTCGCCATGGCGGCGGCACTGGCCCGGCGCGGCTTGTGCGCGGCCGTGCACAAGCACTATGCGCCGACGGAATGGGCAACATTTCGCCGGCCAACTGGATGCCACGGACGAAAGCCGCCTGTTGGGTAACGTGGCGATCAGCACCGGCATGCTCGGGCGACGATCTCGACGAATTGAATCGAATCCTGAAACGTCATCCGGAATTGACCTTCATCTGCATGGATGTGGCGAACGGCTATTCGGAGGATTTCGTGGCCCGGATCGGCGAGGTGCGGACGCGACATCCGGACAAAATCATCATCGCCGGCAACGTGGTCACCGGCGAGATGGTGGAGCAACTGCTGCTGTCCGGCGCCGACATCGTCAAAGTCGGGATCGGACCAGGCTCGGTTTGCACCACACGGGTCAAAACCGGCGTGGGCTACCCGCAATTGTCAGCGATCATCGAGTGCGCCGACGCCGCGCATGGGCTATCCGGACACATTATTTCGGATGGTGGCTGCACCTGCTCCGGCGATGTGGCCAAGGCGTTTGGCGCGGGAGCGGATTTTGTCATGCTGGGCGGAATGCTGGCGGGGCACGACGAAGGTGGCGGGGAAATCTTGCAGGAGCAGGACGGACATCGGCGGGTCAGGTTCTACGGCATGAGTTCGAAAACGGCCATGGAAAAATACAGCGGCGGGGTGGCCGATTACCGCGCTTCGGAAGGCAAGACCGTGATCGTTCCTTACCGGGGGCCGGTGGAAGAAACGGTCAAGGATATTTTGGGCGGGCTGCGTTCCGCTTGTACCTATGTCGGAGCCAGCCAACTCAAGGAGCTGAGTAAACGCACCACCTTCATTCGGGTGATGGAACAACACAATCCAATTTTCGACGAGGTAGATCTCGACTTCCGTGACCGCTGACAAGATCGGAAATCGCTGAACGCCATCCGCGAGCGGCAGCCGCTGATTCACAATATCACCAACTTTGTGGTGATGAATAACAGCGCGAACGCGCTGCTGGCGCTGGGCGCCTCGCCGGCCATGGTGCATTCCAGCGATGAGGTCGAGGCTTTTGTTACGCTCAGCCAGGCGCTGGTGGTCAACATCGGTACGCTGTATTCGGAGACATTGCCGCCGGCAAGCTGGTCGGCGATATTCAAGCGAAGGCAGTCAGTGTACCGTGGGTGTTCTCGATCCGGTGGGGGCGGGGCCATTCCGTACCGGCGGGCCGCGGCGATCGCCCTGGCGCGGGTGCCGGACCGAGCGTCATTTCGGGGCAATGGGTCGCAGATTCTGACCCTGGCGCAAAGGCGCGGACTGGCGGGGCAGGGGGATCAACAGCCTTCAGCGGTTCGGACGCGGCGCTGGACGCGGCGCGGAAACTGGCCCAAGACAGCGGCGCGGTCGATCGCGGTCATGGTGCCGGTGGATTATGTACCCGATGGCTCGCGAGTCGTGGAAGTCCATAACGGCCATCCGCTGATGACGCGGGTCACCGGACTGGGTTGTTCGGCGACGGCGGTGATCGGCGCGTTTATGGCGGTGGAAACGGATGCGCTGGCGGCATCGTGGCGGCGCTGGCGGTGTTCGGCGTGGCCGGGGAGATGGCGGCGGAGCAGGCGAGGGACCGCGGAGCTTGCAGGTCGAGTTACTGGATGCACTGTATGCGTTGAATGAGGCGAACTGACCAGCGCGGCACGGCTGCCGGTTAGAAGCAGGGGACAGAAGAGCAAGTTTTCATCAGTTTGTCCCTGTTACCTGTCCCTTTGGTTCAGCGTGGAAGTCCGATTGCCCATCGAATACTCGTCCACCGCCCGAGCGCACTGCCGACCCTCGCGGATCGCCCAGACCACCAGCGATTGACCGCGACGCATATCGCCGGCGCTGAAGACCTTGTTCAGCGAGGTCTGGTAATCGTGGGTGTCGGCGCGGACATTGCCGCGCTCGTCCAGGGCGACGCCCAATTCCTCCAACATGCCTTCTTGGACCGGGTGGACGAAACCCATCGCCAGCAGCACCAGATCCGCCTGGATATCGAAGGCGCTGTCGGGAACTTCCACCATGGTTTGCCGACCGTCGACCGCTCGCCATTCCAGCCGGGCGCACCCGGATGGCGGTAATCCGCCCGTTTTCACCGATAAAGGCCTGGGTAGCGACCGCCCAGTCCCGCTCGCAGCCTTCCTCGTGGGAGCTGGAGGTGCGCAGCTTGAGTGGCCAGTTCGGCCAGGTCAGCAGCTTGTTTTCATGCCGCGGCGGTTTGGGCATGATCTCCAGTTGGGTCACCGATCGCGCGCCTTGCCGCATCGAGGTGCCGACGCAGTCGGAACCGGTATCGCCGCCGCCAATCACGATCACATGCTTTCCGTCGGCCAGAATTTCCTGCTCATCCGCGAGGTTTGACCGGCGACCCGGCGATTTTGCTGGGTCAGGAAGTCCATGGCGTAATGAATGCCCGTCAGCTCGCGGCCTGGGACGTTCAAATCGCGCGGCTGTTCGGCGCCGCCGGTCAACACCACCGCATCGAACTCCGCCAGCAACTGCCGAGCGGAGGTATCGGCGCCGACATGGCAATTGGGCCGGAATTCCACGCCTTCGGCCTGCATCTGCGCCAGACGCCGGTCGATCTGCGCGGTTTCCAGTTTGAAGTCGGGAATGCCGTAGCGCAACAGTCCACCGATGCGGTCGTCTTTCTCGAACACCACCACCCCGTGGCCCGCTCGCGCCAGTTGTTGCGCGCAGGCCAAGCCGGCTGGACCGGAACCGACCATCGCGACCCGCTTACCGGTGCGATGCGCAGGGATCTGCGGCGTCACCCAACCCTCGGCCCAGCCCTTGTCGATGATGGCGCACTCAATATCCTTGATCGTCACCGGCTGATCGTTGAAGTTAAGGGTGCAGGACGCCTCGCAGGGCGCCGGGCAGATGCGTCCGGTGAATTCGGGGAAGTTGTTGGTGGAATGCAGCACCTCCAAGCCTCACGCCAGGCGTTGCGATACACCAGATCATTCCAGTCAGGAATGATGTTGTGGACCGGACAACCGCGATGGCAATAGGGAATGCCGCAATCCATGCACCGCGCCGCCTGCTCGCGAACCCGCGGTTCCGGCAGGGGAACGATGAAATCGCGGAAGTGCTTGACCCGCTCCTCGACTGGCGCATAGCCGTGATCGTGGCGAGCGATTTCCAGAAAACCGGTGGGTTTACCCATGATCTCGAGCTCCCACAGCCTGTCAGGCTGGCTTCGTTGCGGCGCGCCGAACGCGCCGCCTGGGCCTGCATATCCTGCAAGGCGCGGCGGTAATCCAGTGGCATGACCTTGACAAATTTTGGCAGCAGTTCGCGCCAGTGTTCCAACACCCGGTGCGCAGGTTCGCTGCCGGTATAGAGGATGGCGGGCGATCAGAATTTGCAATCGCCGGGCGTCGTGGCGCAGCCTGTCTTCCGGCGATTCCGCTTCGGCCAGACCGCGCCAGTCGTCGTGCAGAACGCGGACATTGAGGGTTTCCTCAATATCGCTCAAGGACCCAGCGCCACCATGGCCGGGTTGGCGCGGACGGCGAAGTCGCCGGACTCATCGAACACATAGGCGAGGCCGCCGCTCATGCCAGCAGCGAAAGTTGGACCCGGTCGGACCGAGCACCACCACCACGCCGCCGGTCATGTACTCGCAGCCGTGGTCGCCGACACCCTCCACCACGGTCAAGGCGCCGGAATTACGCACCGCGAAACGTTCGCCCGCCACGCCGCGGAAGTAGATTCACCGGCGATGGCCCCGTACAACACCGTATTGCCGACAATGATATTGTCCTCGGCGCGCAGGGTGCTTACTCGCGGTGGGTAAACGACGATCCGGCCGCCGCTGATGCCCTTGCCGACGTAGTCGTTCGCTTCGCCAGCCAGTTCCGAGTGTGACGCCGCGCGCCAGAAAAGCACCGAAACTCTGCGCCGGCGGTACCCGTAAGGTGGATGTGACGGTGTCCTCCGGCAACCCTGGTGACCGTAGCGCTTGGCCACCTGCGCACCCGGACAGCATGGCGCAACCGTGCGGTAGAGTCTGCGCACCCGCAGATCTCCATGCGCACCGGCCGCTGTTCCTCCAAAGCTGGCCGCGCCTGGCAATCAACTGACGATCCACGCACACTGTCCAGACCATGATCTTGTGACTCGCAGTGATAGACCGCCACGCCCGGAGGGGCTGGTGGAGTGGCCACAGGCGTTGAAGTCCAAGCCGCGCGCCTTCCAGTGATGAATGGCCCGACGCATGTCAAGCCGGTCGAACGACCGATCATCTCGTTGAAGGTGTGGAAACCGAGTTGCGCAATCACTTGCGACCTTCCTGAATCAGGGAAAATTGAACAGGTTGATCACATGAGCGGGTTGGCCGGTAAAACGCTTGCGTAAGCTCCGGGTCCTGGGTGGCGACGCCCACCGGGCAGGTGTCGAGATGGCACTTGCGCATCATCACGCAGCCGGCGGCGATCAGGGCGGCTCGGTGCCAAAGCCGCAGCTCATCGGCTCCCAGCAATGCGCCGATCACGATGTCGCGCCCAGTGCGAAACCGCCGTCAACCTGCACCCGCAATACGCCCGCGCAAATGATTGCGCACCAGAGTCTGATGGTCTCGGCGAGGCCGATTTCCCAAGGTGAGCCGGCGTTCTCGGTCGAGGTCAGCGGGCTGGCGCCGGTGCCGCCGTCCTCGCCGGAGATCGTGACGTGATCGGCATGAGCCTTGGCCACGCCCGCCGCCACCGTGCCGACACCGATTTCGGAAACCAACTTGACGCTGATGGCGGCCTGAGGGTTGACGCTTTCGAGATCGAAGATGAGTTGCGCCAGATCCTCGATGGAATAGATATCGTGGTGCGGCGGCGGCGAGATCAACCCGACGCCGGAGTGGAGTGACGACCCGGGCAATCCAGTCGTTGACCTTGTGGCCAGGCAACCGCCCCCCTCGCCAGGTTTGGCGCCCTTGGGCCATCTTCGATCTGGATGGCGTCAGCGTTGACCCAGATTCGGTGGTGACGCCAGAACGGCCGGAAGCAGACCTGCTTGCCGATGGCCGAGCGCGCGAAATCGCCGTTGTCCAGCGGTTCGTAGCGCTGGGTGCCTCGCCGCCTTCGCCGGTGTTGGATTTCGGCGCCGAAGGGCTCGTTCATGGCGATCGCCAGGGTGGTGTGCGCCTCCCAGGAAATCAACCCGAACGACATCGCGCGGTGGCCATCCTTTTGGCAGATCCTCACTAGCCGGTTCCACTTCATCAAGCGATAAGGCCTCATTGGCGAAGCGGAATTCAACAAGCCACGCAGATTGCGCAAATGATTACTTTGATCGTTCATGACCCGGCTGTATTGCTTGAATCGCTCGTAATCACCAGAGCGAACCCGCGTGTGGAGCAGAGAGATGGTTTCCGGGTCCAGGCGTGTTGTTCGCCACCGATCCGATAGGCCAATTCGCCGCCCACATCCAAGGCATTGCGGTAGAGCAGGGCATCACCGAAGGCCAGCCGATGCCGACGCACCGCTTCGTGCGCGATCTCATTCAAGCCCACACCTTCGATGGCGCCCTGGGTGCCGGTGAAGAAGCGGTGAACAAACTCGTCGGCCAGTCCAACGACTTCAAAAATCTGGGCGCCAC
>CAVOGC010000048.1:0-39489 GCA_963695105.1 uncultured Gammaproteobacteria bacterium | reverse complement strand
GGGCCGCCAACATCGCCAAGCGCAAGGATATCTTTGTCGGCACCAACATGTATCCGAACATGAAGGAAACCCGGATCGAGCCAGCGCCGGTGGATGCGTGGGCGGTCCAGACGGAGCGAACCGCGGCGCTCAGCCAGTTTCGGGCGGCGGCCAACGCGGCTCAGAAACAAGCTGCCCTGGACGCACTGGCCAAGGCTGGCGCGAACAGCGTAGACACCGCGATTCAGGCGGCGCTGGCCGGGGCAAGCCTGGGTGAAATCGCTCAAGCCGCGCGCACCGGCGCCAAGGCCGGCCCCACCACCAACCCCATCCACGCCCATCGTGGCGCGCAAGCGTTCGAGGCGCTACGGCAAGCGGCGAAACCTACGACGCCCGTATCGGCCAGCGGCCGCTGGTTTCTTCGCCACGATGGGGCCGCTGACCCAGCACAAGGTCGTGCCGATCTCGTCACGGCTTTCCTGGGGGTGGGCGGCTGAAACGAATGACCCGTCCGGTTTCAGCACCCCGAGGAAGCGACGATGCGGCGCTGGCCTCGGGCGCCAAGGCCGTGGTGATCTGCTCCACCGACCCGACCTATCCCGAGATCGTCCCGCCGCTGGTCCAAAAACTCGAACAGGCCAATGCAGGTCTAACCGTGATGCTCGCTGGCTATCCGGCCGATCACGTCGAAGCCTTCAAGGCCGCCGGCGTCGATGACTTCATTCACTTGAGCGCCAACTGCCTGGCGCTGTTGACCATGCTGCAAAAGAAAATGGGGGTCACCCAATGAGCCAATCACCTGACTTCACTTCCATGGCCTATGGCCTCGACTTCCCCAAGCCCAGTTTCGCCGAATGGAAGGCGATGGTGGAAAAAACCACCGGCAAGACCCTTGAGCAATGGGTCTGGGCCAGACCATGGAGCAGATCGACGTCAAGCCGCTCTATACACGGGATGACATCAAGGATCTCAAGCACCTGGGCTACGCCGCCGGAGTGCCGCCGTTCCTGCGCGGCCCCTACCCGACCATGTACGTGACCCGACCGTGGACGATCCGCCAATACGCCGGGTTTCTCCACCGCCGAGGAGTCCAACGCCTTCTACCGCCGCAACCTGGCCGCCGGCCAGAAAGGGCTTGTCCGTCGCCTTCGACCTGGCCACCCACCGCGGCTACGACTCCGACCATCCGCGCGTCGTCGGCGATGTCGGCAAGGCCGGCGTCGCGATCGACTCGATCCTCGACATGAAAGTCCTGTTCGACGGCATTCCGCTGGACAAATGTCGGTCTCGATGACCATGAACGGCGCGGTGCTGCCGGTGCTGGCCTTCTACATCGTCGCCGCCGAGGAACAGGGCGTTCCGCACGACAAGCTCACCGGCACCATCCAGAACGACATTCTGAAGGAGTACATGGTGCGCAACACCTATATCTATCCGCCCGATCCGTCGATGAGGATCATCGCCGACATCTTCGACTTCACCTCCCAGAAGATGCCCAAGTTCAACAGCATCTCGATCTCCGGCTATCACATGCAGGAAGCCGGCGCCACGGCCGACCTGGAAATGGCCTACACCCTGGCCGACGGTCTGGAATACGTCCGCACCGGCATCAAGGCCGGGCATCGACATCGACGCCTTCGCGCCCCGCCTGTCGTTCTTCTGGGCCATCGGCAAGAACCACTTCATGGAAGTGGCCAAGATGCGCGCCGCCCGGGTGCTGTGGGCCAAGATCATCAAGCAGTTCAACCCCAAGAACCCCAAGTCGATGGCCCTGCGCACCCATCGCCAGACCTCCGGCTGGACGCTCACCGAGCAGGACCCGTTCAACAACGTCGCCCGCACCTGCATCGAAGCGATGGCCGCCACGCTGGGCCACACCCAGTCGCTGCACACCAACGCGCTCGACGAAGCCATCGCCCTGCCCACCGACTTCTCGGCCCGCATCGCCCGCAACACCCAGCTCTTTCTTCAGGACGAAACGGCGATCTGCCGGGTGATCGACCCATGGGGCGGCTCCTACTATGTCGAAGCCCTCACCGACGAACTGATCCAGCGGGCCTGGGGTCACATCATGGAAGTCGAGAAACTGGGCGGCATGTCCAAGGCGATCGAGACCGGCATCCCCAAGATGCGCATCGAGGAAGCCGCCGCCCGCCGCCAGGCGCATATCGACTCCGGCGAGGAAACCATCGTCGGCGTCAACAAGTACCGGCTGCCTAAGGAAGACCCGCTGGACATCCTCAGCATCGACAACACCGCGGTGCGCGTATCGCAGGTGCAACGCCTGCAGAAACTGCGCGCCAATCGTGACGAAGCCAAGGTGAAAGCCTGCCTGAACGCGATTACCGAAGCGGCCAGCGCCGGTTCTGGCAACCTGCTGGAGATGGCGGTGGAAGCGGCCCGCGCCCGCGCCTGTCTGGGCGAAATCTCCGATGCGATGGAGAAGGTGTTTGGCCGGCACAAGGCGATCATCCGCGCCATCTCCGGCGTGTATGGCAGCGAGTTCGGCGAGGCCGAGGAGATCGCCAAGGTCCGCCAGATGGCCGACGAGTTCGAGCAGAACGAAGGCCGCCGGCCGCGTATTCTGGTCGCCAAAATTGGCCAGGATGGGCATGACCGCGGCGCCAAGGTGATCGCGACCGCGTTCGCCGACCTTGGCTTCGACGTCGACATCGGCGCGCTGTTCCAGACCCCGGAAGAAGTCGCCCGCCAGGCGGTGGAGAACGACGTGCATGTGGTCGGCATGAGTTCGCTGGCCGCCGGTCACAAGACCCTGCTGCCACAGCTCATTGGGGAACTGAAGAAGCTGGGCCGCGAGGACATTATGGTTGTCATCGGCGGCGTGATTCCCGCCCAGGACTACGAGTACCTCAGAGCGAATGGCGCCGCCGCCATCTTCGGCCCCGGTACGGTGGTCCCGGTCGCCGCGCAAAAGGTGCTGATGGAGTTGAATGAACGCCTTGCGGCATGAGGGTGATGTGAAGAGATGGCCCCCTTTCCACGTGAGAGGGGGCCAATTGGAATAATGTTTAGGTTAGAACTCACCAGTC
The DNA here is from genome assembly GCA_963695105.1 of uncultured Gammaproteobacteria bacterium. Lineage (GTDB taxonomy): Bacteria > Pseudomonadota > Gammaproteobacteria > Competibacterales > Competibacteraceae > Competibacter. The sequence continues at coordinate 36,460 of CAVOGC010000048.1, read as the reverse complement.
ATGCTCTACGATAATCCAGCCGCTCGTCTCAAGGCTATTCTTGAGGCCGGACTCAAAGAAAACAAAGATCAACAGTGTCTCGCAGTGTGGCGTAAGCTACTTGAAATACCTCAAAATGATACCAGTGATTTATTTTCCAGACTTGGGAAAGCAATGGAGTTATCTAGTGAGATTATATCTCTATTGCGAACACACTTTCCCCATCAAGCCGAGTCATCGGCTCGTTGGCACAACCTGATCGATACTGCTTTCATACACCAACAGCTAAGCGGCAAATGGGAGTCTTTCATTAATCATGTTAATATCAACTGCATAGATTCCCTCGGGCTCATAGCCGACCTTTTACACAGTAAGCTAGGTGTTCAAGCAGTCAAAAACGAAGAGATCGTGACTCTAATCGATCGAATAAAACCCCTGATTTCCGAGATCGAAAACAGCGAACTGGAAGACAACCTGAAGATATATTTACTTAGAGAGCTTTCAGCTCTACTTCAGACGTTGCGCGAATATAAAATCACTGGCACGGAAGTAATTCTCAAACAGGTCGAATCAATGATTGGCCACGCTCATCGAGACGAGAAATATTTTGCCTTCTTAAAGGATCATGAGCTTGGTCAGCGAGTACTGGACAACCTCAACGCAGTTGCAGCAACTCTGACTATCTATTTAGGCATACCCCAACTTTCTCAAACTGCCTCCATATTGTTGCCATTATTTCCAAACTGACCTGAGCAAGACATACACAGCACACCTTATTTTTAGGTCGTTATTTCGGAGTGTGAACGCTGACCAAGACTACGGTTTCTGATGCAATGTAATGACGATACGCGATGCGTAGCCCTACATAGCCACATCACTTTAATTCAGAGTTTAAGATGGCCCATCAGAAATTATTTGATGAATATTTTTCCTTACCCGTCGAGGCTCAACAACAAGTAGCCGATTTCATCGCCTTCCTGCGGCAGCGCTATAAAATTGATCGCGCCACTCAGAAGCCTGGTCAAGCGAATCTGGAAAACGAACCCTTCATTGGTATGTGGAGCAACCGACAGGATTTGTTTGACAGCTCAAACTGGACTCGAAAAATCAGAAAATCCGAGTGGGGCGAAAGCATGTGAACGATTTAATAATCGTTGATACGGACATTCTAATTGACGCTGGTCGTGGCATTCAAGAAGCAGTCGATTTTCTAAAGCAAAATCAATCAGATGACACCAATATACTTGCCATCAGCGTTGTAACTCAACTGGAATTAATGGTTGGTTGTCGCAATAAATCTGAACTTCGCAAACTGGATAAGTTTCTTAAACTGTTCCAAGCCATCAAATTGAATGAGACCATCTCAGAAAAAGCCGTTGAGTTACTCCGTCTCTACCGTTTGAGTCACGGTTTACTGATTGCCGATAGTTTGATTGCGGCAACAGCACTCACTTTGAGCTCATCCTTCATCTCAAAAAACCAAAGAGACTACAAATTTATTTCAGGCTTGAACCTCTTGCCCTATCCTCAGCACGAAATTCAGAGACCATGACCAAAAAATACCACAAACCCGACTGGGTTCCCGAAAATGCCGGTGCGGAGTTCACCACTTCGGTGATGTCCGGCATCGATGGTGGCCACGACGGCATCCCCGGTCAGGCCAACGCAGCGATGCCGCGCCCGAAAACCCCGCGCCGACGCCGGCTGACGGTGGATGAATATGTCGCCGGAGTATTGGCCAGTGACCGCAACATCGTGGCGCAGGCTATCACCCTGGTGGAAAGCAACGCTCAAGCCCATTTCGACATGGGGCAGGAAGTGTTGCGGCAACTGATCCCCAGCACCGGCAACTCCGTTCGCATCGGCATCACCGGCGTGCCCGGCGTCGGTAAAAGCACCTTCATCGAAGCCTTGGGCCTTCATCTCTGCGAACAGGGCCACAAGGTGGCGGTGCTGGCGGTGGACCCCAGTAGCACGGTGACGCGCGGCAGCATTCTCGGCGACAAAACCCGGATGGAGCTGCTCTCGCGCGACATCCGCGCCTTCATTCGCCCCTCCCCTTCCAGCGGCACCCTGGGCGGCGTGACCCGCAAGAGCCGTGAAACCATGCTCATCTGCGAGGCGGCCGGCTTCGATGTGATTCTGGTGGAAACGGTCGGCGTGGGTCAGAGCGAAACCACGGTGCGCTCGATGGTGGACTTTTTCCTGCTGCTGATGCTGGCCGGGGCCGGCGACGAGTTGCAGGGCATCAAAAAAGGCATCATGGAGCTGGCCGACGCCCTGCTGGTCAACAAGGCGGATGGCGATAATAAAATTCGCGCCAACGCCGCCAAGGTGGATTATAACCGGGCGCTGCACTATCTCGCCCCGGCCACCAAAGGCTGGCATACCCGCGCCTACACCTGTTCGGCGGCGCACGGTGAAGGTATCGAGGCCATCTGGCAGGTCATCGGTGATTTTCGCCAGCAGACGACTGCCAGCGGCGTCTTCGAAAAGCGCCGTCAGCAACAGACGCTGGATTGGGTGTACTCGATGGTCGAGGAACACCTGCGCGCCAGCTTCTTCAATCATGCCGGCGTGGGCAGCATTCGCAGCGAGATCGAGGAGGCCGTGGTCAACGGACATATACCGCCGACCGTGGCCGCCCAACAACTGATTCATAAATACGAAGGTCGTTAAACCTGGGAGAAATAATCATGCTACGCAGTCCCCGCGATTTCTTTAAACCCAAAGTCGTCGGCGCCCCCGAACCGCTCCGCGAGATTCCGGTATTACCCTCACGGATGATCCACTTCTTCGATCCCAGCAACCCCAAGATGGCGGTCAAGGTGCCGGACATCGCCAAGACCGTGGATATCATGCTCGGCAATCTGGAAGACGCCGTGCCGATCGACCGCAAGGAAGCCGCCCGCGAAGGGTTGGTGCAGATCGGCAAGGCCGTGGATTTCGGCAACACCCAGTTCTGGACCCGGGTCAACAGCCTCGACAGTCCCTGGTTCCTCGACGATCTGATCCGGCTGGTCGGCGAGATCGGCAACAAGCTGGACGTGATCATGCTGCCCAAGATTCAGGGGGCGTGGGACATCCATTTCGCCGACCAACTGCTGGCGCAACTGGAAGCCAAGTACGGTGTAAAGAAGCCGTTGATGATTCACGCCATCCTGGAAACCGCGCTCGGCGTGGCGAACGTGGACGAGATCGCCAACGCCAGTTCCCGGATGCAGGGCATGAGCCTCGGCCCGGCCGATCTGGCGGCTTCTCGGCGGATGAAGACCACCCGGGTCGGCGGCGGCCATCCCGATTATGTGGTGCGCACCGATCCCGACCCGAAGAATCCGGAGGCTCCCCGTCCGACCGCCCAGCAGGATTTGTGGCACTACACCATCGGCAAGATGGTGGACGCCTGCGCCAGCGTCGGCGCCCTGCCCTTCTACGGCCCGTTCGGCGACATCGCCGACCTGACCGCCTGCGAAGATCAGTTCCGTAATGCCTACCTGATGGGCTGCGTCGGCGCCTGGAGCCTGCATCCCAACCAGATCGCCATCGCCAAGCGGGTGTTCAGCCCGAAAGCGGAAGAAGTGGCCTGGGCCAAGCGGGTGGTCGAGGCGATGCCCGATGGCAGCGGCGCGGTGATGATCGACGGCAAGATGCAGGACGACGCCACCTGGAAACAGTGCAAGGTCGTTCTGAACCTCGCCCAATTGATCGCCAGCCGCGACGCCGAGTATAAGGCGCTGTACGGATTCTAATTTCCGCTAACCATCCCGCTCCACCACGGAGCGGGACGATCAACCCCCTCGCCGCCCGCTTGCCGCCTCGCCGCTTATTGGAGCAGCCGCCCATGATCCAGCCGTTCTCCATCGCCCGTCTGCCCCGCATCGAATTCGGCGCCGGCTTCATCGGCAAACTGCCCACTCTGCTCGCCCAATACGGAAATCGCGTATTGCTGGTGACCGGCCAGCGTTCGTTTCTGGAATCGTCGCACTGGCCGGCGTTGCGGGCAGCGCTGGAAAAAGCCGGAATCGCCTGGGAACAGATACGTGTCGATGACGAGCCCTCACCCCAGCTCGTGGACGAAGCGGTTGGGCAATTTCACGGCACGGGAATCGCGGCGGTTGCCGGCATCGGCGGCGGCAGTGTGGTGGACGCCGCCAAAGCCATGGCCGGCCTGCTGTCGGGCGGCGATTCCGTCATGGATTATCTGGAAGGGATCGGGCCGGAGAAACCCTATCAGGGTCCGGCCCTGCCATTCATCGCCGTGCCCACCACCGCCGGCACCGGCAGCGAAGCCACCAAGAACGCCGTGCTGAGCGTGCGCGGCCCGAACGGTTTCAAAAAATCCTTCCGCCACGAATTGCTGGTGCCGGAATACGCCCTGCTCGACCCGGACCTGCTGGCGACCTGTCCCCCGCCGCAGATCGCCGCCAACGCCATGGATGCGCTGACGCAACTGCTGGAATCCTACATCTCCATTAAAGCCAACCCGTTCACCGATGCGCTGGCGGAAAATGGGCTGAAGGCGGTGCGCGATGGGCTGTTCGCCTGGTACGAAGGCGGAACGGACGCCGCCGTCGGTCGAGAACGCATGGCCTACGCGGCGCTGCTGTCGGGCGTCTGCCTGGCGCAAACCGGTCTGGGCTCGGTCCACGGCCTGGCCTCGCCGCTGGGTGCGTTCTTCCCGATCCCGCACGGTGTGGTTTGCGGCACCCTGGTCGGCGCCGCTACTCGCGTCAATCTGGCCGCGCTGCGGGAGCGCGATCCTGGCAATCCGGCCTGGCGCAAGTACGCCCGGGCCGGCGATCTCCTGCACGGACGGCATTTCCCCAGCGCTGAAGAAGGGCACGCCGCTCTGCTGGCGTTGCTGGATGAATGGACCGAACGATTGGCGCTACCCCGGTTAAACGCCTATGGGATTCAGGAGAGCGATTTCGCGCATGTCGTTGCCCACTCGCGCGGCGGCAGCATGAAAACCAATCCGTTGGTGCTGAGCGACGCCGAAATCACCGGGGCGCTCGCGCAACGGCTGTAATCCGGCAGTGGGATCACCGGCTTTCCGGCCGTGGCCGCAACGCGCCTTTTGCCCCGAACCCACCTCCGCGCAGTCGTTCCAACGGTGCTAACCTGGGTTGGGACGTGGATGCCCACGAGAATTTATCAATGAAAAAACCTTCCGTCCACGACGACTCTCCTTTATCCAAACTGCCCGGCGCGCGTCCCGCGAGCAGCGTGATCGTCGACCAGGAAACGGTCGAACTGAAGCGGCTGGAAAAAAGAATCGGACGGGTTCACCTGCAACAACGCCTCGGCATCGAGGCCGATCACGCCACCCAGGTGTTCGGGCGCGGCCGGACCTTTTTCCATATCGAGAACTGGTACTCGATTCATAGCCTCATCCGCCTGAGCCTGCATTGCCTGGGGTTGTACCGCCGGGGGGTACGCAACGCCACCGCCATCCAGATCAATCACAACGAAGTTGTTATTCCCGAACTGCCGGAAGCCCTGCGTGATTTCACCCTGCTCCACCTCAGCGACCTGCACCTGGACATGGACGGCGGCTACCCCATCGCGCTGATCGAGCGCTTGGGGCAGTTGCGCTACGACGCCTGCGTGATGACCGGCGACTTCCGGGCCAGAACCCATGGTCCCCATGATGCCGCCATCGACGCGCTGGCTCAGGTGCGGCCGCATTTGCGCGGCCCGGTCTACGCCATCCTGGGTAACCACGATTCCATCCGCATGGTACCCGGCATCGAGGCGCTGGGCATCAGCGTGCTGCTCAACGAGTCGGTGATCCTGGAGCGCGGCGGCGCCTTCATCCACTTGGCCGGCATCGACGATCCGCACTTCTTTCAGGTGGACAACTTTGACAAGGCCGCCCAGCGCATCCCCCCGGACGCCATCGCCATCCTGCTGTCGCATTCGCCGGAACCCTACCGGCTGGCCGCCCACGCCGGTTTCGACCTGATGCTGAGCGGCCACACTCACGGCGGTCAAATCTGCCTGCCGGGCGGAATCGCGCTGATGACCAACGCCGACTGCCCGCGCCAGTTCTGCCGGGGCGCCTGGCGCTATCACCACATGCAGGGCTACACCTCGGTGGGATCGGGTTCCTCGGTGGTTGGAGTTCGCTTCAACTGCCCGCCGGAAATCACCTTGCACCACCTGCGGGCGCAACCGGCTTAGTAGGGCCGCTTGCGGATGCCGAGCCAGTACAGCAGCCGCGACAGCGCCAGTTCCAGTACGATAAAACCAGCCACAATCCCGGCCACCGCCGACCAAGCGAGGTCGAAGCGCGCGGACACCGCCAGCAGCGGCAACAGTGCCTCCGGGATCTGATCCAGCCCGAAAGCCATGCTGCTGGACGCCATGCCCAGCCGTCGCTTGCTGAAACTCGACAGCAGATCGCCCAGCATCGCGGCCAGACCGACCACCACACCGGCCACCGCCGGCAACCCCAACAGTACCGCCGCCAAGCCCGAGGCCAGCGGCGCCAGCAGCACACCCCGCCAGGTCTTCGAATCGCCCAGCAGGCGATGGCCATCCGCCAGCACCCGTCCGCCATCCAACGGTCGCCCGCCCCAGGCGCCGCATGCCGCGGTGGCGATGATCGGCGCGCCGTTCGCGATCAAAATCAGCAGCAACAACTGCAACTCGAGTGATAACATCGCAAAAGGATCGATTGAACCATCGCCAAGCATATGCGACTCTCCGAACGTCCAGCGGCGCCATGCATCGCACGACCGGATTCAGGACGGTGGTCGCGCGATGCGGCCGGTACGAACCAAACCTCCTGGCCCGACCTACACTTATTCGACCACGGCGCGATCACACCTTGTGCGAAAAATACTCTAAAGGAGAACACGAAATGAAAACGATACCCGCGAGCGCCGGTTTCGGCGTTCTGTGCGGGCTACTGTTGTTGGCTGGAGCCCAAGCCGCCGATCCTGACTCGCCGGCTGGCAAATGGAAAACCATCGATGACAAATCCGGCAAGCCCAAAAGCATCGTGCAAATTACCGAGAACAACGGCGTACTGACCGGCAAGATCGTGGAACTGCTGGAAGGAGCCTCCGAAAAAACTTGTAGCAAGTGCGAGGGTGACTTGAAAGATAAGCCACTGGTTGGAATGCGTATTCTGTGGGATTTGAAAAAAGAGGGCGACGAGTGGACGGACGGCAAGATTTTCAACCCGACCGATGGCGGCACTTACACCAGTAAGGCCAAGCTGAGCGATGGCGGCAAGACTTTGGAAGTCACCGGCAAGTGGATGTTTTTCAGCAAGCAGCAACAGTGGCAGCGGGTCGATTGAAGCCTTTACCCTGGCTCCTTGTGGGAAAGGAGCCAGGGTGACGCCATCATTCCGCCGCCGGCTCGACCTCGGGCGCTGGCAGGCCATGCTGCCGGCACGCGGCGGTTAGGGTATTCAGTAACAGGCAGGCAATGGTCATCGGCCCGACCCCGCCCGGCACCGGGGTGATGGCGCCGGCTACTTGAACCGCCGATTCGAAATCCACATCCCCCACCAGTCGGCCCTTGCCGTCCGGGGTCGGGATACGGTTGATACCGACATCGATCACCATCGCGCCCGGCTTCAGCCAATCGCCCTTCACCATGTGCGCCCGGCCGGTCGCCGCCACCAAAATATCGGCCCGCCGGCATTCGTCAGCCAGATCGCGGGTGCGGGAATGCGCGATAGTCACCGTGCAATGTTCCCGTAGAAGCAGCGCCGCCATGGGCTTGCCGACGATGTTGGAACGCCCCAGCACCAGCGCCCGCTGGCCGGCCAGCTCGCCGGCATGATGTTTGAGCAGCATCAGGCACCCCAGCGGCGTGCAGGGCGCCATCCCGGCTCCGCCGACCGCCAGTAAGCCGGCGTTGAAAGGGTGGAAGCCGTCCACATCCTTTTCGACGGCAATCGCCTGGATCACCGCCTCGGGGTCGATCTGTTTGGGCAGCGGCAATTGCACCAAAATCCCGTTGACCGCCGAGTCCCGGTTCAATCCGGCGATACGCGCCAGCAGTTCGGCTTGGCTGATATCCGCCGGCAGGCGGTGTTCGAAGGAGTTCATGCCCACCTCCCGCGCCTGCAAGCCCTTGTTGCGGACATAAATCTGGCTGGCGGGGTCCTCGCCGACCAGCACCACCGCCAAGCCAGGAACGAGATCGTGGTCTGCCTTGAGCCGAGCGCTATGCGTGGCGATACTGACACGCAAGCGGGCAGCGAAACGTTTGCCGTCGATGATCATGGGGTCAGGTCTTGTCTTTTGTCATTCGTTGCTTTTGGAGAATGCGACTGATCCGCGAGTAGTGCAAATCGAAATAGTCGCCGATTTCCTTGAGACTATAACCACCGCTGGCATAGGCGCGATAGATGGCTTCATCGCGATCATGCGCTTCGGCAAACCGTGAGAGCGGTTGCGGTCGCGGTCGCCGCTGAACGGCCGGAATTTCGCGCAGGGCGACTTCCGAGCGGATGTTGCCTTGTGTGTCGGTCACAAAGGCGTCGGAACCCAGGAAAATCTGGTTCTTCAGGTGGTCCCAGGGTCTGGGCTGATGGGCGCCGGCCGCCACGAAAGCCGCGTATCCGGCTGCGGCGGCGCGGTGTTGTCCGGCAAAAGCGGATAGCACGTCATCGGTACGGAGCCAGACCGGAGCCTCACCCAGACCGGCCGTCGCGCGGTAACTGCTCCAGGGCCATTCCGCCGGGTGACGCACCATTTGCGCCCGGACCGGGTTGAGCACGATATAGCGCGCCAGTTCCAACAGGTAGGAGTCCTTTTGCACCAATATGGCTTTGTAGCGACCTTGGAAGACGTGCCCCACCCGACCTTGTCTGCGGTTGAAACGCTGCGTGTAGACTCCGTTCAACTGACGCATTCCTTTGGAAAGGTTGCCCTCGGGAGTTTCAACCAATAGATGGTAGTGGTTGTCCATCAGACAATAGGCATGGACTACCCAATTGCAATCCCGGACGACTTCCGCCAGTCCACCCAAAAAAAGATACCTGTCATCATCGTCCAGGAAAATCGCTTCCCGCCCATCTCCCCGAGAAGTGACGTGATACAACGCGCCAGCGAATTCAATGCGTAAGGGTCTTGCCATGACGGCAACCTATCATTGTCAAGGGGGAAACGAGGGGTGTTGGTGGCGGTTTATGCGGTTTGCGCGGTCGCTTAATAATGCCCAACTCGCGGGCATGGTCGGCCAAATACCGGACCGGGTCGGTGGTCGGGTTTTGGGCGACGGCGTGGGTCACGAAATACAGACTGCGGTAGACCATTGCCGGGGACAGGTCGGCGAACGGCCGCGCCAACGCCTCGGCGACGGCATCGGTCAAGTCGATCAACACGGCATACAGCAGCCAGGTCGCCCACAGCTGCATTTCGATGGCGTTTTCGGCGCCGCAGTAGAAATAGGCCAAGCCCAACAACCGCTTGACGATCGCGAAGGCGTCTTCCACCCGCCAGCGTTGGGGGTACAGCGCCACCGCCTGGGCGGTCGGCGGGTTGCCCACCGCGCAAAATCGGTGAATCCCAGATCGAAGAGGACCAGCGCCCCGGTCGGAATCGCCGACAACAAGCGCTCCCAAAAGCGGGCATCATGACCGTTCGGGTCAGCGTCGTACCACACCCGCCGCGGCAACCGCGACGCCAAATCCAGCAGTGCCATCATCCGACCGGCCAAGGGCGCCTTCACCGCATCTTGCAGCAAGCCAATCTTGCGCAACAGCCCGTCCAGGGTCGACCCATCGGCAATCAGGACCGCCGTGAAGTGGGCGGTGGCCCAGGCCACCGCCGGCGGCAGGGGGCGCCGCCGCGCCGCCCAGCGACCCCGCAACACCGGCAGAACGGTCTGCAACACCCGGCCGAACAAGTCGGCCGGCAAGGTCCGCAGGCGTTGCGCCAGGGCTTGCTGGGTCAAGTCGCGCATCGGCGGCACCCACAGGACCGCCTCAACGTGGATCACCCGCACCAGTTCAGTCAGGCCGCCGATCTGCCGCCACAACAAACCCAGCACCAAGCCCACCATCACCGGCAAGGTCAACAGCCGGGCGCGCAACCCCAAGCCATGAAAATAACTGACCTGGGCCAGGGTCGCCGGATGGACGATCTCGGTCCGGTCGTCGGCGTCTCCATCAGTCAACTCCCAATCCAAAAAAGGGGCTTGACAGCTTCGCAAATTCCTTAACTTGTAAGCAATGGCGTAAGGGTCTTGCCATGACGGCAACCTATCATTGAGCATGGCAAAAGACAAGACCTGACCCCTCTTCCTCCTTGCCTTACCGACGACTTCACCGTATCTTTGCGCGCTTGTTTAAACACCTCCCCACAGGAGCGCAACAACCGTGTCGAGCCATGACCAGCAGATCATGTTCGTGTTTCCGGGACAGGGCTCCCAGTACGTCGGGATGGGCAGCGACCTGATCCGCGATTTTCCGGTTGCCCAGCGGCTTTACCAGCAGGCCAATGACATCGTGGGTTACGACCTCCTCAAGCTCTGTCTGGAGGGACCGGAGGATGATCTGCGGTTGACCCGCCACACCCAGCCCGCCCTGCTGGTCCACTCGCTGGCCTGCCTGGAAATTTTCCGCGAACTGACCGACAACCGGGTACAGCCGGTCCTGACCGCCGGCCACAGCCTCGGCGAATACTGCGCCCTGGTCGCCGCCGGCACCCTGAGCTTCGAAACCGCCCTGCGGCTGGTGCAGAAACGGGGCGAGTTCATGGGAGCTTACGGCGCCGGGGAAATGCTGGCCTTCCCGTTGCACCTCGACAATATCCACCCGATGGCGGAAAAACATTACTGCGTCATCTCCGCCCGCAACCTGCTCGACCAGACCGTGGTCGGCGGTCTTGCCGACGACCTGGACCGACTGACCGCCGACGCCCACGCCCAATTCCCGCGCAAGCGACCGACCCGGCTGAAGACCGAGGGCGCCTTCCACACCTTCTACATGATCACCGCCGCCCTGCATTTCCGCCCGGTGCTGGACGCCGCCGAAATGAGCGCGCCCGCCGTCCGCGTGCTGTCCAACTATACCGGCGCCTATCACGACCCCGACCCCGCCGCCATCAAGACCCGGCTGTTCTTCCAACTGTTTCATCCGGTCCACTGGATCGACAATCTGGAAACCGCCTTCCACGGCGGCATCACCACCATCGTTGAATTCGGCGGCGGCCTGGGCGCCGGCGCCGCCCCGGAAGACAAACGACCCAACCTGGAAAGCATGATCAGGAAAGCGCTGCGCGGCTCCGACTTCAGCGCCCACTACCATGCGGCCATCAACAGCCAGACTCTGCGAGAAACCGCGGCGGTCCTGCAATCATGACGCACCGCACCGCCGCCCACGCCCAACGCACCCGCCGTCTGCTCAACCAGGAGGCGATGAAACGCTCCCACCGCCGCGGCGAATTGATTCGGTATATTACGGAGGACGCCGTGGCCTCCACTCAACCGGCGCCCGATCCCGAGACGCAGGCCGGTGACCGCAAGGCCGCCAAACCCCTGGCCTGACTTTCGCCTCGGTGTGCTCCGTCCTCGCTCTCCGGGGAGGGAGCGCGCCGATGTCCATGACTTATCGCAAAAGCCATGGACGGCTATCGCGTTTATTCGGATTTCGACTACCCTTAGGCAGAAGTTGAAAGTGGTGGTCTTGGGATGGGCGGGCGCTATCCTTATCCGCCAGTCGTTTGCCGCTCCGCTGAAATCACTATTTCCCCCGCGCATAAACCTTATAACGAGCCCGCTTCCCGTGATGCGGGCCAGCGGGGGAAGGTTTGTTGATTGTCCGTTTGCCGACCAACTCGAACACCAAGTGAGGTGAGGATCATGCTTTCCGAGAAACAGCTTGACATCTTGCGGGAACGCCGCGCCAAGGTCCTAGCGGGCGGCGGCGAAGACAAACTCCAGGAACGGCACGCCAAGGGATTGATGGGCGCCCGCGAGCGGCTGCTGGCCCTGTTCCAGCCCGATACCTTTCAGGAAATAGGCACGCACGCCAAGCATGCCGCCAAGCATTTCGGCCTGGCGGACAAGGAACTGCCATCGGACGGGGTGATCGTCGGCACCGGCTTCGTGGACGGCCGCCCGGTGGCGTCGTTCAGTCAGGACTTCACCGTCATGGGCGGCACGTTGGGCAAAATGCACGCCAAGAAAATCGTGCAGTCCATGCAGTTGGCCCTGAAAACCGGCATGCCGGTGGTGGCGTTCAAGGATTCCGCTGGCGCCCGCATTCAGGAAGCGGTGGACGCCCTCTCCGGCTACGGTCGAGGTGTTCTACAACAACGTCCTGCTGTCGGGCGTGGTGCCGCAGATCGCCATCATCGCCGGTCCGTGCGCCGGCGGCGCGTCGTATTCACCGGCGCTGATGGATTTCATCATCATGACCAAACAGAACGCCTACATGTTCATCACCGGCCCGGAGGTGATCAAGGCCGTCACCGGTCGCACCACCAGCCTGGACGAAGTCGGTAGCGCCCTGATGCACGCCACGGTCAGCGGCAACGTTCACTTCGTCGCCGAGGACGACCGCCACGCCATCCAGATCGCCAAGGCACTGCTGAGCTACATGCCGTCCAACAATACCGAGGACCCGCCGCACCAGCCCTATCCTGACCTCGATCTGTCGGCGGATGAAGGGCATCAACGCCCTGATTCCGGACACGTCCTCGGAACCGATGGACGTGCAGCCGATCATCAAGCGCCTGGTGGATGACGGCCAGTTCCTGGAAGTACATGCGGGCTGGGCGGGCAACATCGTGGTCGGTTTCGCCCGCATTCAGGGCATCGTGGTCGGCATTCTGGCCAATCAGTCGCTGGTCAAGGCCGGCGCGATGGACATCGACTCGTCCGACAAGGGCGCCCGCTTCATCCGCTTCTGCAATGCCTTTAACATCCCGCTGGTGACGCTGGTGGACGTACCCGGCTTTCTGCCCGGCATCGAACAGGAACGCAGCGGCATCATTCGCCATGGCGCCAAGATGCTCTACACCTATGCATCGGCCACCGTCCCCAAGATCACCATCATCCTGCGCAAGGCCTATGGCGGTTCCTATCTGGCCATGTGCGCCCAGGAAATGGGCGCCGACCTGGTCTTCGCCTGGCCGACCGCTGAAATCGCGGTGATGGGCGCGGAAGGCGCGGTCAACATCCTCTACCGTAGCGAGCTCAAGGTTGCCGAGGACCGCAAGGCCAAGGCGACCGAACTGGCGGCAGAATACCGGGCCAAGTTTGCCTCGCCCTATATGTCAGCCTCACGCGGCTACATCACCGATGTGATCGAACCCGCCGACACCCGGGCCACCATCGCCTTGTCGCTACGCAAGCTGCTGAGCAAACGCGAATTGCGCCCGTCCAAGAAGCACGGTTGCATCCCGCTCTAACTCTGTCCGGTAACCGGCTCAGGCCGGTTCGGACCGCCACCACCCAACTTAACGGGAATCCACCGATGAAGACCTACACCACGATGGACGCCATTGGCGACATCTTCGTGATCTACGGCATCGTGATCGTCGTCTCGATGCTGGTCGCCGTGGTCATTCGCGGCATCGTCTGGGCACTGTCGCGCAGCCCGACCGAAACTGCACCAAAGCAACGGCCAAACCCGCGCCGGCCTTGCAACCGGTGGTTGCGGGCGTGCCGCAGGAACACCTGGCCGTGATTACCGCGACGATAGCCGCCATGCTCGGCGCCCATCGCATCGTGCATATCGAAGCACCGGGACGCAGCTACAGTTGGACCGCCGAGGCGCGCTCGGTCCACCACACCTCCCACACCCCGCACAAATCCTGAATTCACCGTTTTTTTCTTCCCTTGCGAGCGTACCCAAAATGGAAAAGAAATTTCGCATCACCGTCGAAGGCAAACAGTACATCGTCGCGGTCGAGGACATCACCACCGGCGGCACTCAGGGCATCTATCCGGAACCGGGCAGCATGAGCGTCGCGCCACAGCCGGCGGCGCCGGTCCCGACCGCTCCCGCGCCGGCGGCCTCCGCACCGGCGGCAGAGACCGCCGCGGGTCCGGGCGACGAAGTCGCGCCGCTTGGGCGGTGTGGTGCAGACGGTCCATGTCAACGTCGGCCAGGTGGTCAACGAGGGCGACAAACTGATATCGCTGGAAGCCATGAAGATGGTCACCCATGTGGTCGCCCGGCGCGGCGGCAAAGTGACCAGCATCGCGGTCAAGCCGGGAGACCCGGTGGATGCGGGACAGGTATTGCTGAGCATTGGCTAAGGCCGGGAGCGTTCCGTCATGGAATCCCTAAATTTTCTTGATATATTCCAGGGTGTTAGCACCCTGGTGCGCGGGTTTTAAACCGATCCCAAGATCGCCTTCGGTCGAATCTTTCTGATGGCGCTGGGGATTGTGCTGTTCTATCTGGGACGCAAGGGCGTGCTGGAAGCCCTGCTGATGATCCCGATGGGCTTGGGCATGGCCACCATCAATGCGGGGGTGATGTTCTTCTCCGCCTACGACCCGGCCACCGGCATCAACGTCGTCGCCGGTCAGGCGGCGCAGCAGTTGCCCGGCACCCTGTTCGTCGCGCCGTTGGCCGCAGATACCGCCGCGCTGATGAACATCCTCCAGATCAACTGGCTACAGCCGATCTACACCTTCATGTTCAGCAACGGTCTGATCGCCTGCCTGGTGTTCATGGGCATCGGCACCCTGCTGGACGTGGGCTTCGTGATGGCCCGCCCGTTCCAGAGCATGTTCATCGCCCTGTTCGCGGAATTGGGTACGGTCTTCGTGTATCCCGATTGCCGTGGCGCTGGGGCTGACACTCGGTCGATGCGGCGTCGGTAGCGACCATCGGCGGCGCCGACGGGCCGATGGTGCTGTTTACCTCCTTGCAGTTGGCGCGGGAGTCTGTTTGTACCGATCACCGTGGTGGCCTACCTGTATCTGGGGTTGACCTATGGCGGGTATCCGTACCTGATCAAGCTGATGATCCCCGAACGGCTGCGCAACCTGCCCATGCCGATCGAGAAGACTAAGCCGATCACGTCCAACCAAAAGCTGGTGTTCGCCGTGATCGCCTGCGTGCTGCTCAGCCTGCTGTTTCCGGTCGCCTCGCCGCTGTTCTTGTCGCTGTTTATCGGAGTGGTCGTTCGTGAAAGCGAACTCACCTACTTCTTCGATCTGTTCTCGACCACGGTGCTGTACAGCGCGACATTCTTTCTGGGGCTGCTGCTGGGGGTGCTGTGCGAAGCTGGCACCATTCTAAATCCGGTGGTGTTGAAACTGCTGGTGCTGGGCATCCTGGCGCTGTTGATTTCCGGTATCGGCGGTATCTTGGGCGGTTATGCGCTGTACTACCTGTCCGGCAAGAAGTACAACCCGGTAACCGGCATCGCCGGGGTGAGCTGCGTGCCCACCTGCGCCAAGGTGGCGCAAAAATCGGTCGGACCCGGCGTTGTCGTCCTGCCGCACGCGCTGGGCGCCAGCATCAGCGGCGTCATCACCAGCGCCATCTTCGCGGCGACCTTCATCGCCCTACTGATGTCGAAAGGCTGATGCCCAACCCGGCGGACGGCCTGGATGCGGTCCGCCGGTTTCCATCTCCGAATTCCCTCCGCTGCTTGATCGAGCCTTACTCAAACGCCTCCCGCAGCAGCCGTTCCATGATTTCACCCCAGCGTTGCCGGGAGCGCTGCTGCCAAAACCGGGCATCGGGCCGGCAATCGAATTTCTGCTGGTAGATCGCCAGCGCCGCAACCAGCAAGGCCAGCACGAACGCCAACCCCGCATTTTGGAAACCGGCGAAGGGCAGGGCCAGCCAAGTGAAAAAACTCAGCCCCGCGATCCAGCCCCAGGGGATGAACAGCCAGCAATCGATCTCGAACCGGTTGCCGTCGCGGCGGACGGACACCCGCATCGGCCAGTCGTCCTGTAGCAAATAAGCCCGCCGCCGCAATTCCAGCCGGTCATCCCGCTCGCTGGCCACCGTGAAATTCTTCAGCAGCAAGGCATCGCGGAATTTCCTGAGCTGAGCGTCGCCGCCTCGTGTCGTCGCTCGCGTCATCCGGCCCAGGTGACGAATGGTGAGTTCAGCTTTCACCCGTGTTCAATCCACACTGATGACCACCTTGCCGGTGGACTTGCGCGCGACCACCTGATCCAGGGCGTCGGTCGCCCGGTTCAAAGAGTAGATCGCCGACACATAGGGTTGGAGTGTTCCTTCCAGATACCACTGCATGAGAATTCGGAAGCTTTCCGTCATCACCCGTGGGTTGAGCTCCGCGTAGGCTGGCCAGTTCAGGCCGATGATATCCACATTCTTGACCAGCATATGATTGGCGGGAATCTGCGGCACGGTGCCGCCGGCAAAGCCAATGACCAGAATCCGCCCCTCGAAGGCGATGCTGCGCAGCGAGGCGGTAAATAACTCGCCGCCGACCGGATCGTACACCACATCCGCGCCACGCCCACCGGTCAAATCCTTGATTCGCGTCCGCACGTCCTCGCGGCTGGTATCGATCAAATGATCGGCGCCGTGCTGGCGGGCGACCGCCAGCTTTTGAGGGTCGCTGGCGGTGGCGATCACCGTCGCACCCAGCCGTTTGCCGATCACCACCGCCGTCAATCCCACCCCGCCGGCCGCGCCATGCACCACCAGCGTTTCGCCGGCTCGCAGCCGCGCCCGATGCCACAGCGCCACATGCGAGGTGCCGAATACCACCGGAAACGCCGCGCCATGCTCCCAAGGCATCGCCGCCGGCATGGCCACACAGCGGCTGGCGCCAGCCACCACCTGCTCGGCATAACCGCCATGAGGCGTCATGGCAATGACCCGGTCGCCGACCGCCAAACCTTCGACTTCAGCGCCCAACTCCAGCACCTCGCCGGCCACCTCGAAACCGGGGCTGAACGGCGGCTTCGGCTGAACCTGATACTGGCCGCGGGTGATCAGACTGTCGGCGAAATTAACCCCACAGGCCCGTACTCGTATCCGCACCTGGCCGGGACCGGGGCACGGCTCCGGCACCTGTTCCAACCGCAGCGCGGCGGGACCGTTCAACTCATGGCAAACAATGGCTTTCATGGTCGGCTCCCAAACCGTTCCAGAAAAAAACGGGGGCGCATCGACTGCGCCCCCATTTCTCGCCGGTTTACGCCCCGATCAATTTCCGGACGACATCGGTCATGGAGATGACCCCGGTGGGCTGACCGTGTTCGGTGACCACCAGGCGGTGCATGCGCCGACCGGTCATCAGGCTGACCGCCTCGCTCAGCAGCATGTCCGCGTCGCAGGTGGCGCAGCCGGGGGTCATGATGGCGCGGGCGAGCAGCGCCCGGGCCTGCTCGGGGGTGCGGCCTTGCCGCGCCAGCACCAGGTCGGTCTGCGAGACCACGCCGGTGGCCTGACCGCCGTCCATCACCACCACCGCGTGGATTTCCTGATCGATCATCAGCTTTGCCACCTGGGCGACGGTGTCGCCCGGCGCGCAGGCGATGATGCCGCGATGCATCAGGTCCTTGACCTGGGTGCCGTCGTCGGCGATGACGATCGCTTCGGCCTGGGCGACGCTGGGCAACGGTTCGGACATCGGATAGGGATGCGCGGTGGTGTGAACGTCGCCCTGGGGCAGGACGGGATGTTCGAAGCGCACCGGCGGCGGGCCGCTGGCGCCCTGGCCGAATTCGGTGGCGCCGACCAGCACCGCCATGTTGCCGTGCGGGTGCTTGTTGTCGTGCATGAGCTGATGGGCGAGCGGGATTTCCTGGTAGGTGAAGGCCCGCGACAGGCAGGGATCGAGCCGGCCGCGCAGCGCCAGTTCGTTCATCTGGTTGGATTGCTCGGTGTTGGCGAAGTGGGAGCCTTGCAGACGCTTTTGCCGCATCCACAGGTAGCGCAGATCGACCGTGGCGTTGTAGCCGGTGGTGCCGGCGCAGACCACCACCATGCCGCCGGTGTCGCAGACGAAGATGGAGGTGGGGATGGTGGTTTCGCCCGGGTGTTCGAAGACGATGTTGGGGGCCCGCTTTTCGCCCAGCACCTCCCAGATCTTGGCGCCGAAGGCCCGCACCCCTTTCATCCATTTGGCGTAGCCGACGTTGTCCTTCCAGTGCGGCAGCATGCCCCAGTGGTCGAAGTCGTTGCGATTGATGCAGCCCTTGGCGCCGAGCTTGATGCAGTAGTCGAATTTGTCTTCGCCGGAGACCATGGCCACCGAGGTGGCGCCGGCGGCCTTGGCGATTTGGATGGCCATGGAGCCCAGTCCGCCGGCGCCGCCCCAGATCAGGGCGACGTCGCCGTTCTTGATGGCGTTGGCGCCCCAGCCGTGCAGCATGCGCCAGGCGGTGGCCGCGACCAGGGTGTAGGCGGCGGCTTCTTCCCAGTTCATGTGCTTGGGCTTGGGCATGCATTGCTGGCCCTGCACCCGCGCGAACTGGGCGAAGCTGCCCCAGTTGGTTTCGTAGCCCCAGATGCGGTAGGTCGGCGAGTACATGGGGTCGCCACCGCTTTGGACCCATTCGCAGTCGCGGCTGTATTGGCCACAGTGGAGCACCACTTCGTCGCCAACCTTGACGTTGGTGACGTCCTTGCCAACCTGGTAGACGATGCCGGAGGCGTCGCTGCCGCCAATGTGGAAGTCTTCCTTTTCGCCGGCCTTGTTGCGGGCGCCGATGACGTTGACCGGAATGCCCAGCCCGGCCCAGACGTTGTTGTAGTTGATCCCGGCCGCCATGACGTAGACCAGAACTTCGTCGTCGGCAATGGGTGGCACATTGACCACTTCCTGCTGGAAGGCTTCCAGCGGCGTGCCAAACCGCTCGGCCCGGATCAGCCAGGCGTGCATCTTGGCGGGAATCTCGCCCAAAGGCGGCCGTTCTCCTAAGGCATACAGTTCTTTGGCCATGATTGCTATATTCCTCTCTGTTGGGGTTGTTTATTTGAAGATCAGTTAAGAACAGGGAACCACTCGGGCGCGCAAGTCTTCGTAGGCGGCGATCGGCGAGCGGCGCGGTGCGCGGGTCAATTCTGAAAACAAGGCGTTTTCGCCACCCAGCAGGCCGATGCCATGGCGACCGAATTCTTCACGCAAGTGCTTGACCAGCCATTCCGCCTGGCAACGCTGGCGGCGGGCGGTGAATTGTCCTCGCTCCAGCAGCCAGCACCGATGCCCGTCCAGGGCATCGGCCAGCGCCTCGATGCCACTGCCCAGCGCGGCGCTGGCCGATAAAGCCGGCGCCTGCCAGCCTTCGGCATCCGTTCGTCGTCCCAGTGTGGTTTTCAGCTCGGACAAGGTCTTGCGCGCGGCCATGCCGATGTCTTCCTTGTTGACCACGATCACATGCGGCACTTCCATGATGCCGGCCTTGAGAAACTGAATGCTGTCGCCGGAAGCCGGTTGAGCGACGAAGCAGGTGGTATCGGTCATCTTGGACACGTCGATTTCTTTCTGCCCGACCCCCACCGTCTCCACCAGCACGATGTCGAACGCCGCCAGCATCGCCAGGCTCATCGGCCAGACCTCGGCGCTGAGGCCGCCGAACTCGCCACGACAGGCCAACGAGCGGATGAACACCTCGCGGTCGGCGCCGCTGGCATGCATCCGCAGTCGGTCGCCCAGCAGCGCACCGCCGCTGATCGGACTGGATGGGTCCACCGCCAGGATGGCGACCTTCAGTCCCCGTCGCCGCCAGACCTGGATCAGGGCGGCGGTCAGCGAGGATTTACCCGCGCCCGGTGGGCCGGTAATACCGATCAGATGGCCACCGGTATCCAACTTCTCCGCGGGCAGTGCGTCCAGAAAGGCCGCCGCGCACTGGCGGGCCGCCGGCCGGCGGTCGTCCAGTAGATTCAATGCCTGTGCCAGCGCCAACCGGTCACGGGCGCTGACCGCGGATGCCAGTGCCGTTGGGTCGGGAAGCGCCGGGATCATGCCACCGTGACCGGTTGCAGGTCGTGGGCTTTACGAATCAGGTTAAGGATATCGACCATGATACCGTTCATGTCGATATCCTTGGGCGTGTAGACGGCGGCGATGCCCCGCTCCTTCAGCAAGCGGGCGTCGCTTTCCGGGATGATGCCGCCGATCACCACCGGCAGCCCCTTCAAACCGACTTGATCCAGCCGCCCGAACACGTCCTCGACCATTTCCACATGACTGCCGGACAGCACCGACAGGCCGATCAGGTGAACACCCTCTTCCAGCGCCGCCTTGGCGATCTGTTCCGGGGTCAGGCGGATGCCCTCGTAGACGATCTCAAAGCCGACATCGCGGCCCTTGACGGCGATTTGCTCCGCGCCGTTGCTGTGGCCATCCAGGCCCGGCTTGCCGATCAGCAGGCGCAGCGGCCGACCCAGCTCCTCGCCGGTCTTGGCCACCTGGGCGCGGATGGCCGTCGCCTGAGCGCCGCGGCTGTCGTCGTTGGCCGGAATGTCGATACCGGTGGGGGCACGGTATTCACCGAAGATGTCGCGCAGGGTCTGCGACCACTCGCCGGTGGTCACTCCCGCATGGGCGCACAGGATCGAGGCGGGCATGATATTCGCCCCGCCACGCGCGGTCTCCGCCAGATTGGCCAGCGCCGCCTTGACTTCGGTGTTGTTACGCTGGGCGCGGAAGGCGTTGAGCCGTTCGATCTGCTCGCGTTCGGCGCGCGGATCGACTTTCATGATGCCGCTGTCAACGCCGCCGGTCAGCGGCGATTCCTCGGTTTCCCTGTAGCAATTCAGACCGACGATTTTAAGATTGCCGTGTTCGATGGCACGCATCCGCTCGGTATGGCTGGTGACCAGTTGCCGCTTGACATAGCCGGATTCGATGGCCTGCACCATACCGCCCTGTTCCTGCACCCGGGCCATTTCCTCGGTTGCGCCATCCACCAGCGCCTTGACCTTGGCGGCGATCACCGGCGAGCCGTCGAAAATGTCGCCGTATTCCAGCAAATCGGTTTCGAACGCCAGCACCTGCTGCATGCGCAGCGCCCATTGCTGATCCCAGGGACGCGGCAAGCCGAGCGCCTCGTTCCAGGCCGGGAGCTGAAGCGCGCGGGCGCGAGCTTTCTTGGACAAGGTGATACCGAGCATTTCCAGCACGATGCGCTGCACGTTATTTTCCGGCTGCGCCTCGGTCAAACCCAGCGAGTTGACCTGCACCCCGTAGCGGAAGCGGCGCATGTCCTCGCTCTGCACGCCATAGCGTTCCTGAGTCAGCTTATCCCACATCTCGCCGAACGCCCGCATCTTGCAAGTTTCCTCGATAAAGCGAATGCCCGCGTTGACGAAGAACGAGATGCGTCCCACCACTTGCTCGAAGCCTTCCGCGCCAATCTGGCCGGAATCGCGCACCGCGTCCAGGATGGCGATGGACGTGGACAGGGCGTAGGCCAGTTCCTGGGTCGGCGTGGCGCCGGCTTCCTGCAAGTGGTAGCTACAGATGTTGGTCGGATTCCACTTGGGGATGTTCTTGACCGTGTAGGCGATGATGTCGGTGATCAATCGCACCGAAGGTTGGGGCGGGAAGATATAGGTGCCGCGCGACAGGTATTCCTTGAGGATGTCGTTTTGGGTGGTGCCCTGCAATTGCGCGGGTGTGGCGCCCTGCCGCTCGGCCACCGCGACGTACAACGACAACAACCAAGCGGCGGTGGCGTTGATGGTCATGGAGGTGTTCATTTGCCCCAGCGGGATTTGATCGAACAGCGCTTCCATGTCGCCGATATTGCCGATCGGCACGCCGACCTTGCCGACTTCGCCGCGCGCCAGCGGATGATCGGCGTCGTAACCGGTCTGGGTCGGCAGATCGAAAGCGACCGACAGACCGGTTTGCCCCTTGCTCAGGTTGGTGCGGTAGAGTTCGTTGGATGCCTTGGCGGAGGAATGGCCGGAATAGGTCCGCATCAGCCAGGGTTTGTCGCGTTTGATGGGGGTGGTCATGGGAGCCTCTTTAGTGTGCGACGACGGTTCGGGGTTTGGTTTGATTTATTCTGAATCCCTACGCCCAGAGTTAAGCAACGGCCAACTTCTTTTCATTCTGGATGGTAATTCTGGGATCTGGGTTAACATCTGGAATAGGAAGATTTAATTCCTTGAGTAAACCAACATGCTCTTTCATACCCCATTTAGCTTTATAGATACAGTCTTCAACGGAATGTCCTATTCCGGAGAAACCCTCTAAATCGGGTGAATAAAATCCAAAATAATCTGGTTCATCCGTAGCTTCAATGGTTAAGGAATAGGATAGATCAAGCATTACAAATACCTCATTTTCAGTCACTTGATTCCGGCAGCTCTTATTATTGAGAGGCATGTTCCGGTAGGAACCTCTTTTGAGCCGTGAAAGTCTACTCGGATCAATCTATCCCAGTCAGGCTTACCATAGTACCTTATTGACCCTTTTTCTTTTACAAGCCGAAACCCATTTCCTTCAAGAAGCTTTACCAATTCAGAAAATTTCACCTGAATCTCTCCGGTACCTCTTGAATTTCGCTACCGTTTACTCATCTATATTTGCTTTGCGCGCACATATAAAACTTTTACATCCGAACCGGGTACAGGCTTTTTCTCTAACTGAAATAAATCGGTTTTAGCTTTGATTAACTCACTGAGTTTCTTGAATCCATAGTGACGGGCATCAAAGTCGGGCTGTAATTTTGTCAAGTAGCTACCAAAATTCGCCAAATTTGCCCATCCAGTATCATCACAAGATTTTTCAAGAGCTTCGAGAACAAATTCACGGGGAAAATCTTTAGTGTGCTGCTCGGGGATAAGATCTGTAGAATTTGCGGCTATTACTGCACTTTTTGCCTGTGTGGTTTCAGTTACCGATACTGATGCACCATTTTCTTGAGAAGCTAGCGGACGCAGCACTTCTGTAAAAATGAATTTATGACAAGCATTACGAAAGGCTTCAGGTGTTTTTTGTTCACCAAAACCGAGAACAGTTAAACCCTCTTCTCGGATGCGTAATGCAAGTCCTGTAAAATCACTATCGCTTGACACAAGACAAAAACCGCCAAATCGCCTTGTATATAGAAGATCCATGGCGTCAATGATCAGGGTACTATCAGTAGCATTCTTTCCAGTTGTGTATGCAAATTGTTGTACGGGTTTAATCGCATGTTTGTTTAAAACCTTTTTCCACTGCGAGCTTGTTGGGGATGTGAAGTCTCCATAAATGCGCTTTACTGTAGCTTCGCCAAACCTTGCAATTTCGGCAAGAAGGCCTTCAATGACGGACGCAGATGCGTTATCTGCATCAATTAGTACTGCAAGTCTAAGTGTCGGCTCTTCTGATTCGATTTTTGCCACAAGCTTGGGGCTTATCATAAACTCACAATCCTTTCTTAATATCTCCAAAGCCCCTCCCCCTTCCAGGAGAGGGGCTTTTCCTCACCTCACACCGGCCGCCGCTTGATCAGCAACCGCCGTTCGATCTCGAAGATCTTGCTGCTGATCTTCTCCTTGCTCAGCTTCTGCTTATCGTTTTCCTTGATGAACAGATCCGCGCCATGGGTTTCCAACGCGGCGGCGGCGCTGATGTTCTTCACGCCGATGAACTGGAAGGTGACGATGCCGGCGGCGTCGGTATTGGTCAGGGTCTCGGTCGCCACCACCCGCGAGAGCGCCGCCACCGTATCGCCGGACACCGCCGGCTGAGTGTGATAGCCCTCGGTAAAGCCCAATTCCCACAGCGCGTTTTCGCTGACATCGCGGCTGGCCAACCCTTCCAGCCAAGCGAACACCAGCCCGCCGTAGACAATCGGCTCGCCACTCATCTTGCCCGACAGGCCGGTGCTGTATACCCGGTCGAAGTGCAGCGGATGGGTATTGCCGACCAGGTAGGTCCAGGCCATGTGCTCGTCGGTGATGGTGCGGCCATTGGCGTGGACGATCAGATCGCCGAGGGAAAAGTCCTCGAAATAGGTGTTGGGGCCGGTCAACTGACTCGGATAGCCGCCCGCGTTGATCGGCAGATCGACCACCGGATGCTCCACCCATGGAAATTCCACCGGCGTGGTCGGCGCCGGGGTGGTCGGCAGGCGGTCACCGCGATAGCCGACCATGATCTTGCGTTCGTACTGCAACACCACCTGATTGTGCTGGTTCACGCCCAAGGTGCGAATCAGCACGATGCCCGGCTTGTCTTCGCCGCGCGCCTTGCGGTCGATGACTTTGGTATAACCGCGCAGGGTGTCGCCCGGATAGACCGGCCGCAGGAACTGCACGTTGTAATAACCGAGATTGGCGATGGCTTTCTCGGAGTCGTTATGCACCCCCAGCGACAGCACCACGTTGAACACCATCTGCGGGCTGGCGGGCAGATCCTGGAAACCGTGCGCCCTGGCATATTCCAGATTCAGATACAGCGGGTTGCACTGCATGAACACCCGGGCGAAATCCAGCATCGGCCCGCGTTCGAAGGTATAGCCGCGTGGATGGACAAACACCTGTCCCGGCACGAATTCATCCAGATAGCGCCCATACTGCGGCCGGCGCACCCACTCCAGGTTGACCGCCACCGACCCCGCCACTTCCGCCGTCTGTTCGCTCAGTCGCATCGAGAAACTCATGGCTCAACCCTCCACTTCGGCCTTGGCCTTGGCGTTGTCCACCAGCGAACGGGCGATCACCTTCAAGGCCAGGGTTTCCTCGGCGCCTTCGAAGATCGACAGCACCCGCGCATCGATGAAATAGCGGCTGACCGGCATTTCCTCGGCGTAACCCATGCCGCCGTGGATTTGCAGTGCCTCGCGGGTCACCCATTCGGCGGTCTTACAGGTAAAAAACTTGACCATGCTGGCTTCCATGTCGCCCTCGCCCTGATCCATCAGCCGGCCCACCGAGTAGGTGAACTGGCGGCTGACCGCCAGATAGGTCGCTATCCGCGCCAGCTTGATTTGAGTCAACTGATAATCGCCAATCGGATAACCGAACACCACCCGTTCCTGGGCGTAGCTCAGCGCCCGTTCGTAGGCTGCCTGCATGACACCCACCGCCCGGGCGGCGGTCTGGATGCGGCCACCGGCGAAACCGGCCATGGTGAAATAGAAACCCTTGCCCTCGCCTTTCGGTCCGCCCAGCATGTTTTCTTCCGGGACAAAGACGTTGTCGAAGAACAGGTCGAAGGAGTGCATCCCGCGATAGCCGATGGTGGCGATCGCCTTGCCGGTCAACTTGCCGCCGCTTTCCTGAGTAAATTCGAAGGAATGGCCAGGATAAGTCGGCTTCTCCAGCAGGAACATCGACAGGCCGCGATGGCCGATGGAAATGTCGGGATTGGTGCGGGCCAGAATCAGCAGCACCCCGGCCTTACCGCCGAAGGTACACCAGGTCTTGGCGCCGTTGAGCAGCCAGCCGCCCTCGGTCCGGGTGGCTTTCAGCCGCATGTTGGCCACGTCGGAACCGTAGTTGGGTTCGGTCACCGCCACCGCGCACAACAGATCGCCGGAAGCCAGTTGCGGCAGCCATTTCTCTTTCTGCTCCTCGGTGCCGCCCTTGAGCAGCGCCTTGGACAGGATCTCGGGCCGGGTGATCAGGCTGCCGGCGGCGCCCAAGGAGCCACGAGTCAGTTCCTCGGTCACCACGATCATGCCCAGGTTGTCTTCGCCCTCGTCACTCTGAATGCCGCCGAAGCGCTCCGGAATGGAAATGCCGAAGCAGCCCATTTCCCGGACCTGATCGATGATGGTGTCAGGAATGTCGAGATCGTGGCGGTGAATTTCCTCCGCCAAAGGCATCACCACTTCCTCGGCCACCCGGCGGAAGGTGTCGCGCATCATCTCGTGATGGTCGTCCAGCAGATAGGCGCCGGTCACGCCATCCTGGCTGCGCACCCGCTGCCCCAGGTCGGCGACCAGGGCCGCCGGCAGTTGCGCCAGGCAGAACCCGCGCACCGTCGGATGATCCACGGTGGCGTTCAGCCAGTTGTCGCTCAGGCCGAAATCGGCCGGGCGCGAACTCAGGCGGTTGCGGAGACTCTGAATGGCCTCGGCGGCGAACAGCAGCGCGAACCGCTCTTCCAGAATCGCCTCGCCGGTCGGGCCGCCGCCGGCCGCGCGCGCCCGTTTAGCGTAATCGAGCATGAAGCGGGCGCCGGTCACTTCCGCACAGGACAACGCCAAGTCGTAGCTCACCAGTTGGTGTTGATCGAGCAAAGCGGCGGATACTTTGCCATCGGCTTTCTGGGTCCGTTCCTTGAGATCCGCCAACGCGAAGTCGAGCGCTTTCTGGACGGCGGTTAGCGCCAGGGCGGCCTGCTGCAACTGCTCTGCCGGATTCTGGATCGGTGCGGACATTGGTTTACCTCATCTGGTGACGGTTATTCACGAAAACCTTAAATTTAGTAAGCTCTAACCGCGAAGTGTAAGGGAAAATCGCTCGGAGCACACGGTTTGAACCGGCGCGGCGGCAAAAAATTCCGGCGGAAATCGGCCGCTTGCATCTTGAAAGCGGCCGCTGTGAGCCGTCTTGCCGATTCTGGCGCGAGTGGGTCAGTCCGCCGGCGATTATCCCTTATAATCCGAAATTCCCAGGGCCGGGGCCTTACCCTGATTCCCCCGATTACCCATCCAACCGTCATGGCCGGCGCCTCCGAAATTCGAGCGCGGCGGCGCACCGCAAGAGACCCATCGTGGCCACAACCTCTACCGCATCGAACGAAATCAGCCACTACGCCGGCTTGCTGGCGCTCGAACTGGACCCACAGCGGGCCGATTTCACCGGCGTGCCGCCCGAACCGCTGAGCGTGACGGCCGCCACCGCCCTGGCCGGCCATCTCGCCAAGGATCTGGACCGTATTCTCGACGGCATCCACCATCTGGGGTTGATCCTGCCGGGGGCGCTGTACGATCAGACTGAAATCCTCCGCCCCGGCTTTCCCTTGATTGACGCCTTAACCGAATTGTACAGCGGCAGCGACCGCGACCGGATGTTCAAACCCCGCCTGATCGCCCTGGGCAGCGACCGCGGCTATTTCCCGGTGGCCGCCATCAACCCGCGACGCCCGCCCGGTTCCGGCCCTCTGCTGTTGCTGCCGTTCTGCTTCGTCGGTCCGGGCGACGACATCGCCCGGTTGGCGCGCGTCATGGAAGATACCCTGCTGCAACATGGCGAAACCTCGCAGGCTACGCGCGAGGCGGTCCAACAAGCGTTCGGACTGACGGCGCTGAATCTTTCCTACGCCACCATCGGCGACCTGTGCGCTCTGCTGCGGGTACAACTGGATGGCAACGGTCTGCTGCCGCTGTGGGAACTGCTGGAGCAGTCCTGGTTCGAGCGACCCGGCATCCGTTCCGCGACCCTGGACGGCGGCAACCGCTTCCTGGTGGCCGGCGATCACGCCCATACTCCGTTCTATACCTTTGACGACTGGGCGCAGTTCGGGCCGGGCCGTTCCCTGCCGGCGGCCGAACTGGGGGAAGGTTACCGAGGCTGGGCGCGCTTGCAGCGGCAATATGCACTGGCTTTGGAAGCCTACGGGCTGCATGTGCGCTGGGTGCTGGCCAATCCGCAACTGGAGGCAACGCTGGCCGTCGCGGACGGTGAGGCGGCGAAGGCGGCGTTCCGGGAAATTCCCTGCCTGTCGGGGGATTATCTGGTTGAGGCGATTTTTCAGAACGACAGCGAAAATCCGGAACGGCGGATGTCGGTCACCAATCAGGCCGACCCGGAACTGGGCACCCTGGCCTATACGGTCACCACCCTGGACGCCGGCGGTCAACTGCTGCGGCTGGAGCATCACTACCCGCTGCGACCGCAGGGATTGAATGCGATCATCGATCGGCTGGTCCAGCGCTGCAACGAACAGGACGCCGAGCGGCAGGTCCTGCATCCCGGCCGACTGCTGTACTCGGAGAGCGGGCGAAATTTGCAAGCCGCGACCGTCACCGACCTGCCGGCGTCAACGGAGCGGCTGCATTAGCGGCGTGGGCAATGTCGGCAAATGTCGGCAACCCACCACCGCGTCCCCTTTTTCCCGTCAGGGACAAAGGGTCCGAGCGCGAGGGAAAGCAACCTCAATAATGCGCCACCCGCGTCGTGCCGTCGTAGCCGATCAGCACCCGTACCCGGTCGCCGGGATAAAACGGTTCGTCGGCGGCCTGGGTGACGGCCAGCATCCGGCCGTTATCCAATTGGACGGTGATTTCCAGACCCGGCTGCCGGGTCGCGTTCTCTTCGATCGCCGAACCGGCCAGCCCACCCAGCACCGCACCGCCGATGGCGCCGGCCACCTGGCCCCTGCCCTTGCCGATGGTGCTGCCGGCCAGGCCGCCCAAGGCCGCGCCGCCCACCGTGCCCACGCCGCTCTTGGTCCCCTCGATCAACACCTGACGGACGCTCTCCACATAACCCAAACGCACATCCTGGGCCTCGCGGGCCTGACCACGGCTATACGCGCCGCCGGACATGCTGGCCGGACAGCCGCTCAACACCAGGCCCGCCGCCAAAACCACCGCCACAGTCGCTGTCGTTTTCATCAATCGCATCGTCTACCTCGTCGCGCATCGGCATTGTTCGAATTGAAATCGGTCCGGCATTATAGCCAAACCCACCCGTCAACATAGTCAGTGACACTGAATCGCGACTGAACTGCTCGCCGCCACTCTCAGCTCCTACTCCACAGTGCAACGCCGCTCCATTCCATTCATCCTGCCGCCAGCCCGTCGCGACACCCTGGCCGGCATCCTGCTGGCGCTGATGATCGCCGCCTCGGTCGCCCCGGGGGTGTCGCTGCTGCCCGCCGGTTTGCTGGGTTGGACCGCCGCTCTGCTGCTGAGTTACCGGCTGGGCCGACGGCAACGCATTCAAAGCGCTTGGTTGATCGGACTCGGCGCCGCTGGCATCGCCTGGGGCACGCTGCACGGTGCGCCATTCAAGATGAGCCCGATATTCGCCGGCAATCAGGGCCTGGTCAGCCTGCTGGCGGCGGTGTCGTTCCTGCGGCTGGTGACCCGGCCGGGCGGAGCAGATCCCGCTCTACCCGCGCCACGCGGTCGAAAGGCGTTATGGCGGACCCTGCTTGGAGTGCATCTGTTCGGAGCGGTGATCAATCTATCCACCGTGGTCATCCTGGGCGACCGCATGGCCACTCGCGGGCGTCTGGGCAAGCGCCGGGCGCTGGCGCTGACACGGGGTTTCGCGGCGGCGGCGTTCTGGTCGCCGTTCTTTTCGGCCATGGCCGCCGCGCTGACCTACGCACCGGGCGCGCGGCTGGGTATCGTGGTGCTGGCGGGACTGCCAATGGCCGCTTTCGCGCTCTGGCTGACCGCCCGCGAAATCGACCCCGAGAACCCGACGCTGGGCGCGCCGTTCATCGGTTACCCCATGCGTTTCAGCGCGTTGTGGATTCCCGGCCTGCTGGTTCTCATCGTGCTGACCGTCCACGCTTGGGCGCCGGACTGGTCGATCCTGGCCATCATCACCCTGAGCGCGCCGCTACTGACGATCCTGATCCTGACCGCGCAACATGGATTTGCGGCGTGGTCCCCGCTCAAGGATCATGTGACGCAAGGCTTGGCCAGCACGGTCAACGAGCTGGCGCTGTTCCTGGCGGCGGGCGTGCTGGCGGCGGGCTTGATCAGCCTGACCGGAACGCTGGGGGATTGGCTGCCGTTCGAGCGGTTCGGGGCGTCGCAGGCCAGCCTGCTACTGATCGTCATGGTCGGCGCCGCCGCGCTGGGCGTGCATCCGGTCATCACCATCGCCAGTTTCGGCGTCTGGCTGGCGCCGCTGCATCCCGAACCCAATCTGCTGGCGATCACCCTGTTGATGAGCTGGGCCATCGGGGTGCCGGCCAACCCGCTATCCGGCCTGCATCTGATGATGCAAGGCCGTTATGGGATCGACGGTTACGCCTTCCTGCACTGGAACGCCGGCTACGTGCTCAAGTGTCTGGGGGCGGGGGTGGTACTGCTGCATGTTTATTCGGCGCTGCTGGGAGCTTGGGCGCTGCTGGGAGCTTGAGGGGATGGAACAATCCACGCTTCGCCCGCCCGCTCCCACGCGCATGCTTCATGCTTCAAGGCAGCAGCAGGTCGCCGCCCTCCATATGCAGCACTTCCACCCGCCAGCCGACCAGCAGCACACTGCCGACCTGGCGACGCTGGCCGGTGTCGGTGAACTCGAACACGTACAGCCGCTCCAGCTTGAGCCGACCATCGCGATCGCGCCGCAGCCACAGCCGCTCCAGCGCCACGGTGTCGTCCAGCAATTGGACGTTACTCTGTCGGCAGGCGCGGGAACTGGCGGTGCGCGCCTGTTCGCGGGCGCCGAGGCTATCGCGCCAGAACCACAGGCCGACTCCCATCACCGCGAGTATGCCGATCAGCGTTGTAAAGCTCATATAAAGTTGACAATCCTGTAACGAAGGTGCGCTTGGTGCGTCGGGCCGCCCGGTGGACAGTCGGCGGATCGAGCGCAAGATTATGCGCTATCCGTCTTCGGGCGGTCCCATCCCTTCAACCCTGCCGCGCGAATACGAGCATTGGCCGCCAGAATTTCGGCTTCTATTGGTTTACTGGCACAATGATCTCCAGGACCCTCATTGTGTGTGAAATACGTCTCCGATGCGTATCCTATCGACCAACTCGCCAACACCCACTACCCACCCTATTCAGCCGAGGCACCATGAAACGGCACCTGTTCGCCCTGCTCGCCACCGCGCTCGCCACCCTGTCCCTGGCGACGCCCTGGACCACCTCGGTCGCCGCCGATCATATCCAACAGCCTCATCCACGCATCGGCCTGGTGCTGAGCGGAGGCGGGGCCCGAGGCTCGGCGCATATCGGGGTGCTCAAGGTCATGGAGGAGCTGCGCATCCCCATCCATGTGGTGGTGGGGACCAGCATGGGCTCCCTGGTCGGAGGGGCCTACGCGGCCGGGCTGACGCCGGATGTACTGGAGCAACGGGTTACCCAGGTTGACTGGAATGTCCTCTTCAACGACGACCCACCACGCAAGGACTGGCCCGCCCGACGCAAGCAGGCGTCCGAGGACCCGACCTTCGACTTCACCGTTGGGGTGCGGAACGGTCAGCTCAAGCTGCCCAAGGGGGCCATCTCGGGTCAGCAGGTCCAGTTGTTTTTCAACGACCTGGTCAAGGGCGCGGAGACGGTCCAACGCTTCGACGACCTCCCGATCCCCTTCCGGGCCGTGGCCACTAACCTGGAGAATGGGGAGATGGCGGTCTTCGATCAGGGGCCGCTGCCGGTGGCCATGCGCGCCAGCATGTCTGTGCCGGGGCTGTTCGCGCCCATGGAATGGGACGACCACATCTACGTGGACGGGGGCCTGGTCCGCAACCTGCCCATCGACGTGGCCCGGCGCATGGGCGTGGATGTCATTATCGCCGTCAACCTGGGGTCCGGGTACCTCCCCCGCGATCAGCTCGGCAACATCCTCGGCGTCACCGGCCAGATGATCGCGATTCTGACCGAGCAGAACGTCCAGGTTTCGCTCAAACAGATCGACCCCAAGCGCGACGTGCTGATCGTCCCGGACTTGGGCGACATCACCGCCGGCGATTTCGCCCGTGCCCCGGAGGCCATCGCCACCGGCGTGGCGGCCGCCCGCAAGACGGCCCCCCAGCTTGCCCGCTACAGCCTGGACGAGGCCGAGTACGCCGCCTGGCAGCGCGGGCGCTTCGGCCCAGGTCAGCCGGCGGAGCGGGTGGGCGAGGTGCAAATCGCCGGCCTCGAGCGGGTGAATCCCGGAGTCTTCGACAGCCTGGTCGAGGCCCAGCGGGGCAAGCCACTGGATCGCGCCCGGTTGGAAGAGGACATCCAGAAGGCCTACGGTCATGGCGACTACGAACGCATCAGCTACCAGTTCCAGCCCCGGTCGGATGGCAGCGACCTGCTCATCGTGAATGCGGTGGAGAAGGCCTGGGGTCCGGGCTATCTGGGTTTCGGGCTGGGCCTTTTGACCGATAACAAGGGCGACAGCCAATTCGGCCTGCGCGCCACCTACAACCAAACCTGGATCAATCGACTCGGGGCCGAGTTTGGCGCTGATCTGACGCTGGGCAATGCCCCAAACCTGAACACCGAGTTCTACCAACCCTTCAGCCTCGACCGGACGGCCTTCGTCGCGCCCTACCTCGACTATGGCCTGAGCCCGGACAGTGTCTTTCTGGACGACCAGCGGGTCGCGCGCTACGACGTGGTGCGTGGACGCCTCGGTGTAGACTTGGGCACGACGCTACGCGGGGCCGAGTTTCGGATAGGACCCTATTACGGCCAGACAAAGGTCACGCTGGACACCGGCTCACCCGAGCTCCCGGAGGGGCGAGTAACCGACACCGGATTGCGCGCCCGGATCTTCTACGACACTCTCGACAGCGCCGCTGTCCCACGCTCGGGGACCCGCGTCTTCCTGGAAGCGCGAAACCCGTTTGAGGCCATGGGGGCGGACGTCCAATACACCCGGGCCTTCCTTAGCGCCACCACCGCCTATAGCTTCGGACCCAACACCCTCGCCTTGAAGCTCAAGGGTGGAAGCAGCTTCGGCGACCAGATGCCCTATTACGACCAATTCCCCTTGGGTGGCTTCCTCAATCTCTCCGGCTACGCCAACGAGCAATTCCGCGGCAATGACATGGCTTTTGCCGGCCTGGCCTACTACCGCCAGATCGCCGTGCTGCCCCCGCCCATTGGGCGCGGCCTCTACCTGGGGGCCTCCCTGGAGGCCGGTTGGCTGTCGGAGGGCGTGATCCGCAACCCGGCCACGGGCCAGAACGTGATCTTGAGCCCCGAGCAGAACGGCTACGGCGGGAGCGTCTTCTTCGGCTCGGACACCTGGATTGGCCCGGCCTTCCTGGGGTTTGGGCTGTCGGGATCGGGCGAGAGCGCCATCTATGTGCTGATCGGGCAGCCCTGAAATGCGCGAGGAACATGGAGCACTGGACCGGCGAGTTCGTCCCGTGTGCGCTTGGCGCCGGAACAGGTTGCGGCAATACTCAACAGGCCGCTGTTCGAAGCTCGGACAAACTCAAGACTTGACCGGAGCTTGATCGAATCACTTTTTGATTTTATTTGACCTGCTGTCGATGCTTGCGGCCCTGACCTTGCAAGGGGCTTCAGGCAACGATGAGCCTTCCGTCCACGAGGCTGAAAAACCAAAACTGTCCGAGCCATTGTTAAATTACTATTCATGAAAATCGCCACCTGGAACGTCAACTCCCTAAAGGTGCGTCTGCCGCAGGTGCTGGACTGGCTGCGCGAGCGGCAGCCGGACATCCTGGCCCTGCAGGAAACCAAGCTGACCGACCCCGATTTCCCGACGCTCGATATCGCCAGCGCCGGCTATCAGGTCGCCTTCGCCGGCCAGAAAACCTACAATGGCGTGGCGGTGCTCAGTCGTCCACCCATCGGCGCCATCGTCGCCGACTTGCCAGGACTGGACGATCCGCAGCGACGGGTCTTGGGCGCGACCGTCGGCGAGGTGCGGGTCATCAATCTCTATGTCCCCAACGGCCAGTCGGTCGGCTCCGACAAATACGCCTACAAACTGGCTTGGCTGGACCGACTGGCGCAATGGCTGGAAACCGAACTGGCCCACCATCCCCGATTAGTCGCACTGGGCGATTTCAACATCGCGCCGGAAGACCGCGACGTACACGACCCCACCGCCTGGGCCGGCCAAATCCTGTGCAGCGACCCCGAGCGGACCGCGTTCCGGCGGTTGCTGGATTTGGACCTCCAGGATGCGTTTCGACGGTTTCCGCAGGAAGAAAACACCTTTAGCTGGTGGGACTACCGCGCCGCCGGCTTCCGCCGCAATCGGGGTCTGCGCATCGACCATATTCTCGTCAGCCCGGCGCTGGCCACGGTCTGCACCACCTGTCAGGTGGATAAGGCTCCGCGCCGGCTGGAGCGCCCGTCCGACCACGCTCCGGTGGTCGCCGAATTCGACTTCGAACTTCACTAAACCGAGCACTCATGGAACATCATCCCCGCAACGTGCTGGTGACCGGCGGCGCCGGTTTCATCGGCTGCAATTTCGTCCGCCACCTGCTGACCACCGAGCCGGACGCCCGCATCGTCACCCTCGATCTGCTGACCTACGCCGGTTCGCTGGACAACCTGCGCGAGCTGCCCGATCCCTCCCGGCACACCTTCGTCCAAGGCGATATCTGCGACCGGCCGCTGGTGGACCGACTGCTGCGCGAGCACGCCATCGACACCATCACCCACTTCGCCGCCGAAAGCCATGTGGACCGCTCCATTACCGGCCCGGCGGCCTTCGTGCAAACCAATCTGGTCGGCACCTTCACCCTGCTGGAGGCCGCCCGCGGCGCTTGGCTGGAGGGTGGCAAAACCGCCGAGCACTGCCGCTTCCACCATATTTCCACCGACGAAGTCTACGGCACCCTCAAGCACAGCGATCCACCGTTCAGCGAAACCACCCCCTACGCGCCCAACTCGCCCTACTCCGCCTCCAAGGCCGGCTCCGACCATCTGGTGCGGGCCTATTTCCACACCTACGGCCTGCCGGTGGTCACCACCAACTGCTCCAACAATTACGGCCCTTACCAGCATGGCGAGAAATTCATCCCCACCGTGATCCGTTCCTGCCTGCTGCAACGGCCGATTCCAGTCTACGGCGACGGCAGCAACATCCGCGACTGGCTATACGTCGAAGACCATTGCCGGGGCATCGACGCGGTGATCCGACGCGGCGCGCTGGGCGAAACCTACAATATCGGCGGCGACAACGAATGGGCGAACCTCAACATCGCCAAGCTGATCTGTACGCTGCTGGACCAGCGCCGGCCGGAGCACGCCCCGCACGAGCGGCTGATCCACTTCGTCGCCGACCGGCCCGGCCACGACTGGCGCTACGCCATCGATCCCCGCAAGATGAGCGAGGAGCTCGGCTGGCGCCCCGAGGAAACCTTCAACACCGGCATCGCCAAGACCGTGGACTGGTATCTGGAGCGGCACGCCACCGACCCCGCCTGGGGCGGCATGGCTGGAGAATAGAGACATCATGCCCCATCCCGCCTTTCAACACCTGCGCAGCCATCCCGTTCCCGCCCTGCGGCTGGAGTTCCAGGAATACCGCCACCGCGCCACCGGCGCCCGCCATCTTCATCTCGCCGCCGACGACCCGCACAACGCCTTCATGGCCGCGTTCCTGACCGTGCCGCAAGACTCGACCGGCGTGGCGCACATCCTCGAACACACCGCCCTGTGCGGCAGCCGGCGCTACCCGGTGCGCGATCCGTTCTTCATGATGATCCGCCGGTCGCTCAACACCTTCATGAACGCCTTCACCAGCAGCGACTGGACCGCCTACCCCTTCGCCAGCCAGAACAAAAAGGACTTCAACAACCTGCTGGACGTTTACCTGGACGCCGCGTTCTTCCCGCTGCTGGACGAACGCGACTTCGCCCAGGAAGGCCACCGGCTGGAATTCGCCCAGCCCGACGACCCCCACTCGGAGCTGCTGTTCAAGGGCGTGGTGTTCAACGAGATGAAGGGCGCGATGAGTTCGCCGGTGCAGCGGATTGGCCAGGAATTGCAGCACCGGCTGTTCCCGACCATCACCTATCACCACAACAGCGGCGGTGACCCCGAGGCGATTCCCCACCTCACTCACGAACAACTCAAAGCGTTCCATGCCCGCCACTATCACCCCTCGAACGCCATCCTCCTGACCTACGGCGACATCCCCGCCGTCGAGCATCAGGAACGTTTCGAGGCGCAAGCTCTTGGCCGTTTCCAGGCGCTGACTCTGGATTTGGCCATTCCCGACGAGCGCCGCCTTTCCGCCCCGATCGCCGACCTCATCCACTATCCCCTGGATGGAACCGAAGACCTGAGCGACCAGACTCACATCGTGCTGGGCTGGCTGCTGGGGCCGACCACCGACCCGCTGGCGACGCTGCGGGCGCGCTTGTTGAGCGATGCACTGCTGGACAATAGCAGTTCGCCGCTGCGCAACGCCCTGGAAACCTCGGAACTGGGCGCCGCGCCCTCGCCGCTGTGCGGCTTCGACACCGCCACCCGCGAAGCCATCTTCGTCTGCGGGCTGGAAGGCTCCAACCCCGAACACGCTAAAGCGGTCGAGGCATTGGTGTTCGAGGTGCTGCAACAGGTCGCGGCCGAGGGCGTACCGCAAGAGGCGGTGGACGCCGCCCTGCACCAACTAGAATTGAGCGAGCGGGAAATCACCGGCGACGGCTTTCCCTACGGCCTGCGCTTGCTGATGGAAGCGCTGGCGCCGGCGATCCACGGCGCGGACCCACTGCCGGCCCTGGACAGCAATCCGCTGCTGGAGCAGTTGCGGGCGGAAAGCCGCGACCCGGAGTTCATCCCGCGCCTGGTCCGGCAACTGCTGTTGGACAACCCGCACCGGGTCCGGCTGACCATGGCCCCGGACGCGGAGCTGAGTGGGAAACAGGCGGCGGCGGAACGGGAACGGCTGGCCGCGATCCGCGCGGCGCTGACCGACGCCGACCAGGCCCGCCTGGTCGAGCAGGCTCGCATCCTGGCCGAGCGTCAGCAGCGCCAGGACGACCCC
>CAVOGC010000047.1:0-14071 GCA_963695105.1 uncultured Gammaproteobacteria bacterium | reverse complement strand
TGCTGCTCATGATCGACAACTACGACTCTTTCACCTACAACCTGGTGCAATACTTCGGCGAGCTGGGCGAAGAGGTGTGGGTCTACCGCAACGACCAGATCGACCCCGACCAAATCGCCAAATTCGCCCCGGAGCGCATCGTGCTCTCGCCCGGCCCCTGCACGCCCAACGAAGCGGGTGTCTCGCTGGCCGCCATCGAACGCTTCGCCGGCCAGATTCCGATCCTCGGCGTCTGCCTGGGCCACCAAAGCATCGGCCAGGCCTTCGGCGGACACATCGTCCGCGCCGGGCACGTCATGCACGGCAAGACCTCCGAAGTCCATCACCGGGGGCAAGGCGTGTTCGCCGGCCTGCCCAACCCGTTCACCGTGGTGCGCTATCATTCCCTAGTGATCGAAAAAACCAGCGTGCCGGATTGCCTGGATATCACCGCCTGGACCCAGACGCTGGACGGCGACATCGACGAGATCATGGGCGTGCGCCACAAAACCCTGCCGGTCGAAGGCGTGCAGTTCCACCCGGAATCGATCCTGACCGAACACGGCCACGCCCTGCTGCGCAATTTTCTGACCCGGCACTGAACCGCCCCGGAGAACCCTTGACATGTCCATCACCCCCCAGGAAGCCCTGCAACGCACCATCGAACACCGTGAGATCTTTTACGACGAGATGCTCTCGCTGATGCGCCAAATCATGGCCGGCGAGATTTCCCCGGTCATGACCGCCGCCATCCTGATCGGCCTGCGGATCAAGAAGGAAACCATCGGCGAAATTACCGCCGCCGCCACGGTCATGCGCGAACTCTCCACCAAGGTCCACGTCCCGCCGCCGCACGAACACTTCGTCGATATCGTCGGCACCGGCGGCGATGGCGCCCACACCTTCAACATCTCCACCGCCACCATGTTCGTCGCCGCCGCCGCCGGCGCGCGGGTCGCCAAGCACGGCAACCGCGGCGTCTCGTCCAAATCCGGCAGCGCCGACGTGCTGGAGGCGCTGGGCGCCCGCATCGACCTGAAGGCCGAACAGGTGGCCGACTGCATCGCCGCCACCGGCATCGGCTTCATGTTCGCGCCCAACCACCACTCGGCCATGAAGAACGTCGCGCCGGTGCGCCGCGAAATGGGCGTGCGCACCATCTTCAACATCCTCGGCCCGCTGACCAATCCGGCCGGCGCGCCCAACCAGTTGATGGGCGTATTCCATCCCGATCTGGTCGGCATTCAGGTGCGAGTGATGCAACGGCTCGGCGCGCAACACGTACTCGTCGTCTGGGGCAAGGATGGCATGGACGAGATTTCACTGGGCGCGCCCACCCAGGTCGGCGAACTCAGGAACGGCGAAATCGTGGAATACGAGATTCACCCCGAGGATTTTGGCCTGGCCATGGTCTCCAACCGGGGGCTCAGGGTCGAAAACGCCGAACAGTCCAAGGCCATGCTGCTGAACGCGCTGGACAACGAACCGGGCACTCCGCGCGACATCGTCGCCTTCAACGCCGGGGCGGCGCTGTACGCGGCCAACCTCGCGCCCTCCATTGCCGCCGGCATCGAACTGGCCCACGAGACCATGGCCAGCGGCGCGGCGCGGGTCAAGCTGAACGAATTCGTGCGTTGCACGCAGACCTTGGCGTCATGAGCGTCATGCGCGACACGCCCGATATTCTGCAAAAAATCCTGGCCCGCAAGATCGAGGAAATCGCCGAACGCCAGGAACGGCTAAGTCTGCGCGAGCTGCGCCGCCAAACTGAGAGTCTGCCCGCTCCCCGCCCGTTCCTGGGCCAGTTGACGCGGACGATCGCGGCCGGTCGCCCGGCGGTCATCGCCGAGATCAAGCGCGCCTCGCCCAGCAAGGGCCTGCTGCGTGATCCATTCGAACCGGCCGCCATCGCGCAAAGCTATGCCGCCGCCGGGGCGGCCTGCCTGTCGGTGCTGACCGACCGCGATTTCTTTCAGGGTCACGAGGATTATTTAAGGGCAGCGCGGGCCGCCTGCCCGTTGCCGGCGCTGCGCAAGGATTTCATCATCGACCCCTATCAGGTCCACGAAGCGCGGCTGATCGGCGCCGACTGCATCCTGCTGATCGTGGCCGCGCTGGACGACGCCGCGCTGGCCCAACTGGCGAACTTGGCGGCGGAGCTGAGTCTGGACGTGCTGGTGGAAGTCCACGACGCCGGCGAGTTGGAACGGGCGCTGACCACCGGCGCGACGCTGATCGGCATCAACAACCGCAACCTGCGCAGCTTCGAAACCCGGCTGGACACCACGCTCAAGCTGTTGCCCCGCATTCCCGGCGACCGCACCGTGGTCACCGAAAGCGGCATTCACACCCCGGCGGATGTGGCGCTGCTGCGCGAGAACGGGGTGCATGCCTTTCTGGTGGGCGAAGCCTTCATGCGCGCCCCCGACCCCGGCGCGAAACTGGCGGAGTTGTTCGGGACGTGAATGTCCCTTCGCATGAGTGGCCCGATCCTGCGGTGCTCACCGCCGCTACCTACATGCACAGCTTCCAGGCGGCAAAGAACACCAGCATCATGTCGGGACTGCGATAAGCGACAAACGCCAGCAGCGCGGCCAGCGCCACCAAGCCGACGGCGAGCGCGCCGGAGAAGGAAAGCGGTTTGCGCATCGCCGTCAGGCCGCCGCGGTGGCCGGGCGCACCGCCTGTTCGCGGATCGGCCAGTTGAGCAGGGCGGCGGCGAGGCTCAAGCCGATGGCGATGATCCAGACCGCGCGGTAGGAGCCGGTCGTATCGTACAGATAACCGCCAAGCCAGCCGCCGAGAAACGCGCCGACCTGATGGAACAGGAACACGATACCGCCCAGCATCGACATATTCCCGACCCCGAACACCGTCGCCACCGTGCCGTTGGTCAGCGGCACCGTGCTCAGCCAGAGCAGACCCATCACCATGCCGAAGGCATAGGCGCTCCAGGCCGTGACCGGCAGCAGGATAAATGTAGCGATCACCACCGCCCGCGCCAGATAAATCCCGGTCAGCAGCATCGGCTTGCGGAATTTGCCGCCACCCAGCCCGGCCAGGTAGGACCCGAAAATATTGAACAGCCCGATCAGGGCGAGCACGGTGGTGCCCACCAGCGGGGACAGGCCCCGGTCCATCAGAAACGCGGGGATGTGGGTGGCGATGAACACCACCTGGAAGCCGCAGACGAAAAAACCCAGCGACAGCAGCCAGAACCCCCGATGGGTGAACGCCTCGGCCAGAATCGCCCGCAACGGCCGCGCCCGCACGGCGGGATTGGCGGACGGGCGCTCGAACAGCGCGGCCGACAAGGGCGCCATGCCAATCCCAAGCAAGCCCAGCACGACCAGCGCCACCGCCCAGCCGAACGCCCCGATCAGCCACTGGCTGCCCGGCAGCAGCACGAACTGTCCGAGCGAGCCGATCGCCATGGCGATGCCCATGGCGAGGCTGCGCTGTTCCGGCGGCACCGCCCGGCTGACCGCGCCGAACACCACCGGAAAGGTGGTGCCGCTCAAGCCGAGCCCGATCAACACGCCCGCGCTCAGCGCCAAACCGAAGGTCGAAGCGGACTGGGCCATCAACAGCAAACCGGCCACGTACAGCAGGGTGCCGCCCAGAATCGCCCAACCGGCGCCGAAACGGTCGGCCAAGCGGCCGGCAAACGGTTGGGCGAGCCCCCAGACCAGATTCTGCAGGGCAATGGCGAAGGCGAAGACTTCCCGACCCCAGCCGTTGTCCAGGCTCATCGGTTGCAGGAACAGGCCGAAGGCGTGGCGGATGCCCAGCGAAACCGCCAGGATCAGCGCGCCGCACCACAGGATCACCGCCGGGGTCCGCCAGTCTTCAAGCTTCATGCCCCGTCCCTACTCATCAGTAACCGCCCGAACCGGTCGGCGGCCACGACCGGAATGCCGTCGCTCACCCCACGCCAGCACCCTTGGCCTGCAAGTCGGCATGATAGGACGAGCGCACCAGCGGCGCGGAAGCGACATGGGTAAACCCCATGGCCTCGCCCAGCTCGCGCAGGTGCACGAACTCCTCCGGCGGCGCATAGCGCTCCACCGGCAGATGATGGGCGCTGGGCTGGAGATATTGACCGAGGGTCAGCATTTCCACCCGATGGGCGCGCAGGTCGTGCATCACCGACTCGATCTCCTCCGTCGTCTCGCCCAACCCCAGCATCAACCCCGACTTGGTCGGGATATGCGGGCGCCGTTCCTTGAAGCGCTGAAGCAGGGTCAGCGAATACTGATAGTCGGCGCCGGGCCGGGCCTGCCGGTACAGTCGCGGCACGGTTTCCAGATTGTGGTTGAACACGTCCGGCGGCTCCCGCTCCAGAATCTCCAGGGCCACCTC
This sequence comes from uncultured Gammaproteobacteria bacterium, assembly GCA_963695105.1. Classification (GTDB taxonomy): domain Bacteria; phylum Pseudomonadota; class Gammaproteobacteria; order Competibacterales; family Competibacteraceae; genus Competibacter. The sequence goes on along the minus strand of CAVOGC010000047.1, from coordinate 9,730 downwards.
CATCCGGCCGCGAAAATCGGGGGTCAGAATTTCGATGACGATGCCCGGCCAGGCGGCGCGCACGGCCCGGATGCACTCGGCGAAGTGCGCCGCGCCGCCGTCGCGCAGGTCGTCACGGTCCACCGAGGTGACGACTACGTACTTCAGCGCCATCGCCGCGACGGTGCGCGCCAGATTCTCCGGTTCCTGGAGATCGAGCGGGTTGGGCCGGCCATGACCCACGTCGCAGAACGGACAGCGGCGGGTGCAGATGTCGCCCATGATCATGAAGGTGGCGGTGCCGTGGCCGAAGCATTCGCCCAGATTGGGGCAACTGGCCTCCTCGCAGACCGTGTGCAGGCGATTCTCCCGCAAAATCCGCTTCAAGCGCTGTACTTCCGGCGTGCCGGGGAACGGGGCGCGAATCCAGGCCGGCTTGCGCAGGCGCTGCCCGGGATCGCTGGGCGCGATCTTGACCGGGATGCGGGCGACCTTGTCCGCGCCGCGCAGTTTCTCGCCCTGTCGCGGCGCGGACCTGGCCGTGGGCTGGGCGGAAGCGACCGGGGCAAGAGTAGCTTCGTCGGGAGCGGTGCGTTCGGACATGGCCTGTTCCTGGAAGGATGGAGGGCGAATTGTTGAGGGTTTGACTCAACATTATGCCGCAGGTTGCCCGGCAAATCCCGATTCGGACGATGCCCGACGCTCAGGGCAAGCCATCGGCCCGCGCGAAGGCGGTGTAACCCAGATTGCGGCCCAGGTCCGCCAGCAATTCAGCGGCGGCGGCCTCGGGGATCAGCTCGATGCCCAGATCGCGCAACTGGGTCACCCGCAGACCGGGGTAACCGCAAGGGTTGATCCGGGTGAAGGGTTCCAGGTCCATGGCCACATTGAGGCTCAAGCCATGGTAGGAGCGGCCCTGGCGCAGGCGCAGGCCCAGCGAGGCCACCTTGGCGTCCCCCACGTAGACACCCGGCGCGTCGGGCCGGGCGCGGCCGGCGATGCCGTGAGCGGCGAGCAGGTCGATCACCGAGCGCTCCAGCACCGTCACCAAACCGCGCACGCTCAAACCCAGGCGCCGCACGTCCAGCAGGCAGTACACCACCACCTGACCGGGGCCGTGGTAGGTCACCTGGCCGCCACGATCCGCCTGAACGACCGGGATATCCCCCGGCGCCAGCAAGTGTTTGGTCTTGCCGGCCAGCCCCTGGGTGAAGACCGGTGGATGTTCGACGCACCACAGCTCGTCCGGCGTGGATGCGTCGCGGGCTTCGGTGAAGGCCCGCATGGCGGCGAACACCGGTTCGTACTCGCGGCGGCCGAGGCCGCGCAGGCACAAGAGTTCGCAACGGGAAACGGGCAGCGCCATTCCCGCGGTCACAGCACCATCGCAATGTCCGGATGGCCGCTGAGTTCCCGATAGATGGCGTCCAGTTGCGCACGGCTTTGGGCGTTCACCACCACCGTCACCGACTGGTAGCGGCCGGTGCGGCTGTCCCGCACCCGCACCCGCCCCTCGTCCAGATCGGCGGCGTGCCGGCGCACCAGATCCATCACCAGTCCCCGAAAACCGGGCGTGCCGGCGCCCATGATCTTGATCGGGAACTCACAGGGAAATTGCAGCGGCGATTCGTTGCTCATGCCGGACCGCGCCTCAAGCCGGGCTCAGTTGAACAGCGAATAGAAAAACAGCAGGATCGAATCGATCATCCGCCCGAACCAGCCGCTCTCCGGCACCTCTTGCAGCGCGACCAGCGGGGTCCTGCTCACTTCCTGCTCGCCCAGTTTGACCATGATATCGCCGAACGCTTGATCCTTCTGGGCCGGCGCGATAATGATCGGCTGCACGGTGGTGGTGGTGCTGACTTGCGGCGCCTGCCCCTTGGGCACGGTCACGTACAAGGGCTGGGTCACGCCCAGTGGCAGTTCGTTTTCCTGACCCTTCCAGATCCGGGTGGTCACGATGGGGGTGTTGGCATCGTACAGCTTGCGGCTCTCAAAAAAACTGAAACCGTAGTTGAGCAGCGCCTGGCTGGCCACGAACCGATCCCGCTCCTTGCTGGCCCCCAAGACCACGCCGATCAGGCGGGTATCGTTGCGCTTGGCCGACGAGACCAGGCAGTAGCCCGCCGAATCGGTATGGCCAGTCTTAACTCCATCCACCGAGGAATCGGTCAGCAGGAGGCGGTTGCGGTTTTGCTGCTCGATGTTGTTGTACTTGAAGCTGCGCACCGAGTAGCGGGCGTACTGTTCCGGAAAATCCCGAATCAACGCCCGCGTCAGCGTGGCGATGTCGCGAGCCGACATGTAATGATTGGAATCGGGCATGCCCGGCGCGTTGGTGAAATGACTGTTGGTCATCCCCAGTTGCGCCGCCTGATCGTTCATTAATTTGACGAACGTTTCCTCGGAACCGGCCACATGTTCGGCCAGCGCCACCGTGGCGTCGTTGCCTGATTGCACCACCATGCCCATCAGCAGATCTTCCACCGATACCTGGCTGCCAACCTTGACGAACATCTTGGAGCCCCCGGTCCGCCAGGCTTTTTCGCTGATGGTCACTTGATCGTCCATGTGGATCTTGCCGGACTTCAGCGCGCTGTAGACGACATAGCCGGTCATCAGCTTGGTGATGCTGGCCGGTTCCAACCGTTCCTCACCCTTCATGTCCGCCAGCACGTTGCCGTTCTGGTAGTCCATCAGCAAATAACCCCGCACCGGGACTTGCGGCGGGGGCGGTATGGTTTCGGCGCGGACAGCGGTCAAGCCGGAACACAAAAAAGCGAAGGTCAGCGCCAGCGGCAACAACAAAGAACGGAACACAGTCGAATACAACATGAATCGTGTAGGACTCCCGTGGTTGAAAATCATCGCCCGGTGATTCTAGTCAGACGCGGCCGCGAAGCAAATCGCCGCGCCAACGGAGGCGCCCCCGCAAGGCGGCGCCAGCGCTAGCTCGACGCTGCTCAATCGGCGACGACGCGCGAATGGCTGATGCCCAAACCGGCCAATCGAATCGCCACCTGCCGGGCCTCGCTCGAATCGCGCAGCGGTACCCGCACCTGGTAGCGGCTGCCGGCGGTGGATTCCACCTGCACGTTGCGCCGCAACTGGCTGGCCAGTCGGTTTTGCAACTGCCGGGGAGGACTGCCGCGATCGGTGACCGTGCCCACCAGATACAGCGTGCCGTTCTTGTCGGCCGGAGTGGAACGGCGCTCCACCGGCGCCCTCTTGGCCTTCGCGGTCGGCGTGGCGGACGCCAGCCGCACGGTGGCGGCGGGTTTAGCCCGCGGTTCCGTTCTGGTGGCCAGGGCGGTGCTCTCCACCGCGCGCCGTGCTTTCCGGTCCGCCGCCGCGACCAGCCGCTCCCGCTCCACCGCGCGCCGGGTCGCCAGCTCCGGCAGATGCTGGTAAGGCTCCAGCGCGGCTACCTCCACCAGGGCGGTCCCTTGTTCCAGCATGTCGAGCCGCAGGGCGGCGGCGTAGGACAGATCGATGATCCGCCCGGAGACGAAGGGACCGCGATCGGTGACCTTGACCACGGTGCTAAGGCCGTTCTCCAGATTGGTGACCCGCACGTAGGTGGGCAAGGGCAAGCTCTTGTGGGCGGCGGTCAGCTCGTACATGTCGTACAGCGGACCGCTGGAGGTCTTGCGGCCGTGAAAATCCTCGCCGTACCAGGAGGCGGTACCCTGCTCCCGATAGCCTTCGCTGGTTTCCCTGACCCGGTAACGCCGGCCGAAGACCACATAGCTATCGGCATTGCCGCCACGGCTGGGGGGTTCGGCTCGCGGGATCAGCTCCACTTCGCGCGGAGCCGCGGCGTTGAGGTCGGTCCCGGCGGGCCGTATGCTCACCGGCCGATCGGGGGTAGTGCCGCAACCGGCCAGCGCCCCCGCCAGCGATGCCAAAAGCAAAGCCTGGCTCCAGGATTTCGCCATAAATCCTCCCTTGCACCGGGCAACGGCCAGTCCGTGCCGAGACCGATGCGGTTGTTTTCAGGTTATTGTCGGAAAAATTCAGTCAGCGCGGGCGACGCGCTCCGGCCGAACGGCGCCGGGGTAAAATGCGTATTGCTCGCGAATTTCCTGACTGAGCTGGTACACCGCCATGGCATACAACCGGCTGTGGTTGTAGCGGGTGATTACGTAAAAATTATCGAAACCCAGCCAGTACTCCGGGCCGCCGCGCCCTTGGTACTCCAGCAGCATCGCGGCCTGCGTCCCGCTCACCGACGCCTCGGGCGTAATGCCCTGGGCTCGCAGGCTGGCGACGCTGTCCTTGGGCTGGCTCAGTCGCTGGCTCAGCAACGCCGGGTAGCGGGTGCCACTCACCCGTGCCGGCACGACGACCGGCTCGCCGGCTTGCCAGCCGTGGCGCTGGAAATAATGGGCGACGCTGCCGATCGCATCGCGGGGGTTGCGCCAGAGATCGCGGTGGCCGTCGCCGTCGAAATCCACCGCGTAGGACAGAAAACTGCTCGGCATGAACTGGCCCAGCCCCATGGCCCCGGCGTAGGACCCACGCAGAGTCAGCGGATCGATGCCTTCCTGCCGGGTCAGCAGCAGGTAGTTCTCCAGTTCCTTGCGGAAATAGGCGGCGCGCCGGGGGTAATCGAACGCCAGGGTGGATAGCGCCTCCAGAACCCGGAAACTGCCCATGTTGCCGCCGTACTGAGTCTCCACGCCGATGATGGCCACCACGATTTCCGGCGGTACTCCGTAAGTCCGTTCAGCCTGGGCCAGCGCCGCCGCATTGGCCCGCCAGAACCGCACGCCGCCCCGGATACGGCTGGAATTAACGAAAATGTCCCGGTAGGCATACCAGGACTTGCCCTCGGCCGGCCGGGACATGGCGGCGATGATGCTGGGCCGGGCTTGGGCGCGATTGAAAACCGCTTGCAGTTGGTCGGGGTCGAAGCGGTGCCGGGCGGCCATCTCGCGAATAAAACCCTGCACGTCAGCCCGGCTGCCCAAGGGTTGGCCGGGGACTGCATCGCTGGGTCTGGTCGCCGTCGTTTCCGGCGGGGGTGTGGAATCCGGCGTCGGAACGGCCGGAATGACCGGGGGCTGGCGGACCGCCGGGGGCGGCGCGCAGGCGCTCAACAGCAGGATGACACCGAGCAAAAACGGGCTCTTCACGCGCAGATCTCGTCGTTGGTCGTGGTGGCGATTACCGCGTCGGGGTCCGGCGGTGCGAATAGACGCTCATCAGGATACCGAAGCCGGCCATGATCGTCACTAGGGATGTTCCCCCATAGCTGAACAGCGGCAACGGCAACCCCACCACCGGCAACAGGCCGGAAACCATCCCGGAATTGACGAAAGCGTAGATGAAGAAGATCAGCGTCAGACTGCCGGCCAGCAGCCGGGCATAGGTATCCGGGGTATGGGCCGCCATGTACAGGCAGCGGGCGATGACGAAGAAATACAGCATCAGCAGCAGGCAGCCGCCCACCAGACCGAACTCTTCCGAGAAAGCGGCGAAGATGAAATCGGTCGAGCCTTCCGGCAGAAAATCCAGATGCGACTGGGTGCCGTTCAGCCAGCCCTTGCCGTAGATACCGCCCGAACCGATGGCGATCTTGGATTGAATGATGTGATAGCCGGACCCGAGCGGGTCGCTTTCCGGATCGAGGAAGGTCAATACTCGCTGACGCTGGTAATCGTGCATGCCGAAAGTCCAGAACAGCGGCACCGCGGCGCCCAGCATCGCGGCCAGACCGAGCAGGATGGTCCAGCTCAGCCCGGCGAGAAACAGCACGAACGCCCCGGCGCACCCCACCACCAGCGCCGTGCCCAGATCCGGCTGTTTGGCGATCAACAAAAACGGCACCACGGTGATCAACACCCCGCCCAGCAAATTCCACAACCGCGGCGGCAGCGGCTTGTCGGCGAAGTACCAGCTCATCATCATCGGCACCGCCAGCTTCATGATCTCCGAGGGCTGAAATCGCAGCACGCCCAAATCCAGCCAGCGCCGCGCACCTTTGGAAACATCGCCGGCCACCATGACCGCCAGCAGCAGCAGGATGCCGGCCAGATAGATCCACGGCGACCAGAAGCGGAAGTAATGCGGCGGCGCCTGCGCCAGGATCAGCATGATGGCAAATCCCAGGCCCAGCCGCATGGCCTGGCCGGTCACCAGATCCAGATCGCGCTGACCGGCGCTGTACAGCACCACCAACCCCATGCCCGATATCGCCAGCAACCCCAGCAGCAACGCCAGGTCCAGATAAATCAGCCCGAGGAACCTGCCTTCCTTACTCCGATCCATCTTGCCGGGTGTCCCGTTGAGTGTCCACCGCTTCGCCGGCGGCAGGCTGGTCGTACTTGTCGAGCAGATAGGCGTCCATGACCTTGCGCGCCATCGGCGCGGCGGTCTTGCTGCCGCCGCCGCCGTGTTCGGCGATCACCGCCACCGCGATGCGCGGGTTTTCGACCGGCGCGAAAGCCACGAACAGGGCGTGATCCAATAAATGCCGGGCCAGGCGGCTGGCGTCGTAGCGCTCGTTCTGGCCCACGGTAAACACTTGGGCGGTGCCGGTCTTGCCGGCGATGCGGTACTTGGCGCCGATCCCGATACGGTGGGCGGTGCCGCCTTCCACCACATGGATCATGCCGGCGATCACCGTGTCCCAGAACTGAGGGTTCCTGACCGTCACCGGCGGCAACGGCCGCGGGGCTTCCGGGGTCTTGATTCGGGTGCCGGGATCCTCGGTGGCCAGCAGAATCCGCGGCTTGAAGTCCGCTCCCCGCTGGGAAATCACCGCGATGGCGTGGGCGAGTTGCAGCGGCGTGGTCAGGAAATAGCCCTGCCCGATTCCGGCGCTGATGGTGTCGCCCGCGAACCAGGAGTGCTTGTGGACCCTGCGCTTCCATTCCTGGGACGGCAGCAGCGCGCTCTTTTCACCCGGCAGATCGACCCCGGTCGGTCGGCCCAAGTGAAATTTGTCCAGAAACGCATGAAGACGGTCGATGCCCAGATTGAACGCCAGCTGGTAAAAGTACACGTCGCAGGATTGAGCGATGGCCCGGTCCATGCTGACGCTGCCGTGGCCGCCACGGCGCCAGTCGCGGAATTTGTGGCTGGAGCCGGGCAAGCGGTAGAAGCCCGGACAGAATACACCGCTGTGGCGATTGACTTCCCCGTATTCCAGCCCGGCCAGGGCCATCAGCGGCTTGATGGTGCTGCCGGGCGGATAGATCCCGCGCAGGGCGCGGTTGAGCAGTGGCCGATCCTTGGAGGTGTTGAGCAGGCGGTAGGAGGCGAAGTCGATGCCATTGACGAAAGGGTTGGGATCGTAGGTCGGCTGGCTGGCCAGCGCCAGCACCTCGCCGTTGCGCGGGTCGAGGGCGACGATGGCGCCGTTGTAGTCTTCCAGCACCTTTTCCGCCACCGCCTGCAAACGCACGTCGATGCTCAGGTGGATATGCTGGCCCGGCACTGGCGGGGTCCGGCTAAGCACCCGCAGCGGGCGGCCCTCGGCGTTGGTTTCGACCTGCCGCCAGCCCGCGCGCCCGCGCAGCACGTCCTCGTAGGATCGCTCCACCCCGATCTTGCCAATGTGGGTGCTGCCGCTGTACTGACCGGGGTCGAGTCGGCGCAGTTCGTTCTCGTCGATCCGCCCGACGTAGCCGATGGCGTGAACGGCCAGCGGACCGAGCGGGTAGCGGCGGGTCAGGTCGGCCTTGATGTCCACGCCGGGCAACCGGTACAGATCGACCGCCAGCCGGGCGATTTCATCGTCGGTCAGGCGAAAGCGCAACGGCACGCCGGTGTAGGGCGGCGCGCGCCGGACCAGCTTGCGGTAGCGCTCGATATCGGCGTCGGTGAGTTCGATCCGCTGGCGCAATTCCGCCAGGGTCGCGTCCAGATCCTTGACCTGCTCGCGGGTGATTTCCAGGTGATAGGAGGCCAGATTGTCGGCCAGCAGCACGCCGTTGCGGTCGAAGATAAAACCACGGGTCGGTGGCAGCGGCTGCAAGCGGACCCGATTGCTCTCGGACAGGGTGGTGAAGCGATCGTGGTTGAGCACTTGCAGGTGGACCAGTCGGCCCGCCACGGTCAGAAAGCCCAGGAACACCGCGAACAGCACCACCAGGGCGCGGCGGAAAAACAGCTCGCTCTCGGCGGTGTTGTCCTTTTCCCGGGCCAGCGGTTCGCCGGTGGCGGGCTTGGCGAGTGGTTGCCAGGTTTTCATGATCGCCTTGCCGGACTCTCAGGTGACTTGGTAATAACGGCGCACATCGCGCAGGATCACGAACAGCAGGGGCCACATCACCATGCCGCCCAGCGCGGGCGCCAGATACCACCAGTCGCGCGGCGGGTAGCCGATCACCCCGCTGATCCAAAACACCAGAAGCTGTTCGACCAGCAGAAAGATCAGAATGCTGAGCGCCTGCCGCCAAGGGGGCGCCACCCGGATGCGCCGGTAAGTTTGCAGCGTCAGATAGGCCACGACCGCCAGGGCCAGGGCGTGCTGGCCCAACAAGGCGCCCCGCGCCACGTCCAGCAGCAGCCCAACCAGCCAGCCCACCCCGATCCCCACCCGATGCGGCAGCGCCATGCCCCAATAGATCAGCACCATCGCCACCCAGTCGGGTCGAAAATGATCCAGCCAGCCCGGCAAAGGGATAGCGGACAGTAGAAACGCCAGCAGAAAACTCAACGCCATGATCCCACCGCCGGTGGGGCGTAGCGTGCTCATGGCCGGCGGGGCGAGGGGGACTGTTCGGCCATGGCGGGCGCGGACGGTTCCGGCACGCCCGATTCGTTCTCCAGCAACATCACTTCGCGAATTCGATCCAGCGCCGCGAGCGGCCGGGCGACGATGTGGGCGAACGGGCTGCCGGGATCGAATTCCACCTTCACCACCTTGCCCACTGGATGACCGCGCGGAAACCGCCCACCCAGACCGGAGGTCACCAACAGATCGCCAACCTTTACATCTTCATTGTTGGGAATATGGGGCAGCTCCAGCTCCTGAAAGTTGCCGGTGCCCAAGGCCAGCGTGCGTACCCCGGTGCGATCGATCTGGATCGGCAGGGCGTGGTTGGGATCGGTAATGAGTATCGCTGTGGCGGTAAAGGGATCGGCCCGGACGATCTGGCCGACGATGCCGTGCTGGTCGAGCACCGGCTCGCCGACGTAAATGCCGTGCTGGCGGCCGCGATTGAGCAGGATGTGATGCCGGTACGGATCGAAATCCACCGCCAGCAGTTCGGCGATCAGCACCCGCTCCGGGGTATTGACCGCCGACTCCAGCAGGGAGCGCAGCCGGCGATTTTCCGCCTCCAGCGTGGTCAACTTCTGCAACTGGGCGTTGAGAAACACCTGTCTTTCGCGCAGACGGGCGTTCTCTTCCAGCAAGGCGCCACGGCCGACCAGATTTTCGGCCAGCCAAGTCCTGACATCGGCCGGCAGGCGCGCCAGATAGTGCAGCGGGTAGATCGCCGTGGCCAGGACATCGCGCGCACCGTTGAGATAACGATAGCGGTGATCCACCGTCATGATGGCGATCGATAGCGCCATCCACAGTCCGAGCCGGAGGGTCGCCTTGGGGTTGATCGTGAACAAGTGGCCGGACCGCCTGCTGGGTTTGAGGGCGGCCAACCGCTATTCTATGGCGAACGCTTCGATGGCGTGTTCGTCCTTGGCGATCAGCTCCAGCACCCGGCCGCCGCCGCGGGCCACGCAAGTCAGCGGATCTTCGGCGATCACCACGTTCAGGCCGGTTTCCTCCATGATCAAC
>CAVOGC010000046.1:0-19268 GCA_963695105.1 uncultured Gammaproteobacteria bacterium | reverse complement strand
AATTAGTTTGTTGATGGGTATCCGACGGAAACTCCGTTGGGAGACTCCGTCGGTTTTTATGCCTTTTTGGGGCGAAACGCCTTGGCGCTCAGGCCATGCTTCTTCATCAAGGTTTGCAGATGGGAGCGGTTCATCCCCTGACGGCGGGCCAGATCCACCACCCGCCCATTCACTTCCCGCAGCCCCTGTTCGAGAAAACGTTTTTCAGCCGCGTCACCGGCCGCTTTTTTGGCATCGCTTAGCGACGCGGGCGCTCCGGATTCGAGCGGGGCATCCGCCAGCGGGCGCACGGTCGGCGGATTAGCCCGTAGGACGTCCGGCAGATGAAGGAGATCGGCGGTATCGCCGGCCAGGCAGGACATTCGGAAAATCAAATTGTGCAATTCGCGGATATTGCCCGGAAAACCATAGTCGAGCAAAAATTGACGCAGCCGTGGACTCAGCTTGAGCGGACTGCGGCTCAGCCTTTCCGCCGCCGCGTCGCAGAAAAAATCGATCAGCAGCGGTATCTCGTCCCGGCGTTCGCGCAACGGGGGCACGGTGACTTCGATCACGCTCAACCGGTAGTACAAATCCTCCCGGAACTGCCCGGTCCGCACCATGGCCAACAGATCGCGATTGGTGGCGGCGACGATGCGCGCATCGATCCGGATCGGGCTGTCGGAACCGACCCGCTGGATTTCCTGCGATTGCAGCACCCGCAGCAGCTTGACCTGGCCCGACAGGGGCAATTCGCCGATCTCGTCCAGGAAAATCGTGCCGAGATTGGCGCTCTCGAATTTGCCCTTGCGGTCACTGGCCGCCCCGGTAAACGCCCCTTTTTTATGGCCGAACAGCTCCGATTCCACCAGGTTTTCCGGAATGGCGCCGCAGTTGACGGAAATGAACGGTCCCTGGCCGCGCCGACCGTTGGTATGAACCACCTTGGCCAGCAACTCCTTGCCGGTACCGCTCTCGCCGCGAACCAGCACCGGCAGATCGGTGGGCGCCGCCTTTTCGGCGATTTCCAGGGTTTCCAGCAGCTTGGGATTGTCCCCGAAGACTCCCTCGAAGGTGAACTCCCGTTCCAGCAACGCCGCGCGGCGTTGCTCCGCCGTGAGCGGTTGCTCGGGCCGCAGCGGCTGCAAATCCTCCAAGGCAGCGGAGGACTGGACGAAGCGTTCCCGGCGCGACAGGCTCATCACGTCCTCGCGGAGCGTGTTGCACTGTCCCAGCAGGCGCTGAATCTCCTCGCGCTCCAGCCGTGTGGCCCAACGCAGCGTGGAGCGCAGGATTTCAATTTTTTCCAGCAGGTCGCCGTAACCGAGCGTGGTCGATTGGCCGAGGGTGAAAGGTCTCATCGCCGAAAACCGGAGTCAGGATGGCCGGGATCGTGGTGGTCTCATGCCGCCGCCGCGATCTGCTTGTGTATCAATTGATAGTACATGCCCTGGCGGTCGAACAGATTTTGGTGAGTCCCCTCCTCGACGATGCGGCCTTGATATAGAACCAGGATCTTGTCGGCGTTCATGATGGTGCTGAGCCGGTGGGCGATGACCAGGGCGGTGCGGCCCTCCAGGACGCCGGACAGGTTGCGGAGAATATTGGTCTCGGATTGCGTGTCGAGGGCCGAGGTGGCCTCGTCGAAGATCAACAGCCGGGGGTCTCGGTACAACGAACGGGCGATACAGAGCCGCTGGATTTGGCCACCCGACAGGCCGACGCCCCGCTCGCCCACGGTCTGTTCGTAACCTTGCGGCAACTTGCTGATGAAGCCGTGGGCGTCGGCCAGCCGGGCCACCTCGACGATGCGGCGCCGGTCGGGATTGCTCTCGCCCAGGGCGATGTTCTCCGCGACGGTGCCGGAAAACAGCAGATTGGTCTGCATCACATAGCCGATTTGCGCGCGATAGTAGTCTTTGTCGATCAGGTTCAGGTTGTAGCCATCGATGGAGATCTTGCCTTCGCTGGGCGGATGGAAACCGACCAGCAGCTTGGCCAGCGTGGTCTTGCCGGAGCCGCTGTGGCCGACGAGGGCGACGGTTTCCCCGGCTTTCAGTTCGAAACTGATGTTTTCCAGAACATAGGGGGTCTCTTTGCCACCGTAGCGGAAATACACATCTTCCAGGCGGATATCGCCGCGCAGGCTGGGCAGCAGGATGCGCGAGGACTGATCCTCGGGTTTCTGTTCCGGCTCCATGTCCAGCACATCGCCGAGCCGCTCCATCGCCACCCCGGCTTCGTGCAACTCGTCCCACATGCCGATCAAGCCCATGAGCGGCGCCATCACGCTGCCCATCAACATGTTGAAGGCAATCAACTGACCGATGGTGAGCTGCTGACTGAGCACCAGATTGGCCCCGATCCACAGTACCGAGGTCACGGTCACGGCGTGCAACAACTGACTGGCAAGACCGACCAGCGCTTCGAAACCCTGGGCCTTATATTGAACATTCAATGCCTTGGCATATTTTTGTTCCCACTTCAGCCGGATGGCGCGCTCGATGCCCATGGCCTTGATGGTTTCGGCGCCGTTCAGGGTTTCCATTAAAACGGCTTCGGCGTCGGTCGAGGCCTCGAAGTCGCGCCGCGCGTATTGCTTGATGCGCGGGGTAATGGCCACGGTCAATATCACCATCGGCACGATCAGGGCGAGCAGGACCAGGGTCATCCGGGTGCTGTACATGAACAGCACCAGAAAGTAGAAAAACACCATCAACAGGTTCAGCAGCGTGCTGATCGTGGATTGGGTCAGGAACTGGCGAATGGTCTGATTTTCCTGAAACCGCGCGAAGATGTCGCCGGTGCGGCGCTTGGCGAAGAAGGAAATCGGCAGGGACAGCGTGTGCTGAAAGAACTGCGACATCATCGAGAAATCGAGGTTGCGCACCATGAAGTTGGTCAGATAGGTGCGCATCAACGCGGTCAACTGCATGAAGACCTGCACCAGGATAAAACCGACGATCAGTAGATTCAGCAGTTCGTGGCTTTGGTGAACGACGACGCGATCCAGGATGTTTTGGAGAATGATCGGGGGAACGATACCGAGCACCTGGATCACCAGCGTCGCCAGGATCAAATAGCCGAGCACCGGCTTGTGGGGGCGCAACAGGCGCACGAACCGCATCCAGGGGGAACGGGTGGCCTCGATTTGCGCCAGATCGGCGCGGGGGGTGAACAACAAACAGGTGCCGGTCCAGCCCTTCTCGAAGTCGGCGATGCTCAGCTTGCGAAAACCGAGTCCTGGGTCCGCCACCCAGACCTGGTTCTTGGAAACGCCGTAGACCACGATGTAGTGATACCCTTCCCAGTGGGCGATAAACGGCAGCTCGAAGCCCAGCACGGTCTGGTAGGTACACTGCACGCCATGGGTGGTGAACCCCAGCGACTCGCCCACTTGAGCCAAACTGTCCAGGGTGGCGCCTTCGGTGGTGACGTTGGCCATCTCCCGCAGTTTGCCCAGGGTCGCGGCGATCCCGTAGTGCTTGCAGATCATCGCCAGGCAGGCCGCGCCGCAGTCCATTTCCTCGGCCTGCTCGACCAGTGGGAACCGTTTGAGCACCCGCTCGCCGATACCGGGTTTGGAGCCCAGGTCCAGGCGCAGCGGCCGGTTGCGCCGTTCGGCCAGTTGTTTTTGGCGTTCCAGTTCGTGCTCGGTGAACTGGATGCGGGTCCGCAGCGTTTCCTTCAGTTGGGGATTGCGTTCCAGGATGGTGCGGACGGTTTGCTGCGGGATCACCAACAGCACCGCGTCGGTGGCGGCCCGCACGGTCAGCGGTTGCGCCACGTCCAGCAGGCAGGTGTTTTCGCCGAACATCTCCCCATGACCCAACAGCGCCAGAGGCATCTCGACGCCGTTTTCCACCCGCAGGCCGCGCGCCGTGCCCCGGCGCACCACGTAGAGCCGGCGGTCCTCAAGGCTGCCCTGCTCCAGGATGACATCCCCGGCCGCTACCTTTTTGATGCCGATGCTGTCGACCAGTTGGACGAGTTCGTCCTTATCGACCTTGCCGCGCAACTGGAACAACTGGCTGATGAAGCCACCGGCGGCATTGATGCTCGCCTGACGGGCCAGCAGGCCGCCGACCACCGGATGACGGGTCAGCACCAGGGCGATGGCATCGCGGGGCACGAACACCAGCTCGGTTTTGCCGGAGGCGCGGGCGGTGAATTCAAAACGGTAGTTGCGCAGCGCGGCGGTTTCGGCCAGCAACTCGCCGGCGCGACGTATCCCGATGCTGACGTCCTTGCCGCCTTCCGTGCTCAGCAGGCGAACCATGCCGGATTTGACGATATAAAGACCCAATCCCGGTTCCCCGGCCGTGAAGATTGTATCGCCAAGGTCGTAGGTCTGGATTTCAGCCCGCTCGGCCAGAGATTCCAGGTCGTCGCGGCCGATGGGCGCCAGCAATTCGATGCCGGCCAGGGTTTCGAGCAGAATTTCGGAACTCACTGGATTATCTCCATGGCCGCGAGGGTGGCGGTTTAGATCACTTCCAGCCGGTGTTCCTGGGCGCGCGCCGCAAGCCAATCGCTACGGACCATCTTGGCGACGTCGCGGGTGGTGGTCTCGTCGAGCCGGGCGGGATATTTGGCCTTGATCTGAAAGATCTCGAAGATCAGTTCGTCGTCGGACGCGAAGGGACCCAGCAGTTCCCCCGTCGCGGCGTTGAAGATCTTGGCTTCCACATCGTTGGGCAGAGCGCCCCGCAGCACCTTGCCCATGTAACCGCCCTTGAATTTGGTATCCAGGTCCATGGAATGCTCGCGCGCCAGTTCGGCGAACAAAGTCGGTTCATCTTCCAACAGGGCAAGCAGTTCGCGAGCCTTGCCGTCGGAATCCACGGTGATGTGGTTGATCTCGACGCTGTCGAACTTTGGGGAATGCAGGCGGAAGTAGTCCTCGATCTGCTCCTTGCGGGTAATTTGCGCCAGCATTTTTTCCCGATACAGGATTTCGGTCATGTGATTTTCGAATTCCTCCAGGGTCACCCCCAGCGCCTCCAGGAACGCAAAGGTGTCCTGTGCCCGGTGCAGTCCTTCCACTCGGCGGAATTGATCGACCCGTTCCTGAATTTCGGCCGGGGTAACGGTAATGCCGCTCTTCTTCGCCGCCCGCACCGTCAGTTTGTCGATCAGGATTTGTTCGATCAGGGTATTGAAGCGATTATCGAGTTTGAGGACTTTAACGAAATCGTCGGCGTCGAGGATTTCATCGTCGATACGGGCAATTTGCATGGTTGTGCTCCGTTGCTTGCGTAAAGGGTCATGAAGCCGGGGGTCGTTCGTTCCGTCCCGCCGGAACGGCGTTCAGCCGGAGGCCCCGCGCAAGGGGTCCAGGGCCAGATCGAGCAGCCGCCGTTGCTGCACCATGATTTCAGCGATGGCGATCATGCCAAAGCGCAGCGGTATCCGAGCGCCGGTTTCGGGAGACGTGAAATAGTCCCGCTCCAGACTGACGCGTCCCCGATAGACCTGCACCCGGTTCTGAGGATTCTCGCCGGCGGTGGAGACGCTCGGCGCGATAAATTCCAGGACGCCGTCGATGAAGCCGAAACGCTGAAAGGGGAAGGCGTTGAACTTGATCTTGACCGGCATGCCCTCCCGGAGAAAGGCGCGATCCTGCTCCAGGATCTCGATGTGCAGCATGGTCCGGGCGTCGGCCGGGGCGATGCCGGCGAGCGGGGCCTTGGGATCGATCTTGGCGCCGGGCTGAGTGACGCCGATCCGGGTGACGACCCCGGCCACCGGGGCCTTGATGAGCAGCAGGTTGTTCTCGTCGATGTCGTCGAAGCTGATCTGGGCGGCGGCGGCGGCCTCCGCCTGGGCCAGCTTGAGAGAGACCTGGTTCTCCCGTTCGGCGTTGGCGAGCTGGGCCTTGCGTTCCTCCAACTGGGCATAGTACTGCAGCAGGCGCTCCGAACGCGCCTTCAGCTCTTCCTGGCGCTTGGCGTATTCCTCGTTCAGCTTGACTTCGAATTCGGCCAGCTCGTTCTTGGCGATCTCAAACTCGGCTATTTTGCCTTGGTATTCCTTGAACTTTTCCTCGACCTTGGAGCGGGCGATCCCGCCGCCGCCAGGGGATTCGAACAGGCGACGATGCTTCTCATAGTCATTGCGGGTGAAGGCCAGGGCATCCTGGGCGCCGTCCAGCTTCAGCCGCGCCCGTTCGAGCTTGAGCCGCTGGTCCGCGGCGAGTTGGGTCATGCCTTGGGAAATGCGCCGGTTGTCGACCTCCTCGGCGCTCTCGATCTGAAACTGGATGAGTTCGATGCCTTTTTCCAGCGCCCGCTTCTGCACGGGAAAGGTTCGAAAGGCGGTTTCGGTTGCTTGGAGCTTAAGCTGCGCCAGCAGCGCGCTGGCCGCGAGCTGCATGGCCCCCAGCGCGTTAACCCGCGCCACCACGTCGCCCGCGGCGACCGGCGCGCCCTCGACGATGTAGAGATCGGCCAGTTGTCCTTCGATGGGCGCGAACAGCAGTCGTTCGTCGGCCTCCGGACCCAGTTGGCCCTGAGCCTTGACAATGATGCCCACGCTGCCGAAAAACGACCAGGCCAGCATCGCCAGCAGCAGGGTAGTCAGTAAAGCGATCATGACGCGAATCAGGCGCGAGGGCTCGGCGGCGAGAATTTCGATACCTTCAATGCTTTGTTCGCCGAGTATGGAATTCGGGTGGGATTTGGCGTCGTGGGTATCGCTCATGGCGGCGATGTCCGTGGGTCCGGCAACAGTTGCAGTTTGGCGTCCAGCAGCGTGGATTTCATCACCAGCCGGAGGTCGGCGAGAGATTGCCGCTGGCGTCTGGTTTCGGCCAGGATGTCTTCGTACAGCTTGCGTGTCGTTTCAGGATAGGCTTGGCGCAACAGATCGTGACGGCGCGCGCCGCCGCTCGCGGCTTCGTAGGCTTGCGCCAGGCGCTGGGTCTGCTGCCTGAAGGATGGGGAAACGGTTTGTTCCAGACGCATCAGGCCGTTGATGCCGCCGCGACGCTGGTACTCTTGCCAGTGGCTCGCGGCCTGCTCAAACAGGGTCTTGGCCTGGGCCGACAGCGTCTGACGCTGAAGACGCAAATCATCGGCGAGAGCGTCCAGAAAGAAGCGGTCCTCGGCGGGATGCAGCGTATGGCTCAGCTCCAGCAGGCGTTCGCCGTAATCCGGCTGCCCGCGAACAGTCCGTAGCTGCTCGAAAGTCTCCGCCACCTGTTGGAAATGCTCCAGTTTGGCCGCGACGATCAGGCCGCCCCGCTCCTGGAGCAGAGGTTTCAACAGGGCAATGGCTTGCTGAAAATTGCCGACTTGCCAGGCCGCCAGCGCCGTTTGGTAGCGTTCCAGCACCTCAACGGGGGGGAGTTGTTCCTCCAGCCACCGGGTCGCCGTCTCGCGCACCCAGGGCGTGGTGAAAGCGGCCTTGCGCCAGCCCAGCAGGTTGCCCAGGTCCTGATCTTTGGCGGCGCGTTGCAGCGTCTCGAACTGCGCGATATCCGCGCGCAGCGGAGCCAGACCGACAATCCTCGGATATTGCAGCGCGAAGCGTTCCAGATACGCCAATGCTTCATCGGCGTTGCCCTGCGTCAGAAGCTGGCGCAGGGACTGTTCGAGGGTGGTGATGGCCTTCAGGTAAACCGTCTGCTCGTTGCGCAGCAGGCGCTGTTGGCTCAGAACCCGCCGGCGGAGTTCCTGAAAGTCGGGCACCCAGTCGGCGAGCTTGAGCAATAGCAATTCATAGTCCCGGGCGACGGCGTCCCAACGCTCCAATAAGGCGAAGATGGCGTGCTCGTCCTGAAACAGCTTGAGCGGCGCATCGCGGCCACCGCGTTCGGCCAGGAAACCTTGCAGGTCGCCGATCCATTCCAACAGTCCCAGCAACGCCCCGCTTTCCGGTATGGTTTGGACCTGGATTTGCCGGAGCCGGTCGGCGGCGGCGGCGAAATGGCCGGCTTCGATATCCGTCTGCCAGCCGGGCACGGTTTCCTGGACCAGCGCTTTCAAGGCCAGGGCCGACATTTCGGCGTCGCCGGGGTGCTGGCTCAGGTACTCGCTGGCCTGAAGCAGACCGGCGCGATAATCCCCTTGTTCGATCAGCGCCTTAATTTCCCGCCGCGGCGCATTGTGGAGATACAGCGCCGCCACGACCAATACCACGGCGGCGCTTCCTCCCGCCAACCAGGCCCGGTGACGCGGCCGTTCATTGCCAAGGGCCGCTCGTAGTTCCCGGATAAACGCTTGTGCCTTACCCATGGGCTTGCGGCCGGCGGGAGTCGCAAGGTCGGTTTTTTCCTTGGCCGGTTCTTCGGCTGGGGCCTCGTCAAGGTGATCGGCCAGCATCTTCAGGAACGAATTCGCCCCCTTCTTGATATAAACGGTCCGGCCAACGGGATATAGGCCCGAGGAATTGGCCGTTTCCTCGATGTCGAGATCCTGGCTTGATGGATGATCGTCGGGTTGCCGAATCCGTACCGTATAGCTCAGCCGAGCGCTGCCGAAGGCCAGGGTATCGCCCCCGCATACCGGTAATTCGGCATAGGGTGGAATCCTCTCGGCGCCGAGCCAGGTGCCATTGGTGCTGCCCAAATCCATCACATGCAGGCTGTTTCCCTTGAGAAACAACAAGGCATGATAGCGGGAGAGAGGCTTGATGGCGTCGGGAATGGCGGCCGCGCTTTCACCCGGCGCCGACAGCATCATGTCGCGGCCGATCAGGAGCGGTGGGACGCCGTGGAGGGCGATGGCTTCACCGGTAACGCTGTCGGGGGCCGGCAGCAGGGCAAGCTGCGCCAGCGCCATGGGGAGGGGCGTCGCCGCGCTTTTGTCCCGACTTTCGCGTTCCACCCGAAATCCAAAGACGCCGGCAAACCAAAGCTCGTCATTGTTGGCGAGCTTGGTGGGGTATTTCGGTGGCAGCGCCCGGTTATTATGCAAAGTGGCGGCGGCGGCGCCGAAATCGATGAGGTAAAACTCTTTCTCTTTCCGAAAGATGCAGGCGTGCTTAACCGCCAGCCCGGAACTCGCGGCGGTCTTGAGGGAAACGAAAGGGGCTTGGTCTCGGCCGATCAGGTGAAAGTCGTCGGCGATGCGCAGGACATCGAGTTCGGGATGGGAAAGGGAGCGCAGGACGATACTCATGGCGCGGCTTATTGGTTCGTGGCCAGTTCGACGGTTTCCCGGGGCCAGCCGCCGCCCATGGCTTTGTACAGGGTTACCGTATCCTGTAGTCGCTGATGTTTGACTTCCAACAGCGTCTGTTCGGTCGAGAGCAGGGTACGTTCCGATTCGAAGACCTCAAGCTGCGAGACCAGGCCGGCCTGTAACTGGGCATCAATCTGGTTGCTGATGATGCGCAGATCGTTGAGTTGTCGCTCCAGTTCATCGAGTTGTTGCTTGCGGTTGGCCAGATTCACCAGGGCGTTCTCCACCTCCTCGAAGGCCAGGATTACGGTCTTGCGATACTCTTCCTCGGCAATTTGCTGGTCCACCTGGGTACGCTTGATCTCCAGATCGAGACTGGGATCGAATATGGGCAGGTTGATCGCCAAACCGATGCCGAGCGTCCAGTTACCCAACAGGGCTCCCAGGGCGGCGCTGGCCAGCCCACCCTGGCCGGTCAGACTGATCGAGGGTAATTTTGCCAGCCGCGCCTTGCCGATCAGTTCGTAAGCCCGCAGTACCCGGTATTCGGCCGCCAGAATATCGGGCCGCCGCGCCAGCAGGTCGGCGGGCAATCCAGCCGGTACGGCCAGGGGTTGCACGGTACGGCTGAGAGACGCCTGGGGCACGCGCAGATTGCCGGCCGGGATACCCAGCAGGGTCGCCAGACGATTTTCCGTAAGCGTCCGTTGCCGTTGCAGATCGAGCAACTCCCGTTGCAGTCCACGGTTTTCCGCCTGCTGTTGCAGCACCCGGGTGTTGGCCACCAGCCCCTCTCGCCGTTGGTGCTCCAGGATGCCGAGAATACGCTGGTTCTTGGCCAGACCGGATTGTTGGCGAGCGATCTGCTCATCGAACTGGCGGATTTGAAAATAGGCGCTGGCCACTTCCGAGATCAACGACAGATAGCCGGCCCGATAATCGGCCTCGGACGCCTTGTATTCGGCTTGCTGGGCGCGAATCCCCTTGCGGGCCTTGCCCCACAGATCGATTTCCCAATTGAGACCGGACAGATTCACCCCGAAGGCGCGCGCCTGGTTTTTCGGGGTCAAGGTAAAATCGGTGGCGGTGCCCAAACCCAGTTTTGGCAGGGTACTGACCCGTTCTTCTTCCAGGCCGATGCCGGCGGCATCGATGCGCGCGGCCAGAATTTTCACATCCTGACTACCGGCAATGGCTTGGCGTACAAGGTCATCCAGGTAAGCATCGCCAAACTGGGTCCACCAATCCGGTCGAATGGCGTCGGTGGCCGACACCGGGCCGTCACCCGTTAAGGTCCAGTCTTCCTTTTCGGGTAGCGACGGGCGCTGAT
The DNA here is from genome assembly GCA_963695105.1 of uncultured Gammaproteobacteria bacterium. GTDB lineage: Bacteria > Pseudomonadota > Gammaproteobacteria > Competibacterales > Competibacteraceae > Competibacter. The sequence goes on along the minus strand of CAVOGC010000046.1, from coordinate 8,834 downwards.
AGTCTGGATCGCTCGTATTGGCGCAACCCGCCACCTTAACCAGAATCAGGCAGATACCGACAAGCAGCAGCCCTGTTAGCTTGCGGCGAACTCCAAAGGCGGTCCCGCCCGGGACACCGGTCCCGGTGGAAACAGAAGGCAAATCACTTGTAGGCTGCATGGTAATACCACGTTCATTAAGCCGGGTTCATGATTGATGGTAGACCATAAAATCTTTCAGTTTTCGCGCCTGCCTCCTTTGGCGGTTCCATGGGACGGCGGCCATGGTTCAGCATTCGGCCGAATAAATAGTTCTTATATATAAAACATATATATTTTTTGTTCGTTTTTTTAAAACTATTTATTCGAGTTTGTAGGCTTGCCGAGTGGCATACATTTTGATTTTATTTTTAATAAGTCAATAAAATCAAATAAATAAAAAACATTTTCCTAGGATTTCAATAATTGGCATGTCATATGCTTTATCTTGGTCGTACAGCAACACAAAGTTTCCCAAGTTTCCCAACCCTTTGAATGAGGCAACGACCATGACCACGATCACGATGCAAGACCTGAACTTGAGCAAGACCCTGGACCGGCAGGCGATGGCCAAACTGAGCGGTGGCTACACCTACACCGGGTCGAGCACCTCCAACGGCTCCTGGAGCTTCGTCAGCTCGTGGAAACAAAACGGTGGCTTCAAGCAGATCGGCTTCATCAAGTACAAAGTTGACAAGCTGCACAAGAAGTACCAGCGCACCCAGACCAAGGTCAATCATTACGAGCAGTTGACGGTGCAGATCGGCTAACGCCAGCGCGCGCTTGATTAAAGTGGAGGCCCTCCGGGGTCTCCACTTTTTTGTTTTTTGCGAGTTGAGTCAGGGCAGAACATCAATTTGAGCGCAGGCCCGCGCAACCGGGATTCCATCTTTAGCCGCCATTCAAGCCACGAACCCGCTCCCAGCGCTGAAAGCGATAGGGCCAGACGTGCTTGGCATCGGCCGGATGCGCCTCCTCCCAGACCAGCCGCCAGTCCCGCGCGTCCCATTCCGGAAACCAGGCATCGCCGGGCACATCGGCTTCGACCAAGGTCAAATACAGCCGCCCGGCCCGAGGCAAGGCCTGTCGATACAGCATCGCCCCGCCGATCACCATCGGCTCGGAAGCCGCGCCGGCTATCTCCAAGGCTTCGTCCAGCGACCGCGCCACCTCGCATCCGGGCGCGTGATAGGCGAGATCGCGGCTCAGCACGATCATCCGGCGACCCGGTAACGGCCGGCCGATGGATTCCCAAGTGCGCCGGCCCATCAGCAGGGGCTTGCCCATCGTCGTCTGCTTGAAGAAGCGCAAATCCGCCGGCAACCGCCAGGGCAGGCGGTTGTCCCGACCGATGACCCGGTTGCGGGCCAGCGCGGCGATCAGCGTCAATGGCGAGGTCATGCCGGCGCCGGCGGCAGGTTGTGGGCCGGGACGCTCCAGGCGGGAACGCCGGGTTCGTCCAACCGGATCGCGGTCAGCCGATTGCCCCAGACGCAGCCGCTGTCCAGCGCGTAAATGCCCGGCACACGGTAGTAGCCCAACGAGGCCCAGTGGCCGAACACCAGTTTGAGATCGGCGTTGCGCCGACCCGGCACTGCAAACCAGGGCAACAAGCCAGGCCTCTGAGTACCGGGCGGCCCTTTTTCGGCGAAGGACAGCGAGCCGTCCACCGCGCAGAACCGCATCCGGGTCAGGGCGTTGACGGTGAAGCGCAACCGGTCGTAACCGGTCAGGCCGTTCCGCCAGCGGCGCGGTTCGCCGCCGAACATCCGCGCCAGAAATTGCTGGTAATCCGGTCCGCGCAGGGTCGCCGCCAATTCCGCCGCGCAGCGTTGCGCCAAGACCAGATCCCACTGCGGCGGCAGGCCGGCATGGGTCATGGTAAAGCCCAGCTCGGGATCGTGATGCAACAGCGGACACCGGCGCAACCAGTCCAGCAGCTCATCGCGATCGGGCGCGTCCAGGATGGAATGGAAGGTATCCTTGCGCTTGGGTTTGGCCTGGCCGGCGGCGACCGCCAGCAGAGTCAGATCGTGGTTGCCCAACACCGCCACCGCCCGCTCGCCCAAGCCATGCACCAGTCGCAGCACTTCGACCGAGTGCGGCCCGCGGTTGATCAGATCACCGACCAACCACAGGACGTCGGCGGCGGGATCGAAACGCAGCAGATCGAGCAAGCGCCGCAGCGGGTCGTAACAACCCTGAACGTCGCCGACGGCGTAGGTGGCCATTTCAGTTTCTGGCGGGCGGCGGCGACGCCGGCGCGGGCATTGGCGGCAATTGTTCGAGGATACGCTGGGCGATTCCGGAGTAATCCTCGTCGAAATGGTGATCTCCCGGCGCCTTCTCGGCGATCACCCCCAGGTCGGCCAGCTTCGGGCAGGAGGCGTCTTCCTCCTCTGCGCCATGGATGCACAAGCGCTTGAGTCCGGTCAGCTTGGCCAGCTCCGGCCGCACCGGCTGGCTGCCTTCGCCGGGTTCGTCGCTGACCCAGTTGCTCAGATGAAATTCGAAGGCGGCGTTGTCCGACAGCCCCAGAAAAACCGCCAGATCGATCCGTTCGCGCAAGTCCCGCGGCAAGCGGTTGATCGTTGCTGGCAGCACGTCCGCCCCGAACGAATAGCCGATCAGCACGATCCGTTCCTTCTTCCAGCTTGCCAGGTAGTTGCGCAACACCCGCTCCAGATCCAGCGCCACCTCGTCCGGCTGGCGGGCTTTCCAGAAATAGCTGAGCGAATCCCAGCCCACCGAGGGCAAGCCGTTTTTGGCCAACTCCGCCGTGACGGCCCGGTCGAGCAGCGCCCAACCGCCGTCGCCGGAGAACATGACCGCGAACTGTGGCCGGGCGGGACCGGCGGTGACCAGCACTTCGGTGAGCGGCACGCCACCGACGCTGGCATCGGGCTGTACCTGCCGGGCGATGCTCGGGTCCAGCCATTGCAACAGAGCGGTGATTTGCGGCAGCCAGCTCTTGATGCCCTCGCCGTCGGCTATTTCGGTCAGCCGGGCGAGCTGGATCGATTTGACCCATTGCGCGGTTGCGGCGGCGGCGCAGGCTGGCCGGTTCTGGAACAGGAACCAGGTGGTCGGCAGCCGACTGACGGACTTCAACAGCACGCTCTTGTTATCCGGCGACGCGGCGCTCTCCAGATTTCCCACGCCCTTGCATAACGGCTTGCGCAAGGGTAGTTCCGGGCAGAAATCCACCGCGATTCCGGCATGAAAGCGCGCGGCCGGTGCTTGAACCAACGCCGCATAGCCCAGCGCCGCGCCGACGCCCTGCCCCAGCAGGACCGGCGGCAGATGGGTCGCCGGTGGATAACGTTGTTCCATCAAGCGGTTCAACTGGGCGAGATCCGCCGATGGGTCGGCGCAGGCAGTCGCCGACCGCTCAAGCCGGGTCAAATAGTCTTTCGAATCGATGCCCGCGACCGTGTAATCCAGGTTGGCGATTTCCCGCGCCGCCACGGCCAATTCGTCATTCCAGCCGTCCGCGCCGGAGGCGAACAGCACCACGCCCTTGGGTTCGTCGGCGACATGATAAACGGCGAGCTTGCCGAAGGTCGGGTCGTCCAGCGTTTCCTCGACGACGTCCGCCCGCACGGTGGACGCCAGCAGGGTGGCGATCAGATACAGCATTCGCGACAGGCCACGCATGATTGATCCTGGGTCGTTGTTATTAGCCGATGACGTCTTTAGCAGCCGCGAGCGATCAGTGCGGTCAGGTCCGCCAGCACCCTCGGCAACACCATCATGCCGCCCGGCGCCGCCAGATAGCGCGCTTCCCATTGCGGGTCGAACTTGTTCTTATACTGGTGCAGGCCCCGAAAATTGTAAAACGCCTCGCCGCGACCGAAAACCAGCGCGCCAAACCGGTTCCACAACGGCGCCAGGCTGCGGTTCTGCAGGCCCGACAGCGGCGCCATGCCGAGATTGAACCAGGCGAACCCGTGTTCGCGGCCCCACAACATGATGTGAATGAACAGATAATCCATCACGCCTTGGAGGCCGTCCGGGCGATAGCGCATCAAATCCACCGACAGTTCCTCGCCGCCGCCCCGCCACAGATTGGCGAAGGCCATCATCTCGGCATCGCGCCAGACCACCGCGATTGGGCCGGTTCGCAGGTAGTCTTCGTTGAAAAATCCCAGCGAGAACCCCTTCTCCCGCCCATTTTTCTCGCCCAGCCAGGCATCGGAAACCATCCGCAATTGAGGCAGCAATCCCGGCACGGCGGCGGTATCCACCAGCTCGAACCGATAGCCGTCCCGTTCCAGCCGGTTGACGCCGTGGCGCATGGTCTTGCGCGCCTTGCCGTCCAGCGAAAACGTCGCCAGCGGCACCCGCGCCTCCTCGCCGAACTTGAGCAGGGTCAGCCCCAGCTCCACGTACAGGCCCAGGTTGTCCGGGTGGACCTGATAGAACACCGGCCAGCCGCCGTGGCGCTCGCACAGTTCGCGGAATTGCCAAGCCAGTTCCCGCCGCTCCCGTTCGCCGGCGGCGACCGGGTCGCCCATCGCCACCCAAGTGCGCCCTTCGACGCCGTACATCAGGAACGCGCTGTGATCGGCGTTAAACAGCAACGCCTTGTCGCCCAGCAAAGCCAGATGGGCGTAGCTGCGTGGAAACGCGGCGACGATGGCGAGAGCCTGGCGCGTTTCCTCCGGTCCCGGCAGGGTCGGCTCGAACGGCGCCGGGCGCAACAGCTTGGCGACGCCGAAGAACAGCGCCACGCCCATCGCGCCCACCATCGCGCGCAAAAACCGTGGCGCTTCGCCCTGACCGCTGAAGCTGAAATCCCACCACAGCTCGTTTGAATACTCGACATGCTTGTAGGAGAAAAAGCCCAGCCAGACCGAGCAGAGCAGCACCACGGCGATGGCGGCGAGCCAGCCCGGCGTAAAGCGTTCGCCGAACAGCGAAGCGCGGCGGTAGAACTGCCGCCGGGACGGCAGCAGCCCGGCCAGCAGCGCCGACAGGATGATCGCCTCCTCGTAGTCGGCGCCTTTCAGCAGCGAGGCCGCAATGCCGGCGGCCAGGAAAGCCATGGCCAGCAGCCAGGCGGCGTCCAGGCGGCGTTGCAGACCCCGCGCCAGCAACAGCAGGCTCATGCCGACCAGGCTGCTGACAAAATGGGAGGCTTCCAGCACCGACAGCGGAATCAAATCCTGCAACCATTCCAACCGCGCCTCCACCGCCGGGGTCGCGGCCGAGAACAGCAGCACCGCGCCGCTGACCAGCGCCAGCAGGGCGAAAACGTGCGGCAGCAGCACCGGCGCCCACGGCCCCACCACGCGCGGCAGCCACAGCACTTTTTCCCGGTAATGCCGCAGCTCGTACAGACCCAGCGCGATAGCGGCCAGCGCCAGCGGTAGCAGGTAATAAATCAGGCGATAGGCGAGCAGCGCGCCGAGGAGGTCGGCGGCCGGCAACTCGTGCTGGAGCATGAGCAGCACCAGCGATTCGAATACGCCCAGCCCGCCGGGGATGTGACTGAGCAGGCCGGCGATCTGCGCCACCAGAAACACGCCGAGAATATGGCCGAAACCCAGGGTCTCGGAGCTTGGCAGCAAGGTATACAGCACCACACTGGCCATGACCCAGTCCAGCGCGCCCACCGCCAGTTGCGGCAGGGCCAACCGGGGTCGCGCCATCGGCAGTTGCCAGTGCCCCAACCGCAACGGCTGGCGGCGCAGCACGCCGAGCAACAGGTAAGCCGCCGGCGGAATCAATAGCAGCAAGCCCAGCAGCCGGCTGTCCATGTTCAGCCAGGGAATCGCGCCGAGATCGAGCGGGACCAGCGCCAGCACGCCGCCGCCGACCGTCAGAATGCCCAGCCACAGGGTCAGGGTAGTGAACAGAACGATCCGGGCGATATCCACCGCGTTCAGGCCCCAACTCGAATACAGGCGAAAGCGTAGCGAACTGGAGGTGAGCACCGACAATCCGACCGAGTTGCTGAAGGCGTAGCTGAGCAGGGCGGCGAAGCCGACCTTGGGCCAGGGCAGCGGCCGGCGGATGTAGCGCAGCGCCAGCCAATCGTAGCCGGTGGTGACCAGATAGCTCAGCGCCGTGCCCAGCAGGGCGGCGAACAATTGCGAGGACGGCAAGTGCCGGAGATAGGCGACGATATCCTGATAGCGGTATTCCGCCAGCGCCTGATGCAATACCCACAGCGCGCCGACGAACAACGCCAGCCCGGTGAGCGGACCCGCGAGGCGGGCGAGCAGCGCTTTCATGGCAGTTGCAGGATGGCGTCCCGGTTGGTGTAGGACGTGACCTTGGCCGCCGCCGTCGCGCGGGGCAACCACGCATATTCGCGGTGTTCGGCGGGGTTCAGGGTGACGGGCAGGCGTTCGGGCAAGCGGACCCGAAAGACGTGCTCGACGTTCTCGACGGCATCCGGGGCGTAGCGCGGTTTCCAGGGCGGCAGAATCGGGAAACGGTTGACCGCGCCGCAGGCCACGACTTCCACCTCATCGCCCAGCCCGGTTTCCTCGCGCAGCTCCCGTCGCGCCGTCGCCAGTGGGTCGGTTTCCTCCCAGTGCAGGCTGCCGGTCACCGACTGCCAGAAATCCGCCGGCTGAAGCCGACGCAGCACCAGCACCTCGTCCGCCGCGGTGTAGACCACCACCAATACCGATTCCGGGCGCTTTAATCCCCCCTCTCCCGGCGGGAGAGGGGCCGGAGGTGAGGGTGGTTTTTTCAAGGCGTGCGGCGCAGGCGGATGTTGAGATCGCGCAGTTGCGCCTCGGTGACCGGCGCCGGCGCCTGGGTCAGCAGGCAGGCGGCGCTTTGAGTCTTGGGAAAAGCCATCACGTCGCGGATGGAAGTGACCCCGGCCATCAGCATCACCAGCCGGTCCAGGCCGAAGGCGATGCCGCCGTGCGGCGGGCAACCGAACTTCAGCGCGTCCAGCAGGAAGCCGAACTTGATCCGCGCCTCCTCGGCGTCGATGCCGAGCAGTTCGAACACGGTGTTCTGCATCTCCTGGCGGTGAATACGCACCGAACCGCCGCCGATTTCGCTACCGTTCAGCACCATGTCATAAGCCCGCGACAGGCAACGTCCTGGATTGGCCTGGACTTCGGCGGGATCATCGGTACGCGGCGCGGTGAAGGGATGGTGCAGGGCATTCCAGCGCTGGTCGTGCTCGTCCCACTCGAACATCGGGAAATTGACGACCCACAGCGGCGCCCATTCGCCTTTGACCAGACCCAGATCGTGGCCGATTTTCAAGCGCAATGCGCCCAGGGCATCGTTGACCACCTTGGTTGAATCCGCGCCGAAGAAGAGTAAATCGCCGTTCTCCGCGCCGGTGCGGGTGAGGATCTTGGCCAGCACCTCGTCGGGCAGGAATTTGACGATGGGCGCTTGCAGCCCCTCGCGGCCGGCGGCGATATCGTTGACCTTGATGTAGGCCAGTCCCTTCGCGCCATAGCGACCGACGAATTCGGTGTAGACATCGATCTCACGACGGGTCAACTTGCCGCCGTCCGGGACCCGCAACGCCGCCACCCGGCCATTCGGATCGTTGGCGGGGTTGGCAAACACCTTGAATTCCACTTCCGCCATCAGATCCGACAGTTCGGTCAGCTCCAGCGGGATGCGCAAATCCGGCTTGTCGGAGCCGTAGCGCTGTATCGCCGTCTCGTAGGGCATGCGCGGGAAGGGATCGGGCAGTTCCACCGCCAGCACTTCCGCGAACATCCGGCGGATCACGTCTTCCATCAGGTCGGTGATCCCCTGCTCGTCCAGGAACGAGGTTTCGATGTCGAGCTGAGTGAACTCCGGCTGGCGGTCGGCGCGCAGATCCTCGTCGCGGAAGCAGCGCACCACCTGATAGTAGCGGTCGTAGCCGGCCATCATCAGCAGTTGCTTGAACAACTGCGGCGACTGCGGCAGGGCGAAAAAGCTGCCGGGATGGGTACGGCTGGGCACCAGGTAGTCCCGCGCGCCTTCGGGGGTGGCCTTGGTCAGCATCGGGGTTTCGATGTCCAGGAAACCCTGCTCTTCCAGGCGCCGGCGCAGGGCGCCGATCACCCGGGCGCGCAGCCGCAGCCGTTCCTGCATCGCCGGCCGGCGCAGGTCGAGGTAGCGATAGCGCAGTCGCACTTCCTCGGAGGTGTCATCGTCATCCAACTGGAACGGCAGCGGCTCGGCGCGGTTGAGAATTTCCAGTTCGCGGGCCAGCACCTCGATCGCGCCGGTGGCCAGATTGGGGTTTTCGGTGCCCTCCGGGCGGCGGCGCACCCGTCCGACCACTCGCAGCACGAATTCGTTGCGGACCCGCTCGGCGCTGGCGAAGGCGTCCGGCACATCGGGGTCGATCACCACCTGCACCAGACCTTCGCGGTCGCGCAGGTCGATGAAGATGACGCCGCCGTGATCGCGGCGGCGGTGCGCCCAACCGCAGAGGGTGACATCCTGATCGAGCAGGGTTTCGGTAACTTGGCCGCAATAGTGGCTGCGCATGGTGTCTGATTTCCGTCGTGCTGAGGCAGGGAAAGTGGGGCGGCCGGCGTGGCGGAGCGGCGGCTGGCAAGGGTGGAAATGGTACGGATTCAGGCCGATAGCCGCAACTGTGGCAAAAAAGCAAACGGCGCTAATCGCGCCGTTCAAGGGGTCAACCAAGCGGAGTCGTTGAAGTCTGCTTCTCAAACCGCCGCCGGCGTGGAACAGGTTCCGCAGCCACCGGCACCGTCGCAGGCGGGCGCCGATTTACTTTCGCTAGCGGGGGCGTTGTCGTCTTTGGCTACATTCTTCTTGTCTCCGCCCTTGAAATCGGTCTCGTACCAGCCGCCGCCCTTGAGTCG
>CAVOGC010000045.1:0-28328 GCA_963695105.1 uncultured Gammaproteobacteria bacterium | reverse complement strand
AAACCGCACCTGCGGGAATGGTTGAACGAGGCTTCGCAACAGGGCAGCGGCGACGACATCACCGCTGGGATTATCTGGCGACCGGTGGCGGCGGCGACTCACTCGAAACCGGACGATCAGCCTTTCAGCAACGAGCGAATCGCCGACGAACTCGTCACCTTGCCCTCGCCGCGATAGGCTTCGTGGTTGGCTGCGATGTCGCTGAGTTTGTAGAGGTAGTTCACCATCAGCCCGGCCGACTGGGCGATACCCTGAGGCGAGGTGTTGGCCAGCCAGTTCAGCCGCTCGATGCGCGCGCCGTTCGACAGATGAAAATGAGCGACGCGGTCGAACGCCGAACCGCCCGCGCGTTTTTCCTTGGCCAGAAAGCAGGCGCACAGCCGCAGCAGCGGCTTTTTTAGCGCCTTGGCCAGTTCCTGATTCCGGGGCCAGTCCGGCAGTTGCAGCAGGCTCGACAGCGAGGCGGGTTCCTTGCCGGTGCCGGCGGCGGCGGTCAGCGTTTTCCGTTCGGACGCGGTCAGCAGTTCCCCTTCCGCGTCCTTGCCGGGTTCGTTCAGCTTGCCGTCCAGCCATTGGCGGAAGTCGGGGATCGGCGACAAGGTGGCGAAGGTCTTGAGATTCTTGAATTCTTGGGTCAGTTCGTCCACTACCCGCTTAATCAGGAAGTTGCCGAAACTGATGCCGCCCAGCCCTTCGTGGGCGTTGGAAATCGAGTAAAAAATCGCGGTATCGGCTTCGGCGGGATCGATCACCGGCGCCGCTTCGTCCAGCAGGGTCTGCACGTTGTCGGCGATGCCATGGACCAGCGCCACCTGAACGATGATCAGCGGTTCGTCGGCCATGCGCGGGTGGAAGAAGGCGAAACAGCGTCGGTCGGCGCTGAGCCGGTTCTTCAAGTCGTCCCAGCTCTTGATCGGATGCACGGCTTCGTAGGCGATCACTTTTTCCAGAAGCGCCGCCGGCGATTCCCAACTGATGCGCCGCAATTCCAGAAAGCCGACGTCGAACCAGGAGGTCAGCAGCGACAGCAGATCCCGTTCCAGCGCCGCCAGCGCCGGGTCGTCCTTGCGCCACATCAACAGTTCGGCGCGCAGGTCCACCAGGAAGTGAAAGCCTTCGGGCAGGGCGTTGAGCTGGGTCAACAGCCGCAGTCGCGGCGGTTGCAGCGCCTGGCGTAATGCCCTTTCGGCCTTGGCGCGCTCGCTGCTGTCCTCTCCCGCCTTTTGCAGCGCCGCCACCGCCTTGTTCACCGCCTTGTGGTCGATATCGAACTCCCGGGCGAGAATTTGCAGGAATCGCTTGCGGCCCTGGGCGTTGAGCGACAGGTAAATCCGTCCCAGGTTGGCGGCCCGGGCGCGGGCGGACACTTCGCCGCCGCGTGCCTCCAGGCAGTCGCGCATTTGCGCCTTCAGCGCCTCCATGTCTTTTTCGGGCAGGTTGGGGCTGGGCGCCGCGAACAGCCCTTCGCGCCAGTCGGCCATTTCCCGCCACGCCTCGCGGAGGTTGTACATGGTGCGGTTCAACAGGCTGGCGCGGGTGACTTCAGGCTCGCGAGTGGTCAATTCGGACATGACGGGATCACCTAACTCCGCAAGAGGTTGCCGTGTATCGGATGGGTGTGGCGGATTGCCGCGCATCGCTGGCGTCGTGGAGACCGCGCGGACGCCGGCTTCTCAAAGTATAGGCGCTAACCTTGGCTGATCCAGGGGGTTCAGGCTGCATCGAGCCGGTGGCGCCTTGAGTTGGTGGGGGGATTCGAAAGGAAGGAAGAAATCCCGCCAGCCCCGTTTGAGGTGGCGGGATCGCCGGATATCGAATCGGAAAACGGCGGTCAGAACTGCTCTTCGGTCAGCGCCATGATGGAAATGCCGCCGTTCTGGATCGAACGCAGCAACGCGCCCGCCTTGGGCAGCATGTGTTCAGCGTAGAAGCGGGCGGTGACCAGCTTGGCTTCGTGGAACACCGAGTCCTCGCCGGTCATCAGCTTGTTCTGGGCGGCCCGCGCGGCGCGGGCCATTTGCCAGCCGCCGCAGACGGTGCCGACCAGCATCAGGTAATCCACCGACACCGCCATTACCTCGTTGGGGTCGCCGCCGGCCAGCATCCATTCGGTGGCTTCGGCCAGCGCCCTCGCGCCTTCGCCCAAGCCGTTGCGGATCACCGCCATGTCGTCGCCGGGGATCTGGCCCAGCGCCTCGGCGGTTGCCTCAATCTCGGCGATCAAGGCGCGCATCGCGGCGCCTTGATCCATGTTCAGCTTGCGGCCGGCCAGGTCGGCGGCCTGAATGCCGGTGGTGCCCTCGTAAATGGTGGTGATGCGAGCATCGCGCAGGTACTGGCAGGCGCCGCTTTCTTCGACATAACCCATGCCGCCATGGACCTGTAGCCCCAGCGAGGCGATTTCGATGCCGATCTCGGTGCACCAGCCCTTGATCACCGGAATCAGCAGGTCCACCCGGGCCTGATGGGTTTGGCGGGTTGCGGGGTCGGGGTGGTGGCGGGCCAGATCCATGTGCATGGCGACCACGTAGGCCAGGGCGCGCATCGCTTCGTTCTGCGCCTTCATGGTCATTAGCATCCGCCGGATGTCGGGGTGGTGGATGATGGCGACCCGCTCGCCGCTCTTGGCGCCGGCCGCCCGGCCCTGCACCCGATCCTTGGCGTATTCGCGGGCCGCTTGATAAGCGCGCTCGGCGATGGCCAGCCCTTGCAGTCCGACCTTGAAGCGGGCCTCGTTCATCATGATGAACATATAGGCCAGTCCCTTATTTTCCTCGCCGACCCGATAGCCGATCGCGCCGTCCCGGTCGCCGAAAGCCATCACGCAGGTTGGGCTGGCGTGGATGCCCAGCTTGTGTTCGATGGATACGGCATGGACGTCGTTGCGCGCGCCCGGCGAGCCGTCCGGGTTGATCAGAAACTTGGGCACGATGAACAGCGAGATGCCCTTGACTCCTTCCGGCGCGTCCGGGGTGCGGGCGAGCACCAGATGGACGGTGTTCTCGGTCATGTCGTGATCGCCCCAGGTGATGAAGATCTTCTGGCCGAAGATCCGGTAATGATCGTCATGGGGAACGGCGCGGGTTCGCACCGCCGACAGGTCGGAGCCGGCCTGCGGCTCGGTCAGGTTCATGGTGCCGGTCCACTCGCCGCCGACCATTTTCGGCAGGTACAGCGCCCGCTGCTCGGCGGACCCGGCGCGGCTGATCGCTTCGATTGCGCCGGCGTTGAGCATCGGGCACAGCGCGAAGGACATGTTGGCCGAATTCCACATCTCCTGGGTGGCGGTGTTGAACAGCTCCGGCAGGCCCTGGCCGCCGTGTTCCACCGGGCTGCCGATACCGTTCCAGCCGCCTTCGATGAAGCTCCGGTATGCCTCGGTGAAGCCGGCGGCGGGAATGACTCCATCGGGACCGATTCGGGCGCCCTGAACGTCGCCCGACTTGTTGAGCGGCGCCAGCACTTCGGCGGCCAGCTTGGCGGCCTCCTCCAGCACGGCTTCCACCAACTCCGGGCCGACCTCCTGTTCGGCGAAAGCGGGGAGGGTGGCGACCTCGGAGAGGCCAGCCAGGTGGTTGATGACAAACTGCATGTCGCGGATCGGGGCGAAATAGCTGGTCATGACGCCTCCTTGAAAGTTCGGGGAACGGCGATGAAAAACCCCGCCCCGCCCTTGCCCCGCGTTGGGGGAGAGGGTCGAGGAGGGGAAGCAGGGGACGGCCGGCGGGCTAGCCGGCGGTTTTCAGCTTGTCCAGTTCCTTGGACAGTTCGGGTATCGCGGCGAACAGATCGGCGACCAGGCCGTAGTCGGCGACCTGGAAGATCGGCGCCTCCTCGTCCTTGTTGATGGCGACGATGACCTTGCTGTCCTTCATGCCGGCCAAGTGCTGGATGGCGCCCGAGATGCCGACCGCCACGTACAGCGCGGGCGCGACCACCTTGCCGGTCTGGCCGACCTGGTAATCGTTGGGCACGAAGCCGGCGTCCACCGCCGCGCGGGAGGCGCCCACCGCCGCCCCCAGCTTGTCGGCGACGTCTTCCAGCAGCTTGAAGTTGTCGCCGTTGCCCATGCCGCGCCCGCCGGAAACGATGATGCGGGCGGCGGTCAACTCGGGTCGGTCGGACTTCGTCAGTTGCTGGCCGACGAAGCTGGAGATACCGGCGTCGGCGGCCGGAGCGACCGTTTCGATGCCGGCGGAGCCGCCGCTGGCGGCCGCAGCCGGGAAGGCGGTGCCGCGCACGGTCATCACCTTGACCGCATCCTTCGACTGGACGGTGGCCAGCACGTTGCCGGCGTAGATCGGGCGGACGAAAGTATCGGCGCCATCGATCTTGATGACATCGGAGATTTGCGCCACGTCCAGCAGCGCGGCGACCCGCGGCAGCAGGTTCTTGCCGGCGGCGGTGGCCGGAGCCAGGATGTGGGTGTAGCCACCCGCCAGCCCGACCACCAGCGCCGCCACGTTTTCGGCGAGCTGGTGGGCGTAGCACGGGGCGTCGGCGACCAGCACTTTCTTGACGCCCGCGACTTGGGCGCTAGCCTCGGCGACCGCGCCGCAGTCGTGGCCGGCCACCAATACGGCGATATCCTCGCCCAGTTGCGCGGCGGCGGTGATGGTGTTCAGGGTCGCCGCCTTGAGGGCGGCGTTGTCGTGTTCGGCAATGACCAGGATGCTCATGATTCGGTTCCCGCGGGCTTAGATGACGTGGGCTTCTTTGTGCAGCTTGTCCACCAGTTCGGCGATGCTGCCGACCTTGATGCCGGCCTGGCGCTTGGGCGGTTCCTGCACTTTCAGGGTGACCAGCCGTGGCGCGACGTCCACGCCCAAATCGGCCGGCTTGAGCACCTCCAGTGGTTTTTTCTTGGCTTTCATGATGTTGGGTAGCTTGACGAAGCGCGGCTCGTTCAGGCGCAGGTCGGTGGTGACCAGGGCGGGCAGATTCAGCGCCACGGTTTCCAGGCCGCCGTCGATCTCGCGGGTGACGTTGACTGTCCCGTCGCCGAGCTCGACCTTGGAGGCGAAGGTCCCCTGCGGCCAGCCGAGCAGCGCCGCCAGCATCTGGCCGGTCTGGTTGGCGTCGTCGTCGATGGCCTGCTTGCCGAGAATAACCAAATCCGGGTTTTCCTTCTCGACCACCGCCTTGAGCAGTTTGGCCACCGCCAGCGGTTGCAGTTCGGCGTCGGTTTCCACCAGGATGCCGCGGTCGGCGCCCATCGCCAGCGCGGTGCGGATGGTGTCCTGACAGGCGGCGACGCCCAGCGAGATCGCCACGATTTCCTGAGCCTTGTCGGCTTCCCGCAGGCGGACTGCCTCTTCCACGGCGATTTCATCGAACGGGTTCATGGACATCTTGACGTTGGCGGTTTCGACGCCGGTGCCGTCCGCTTTTGCCCGTACCTTGACGTTGTAGTCAACGACCCGTTTTACGGCGACTAGAATCTTCATCGTTTACCTTCGCTTGGGATTGCTCAAGTGTTAAGTGGCGGCGCGGGTGCCCGGCCGGGAGCGTGGCGCAAACCCGACTCTTCGATAACACACGGCTTGCGGGTTGGATGGTATACGGAGTGACCGGATCGATGGTGAGGGTGCGCCGGTGGTGTTCGAAATCATCAATCCGTCCGGGTTAATGCTTATTAAGTTTAATGCTTATTAAGTTATGGTATTTATTCACTCCCGGCGATGCAATGGATTTATTGGCCACGTTTGGGGGTGGGGCCGGCGCGCCGGGTACGTTGGGCAAGCGGGTTCGTTACGGCGCCGGGCGGTTCGAACGTTTGGAATCCAGCCGGGAATTTCCCACTATTCCACTCGGTCGTGTAGGCTATGCGCCGCCAACAGCGGCAATGCTGTCCGCCGGCAACCTCACTTCTATCGGAGAAGCCCATGTACCCCACCCACGAAGGCTATAACGACACCCTGCACGGCTACTATCTGGAGGATCTCCGGGTCGGCATGAGCGCTTCCCACGCCAAGACCGTTACCGAAACCGACGTGGTGCTGTTCGCGGGGCTGACCGGCGATAACAATCCGATCCATTGCAACGATGTGTTTGCCACCCAGACGCCGTTCAAAAGCCGCATCGTCCACGGCATGTTTTGCGCCGGGCTGATTTCCTGCGTAGCCGGCACCCGCCTGCCCGGGCCGGGCTGCGTGTATGTGGAACAGCAACTGCGGTTCAAGGCGCCGGTGCGGATCGGCGATACCGTCACCGCGGTTTGCACCATCCAGGAAATCGTTCTGGAGCGTCGGCGGGTCATCATGCGCACGACCTGCACCGTACAGGACAAGGTGGTGGTCGAAGGCAGCGCCACCTTCGTGGTCAACCGCCGCGGTTCCTAGCGGCGGGTAGCGCACCGTTTCACTCTTCCATGATGACCCGGAAACCGGTTGTCGCGTCGCGATGGTTGGCTTTCCGGGGCATGCGCTTGGCCGAGCGCAGGTCTCCGGCGCCGCTGTTCCAGGAACCGCCCCGAACGACCCGTAAACCTTCGGTGGGCCGCTGGTTCGAGCAGCGCAATTCCTTGCCGCTGTAGGTTGGATCGTAGTCGGAGCAGGTCCATTCCCAAACGTTGCCGGCCATGTCGCGCAGGCCCAACACGTTTGGCTGATAGGTCCCGGCCGGCGCGGTGATCGCCTGACCGTCGTCCAGGGTGCCGATGGAAGCGCCGGTCGGATCGTTACGGTCGGAGAAGTTGGCTTGGCCGGGGTCGATGTCGTTGCCCCAGTAATAACGGGTGGCGGCGCCGGCGCGGGCGGCATACTCCCATTCGGCCTCGGTGGGCAACCGAAAGCGTTGGCCGGTACCCGCTTCCCAGGACAGCCATTCGGCAAAGGCAACCGCGTCACCCCAGTCCAGTTGAACGGCGGGTTGCTGATCTCCGTTCAGCGGGTAACCCTGAAAAGAGCCGCTGTCGTGGCCGGGCTTGAAACGCCGGTACTGATCGTTGGTCACTTCGGTGTTGCCGATCCAGAACCCTTGCACGCAGACCTGATGGGGCGACTCGTCGCCGCTCCGGTCCCGCTCGTTGGCCGGGCTGCCCATGTTGAAGCAGCCGCCTTCAACCCAATGCAGTTCCATTCCCGTGGTGTTGTCGGTCCGGGTTCTGAGCTTGCCGCCCGGTTGCCGGGCAGCGAGCAGTTCGGAGCGGACGGCGGCCAGCGTCGGATGGTTGGGGTCGGTGGCCGCCGCCTGATTCAGAAAATTTTCGGCCAACGACCAGTTACGGCTGGTGATCGCTTGGCGAGCCTGTTCGAGAAAGCGCGTGACCTTGGTCTCGCGTTGCTGGGCGGTTTCCTGGGCGATGCGGGTGGTTTCTTCCTGCTCCCGTTGTTGCAGCGCCCGCTGCTGTTGCTGCTGCTGTTCCTGGACACTCTGGTAGTACTCGTAAGCGAAGAGACCGGCGCCCGAGAGCCCCAGAACGGCGAATGCCCCTAGTAAAATCTGCGTCCAGTTGACCGATCTCAAGCCGGGGAAGGATCGTATTGATAATAGGTGCGTGCGGGGTTCGGCGATGTTCGACCGCCGCGAGGCGACCGGCTCGACCATTGAAGAGCCGCCCGGCGAAGACGCATCCCGTTGCGTCAGGCGGGCGCTGGTCATTTCCTCGCGACTGGTTGCCGTGGCTTTCCGCAGGTGCTCCATCGCGGAACCCGGCGCGCGCTTAAGCAGGGAAGACGGCAGTTCGGGTGGGGATGGCAATTCGATTTCGGTGGCTTCGGCTCCCGGCGGCTTCGGCTCCGGCTCCGGCTCCGGCTCCGGCTCCGGCTCCGGCTCCGGCTTCGGCTCCGGTTTGGACTCTTCGAGATGATCCCAGATGTCTTCCAGCAAATTCATCGACGGCGCTTCGGTATTGGCGGCTTTCGGCGGCGTCAATGGCGGGCTGATCGATGCCAGATCAGCGAGCGTCCAACTCAGTTTGTCGTTCGCGGCGAATGAGGCCAGATCGATACGGGGCGACGGGCGCGAATCGGCTGCCGTCTCCGCGGGAAGCGGGTGCGAGACCCGGGTGCGGCCCGACCAAATATCATCCGCATGTCGATCCTGGCGGCCGGAAGGGGCGGACGGCAGTCCGTCGGAAGAAAGCTGGAGGTGCGGTATGTCGATGCGTTCCGACAGTTCGAGCAGTTCGGGTTTGATCGGCGGTACTTGGGAAAAATCCGCCTGTTTGCTGGACTGATCGGCTTCCCACAAGGCTTCCTGCAAGGTGACGATGCTTTGGAAGCGATCCTCCGGGCGCACGGCCAGGGCCCGGTCGACCACCTGGAGCAGGCCGTGCGAGTACAGTCCGGCCCCCGCCTCGATCGCCGGCTGCACCGGGTCCTTGAGCACCCGGCCGGGCGCCTCGACCGGCGGCGCGCCGGTGATACAGCGGTACAGCACGGCGCCGAGTGCGTAAATATCGGTCCACGGACCGTAATCCTCGCCGACCGTGACATATTGTTCGATCGGCGAATAGCCCGGCGTCACCACGCTGGTGACGCTGCGGCTGCGCCGGCCCAGCGCCTGGCGCGCGGCGCCGAAATCGATGAGCATGACGTGGCCGTCGGCCCTGCGCATGTACAGGTTGCTGGGCTTGAGGTCGCGGTGCAGGTAGCCCTGGCCGTGAACGGCTTCCAGCGCCGGCA
Organism: uncultured Gammaproteobacteria bacterium; assembly: GCA_963695105.1. Classification (GTDB taxonomy): domain Bacteria; phylum Pseudomonadota; class Gammaproteobacteria; order Competibacterales; family Competibacteraceae; genus Competibacter. The sequence goes on along the minus strand of CAVOGC010000045.1, from coordinate 19,701 downwards.
GCACGTCGGCCAGCAGGCGGCGCAGCTCATGCTCGGGCAGAATGCCGCCCCGTTGCAGCATGGCGCTCATCGACTCCCCTTCCTCGAACTCCATCACGATGTAGGCGCTGCCGTTGGCCGTGAAGTAGTCGCGCACGCGCACCACGCAGGGGTGATTGATCTGGACCAGAATCTTGGCCTCGTCCAGGAAGCGCTGCAGGCCCCACTCGTAGCAGGGCGGCTCACCGTTTTTGGCCGGGATCTGACCTTGGGCGTTGGGGCGGACGATGGTGCCGTTACGGTCGCGATACGCCCACTCGGCCGGGAAATACTCCTTGATGGCGACCTCGTTTTCCAACGCCTCGTGCATCGCCCGGTACGTGATGCCAAAGCCACCCGCGCCCAGCACCCCCTCGATCTGGTAGCGGTGCAGGCTGAAACCCGTGGGTAGCGCGTTCGTTTCTTCGGTCATCGGGCTTCCGTTTGGTTGATGGGCGCGGTGGGTCGGGAAGGCGCGGGCGGTAAACCGGCGGTGCTGGTGGCTAGCGGCCGCGGTCGAACCAGGATGCCAGGCCCGCCGACAGCCGCCGCAGCCAGGGCGCGGGGTCGCCATCGGGGACGCCCGCGCGCAGCAAAACCAGGGTGGCGTTATCCGCCGTTGCCCCACCGCGTTGCGCTGCCTGTTCGGCCAGCAGTTGGGCGGCGGCGGCCGGACCATGGTCGGCGGCGGCGGTCCAGAACTCGGTTTCGGCGATGTGCTCCCACACGCCGTCCGAGCACAGCACCAGCAGATCGCCGGACTGGACGGCAAACTGGCCCTTGTCGGACTTGGGGTGCTCCTCGCCGCCCAGACAACGGTAGAGTCGGTTCTGCGCCGGATGAGTCGCCATTTGCGATTCGTCGATTTCCCCCATATCCATCAAGAGCTGCACGGCGGAGTGATCGCGGGTACGCATCAGGCGTCGGCCGCGGCGGAATTGATAGAGCCGGCTGTCGCCGATGTTCAGCCAATGCGCGCGGTCGCGGTCGAGCCAGACCATCACCACGGTGCTGCGGGCCGTTTCCGACTGACGGTTGATGGTGTCGTGCATCCGCTGGCACAGGTGGTCGAGCGCGGCGGTGGGGTCGTCGAGCAGCGGGATCGGCGGGTTCTGACTGAAATCCCGCGCCACCTCGATGACGATCTGGGCGCCCAGGGCGCCATCGAGGTGGCCGCCCATGCCGTCGGCCACCACGGCCAGCAGGGCGTGCTGGCTGGGCAGTTGAAAAATCCCCCAGCGGTCCTGCTGTTCGTGGCGGCCACCTTGCTGGCTGGCGGCGCCGGATTCCCACTGGGGGTGGGGGGTCGGGCTTGGCTGGGTCGGGCTCACGGCAGTATCTCCGGCAGCCGGGCGGGGCCGGTGGCCGCGGCCGGCGGAGCAAGGGTCGCGGTGGATGGGTAAAAAGGGGTTACCCAGGCCGGAACCCGGTTGGCGGAACGATGGATGGTGCGAGCATATCGCCCGGGCATGCAAATCTCCTCGGCCATACTTTGGACAGTCCTGACGGGTGGTTGCGGAGTCGTTTCCGGTACCGCGCGGGCGCCGGGTTCGAGCCACTCCCTTCGCTCCGACGGCCGCGCAATTATCTTACCGACCATCGGGGACAAACAATCCAAAATTCCAGCGTCATCGCCATCTGGGTCGGAGATCGCCGAGGAGAAGTGGTCAACCGGCGGCCCTACAGCAGCTTGAGGATTTCCTCGGCGTGATGGGCGGTGTCGGGATGGTCGATGATATGAGCGATGTGGCCGCTCTCGTCGATGAGGAAGGTCACGCGGTTGGCGACGCCAAACAGATTCATCGCCGTTCCCACCAGCCCGCCGCCGCCGCCGCCGATCGCCCCGTAGGCCCGGCTGACGGCGCCATCGGTGTCGGCCACCAGCGGGAAGGGGAGGCTGTATTTTTCGGTGAAGCGCTGATGGGTGGCGACATCCTGGGTGGAAACGCCCAGAACGGCGGCGTCCTTATTTTGGATTTCCTGGTGATGGTCGCGCAGGGAGCAGGCTTGCTTGGTACAGCCCGGCGTGTCGTCCATCGGATAAAAGTACAGTATCAGCTTGTTGCCGAAATAATCGGATAGCTTGACCGTGCCACCATCGGTGGTGGTGGCGCTGAACTGGGGGGCGGGGTCGCCGATTTTCAACTTCATCGTTCTATTCTCACGGGTGGTTTGCAACAAGGGGCCGGTTCGAACCGCAATTCTGGGGTATGGGCTTGACCGGAATCGCGCGGACAAGGTTGTTCGATACCGAGTGGGCGGCGCGGTCCGCGCCAGTATCTTTGACCGGTCGAGCTTGGAAAGCTTCCGGGCTGTGCGCCGCCTTTATTAATTATGGCCAATCGCCGCGGCAATCGCGGCCGATCGGCGCTGGTCACCAATAAATACCTCGAGTGAATTGCGCGAAGGAAATTTGCTCCAGCGAAGGTTCCTGGGTATCGGGCTGCTGGTCCTTGGCCGCGCTCGATTCGGGGAACAGGCGGAACGCGGTGTTCATGATCACGGCGTAGATCTTGGGCGCCACGGCGTGCAGCACCTGGGCAAAGATGCCAACCCGGGTGGCGATGCGCTCCGGCCGGTAGATAATCGCCTGCACGATCAGATCCGCCGCCTCCTCCGGACTGAGAGTGGGCACATGCTGATAGATCTTGGTCGGTGCGATCATCTCGGTGCGCACCAGGGGCATGTTGATGGTGGTGAACTCGATGCCGCTGTCGGAAAACTCGGCCGCCGCGCAGCGCGAAAAAGCGTCCAGCGCCGCCTTGGAGGCGACATAGGCCGAAAAGCGCGGGGCATTGCTGAGCACGCCGATCGAAGAGATGTTGATGATATGGCCGCGTTTCTTCCGCAGCATGCTGGGGATGAAACCCATGATCAGCCGCAGCGCGCCGAAGTAATTGAGCTGCATGGTGCGCTCGTAGTCGTGGAAGCGATCCAGCGAGTTCTCGATGGCGCGGCGAATCGAGCGGCCGGCGTTGTTGACCAGGATATCCATCTCGCCGTGATCGTCCAGTACCCGCCGCAGCAGCGCATCGCAGGAGGCGATGTCGGCGACATCGGCGGTGTAGATGAACGCCTGGCCGCCGCGCGTCTCGATTTCCCGCTGGGTCTCCAGCAACTTCTCCTCGCTGCGGGCGACGATGAGGGTTTTGGCGCCGGCTTCGGCGATCTTGAGCGCGGCGGCCTTGCCGATGCCGGCGGACGCGCCGGTGATCATCACCACCTTGCCCTTGATCGCACCGCTCAGGCTGCGGTCGATGAACAGGTCGGGATCGAGATGGCGCTCCCAGTAATCCCACAGCCGCCAGGCGTAGGTTTCCAGCGGCGGCACGGCGATATCGGTGCCCTTGAGCGCCTTGAGGGTTTCGCGGCAGTCGAAGCGGGTGGGGTAGTTGATCAGGCCCATCACGTCCGGCGGAATGCCGAGATCCTTGAGAATCTGGTCCTTGATGCGCCGCGCCGGCTTGAGGTGCGCCAGCCCAGTTTTGATGATGTCGGGCACGAAGGCGAACATCAGGGCGTTGAAGCGCAGGGTCATTTCCGGGGCATGGGCGGCGCGGGCGAACAGGTTGAGGATGTCGCCGACCCGGTGCGGGTTGGGGTCCACCAGATGGAAGCATTGGCCGTCGAGCCCAGGTTGGTGGGCAATGTGGTCCATGGCGTCGACGATGAAGTTGACTGGCACCAGGTTGAGCCGGCCGCCCTCGATGCCGATCATGGGCATCCACGGCGGGAGCAAGTTGCGTATTTTCTGGATCAGCTTAAAGAAGTAGTAGGGGCCGTCGATCTTGTCCATCTCGCCGGTGCGCGAATCGCCGACCACCGCGCCGGGCCGGTAGACCCGCCAGGGGCGAGAGCATTCGCGCCGGACGACGCCTTCGGACTCGTGCTTGGTGCGGTAGTAGGGATTGTCGAGTTCCTCGGCTTCCTCGAACATGTCTTCGCGGAACACGCCCTCGTACAGGCCGGCGGCGGCGATGGAGCTGGTCAGATGGAAGCAACCGGTCTCGACCGCCTCGGCGAAGGCGACTACGTTGCGGGTGCCCTCGATGTTGACCTTTTCCTGAATCTCGGCGCTGGCCTTGAGATCGTAGATCGCCGCCAGGTGGAACAGGTGGTGGATGTTGCCCTTGAGTCGGGCGAGGTCGGCGTCGGACACGCCCAGTCGTGGCCGGGTCAGGTCGCCGACGATGGGGAAAGTGCGGTCGGCGGCGGTGCCCCAACGCTGGCGTAACTGTTCCACCATGGGCAGTTCGCGTTCCAGAATCAGGTAATAAACGTGACCGTCCTGACGCTGTAGCAGCTTTTCGACGAGGCGGCGACCGATAAAACCGGAAGCGCCGGTTATAAAGTAATTCATGTTATTGGCTCCTGGCCGCAACTGTGCCTTAGTCACAAAAATATTATTATAGGGTTGGCCATTCGGAAAATCTTTGTTTTACCGGTAACGGCCGCCGCGCCGAAACGTAGTCGGCCCGGGGTTGAGGAGGAGACAGTCGATGAGTGGTGGACAATTATTGTTGCTGGTCTGCGCCACCGCGCTGGCGTCGGGGCTGGCGACGCTGGGTTTGGGCTGGCTGGTGTTCCAACGCTGGATGTGGCCGAGGCTGGAGTCCCGGTTGGCGGCGTTCGCCGATCTGCTGGAGGCGCGGGCCAAGGCGGGTGTCGAGGCGGCCGGTCAGGAGCTGCTGGAGCCGGTGCGGGCGCGGGTTCAGGCGGGTGTGGAGGATGCGGCGACCGGACTGTTGCCCCAGGTGCGGGCGGAGCTGACGGCGGGGGCACGGGATGCGGCCATGGACAGCCTGCCGGCCTTCCGCGAGGAGGTGCGCAAGGGTTTCACCGAGGCGCTGAGCGCCGGCGCATTACTCGACCGGACCGCGCGCGGGGTGGCGCGCACCGGTTCGTCGCTGGTCGAAAGTGGACTGAGCCTGCTGCGGCCGGCGCGCCCGGAAGACCGCGACGAACCGCCGCGCGGGTCCGGGCGCTAGCATGTCTTCCAGGTGGGACCCGGCGTGGGGTTCAGGCGCTTTTCAGCGACTCGACCAGATCGATGTAGCTCTGCATGGCGTTTTCCTGGGGCGTACCCTTGAGCTTGGCCCAGGCGTCGTATTTGGCGCGGCCGACCAGATCGGTGAAGCCGGGCCGCTTGCCTTCGACATCGCCGCTCGAACCCTGCTTGAAACAGGCGTACAACTGCAACAGGGTATCGTTATCGGGGCGCTTGCCCAGTGTCTTGCTGTCGGTGACGGCAGTCTGAAATCGGGTGGCTAGATCGGACATGGCGGATGCTCTTTGGGTTGGTTTGCCAGCACGCGTCAGCTTAGTCAGTCCGGGTAATCGGGCGATTGCATGTAATGGCTATAATCATATGGTGAACAGGGCGGGATTCCATGCCGGCCAATTTATCAAAGCCCGCGCCAACCGGATTTTTTTAGAATGGCTGGACAAAAGGGCCGTGCCGTTACATCGCGCCTGCACGATAAGAATTTTACGGAGAGTCATTCGATTTTCGCCATGAACGCCGGGTCAGGATTGCTCCATAACCCGGATCGATTCCCGATGCCCGGTGCTCCATTATGATTTGGGATTTCCTCATGCCGAAGAACAAAGATAGCGAGCGCATCTCGGGAATCGATACCGCCTGGCTGCGAATGGAGCGCCCGACCAATTTGATGATGATCGCGGGCGTCATGGTCTTGGATCGACCGCTGGCTTGCCAGCGCTTGAAAGCGGTCATCGAAACCCGGTTTTTGAAATATCCGCGTTTCAAACAAAAGGCCGCGCAAAAGCCCGGCGGTGCGTTTTGGGAAAGCGACCCTGATTTCGACATCAACCGGCATGTGCTACGCACCGCGCTGCCGGGCCGGGCCGACAAAGTCGAACTGCAAAATCTGGCTAGCGATCTGATCAGCACGCCGCTGGACTTCTCCAAGCCGCTCTGGCAGTTCCACCTGGTCGAGGATTACCAGGGTGGCAGCGCCCTGATCCTGCGCATTCATCATTGCTATGCCGATGGCATTGCCCTGATTCATGTATTGCTGTCGCTGACCGACCCCGCCGCCGGCGACCGGTCGCCGGCGGCGGCCGGGGAAGACTCCAACAACCACGGCGGGCTCTTCCAGCGCTTCTTCGAGCCGGTGGACAAGATGCTGCATACCACCGTCAAGCTGGGCCGCGATTTGGTCGAAGAGGGCGCCGATCTGGTGCTGCATCCTTCCCGCGCCCTGGACTACGCCCGCAACGGCGCGCGGTTGGCGACGGAAATCGCCCGGCTGGCGCTGATGAGCGACGATTCCAAGACGCGCTACAAGGGAACGCTGGGCGTGTCCAAGCGGGTCGCGTGGGCCGAGCCGCTATCGCTGCGCGAGGTGAAGACGGTCGGCAAGGCGCTGGGCGGCTCGGTTAACGACGTGTTGCTGGCTTCGGTGGCGGGAGCGTTGCGGGCCTATCTGGCCGAGAAGGGCGATCCGATCCCGGAAGATTTGCAGGTGCGCGCCGTGATCCCGGTCAACCTGCGATCCCGCGAGAAAGCTGCTCAGTTGGGCAATTTTTTCGGACTGGTCTTTCTGGCGCTGCCGGTCGGAATCGCCAACCCGGTCGAGCGCTTGTACGAGGTGCGGCGGCGGATGGACGAACTCAAGGAATCCTACCAGCCGATTCTGGCCCTGGGCTTGCTGGGCACGGTGGGCATGGGACCCAACCGGTTGCAGCAGTCGCTGCTGGATATCCTGAGCAACAAGGCTTCGGCGGTCATGACCAACGTGCCGGGTCCGCGCGAGCCGCTCTATCTGGCGGGGGCGCCGATTGCCGAAATGATGTTTTGGGTGCCGCAATCCGGCTCCATCGGCATGGGAGTCAGCATTCTCAGTTACCACGAACACGTTCATTTCGGTCTGGTGACCGATCAGAAAATCGTCGCCGATCCGGAAGCCATTATCAGCCGCTTTGCCGGTGAGTTTGAAAAGCTGTTGTTCGTGACTCTGATGAGCCCCTGGGATCAGACGGCGGTGGATGCGCGCTGGGTTGAAGACCTGGACCAGCCCGGATCAGCAGGATCGTGACCAGGTAAACACGCGGCGGCGCCGTTGCGGGTCCGCAAACATCCCCGATGGCCTATGTTGCCGGCCAAGCCAGCATTTAGGATGTTTATTCTAGATTTTGTCACTAAGCTGAGCGTAGATGAGATAAGGGGGCCAGCGCAAAAAATCGCGCGACCCCCGGAGTACGCACAGGAGCGTCTTATGGCCAAGAAGATCATAGATAACGCCGACAGCCAGTGGAGCCAGTCGGTGGGCGAGTCCGCACATCTGATTTGGCTGGCCGGATTGGGGGCGTTCGCCAAGGTGAGCGCGCAAGGCGGCAAGCTGTTCGATTCGCTGGTCCAGGAAGGCGAAAAAATCGAGCGGCAAAGCCGGCGGGCGGCCGATGTCCAACTTGAGGCGGTGCGGGACAAGACCGACGAAACGCGCGCCCGGATGGCCAATACCTGGGACAGGGTCGAGCAGCTCTTCGAGGACCGGTTGTTGCGGGTGCTGGGGCGGCTCGGAGTGCCTGGTCGCGACGACCTGCGCGAGTTGGCCCGGAGGGTCGAGGCGCTGCAACGGCATATCGACGATCTGGGCAAGGCGCGGAAAAATCAGCCCTAGAGCCATCGCCCAAAACCCCCGCCAACGGGCGCCGCGCGCCATGATAACCGCCCGGCGGAGCGAGGACCGGCAGTTTTCCACGACGTTTCCAGCAGGGTTGACGGAGGCCAAATGCTTGTTACCCAACCCGAAAGCACCGAGCGCAAAGCCGGCGGTCCCCGGATCGGATTGGCGATGGCCGGTGGTGGGCCGGTCGGGTTGATTTACGAAATCGGCGCGCTGCGCGCGCTCGATGAAGCTCTGGACAGTATCGATTTCAACCGTCTGGATGTGTATGTGGGAGTGAGCGCCGGAGCGGTGACGGCGGCGCTGTTGGCCAACCGGATGGAAACCGGGCAGATTTGCCACACGTTCATCAGCAACGAATCCGAGGAGCATCCGTTCGATCCGCAGATCTTTCTGATGCCGGCGCTGGGCGAGTACTGGCGGCGACTGTCGTCGGTTCCCTGGCTGTTGTGGGAAGCCTGCTGGCGCTATCTCCAGAATCCGCTCGATCTGAGTTTCCTGCAATCGCTGACCGGGCTGGGGCGGGCCTTGCCGGTCGGTTTCTTCGATAACGAACCCATTCACGAGTATCTGGCGCGGATGTGGAGCGCGCCGGGCCGGACCAACGATTTTCGTCGGTTGGCGAACAAGCTGTACGTGGTGGCGGTGGATCTGGATACCGGCGAGTCGGTCCAGTTTGGCGCGCCCGGTTACGACCATGTGCCGATTTCGCGGGCGGTGCAGGCCAGCAGCGCGTTGCCGGGGCTGTACCCGCCGGTCAACATCGACGGTCGCTATTTTGTCGATGGCGCCCTGCGCAAGACCATGCACGCCTCGGTGGCCCTGCGGGAGGGGTTGGACCTGCTGCTATGCCTCAACCCGCTGGTGCCGTTCGACGCCCGCCTGGCCGTCGAGGCCGGCAAGCCGACCCAGGCCGGCCGGCTGCGGGAAGGCGGTTTGCCGGTGGTGCTGTCCCAGACTTTTCGGGCTTTGATCCACTCCCGCTTGCAGGTGGGCATGAAAAAGTACGACACGGAGTTTGAAAATACGGACGTCATCCTGTTCGAACCCAACCGCGACGATGCCAAGATGTTTTTCACCAACGTCTTCAGCTTTTCGGGCCGGCATTGGGTGTGCGAGCATGCCTATCAGACTACCCGCCGGGACCTGTTGGCCCGGCGCGAGGAACTGGAGCCGATCCTCGCCCGGCACGGCATTCGGATGCGACTGGATTTGCTGCAAGACGCCCAGCGGCATTACTACACCGGCCTGCGCGACCAGCATGGTCTGGCGGCGCCGGTCAAATACCGCGGTCCCCTGGTTCGGGACCTGCATTTGGCCCTGGACCGGCTGCAGGAATGGGCGGGTTCGGCGCGCGACGAACCACGGACCCGGTAGCGCGGCGCGCTTACCTTCCGGTCGCGGCGGGCCGCGCTTCAGGCCAGATATTCTCGGCTGATTTGGCCCAGCAACCCCCGGGCCTCGTCGTTGAGAAAGGGGCCAACCAGCGACAGCACCTGGTAGACGCCGAGGGCGAGGTGGTCGCTGTCGCTGCGCGGCGCGGCGGTGCTGGTGCTAATACGCTGGAAGTTCAGCCAGTAGGTCGCCACCACCGCGATGTTGCGGGCCAGCGCCGCGATGTCTTCGCGAGTGGCGTTCATGACGCCGACCTCCACCAAACCCTGGCAGATGGCGGTGGCGGTAGTCATCTTGCGCTCCAGGATGCGGCGGAAATGAGTTCGCAGTTTCTTGTTTCGGTTCAGGATGTTGTCCAAGTCACGATAGAGGAAGCGGTATTCCCAGATGGTCTCGAAGACCAGATGCAGGTAGAGCCACATATCCTCCATGTCCGGGACGCGGCGTTGGGGCGCCTGCAGGGTGGTTTCCATGCGCCGCTCGAACTGCTGGAACAGCAGGGCGATGATTTCATCTTTGTTGCGGAAGTGGTAATACAGATTGCCCGGACTGATGTCCATTTCGTCGGCGATATGATTGGTGGTGACGCGAGGTTCGCCGCATTCGTTGAAAAGCTGCAAGCTGGTCTGCAAGATGCGGTCTCGGGTTTTCATGGGCGCTGGCGGATTCAGACGGGGCATTGAAACAGAGGAAGATTGGGATCTTCCTCTAATTGTGAGTGAATTTGCATTATTTTCCAGTAGGCCCATCCGGCTGGTCACCTATAAATACAGGAGGAAAACCAAGTGGAAAAAATCTGGCTGCGGGAGTATCCGGAGGGGGTGCCGGCCGAAATCGACCTGAACGAGTTTGCATCCCTAAAGGACATTTTGGAAAAAAGCTGCCGGCGCTTTGCCGACTTGCCGGCCTATTCCAACATGGGCGTGACATTGCGCTATCGGGACATCGACCGGCTCAGCCGCGATTTTGGCGCCTACCTGCAGGGGCTCGGGCTGGGCAAGGGCGAGCGGGTCGCCATCATGATGCCCAACGTTCTGCAATATCCGGTTGCCCTGTTCGGTGCGTTGCGGGCCGGCCTGACGGTGGTCAACGTCAACCCGCTGTACACGCCGCGCGAGCTGGAGCATCAACTCAAGGACTCCGGCGCGGCCGCCATCGTCATTATCGAGAACTTTGCCCGCACCTTGCAGGAGGTGCTGGACAGGACGCCGGTCAAGACCGTCGTCACCACCCAGTTGGGCGATTTGTTCCCGTTCCCCAAGCGTCCGCTGGTCAATTTCGTGGTCAAGCATGTCAAGAAAATGGTGCCGGCCTGGCGCATTCCAGGCATCGTGCCGTTCCGGCGGGCGCTGGCTCAGGGCGCGGGGCAGACCTTGAAAGAGGTGCCGCTGGGGCATGAGGATCTGGCGTTCCTGCAATACACCGGCGGCACCACCGGCGTGTCCAAGGGCGCGATGTTGACTCACGGCAACCTGGTGGCGAATCTGCAACAGGCCTCGGCTTGGCTCAGTCCCTTTTCCAGGCCAGCCGAAGAGACCATCATCACCGCTCTGCCGCTGTATCACATCTTTTCCCTGACCGCCAACTGCCTCACCTTCATGAAGGTGGGCGCCCACAACATTCTGATCACCAACCCCCGCGACATGCCGGGCTTCGTCAAGGAACTGGGCAAGGTCCGCTTCACCGTGATTACCGGCGTGAACACGCTGTTCAACGGCCTGCTGCATGCGTCCGGCTTCGAACGGCTGGATTTCAGCGCGCTCAAGATCAGCCTGGGCGGCGGCATGGCGGTGCAACGGGCGGTGGCGGAGCGTTGGAAGCGGGTGACCGGCACGCCGCTGATCGAAGCCTACGGCCTGACCGAAACTTCGCCGGCGGCTTGCATCAACCCGCTGACCCTCCAGGAATACAACGGCAGCATCGGCCTGCCGATCTCGTCCACCGAACTGTCGGTGCGCGACGATGAAGACCGGGAGTTGGGCATCGGCGTGGACCAGGTCGGCGAGATTTGCATCCGTGGCCCGCAGGTGATGCGCGGCTACTGGAACCGGCCCGAGGAAACCGCCAAGGTCATGACCCCCGACGGTTATCTTCGTACCGGCGACCTGGGCTATGTCGATGAACGCGGCTACGCCCGGATCGTGGACCGCAAGAAAGATATGATCCTGGTGTCCGGTTTCAACGTCTATCCCAACGAGGTCGAGGACGTGGTCGCCCTGCATCCGGGCGTGCTGGAAGCCGCCGCGGTCGGCGTACCGGACGAGAAGTCGGGCGAGGCGGTCAAGATCGTGGTGGTCGCCAAGGACCTCGCGTTGACCGCCGAGGCGTTGATCGAACACTGCCGTCAGCACCTGACCAGCTACAAGGTGCCGCGGCAGGTCGAGTTCCGTACCGAATTGCCCAAGACCAACGTCGGCAAAATCCTGCGGCGGTTGCTGCGGGAGGGGTAGGCAAGAGTCTCCCCTCTCCTTCCGGGAGAGGGTTGGAGGCGAGGGCGTGTTTCAGGCCGCCGCCGCCGGGCGGGCGACGACCTGCTCCAGCCAGTTCAACAGGGATTCGGCCGCCTCGTGCCAGTTGAGTTCCAGCATCATGGCGTGCGCCATGTTGGGGACGATGTGGGCCTCGGTGCGGTAGAAGTGGGCGGTTTCCCGCACCATCGCCGGCGAGATGAAGACATCGTGTTGCGCTCCCTGCACCAGGATCGGCAGCCGCAGTTGTTCCGGCTTCAGCCGTAGCGGGTTGATGCCCATCATATCCAGCGACACCAGTTGCGACTCCGCCTGCACGTAGTCGAAATACTCCCGCAGCTTCGCAAGGGGCATATCCTGGGAAAACAGCAGTCGTCGCATCATTTCGGGCGAGCCGACGCTGGGGCCGAGCAGGGAGAACAGCGCCATTTGCTGGAACAGGAATGGATGCCGCATCGCCATGTGCAGGTTGGTTGGCAGCAGGCCCTGCGGCGGCACCGAGGCCATCAGCACCACGCCCGGTATTTCGGGATGAGTTTCCAGGTATTTTTGAACCACCATGCCGCCCATCGAATGTCCGACCAGCACCGGCGGGGCCGGCAGGGTCGCGGCCGCCTGGGTCAGGTCGGCGACGTAATCGGTCAGCCGCCAGGTGTGCAGATGCTGATGGCCCTCGCTGAGACCGTGGCCGCGCAAGCTGACGGCGTGCGCCTCGTAACCATGCCGAGTGAAGTAGGGCAGGAAATTTTCATCCCAGACTCGGGCATCCGTGAACGAGCCATGCACGAACAGCAAGGGGGTCGGCTTGGGCGTGGTATCCGGATAGCGGCTGATCAGATCCAGCTTCATGAGGATAATTCCTGTTGGGTGAAAAGGGTGGAGAGCGGTTTTGGCCGCGCCGGCGAAATACGGACCGGCGCTGGTTGAAGCGATCACCGCCCGAGGCCAGGATGGAACCGTCAGCGCCACGCCACGGTTTCCAGCCAGATCAGTTCGCAGGCGCCGTTACCGGTATCCTCGCGGCTCAGGGAACTGCGCCATTGCCAGCCATCGTCGCGGTGGGCTTCGACCAGATAGCCGTGCAAGCTGACAATATGACCGGGGCGGATTAATTTCAACTGGTCGGCGATGTGGCTGGTTGCGGGAATCAGGTGCATGTTGGCGCTGTGGGTTTCGATGTCCCGGCGCGGCATGAAAAAATCGTTGACGTGCCAGTAATAGAAGCGGTGGCGTTGCTGGATCTCGATTCGCTCCAGCACGCTGCTGTCCGACATCGGTCCCCAACCCAGCGCCAGATCGAGCGGTGCGAGATCCGCGCCGCTGTCGAAGCGGTAATCCTCCCGACCCAGCACCCGGGCTTCCAGGGTGAATTCCGCCAGCACCTTGATGTGATAGCGGTCCTTTTGAAAGACCGGTGCTCCAGCGTCGAGCGATCGCTGCGAAGGCGGGTCCGGCGCCAGCACGCCGGGCGGGCGGTCGATGGGGCGGTCGCGCCAGGCCCAGTAGGCGCCCAGCGCGCAGACGAGTAATAACAATCCCAGGCGGCGCATCGGTTATGGTTCCTCGGGCTCGATCCCGAAATCGGGCGATGGCGCCCGATTCTCGACATCGATGGCGGTGATTTCGCAGCGCAGACGACCGGAACCCAGCAAAGCGTCCACCGGGTCGCCGATCTGAAGTTGGTCGGCCTGTCGAACGATGGTTCCGTCCGGGTAGCGGCGCATGATCGCATAACCGCGCTTCAGGGTTGCCAGCGGGCTCAGGGCATGCAGGGCGCCGCTCAGATTTTGCAGGTGTTGGCGGGTGGCCTGGAAACGCTGATGCAGCGCCGCGTTTTGGCGCAGCACCAGCGCCTGCAACTGCTGGCGAGCCGAGCGCAGCCGCGCCGCCGGAGCCTGCGCCCGCAGGCGCGTTCCCAGTCCGGCCAGCCGCAGCCGCTCGCGGTCCAGGCGGTTGTTCAGTGCCTGCCGCAGCCGCTGGTCCAGCTCATCCAGCCGCTGAGCGCGATCATGGAAACGACGGTGCGGTTGCAGCCGCGCCAGCCGCTCCGCCAGTGGGTGCAGCCGCTGGCGCCGCTCGCTGAGGCGACGCCGCAGTGCGCGTTCCAGCCGTTCCGCCAGCAAGCGGGTCGCGCGCAGCCATTCCTGACGGTCGGGGCTGCTTAGTTCGGCCGCCGCCGTGGGGGTGGGCGCGCGTAAATCGGCGGCGAAGTCGGCGATGGTGATGTCGGTTTCGTGACCGATGCCGGCCACCAGCGGAATGGCGCAGTCGACAATCGCCCGGGCGACGATTTCTTCGTTGAACGCCTGCAAGTCTTCCAGCGAACCGCCGCCGCGCGCCAGCAGCAGCACGTCGCAATCCTGGCGTTTGGACGCCAGTCGGATGGCTGCGGCAATGCGTTCCGCCGCGCCATCGCCCTGCACCGGAACGGGATAAAGCAGGACCGGCAGGTTGGGAGACCGACGGCGCAGCACGCTCAATACATCACGCAGCGCCGCGCCGCTGGGCGAGGTGACCACGCCGATTCGCCGGGGAAAGCGGGGCAGGGCCTTTTTGCGGTCCGGCGCGAACAGCCCTTCCCGTTCCAGTCGCAGCCGCAGTTCGTCGTAAGCCCGCCGCAGCGCGCCGGCCCCGGCTTCCTCCACGTATTCGACGATGAGCTGGAAATCGCCGCGAGGTTCGTACAGGCTGACACGGCCCCGTACCAGCACCTGCTGGCCGTTGCGTGGACAGTCGCGGAACAGGAAGGCGCGGTTCTGGAACAGCGCACAGCGGATTTGCGCCCGAGCATCCTTGAGCGAGAAGTAGAGGTGGCCGGAGGATGGGCGGGACAAGTTGGAAACCTCGCCTTGTACCCAGACATCGGGAAAGCGCTTTTCCAGCAGCCCCCGAACCGCTTGCGATAGTTCGGAGACGGTGTGGATGTTGCGGTGGGATAGCATTGAAACGTTAAAATCCAAATGTTTTTGTCATCTCGGTCAGCCGTTTTCGCTTACCAGTTCACCCAGCGATTGGCGCCGCGCCCAGCCTTCCTGTTCCAGCATCGGTTTGCCATGGAGCTGTCCGACCGGTCCCAGACACAGTATCGCCACGGGTCGCGCGCCCGATGGCTTTGTGCACCGCGCTGATTTCAATATCACTGAATCGGTGCGCCGGGTCGCGCGCCGGGGTGTCGCTCGCTCTGTGAAAGGGTTGATCGATAGCTGTCATGGTGATTTTCAGCATCTTGCCGGTATCGGGAAAACGGCGGGGGCATTCACGCCGACGTTGTCGCGGCTCCGGTCGGTCTGGCCGATTTCCCGTTTACCGGGGGGGCGTCATGGCATAGACTTACCGGCTTGTTTTTCGCCTAGTCTTGAGGTCCCGCCATGCGAATCGTTCAAGAAGCCCTGACCTTCGATGATGTCCTGCTTCTTCCCGCCTATTCCGCGGTGTTACCCAAGGATGTCAGCCTCAAGACGCAGTTGACTCGCGCCATCAGCCTCAATATCCCGCTGATGTCGGCGGCGATGGATACGGTCACCGAATCGCGGCTGGCCATCGCCCTAGCTCAGGAGGGTGGTATCGGCATTATCCACAAAAATATGCCGGTTGAAAAACAAGCGCAGGAAGTACGGCGGGTGAAAAAGTACGAAACTGGGGTCATCAACGATCCGATCGTCACCGGACCCTCCACCAGCATCCGCGAAATACTGGCCTTGACCCGGGCCCACCACATCTCCGGCGTGCCGGTGGTCGATGGCGAGAATCTGGTCGGCATCGTGACCAGTCGTGACCTGCGCTTCGAACACAATCTGGACGCGCCGGTCAGCGCCGTCATGACGCCGAAGGAGCGGTTGGTGACGGTGCGGGAAGGCGCCAGCCGCGAGGAAATCGTCGCCCTGCTGCACAAGCATCGCATCGAAAAAGTGCTGGTGATCAACGACAGCTTTCAGTTGCGCGGCATGATCACGGTGAAGGATATCCAGAAATCCACGGACTTTCCCTTGGCCTGCAAGGATGAATGGGGCCGTTTGCGCGCCGGCGCGGCGGTGGGCACCGGCGGCGACACCGAGGAGCGGGTGGGGGCCCTGGTGAGTGCCGGCGTCGATGTGCTGGTGGTGGATACCGCCCACGGTCATTCCCGCAACGTGCTGGATCGGGTGCGCTGGGTCAAGGCGCATTTTCCCCAGTTGCAGGTGATCGGCGGCAACATCGCCACCGCCGCCGCCGCCCGCGATCTGGTGGAGGCGGGCGTGGACGCGGTCAAGGTCGGGATCGGTCCCGGTTCGATCTGCACCACCCGCATTATCGCCGGGGTCGGCGTGCCGCAGATCAGCGCCGTGGCTAACGTCGCCGAGGCGCTGCACGATTGCGACGTCCCGGTGATCGCCGACGGCGGCGTGCGCTATTCCGGCGATTTGGCCAAGGCCATCGCCGCCGGCGCCCATTCGGTCATGATCGGTAGCCTGTTTGCCGGCACCGAGGAAGCGCCCGGCGAGGTGGAACTCTATCAGGGGCGGTCCTACAAGTCCTACCGCGGCATGGGTTCGATCGGCGCCATGACCCAGCAGCACGGCTCCAGCGACCGTTATTTTCAGGAGGGCAGCGCGATGGAGAAACTGGTGCCGGAAGGCATCGAGGGCCGGGTGCCCTACAAAGGCAGCGTGCTGGCCATCATCAATCAAATGATGGGTGGGTTGCGCTCCAGCATGGGTTACGTCGGTTGTTGGGATATCGCCGAGATGCGCGTCAAGCCGGCATTTACCCGAGTGACGAGCGCCGGGATGCGCGAAAGCCATGTTCACGATGTAAGCATCACCAAGGAAGCACCGAACTACCGGGTGGATTGAACATGACCTCCCGCGATATCCACCTCGACCGTATTCTGATTGTCGACTTCGGCTCGCAGTACACTCAACTGATCGCCCGCCGGGTGCGGGAGATCGGGGTCTACTGCGAAATTCAGCCCTACGACGCCGACCCGGCGGCGCTACGCGCGTTTCAACCGCGAGGGGTCATCCTGTCGGGTAGCCCCGAATCGACCACGGTGGCCGACGGGCCGCGCATCCCTCAGGTCATCCTGGATTTGGAGACGCCGCTGCTTGGCGTCTGCTACGGCATGCAGGCCATGGCGATGCAACTTGGTGGCCGGGTGGAGCCGTCCGACCATCAGGAATTCGGCTACGCCCAGGTCCGGGCCCACGCCCATTCCGCCCTGCTGCGCGACATCGAGGATCACGCCAGCCCGGAAGGCTACGGCCTGCTGGATGTGTGGATGAGCCACGGCGATCGGGTGATCGATCCGCCGCCCGGCTTCATCCGCATCGCCAGTACCGAAACCTGCCCCATCGCCGGCATGGCCGACGAGCACAGACGTTGGTACGGCGTGCAATTTCATCCGGAGGTGACGCATACCCGCCAAGGCGAGCGCATCCTGCGTCGTTTCGTGCTGGACATCTGCGCTTGCGCCCCGCTGTGGACCACCGGCAACATCATCGAGGACAGTATCGCCGCCATCCGTTCACAGGTGGGCGGCGATGAGGTGCTGCTGGCGCTGTCCGGCGGCGTGGATTCCTCGGTGGTGGCGGCGCTGTTGCATCGAGCCATCGGTACGCAACTGACCTGCGTATTCGTGGATACCGGTCTGTTGCGCCTGCACGAGGGCGATCAGGTGATGGCGACCTTTGGTCAGCATCTCGGGGTGCGGGTGATCCGGGTGGACGCCGGGGAGCGTTTTCTGAGCGCCCTGGTTGGCATTACCGACCCCGAGCAAAAGCGCAAGATCATCGGCGGGCTGTTTGTGGCGATCTTCGAGGAAGAAGCGGCCCGGTTGCGCGATGTCCAATGGTTGGCCCAGGGCACCATCTATCCCGACGTGATCGAATCGGCCGGCGCCAAGACCGGCAAGGCCCACGTCATCAAATCCCATCATAACGTTGGCGGCCTGCCGGCGGCGATGCGGCTGAAGCTGGTCGAACCGCTGCGAGAGCTGTTCAAGGACGAGGTGCGCCGGTTGGGGGTGGAACTGGGTTTGCCGTCCGAAATGGTTTATCGCCATCCTTTCCCGGGGCCGGGGCTGGGGGTGCGCATTCTGGGTGAGGTGCGCGGGGAATATGCCGAGCCCTTGCGCCGGGCCGACCACATTTTCATCGAGGAATTGCGCCAGCACGATTTATACGACCGCGTCAGCCAGGCGTTCGCGGTGTTCCTGCCGGTCAAGTCGGTCGGAGTGATGGGCGACGGTCGCCGCTACGATTACGTCATCGCCCTGCGCGCGGTCGAGACGGTGGATTTCATGACCGCCCGCTGGGCGCATCTACCCTACGAGTTTCTGGATCGGGTATCGCGGCGCATCATCAACGAAGTTCGCGGCGTCTCGCGGGTGGTCTACGACGTGTCCGGCAAGCCGCCGGCCACGATCGAGTGGGAGTGAATCCCGCGCCGGGCATGGGCGGGTTCGTGGAGAAGCAACATGGACGCCGAGAGCCAGGCGCCAGGCGCCGAACAGGATCAGTATTGGATGCACCGGGCGCTGGAGCTGGCGCGGCGGGCGGCGGCGGCCGGTGAGGTGCCGGTCGGAGCGGTGCTGGTGCGGGATGGCGAGAGGATCGGCGAGGGCTGGAACCGTCCGATCGGGGGCTGCGATCCGACCGCCCACGCCGAAGTGCTGGCGTTGCGGGCGGCGGCGGAGCGCATCGGCAATTACCGCCTGGTGGGCAGCACGCTGTACGCAACGCTGGAGCCTTGCCCGATGTGTGCTGGCGCTCTCGTGCATGCGCGAGTGGCGCGGGTGGTGTTCGGCGCGACCGATCCACGCGCCGGCGCGGCGGGTACGGTGTTCGATCTACTGCAATCGCCCTTGCTCAACCATCGGTGCGCGGTGGTGGGTGGCGTTCTTGCCGGGGAATGCGGGCTGTTGCTGCGGGAATTTTTCCGTGTTCGCCGGATTAAACCCGAGACGGGCGAGCCATCCCAGGTCAACGCTGGTTGAAACCGCCGCTGTTTTGATAATTGGGTTGTTGCTGCCACCAGGGTTGTTGGGCCTCCACCTCGCGCTGGCGGAGTTCTTCCTGCTGCTGCTGCTGTTCAGCCTGCTGGAGGCGTATTTCCTCCAGCAAAGCCTGCTCTTCCTGTTCTCGCTGTTTGGCGAGTTGGGCCTCGCGGCGCAGGTTGAGCAGCGCTTGATCGTTGGGCGCGGCGCGCAGCCCACGGCCAAGGTAAGCCAGGCTTTCATCCGGTTGTCCCTGCCGCAGGCTCTGTTCCGCCACGTTCTGATAGTAGGCGGCGATGCGCTGGATGCCAGCAAGCGCCACCGGGTTTTCAGGCTGCAATTCCAGCACGCGCCGGTAAGTGCTCAGGGCGTTGCCGCTGGCGGGGGCGGTGATCCGGCGGCTGTCCATTTGTTGCTGGGCTTCGGCGAGCAACCGCTCGATTTCCACCTGCGGCGTTGGGACAGGGGCCGGTTCTTCGGGGGGCGGCGCGGCCGGCGTGTCGGTGGATGCGGTTTGGCTGTCCGGCCCGTCCGGTTGGGGTTCCGGGGTGGTCGGGGGCGCGTCAGGGTCGTCGGCGAGATTCGCGGCGGTGGGCTCCGCGGCGGGGGTGGGCGGCGAACCAGCGGGAGCGACAGGCACGGCGGTCGACTGGGATAAAGTATGTCGCGGCTGGGTCGGTTGGGCGGGGGGCGTCACCGTCGCCGCGAGAGTTCTGGGAGCCCCCTCGCCGTTGTTGAACAATTGCGGCAACTCATGCACGAGGGGAATTTGCCAGAGAAAGAAAAAACCGGTCGCGCAGGCGACCAAGACGGCGCCCATGTAAACGGCAAAATGCCGCAGCCATCTGAGGAAGCCCGACAGCAGGACCGTGCCAATGGGCTCGGAATCCGATCCGTCGTCGCTCGTCGGTGGGTTGTCCGGGAAATGGGGGTCGGCGGTAGGGGTGGCCAGTTTCATCGCGTCAGTACGGCGGGGTAAACGGTCTTCCCGCCGGACGGTTCACGCGACCGGGAGCCAGCGGGGATTGCAGATGGGGATTGGAAAAACTTCTCCATGCGGTAGAATATAAAACTCTTCCGCATTCACTCCAAGCGATTCTTCCCGGAGAGGTACCGAAGCGGTCATAACGGCGCCGACTCGAAATCGGATGGGGGCCTAACCGCCCCACAAGGGTTCGAATCCCTTCCTCTCCGC
>CAVOGC010000044.1:0-22433 GCA_963695105.1 uncultured Gammaproteobacteria bacterium | reverse complement strand
GTGCTGGGCCTGGGTTTCGCCCTGGAACACGCGGCGGTCGAGCACGGCGGCGTTTTGCTTGGGAGCCTGCTGCTGGTGATCCTGGCGGCCATTATCGGCGTCGCCTTCCGCATCAGCCACCACGCCGAGGTGCTGGCTGCGCGGCTGGGGGAACCCTACGGCACACTGATCCTGACCATCGCGGCGGTGTCGGTGGAAGTGGTGATTTTAATCGTCCTGCTACAAGGCGCGCCCAATCCGACCCTGGCGCGCGACACCGTGTTCGCGGCGGTCATGCTGGACATCAACGGCATCCTGGGGCTGGCCGCGATCATCGGTGGCCTCAAGCACGGTACGCCGCGATATAACCTGGATTCCGCCAACTCCTTCATCGCCATGCTGTTGGTGGCCATCGGCATCGGCATGTTCATCCCGGACTTCGTGCCGGACAGCCACTGGCGGCTGTACTCCATGTTTTCGGTGGGGGTGATGGCGGTCATGTACCTGGCTTTTCTGCGCTTGCAGACGGTCGAGCACCGCCAGTTTTTCGAGCATGCGGAGGGACTGGAGGAAGAAGCCCACGATGTGGCGCATAGTCCGAACGCGCAGCATATCGCCGTGATGATCGGCGCCATCGTGCTGGTGGGGCTGCTGTCGGAGGTGCTGTCGGTGCTGCTGGACGCCGGACTGGCCGGCAGCAGTCTGCCCAAGACCTTGCCGGCGGTGCTGGTGGCGCTGATTTCCGCCAGTCCGGAGATTCTCACCGCGCTCAACGCCGCGCGGCACGACCGCATGCAGACCACGGTCAACATCGCCCTGGGGGCGTCGCTGGCGACCGTGCTGCTGACCCTGCCGGTGATCGAAGGCATCGCCCTGTTCACCGGCGAGCGCATCGTCATGGCGCTGACGCCGATGCAGGCGGGGTTGTTGCTGCTGACCCTGCTGGCGGCGATGAACAACTCGCACGACGGCGAAACCAATGCCATCGAGGGCATCAGCCACTTCGCTCTGTTCGCGGCGTTTGTGGCCCTGGTGATGATGGGCCTGCTGTGAAGGCATACAGCCAGCCCCGGTATTTGAAATACCAGTAGGGTGCGATGCCCGACAGGACCATCAGGCCGATTGCCAGCGGATAGCCCCAGCTCCCAGCCGAGTTCCGGCATGAGCTGGAAATTCATGCCGTAGATGCTGGCGATCATGGTCGGCGGCAGAAACACCACGGCGGCGATGGAGAAAATCTTGATGATCTTGTTTTGTTCGATGCTGATGAAGCCCTGCGCGGCGTCCATCAGAAAGTTGACCTTCTCGAACAGGAAGCTGTTGTGCGGCAGCAGCGATTCGATGTCGCGCAGGATTTCCCGCACCTCGTCGGCCTGCGTCGATCCCAGCCGGGCGCGGCGCAGCAGGTAGGTCAAGGCACGCTGGGTGTCCATCAGACACAGGCGGACCTTGCCGTTGATGTCTTCCTGGCGAGCCAGTTCGTCGATGGCGCCTTCCATGCTGGCGTCGTTGCTTTCCAGCACCTGGGCGCTCACCGCGTTGAGCGCGGTCTGCACTTCTTCCAGAATGTCGGCGAGTTCTTCCACCTTGGTTTCAAACAGGATGATCATCAGCGACAGGGCGTCTTTCGCCAGCCCCTGCTCGCGGCGGGCGCGCAGCCGGAACATGCGGATGGCCGGCAACTCATAGTCGTGCAGGGTGAACAGCCGCTGATCCTTGAGGGTGAAGGCGACCGTGGAGTTGCTGATGCGCTTGTCCTGGCGGTGGAGAAAATACGAATGCAGGTGCAGGCCGTCGGCGTCCTCGAAAAAGCGGGCGCTGGCCTCGATTTCCTCCACATCTTCCGGCTCGGGCAGGTTTTGCCGGTACAGCGATTCGACCTGTTCACGCTCCTCGTCGTCGGGCTTGAGCAGGTCGATCCAGATGGCCTGGTTCAGGGTGGTCGTATCCGCTTCGAGATTGAGTTGTTCGAGACGGTGATTGCGCAAGGTGAATCCGTAGATCATGTGCTCTAGTCGCGCGCGGCCGGCGGAAAACAAAAAAGCGGCACTAGGCCGCTGATTGAATTGGTGGAGCGGAAGGGGATCGAACCCTCGACCTTCGCATTGCGAACGCGACGCTCTCCCAGCTGAGCTACCGCCCCGAAACTAAAGTAGGCTGCAAATCATACAAACTTCGACCGTTATTGGCTAGACCCCGAATCCGAAAAATCATGTCCCGCATCGCCATCATTTTGCCGGTTCTGAACGAGGAAACCCAGATCGTCGCCTGTCTGAGCGATTTGCAAGGCTTGCGCGCGCAGGGCTGCGAGCTGATCGTGGTGGATGGCGGCAGCCGGGACCGGACCATGGCATTGGCCGAGCCGCTGGCGGACCGACTCGTGAGCGGTCCCCGGGGCCGGGCCGCGCAGATGAACGCCGGCGCGCGCCGGGCCAGCGGCGAGATTCTGTGGTTCCTTCATGCCGACAGCCGGCCGCCGCCGGCCGCCGCCGGCCTGATCCGCGCCGCCCTGACCGATCCAAGTCGGCACTGGGGTCGCTTCGACGTGCGTCTGTCCGGCCGCCAGCCGCTGTTGCGGGCGGTGGAGACGCTGATGAACCTCCGTTCCCGGCTCACCGGCATCGCCACCGGCGATCAGGGGATTTTCGTGCGTCGCGCGCTGTTCGAACGGATCGGGGGCTTTCCGTCCGTCGCCCTGATGGAGGACATCGCCCTGTGCCGGCGGCTGATGCAGCACGGCCGGCCGGTTTGCCTGCGGCAACGACTGCAAACCTCCAGCCGGCGCTGGGAACGCGACGGCATCTCGCGCACCATTTTGTTGATGTGGCGGTTGCGGCTGGCCTATTTTCTCGGCGCCGATCCGGCACGGCTGGCCCGGATTTATTACCGATGAACCATCACTACGAATTTCCCGCCGCCCGATTGCTGATTTTCGCCAAGGCGCCGGTTCCCGGACGAGTCAAGACCCGGTTGGCCGGGCAGTTGGGAACCGGCGGCGCGGCGAATCTATATAAAAAGCTGCTGCGCCGGACCCTGGCCATTGCTCGCGTGGCCCGGCTGTGCCCGATCGAACTGTGGTGCGCGCCGGATGGGCGACATGGGTTCTTCACGGCCTGCCGGCGGGAGTACGGCGTGCGTCTGCGCCGGCAGTGCGGCGGCGATTTGGGTCGGCGCATGAACCAGGCGTTGAACCGGACGCTGGCCGCGCGTCAATTCGCGGTGCTGATCGGCGGCGATTGCGTGTCGCTGGGCGCGGTCGAGTTGCGAGCGGCCTTCACCCGGCTGGCCACCGGGCGGGATGCGGTGCTGGGGCCGGCGCGGGACGGTGGCTATCTGTTGGTCGGCTTGCGCCGGCCCAGTCCGGCGCTGTTTCGCGGCGTCGCCTGGGGCACGTCGGCCGTACTGGCGGCGACCCGCCGCCGGTTGCGCCGGTCGGGCGCGGACTGGGCCGAACTGCCGCCGGGCTGGGACGTGGATACGCCGGCCGACCTGCGCCGACTGCGGCGTGTTCAGATCGAGGAGTCGGTCGCGTCGGCATCGCCGAAATATTCGGCGGTGTAACGCTCGGCGCTCAGTTCCGGCGACCAGAAATCCAGCGGCAAGCCGGCTTTTTGCTTGAGCTGAGCCAGAAATACGTAAGGGTCGGGTAGCTGTTCCCACACCGCCGGCAGGAAGGTGGCGCGGTAGTGACGAAACTGGATGATCAGCCCGTCCATGCCCGGTCGCAGTTGCGCCAGCAACTCTTCTTCGGAACTGAATGGCAAGGGTTCTGGCGGCGACAGCACCGAGATGTGGATATCCAGCTTCGGGAACTCGTCCTCCCGCAGTTCCGGAAAGCGGGGGTCTTCAAAAGCGGCGGCGAAGGCGTGCGCGGCGACATCCCGCACCAAGGGCTGACGGGCCAGCAGCGCGCCGATGCAGCCGCGCAACTGGCCGTCGGTTTCCAGGGTCACGAAGGTCGCCCGCCACTGGCGCAGCGTTTCCGGGTAGTCGGCCGGGTCCACCTCCAGCGCCTGGCCGTGCCGCAGGCCATGCCGGATCGAGGCCTGGGCCACTTCGAGCAAGGCGGCGCGATCCGGCTGCGACAGCGTTTCAATGGAAGACATAGGCGCCGTATCCCACCACCTGGTCGCGCGAGCCGGCGGTGTCGCCGGAATTGCGCAGATCGATGGTTTCGCCGTGCAGGCCCTTGCGCCGGGCCACCCACAACAGACCATTGACCGGGTTGCGCCCGCAGGCCTGTTCGTAGCCGATGTCTTCGAACCGCAGCGCTTCGATGGCCTTGGACGTGGTGTCGTCCAGCAGACGGGCGGTGGAGTAATCGTGATAGTGGCTGAGATCGGAACTGATGACGATCAGGGTTTCCGGTCCGCCCCACAGCGCTTCCAACACCGCGCCGACTTCCGCCGGTCGGGCCTCGCCGACGACCAGTGGCACCAGCTTGAAGCTGCCCAGCACTTCCTGCAGGAAGGGCAGGTGCACCTCCAGGCTGTGCTCCTGCGCGTGAGCCTGCTCCAGGAAAGTCGACATCGGGCAGTTGCTCCAATTGTTCGACCGCCGCCCGGTCGATGGCGATCCGGCCGAGCGGCGTGGCGAAAGCCTCCATGCCGCTGACCGCGATGCCCCGGAAGCCGACCCGATGGCTGGGTCCCAGCAACATCACCCGGTGGATGACGTCGCGCGCCGCCCGCAGGCGAGCGTAGGCCGAGGCCGCGATCGGACCGGAATAGATGTAGCCGGCATGTGGAACGATGATCGCCTTGGGCGGCGGTTCGGCCGGCGATTTGATCTGATCCAGGAAGCCCCGAACCTGGGTCTGTAACTCCGCGGCATCCGCCGGATAGAACAACCCCGCCACAGCGGGGGTACGCACGGTTTGCATGACCACGCCCTCCCGATGAGTTTGCCAACATCGACACATTTAGAGTATAGAACGTGGAGTTAGTCTCAAAATGGTAAAATTCAACAATAGTTTTATGGCAATCAGCGACGGCGCTGACCCAATAACGACGAGAGCCTTTGCGAAGGAGGCCGCCATGAGCATCACCACCACCAACGAGTTTTTCCCTACCGAGTACTGGCACGTCCTCGACGACGGCCGCGTGCAATGCGATGTCTGTCCGCGTTTCTGCAAGCTGCATGAAAGCCAGCAGGGATTGTGTTTCGTGCGCGGTTGCCACGACGGACGGATCGTGCTGACCAGCTACGGCCGCTCCAGCGGCTTCTGCATTGACCCGATCGAGAAGAAACCGCTCAATCATTTCCTGCCGGGCACGCCGGTGCTGTCGTTCGGCACCGCCGGTTGCAACCTGGCCTGCAAGTTCTGTCAGAACTGGGACATGAGCAAGTCGCGCGAGATGGATACCCTGGCCGACGCGGCGTCGCCGCTGAAACTGGCCCGGGTCGCCCACGAACTGGGTTGCCGCAGCGTGGCCTACACCTACAACGATCCGGTGATTTTCATGGAGTACGCCATCGACGTGGCGACCGCCTGCCGGGAATACGGGATCAAATCGGTCGCGGTCACCGCCGGCTACATCTGCGACGAACCGCGTCGGGAATTCTTCAAATACATGGATGCCGCCAACGTCGATCTCAAGGCGTTCACCGAGGAGTTCTACTGGAAGATCTGCGGCGGCCACTTGCAGCCGGTGCTGGATACCCTGGTGTACCTGAAGCGGGAAACGCAGGTCTGGTTCGAGATCACCACCTTGTTGATCCCTGGCGAGAACGACTCGGACGCGGAACTGGAGGCGCTGACCCAGTGGGTGATGGAAAACCTGGGGCCGGACGTGCCGCTCCATTTCACCGCCTTTCACCCGGACTGGAAGATGCTGAACCACTCGCCGACCCCGCCATCGACCCTGAGCCGGGCGCGGCGGATCGCCATGAAGAACGGCATTCGGTACGCTTATACCGGTAACGTTCACGACGAGAAGGGCGACAGCACCTATTGCCACCAGTGCGGCCAAAAACTGATCGGCCGCGACTGGTACACGCTCGGCGCCTGGAATTTGACCGCCGACGGTTGCTGCAAGGCCTGCGGCACGCCCTGCGCCGGCGTATTTGAAGCACAACCGGGGCTGTGGGGCGCGCGGCGGCGCCCGGTGCGCCTTCGACAATACACTGACTGACGATTTGGCGTCCGGGCGACCGCACTGATTCACGATGCTGAGCTATCGGCACGGGTTTCACGCCGGCAACTTCGCCGACGTGTTCAAGCATGTTCTGCTGGCGCAACTCATCGGTGCGCTGCGGCGCAAGGACAAACCGTTTTGCCTGCTCGACACTCATGCCGGCGCCGGTCGCTACGACCTGCATTCGGCGGCGGCCCGTAAAAACCGGGAACACGCGGCCGGCATCGGCTGGTTGTGGCGCCAGCCGGAGCTGGGCCCGGAGCTAAGCGAGTATCTGACCGGGGTCCGGGCGCTGAACCCGGACGGCGCGCTGCGCTGGTACCCCGGCTCGCCGCGCATCGCCCGCGCCCTGCTGCGACCGGGCGATCGGCTGATTCTGACCGAACTGCACCCCACCGAGTATCCGCCGCTCAAGGCGGAATTTGCCGGCGACCGGCAGGTGGCGGTCCACAACATGGACGGTTACGCCGGCCTCAAGGGGTTCCTGCCGCCGCTGGAACGGCGCGGCTTGGTGTTTATCGACCCGGCGTTCGAACGAAAGGACGAATTTGAGCGGCTGATCGAGGCGGTCCAGACGATTCATCGGCGTTGGGCCGGCGGTATGATCGCGATCTGGTACCCGATCCTCGACCGCGGTCCCAGTCTGCGGTTTCAGCGGAGACTGCAAGCCCTGGCGGTCCCCGCGATCCTGTGCGTGGAACTGGGCTTGTATCCCTACGATACGCCGCTGGGAATGAACGGTTGCGGGATGATCGTCGTCAACCCACCGTGGCGGCTCGATGAAACGCTGGGCCGGTTGTTGCCGGAACTGCTGGAGGCGCTGCGCGTTGGCGAACACGGTCAAACCCGGCTGGAATGGTTGGCGACGGCGCCTTAAAACTCAATGATCGCGCCAATCTCTAACCCCCGACATCCGACGCTTCGAAAGCCATGAGCCATACTACTCTCATCGATGCCACCACCCTGCACGCCCACCTCAACGACCCGAACTGGGTCGTGATGGATTGCCGCTTCAGTCTGGCCGATCCCGAAGCCGGCCGTCGGGCCTACCGCGACAGCCACCTTCCCGGCGCCCGTTACGCCCATCTGGACCAGGATCTGTCCGGTCCCGTCACGCCGGCCACGGGGCGGCATCCGCTGCCCGATCCGGAGCGCTTGGCGCAAAAGCTGGGCGAGTGGGGTATCGGCCATGGCACGCAAGTCGTGGTTTACGACGACATGGGCGGCATGCTGGCGGCGGCGCGCTTATGGTGGCTGCTGCGCTGGTTGGGCCATGCCGCCCGCGCGGTGCTGGATGGCGGCCTGCCGGCCTGGCGGCGGGCGGGCTTGCCGCTGACCGCCGAGGCGCCCACCGCGCGGCCGACCTCCTTCGCGCCGCGGCCGGACGACCGGCTATGGGTGACCACGGAGCAGGTGCTAGCCCTGCCGGCGGCGGAGGCGTTGCTGGATGCCCGGGCAGCGGCGCGCTATCGGGGAGAAATGGAGCCGATCGATCCGGTCGCCGGCCACATTCCGGGTGCGCTGAACTCGCCGACGGAGAACAATCTGACGCCGGAAGGGTATTTTCTGCCCGTCGGCGCGCTGCAAGCGCGGTTTGCGGCGGTGCTGGGCGACCGGCCGCCGGCGACCGTGATCCATGCCTGCGGCTCCGGGGTGACCGCCTGCCACAACCTGCTGGCGATGGAAGCCGCCGGCTTGGGCGGTTCGCGGCTGTACGCCGGCTCGTGGAGCGAGTGGATTCGCGACCCCCGGCGGGCGGTCGCCACCGATACTGGTTGAGGCGCGCGCCTTTTCACGCTTTCAACCCAAAACCGGGAATAACGAAGAATGCCGAAATCAGTCCCCGCGACCTTTGCCACCTTCTTTATCGCCTCGGGCCTTGGCGCCTGCGCCTGGCAACCGCCGGGCGGCTTGACGGGCGCTCCATCCGCCGAGACGGCGGCGGTTCCCGCGCCTTATGTGGACTACTGGCAAACCCGCGATCCCTCGGAATACCGGCGCGACGCGATTACTGTCCGCCAACCGCTCGCTCAGTCTCGAGATGTTGTCATCCAGAGCGCGGAAACCGCCACCGACCGCCAACCCATCGTTCCATCCCGGGACGTTGTCATCCAGGGAAAAGGCCAGAGCGCCGAGCCCAGAGTCCGGGTGATCGTGCCGGTACGGTCGGGAAAAGCCGCCGACGCGGTGGAGCAAAAAACTCCCGGAGAATCCGAGACGGTGGCCGTCAACACCGTTCAGGTCGCAACCGGCAAGTCCGCGCGCAATCCGCGCGTGGCCAGCCGCAAGAAAGGCAAGTCCAAGCCGGCCGCGACCGCTGGGAAGGATCTCTGGGGGCGGGTGCGCGGCGGATTGCGGTTGGCCGACGTGCGGCACGCCCGAGTCGTCGAACAGATCGAGGCGTTCAAGCGCGATCCCGCTTACCTGTACCTGTTCTCGCAGCGCGCCAGACCTTTCCTGCATTACCTGGTGGAGCAAATCCACCGGCGCGGCCTTCCAATGGATCTGGTGTTCGTGCCCATGGTGGAGAGCGCTTTCGAGCCGACCGCCGTTTCCCCGAAGGAAGCCGCCGGGCTCTGGCAAATCATTCCGGCCACCGGACAGGAGCGAGGTCTGCTGATCGCCGATGGCTACGACGGTCGATTCGACATTCACACCTCAACCGACGCGGCGCTGGGCTATCTGCGCGATTTGAACAAGCTGTTTGCCGGCGACTGGCTGCTGACGCTGGCGGCTTACAATGCTGGCCCCGGCACCGTTCAGGAAGCCATCAAGGCCAGGCAGGCGGCGGCCAGCCCGGCGCCGTCGTCCGCCACGTCTCCGCTGGCCGAGCCGGTTCCCTCCGCGCCGGAATCACGGACCGCTGGGGCCTCACCGGCTCGGCCGGGCGCGGAAGCCTTGACCGCCGCCGGCGATTCCGAGGGCGCCACCGCTTCCGACATGCGGCCGCGATCGCTCTACTGGGATTTGCAACTTCCCAAGGAGACTCAGAATTACGTACCGAAGATACTGGCGCTGGCTCAGATTGTCATCGATCCCCAAGCCCATGGCATGCGACTCTCGCCCATCGATAATCGAGCCTATCTGTTCAGGGTTGAAACAACGCCGGAGGTCAAGGTTTTCGACGCCCTCGCCGTGACCGTGATCTCCAGCGATGAGTTTTTACGCTTCAATCCGGGGTTCAAGGCGGGGATCGAACCACCGGTCCGCGCCTACACCTTCCTGTTGCCCTGGGAACAGGCCCGGAACCTGGTTGCGAACGTGCCGGGCGCACGCATCGTGGCGCCCAGCAGATACACGGTTAAGCGAGGAGACACTCTGGACTTGATCGCCAGGCGGCACGGCGTCCCTTCCCGGCAACTGGCGCAATGGAACGGTCTGGGCGCCGGCGGCGTCCTGAAAGCCGGCCAACAACTGGTCGTGTATCCCGCCTCGTAAGTTGGCCGCCGCGGGCCAGTCGGCTCAGCCGTTGCCGTGCTTGGTGTCCGGAACGACCTCCGGCATGGGCGGGACGGTGAAGGAATGGCTGGCCTTGAATGCCTTGACCCGGCGCTCGGCTTCCTCGATCTGGGCCGGGGTCATCTTCTCGGCGATGTCCCGCTTGGCTTGCGGCGCCTGACCGTCGCCCTGCGAATCGGCCAGCGCGTACCAGAAGTACGCCTCCACCTTGTCCGCCGGAACGCCCTCGCCCTGCTCGTACATGATGCCCAGGTTGACCTGCGCCTGCGGCAACCCCTGCTCGGCCGCTTTCCGATACCAGTCCATCGCTTGCGCGTCGTCTTGCGGCAGGCCCTGGCCGTTGTCGTACAACACGCCCAAGTTGAACTGGGCGAAAGCGAAACCTTTTTCCGCCAAGGGACGGATGAGTGCCACCTCGGCGGCATAGTCGCCGCGTTCGTGAGCGGTTCGGGCGCGATCCCATTCGCCGTCGGCCCAAACTGGGGCGGCGCCCAGCAGGCTGCCCGCCAGCAGTAGCAGTAACGGTTTATTCATGGATGAATACTCAAGGTCATCGATCAATGTGGGTATGGGTGGGCCAAGTTTAGCATTCCACCGGTCGGGCGCACCGCGCCGTTCAGCCCGGATTGGCCGGAAGAACGATGACGGGGGAACCCGTGGCTCAATGTACCATCTGCGGCGAGAGGGGGGATAACGACGCCTTCGTTCGGGTCCACTGGACGACCAGGGCGCCGAAGACTACTAACGCTTTTGGATTTGGGTCGGCCCCGGCGTCCAGACCAGACTTGGAACCGGCACTGCTGGGGCCAGCATCCGTTGAAAGCGGGGTAAATCGAACATGCGCGACCGCGAGCGGGAAAAGAGCGGCTCAGGAAAGTCGCAGATCTTCCGCGTTATCCCAGCCGCGAGCCAGCGCGGCCCAGCCCGCTACCCAGGCGTGATACAGATAGCTGTCCGGGACGTAGGGGTTCTGGTCTTCGCCTTGGCTGGCCGCTTCGAGTCCTTGTCGAAAAGCACGACGCACCATCGGCGCCAGTTTTTTTGAAGAATCGATATTGCCGTGCATCAGAGGAATCGCTCCGAGACCAAACCGCTTGCTTGGACCTGTGGGGAACAAGGATGTTGCTTATTAGACAATATAGTTGTTTATTTTGCAACTTTGTTGTTGGTTAACTGTGGATTTGCATCTGATACAAGCTGGCATACAGCCCGCCGCGGGCCAGCAGTTCGTCGTGGGCGCCGGTCTCGACGATGTGGCCACGGTCGAGCACCACGATGCGGTCGGCACTCTCGATGGTGGAGAGGCGGTGGGCGATGATGAAGGCGGTGCGGCCTTGGCGCAGGGCATCCAACGCCTGCTGGACCTTGCGTTCGGACTGGGTATCCAGTGCCGAAGTCGCTTCGTCCAGGATCAGGATCGGCGCGTTCTTGAGCAGGGCGCGGGCAATGGCCAAACGCTGGCGCTGGCCGCCCGACAGCCGCGCGCCGTTTTCGCCGATCAGGGTGTGCAAGCCTTGGGGCAACTCGCGGATGAACTCCATGGCGTGGGCGCTTTCGGCGGCCCTGACAATGTCGTCCTCGCTGGCCTGGAAGCCGGCGCCGTAGGCGATATTGGCGGCGACGGTGTCGTTGAACAGTACGATATCCTGGCTGACGTAGGCGATGTTGGCGCGCAGTTCGGCCAGCCGCAGCTCGCGAATCGGCACGCCATCCAGCAGGATGTCACCGGACTCCGGTTCGTAAAAGCGCGGCAGCAGGCTCATCAGGGTGGTTTTACCGCCGCCGGAAGGTCCAACCAGGGCGATGGTTTCGCCAGGGCGCACATCCAGTTCGAGTTGGTGGAGCACCTCGCCACCGTCCTCCCGATAGCGGTGGCTGACTGCATGGAAGCGGACTTCGCCACGGGCGCGGCCGATGGCGCGAGTGCCCCGATCCGGTTCCGGCGGCTCGTCCAGCAGGGCGAAGATGGTTTCCGCCGCCGCCAGCCCGCGCTGCAATTGTTCGTTGACCTTGGTCAGCCGTTTGATCGGCGTCAGCAGCATGGCCATGGCCCCGAACAGGGAGACGAAACCGCCGACGGTGATCTGGTCGGCGGCCGATTGCAGCGAGGCGAAGTAGATCACCGCGCCCAGGGCGATGATCGCCAGCAGTTGCACCAGCGGCCCGCTGGCTTCGGACGCGGCGGCCAGCTTCAGATTGAACTGACGGACCCGGTTGTTGACCCGGTGGAAGCGTTGTCGCTCGTAGTCCTGGCCACCGAAGATCTTGATCACCTTGTGGCCTTGCAGGACTTCGTCGATGACGTGGGTGAGGCTGCCCATCAACTCCTGCAACTCGCGGCTGAGCCGTCGCAGTCGCGAGCTGACCAAACGCATGATGATGGTGATGCCGGGGGTGATGAGCAGGACCAGCAGCGACAGCTTCCAGTTCAGGTACAGCATCCAGCCCAACAGGCCGATGACCGACAGCCCGTCCTTGACCAGAGTGACCAGCGCCTGGGTGGTGGCGGTCATCACCTGGCTGACATCGTAGGTCAGGCGCGACAACAGGCTACCGGCGGAATGATCGTCGAAATAGCGGGTCGGCAGCGCCAGCAGCCGGGCGAACAGGGCATCGCGTAAATCCGTCACCACTTGATGCGCGATCCAGCTCATCGCCAGCGTGCCGATGAAACCGGTGATGCCGCGAACGATGAAGACCGCCACCATCAACAGCGGCATCAGCCGGATGGAATGCGGGTCCTTGGCGACGAAGCTGCCATCCAGCAGCGGCTGGATCAGCGCGGGAATCAGCGGCTCGGTGGCCGCCGCCGCCGTCGTGCCCAGGATCGAGAGCGCGAACATGCGGCTGTGGGGCCGGACATAGCACAGCAATCGCAGATAGAGATCCTTGCTGTTCATCGTTTGGAATGTGAGATGGGTCGGAGGCAAGCCGGGCGCGGGAACCATGCCAAGCTCCATTTTGACCATGCTATCATGCCGCTACCGCGCAACAGTCCCAAATCAACCGATGAAACCGCAAATTCCTCTTTTCGAACAGGCCCGGGTGCTGATCGCCGGCGATGTGATGCTGGATCGCTACTGGTACGGTCCCTGCTCGCGAGTCTCGCCGGAAGCGCCCGTGCCGGTGGTCAAGGTCGAGGAGGTGGAGGAACGCCCAGGCGGCGCGGCCAACGTGGCGGTCAACATCGCCACCCTCGGCGGTCGGGTCCGGGTGCTGGGCGTGGCTGGCGCCGACGAGGCGGCCGCAGTGCTGGAAACCAAGTTGCGGCGACTGGGCGCCGACTGCGAATTGATCCGCCAGCCCGGCCAGGCGACGATCACCAAACTGCGGGTGTTGAGCCGCAACCAGCAGTTGTTGCGGCTGGATTTCGAGGACGGCTTCCCTGGCTTCGAGCCGGGCGCGCTGGAGGAGCGCTTCGCCGCCTGGCTGCCGGAAGCCGGCGTGGCGGTGCTGTCCGACTATCAAAAGGGCGCTCTGCGCGCGGTCGAGCGCTGCATCGAACTGGCCCAAGCCGCCGGCAAGCCGGTGCTGGTCGATCCCAAGGGCCGCGAGTTCGACCGCTATCGGGGCGCGACTTTGCTGACGCCCAATCTTAGCGAGTTCGAAACGGTTGCCGGCCCCTGCCGCGACGAGGCGGAATTGGTTGACAAAGGCGCTGCGCTGTGCCGGGATCTGGAACTGGAAGCGCTGCTGATCACTCGTGGCGAGCAGGGCATGACCCTGTTGCGGGACGGTGCCGAACCGCTGCATCTGGCGGCGCGCGCGCGCGAGGTTTACGACGTGACCGGCGCCGGCGACACCGTGATCGCGACCGTCGCCGCCGGGCTGGCGGCTGGGCTGGCGCTGCCGGCGGCGACGGTGCTGGCCAATCTGGCGGCGGGCATCGTGGTCGGCAAGCTGGGCGCGGCCAGCGTCACCGTCTCCGAACTGCGCCGGGCGCTATACGAACACGACGAGCCGCCGCGCGGGGTGCTGGACGAAGGGCAACTGCTGTCGGCGGTGACCGACGCCAAGGCGCACGGTGAAACCATCGTCATGACCAACGGTTGTTTCGACATCCTGCACGCCGGGCATGTGGCTTATCTGGAACAGGCCAAGCGGCTGGGCAACCGGCTGATCGTGGCGGTCAACGACGACGCCTCGGTGCGCCGGCTCAAGGGCGACGAGCGGCCGGTCAACGGTCTGTGGCAGCGGATGCGGGTGCTGGCCGGGCTGACGGCGGTCGACTGGGTGACGCCGTTCCACGAGGACACGCCGGAGCGGCTGATCCGCGCGGTCAAGCCCGATTATCTGGTCAAGGGCGGCGACAACGACCCGGCGAAAATTCCTGGCAACCGCTGCGTCTGGGACAGCGGCGGCCAAGTGGTGGTGATGGACTACATCGAGGGCTGCTCGACCACCAGCACCATCGCCCGCATTCTGAAACGGCCATGAGCGCCATCCAGCGCGTCCTGAGCGTGGATGCCGTCATCGTCGGCGGCGGTATCGCCGGGCTGTGGCTGCTGGCCCGGCTGCGCGAGCGGGGTTACGGCGCGCTGCTGATCGAAAGCGAGCAGTTGGGCGCCGGCCAGACCATTTGCGCCCAAGGTATCGTTCACGGTGGCGCCAAGTACAGCCTGCACGGTCAGGTCAGCCAGTCCGCCGAAGCCATCGCCGGGATGCCGGAGCTGTGGCGGCGCTGCCTGAGGGGTGAAGACGCGATCGACCTGCGCGGCGCGCGGCTGTTGGCCGAGCATCAGTATTTGTGGGCGACCGGCGCCCCCATTTCGCGGCTGGCGGCGTTTTTTGCCAGCAAGCTGATGCGTAGCCATATGGACAAAGTGGCGGATGCCAAGGGCGCCCACGCCGTGCCGGCGGTACTGCGCCACCCGGCGTTCCGTGGCACGGTGTATCGCTTGGACGAGCCGGTTTTGGAGGTGGCTTCGGTCCTGACCGCGTTCGCCGAGCGTTACCGCGACGCCATCGCGCGCAGCCAGGGGCCGGTGACGCTGAAAGCGGACGGTACCGTGACCCTGCACTATCCCGGACAGCCGCAGCAGGTGCTTCGCCCGGCGGTCACCGTGTTCACCGCTGGCGCGGGTAACATTGGGCTGCCGTGGGTGGCGCAGCAATTGCGCCCACTGCATATGGTGCTGGCGCGCGGCGCCAACCTGCCCGGACCGCTGTATGCGCACTGTCTGGGCGCCAGCGATCTGCCGCGACTGACCGTGACCAGCCATTACGATGCCACCGGCCGGCTGGTCTGGTACCTGGGCGGCGGGTTGGCGGAGGAAGGGGTCAAGCGCGACCGTCACGAGCAGATCCGCGCGGCGCGGCGGGAATTGAACGCGCTGCTGCCGTGGGTGGACTGGAACCCGGTGGAATTCGCCACCTTCACTATTCAGCGTGCCGAGTCGCGGCAGTCTGGCGGTGGCCGGCCAGCCGGGTCCAGCGTGTTCCGCGACGGGCGGGTAATCGCCGCCTGGCCGACCAAACTGGCCTTGGCGCCGCTGCTGGCCGAACAGATCGAGGAGGTGCTGCGGTCGCTTGACGTGCGGCCCCGGCCGGCGGATCTGCGGGCGCTGGCGGGCTGGCCGCGGCCGGAGATCGCCGTTTACCCCTGGGATCGGGAAGATCTGGAATGGAGCTGAGACCGCTGGGAGCGACGGGGCTGCGGGTCAGTCCGCTGGGTTTGGGAACGGTGAAGTTTGGGCGCAATCGGGGGGTCAAGTATCCCCAGCCGTTCGACCTGCCGTCGGATCGGGAAGCACTGGCGCTGCTGGAACTGGCCTGGGATCTGGGAATGAATCTGCTGGATACCGCCCCCGCCTATGGTGAAAGCGAGGAACGGCTGGGCCGGTTGCTGCGGCGGTGCCGACGGGACTGGGTAATCGTCACCAAGGTCGGCGAGGAATTCCAGGATGGGGAATCGCGTTTCGACTTTTCCGCCGCCGCGACCCGCGCCAGCGTCGAGCGCAGCCTGCGGCGGTTGGGAGTGGAAGCGCTGGATGCGGTGCTGATTCATTCCAGCGGCGACGATTTGCATATCCTGGAGCGGGAAGGCGTGTTGTCCACCCTGCTCGATCTCAAGCAGACCGGTCTGATTCGCGCGGTGGGGATGTCCGGCAAGACCGTTGCCGGTGGGTTGCGCGCGCTGGAGTGCTGCGATGTGGTGATGGCCACCTACAACCTGTCCGAGCGCGAGGATCTGCCGGTAATCCGCGCCGCTCGCGCCGCCGGCAAGGGCGTGCTGGTCAAAAAGGGTCTACGCAGCGGCCACTTGGATCAGGTGGCGGGCATCGATCCGGTGCGGGCGTCCATGGAGCTGATCTTCGCCGAGCCGGGCGTGAGCAGCGTGGTGGTCGGTACGCTGAATCCGGCGCATTTGCGGGTCAATGTGGCGGCGGTGGAAGAAGGGCAGGGGTCAGGTCTTGTCTTTTGATCTCCGATGCCATCAACCTGACTCGGAAGGTTGCCGCCGTCGGAAAAGAAAGCCCCGATCTCGTGACTCTTCGTGATGCTTACAGCGCCCACCTTAGCCGTTCCGCTCCCTCGGCCAGTTGCGGGATGGCGCTGGTATAGGCGAAGCGGACATGCCGTTGCGGCAGATGGCTGCCGAAGTCGATGCCCGGCGTGATGGCGACGCCGGTTTCTTCCAGCAGGCGCAGGGCGAACCCATGGCTGTCGTCGGTGAAGCGGCCGCAGTCGGCGTAGAGATAGAACGCGCCGTCGGGTGTGACGGGGATGTGAAAGCCCAGCTCGCGCAGCACTGGCAACAGGAAATCGCGCCGGGCCTGAAACTCCCGCCGGCGCGCCTCGAAAATCGCTTGCGCCTCCGGCCCGAAGGCAGCCAGCGCCGCGTATTGCGCCGGGGTGGATGCCGCCAGGAACAGATTTTGCGCCAGCTTTTCCGCGTCGCCGACGCAATCGTCCGGCGCGACCAGCCAACCCAGCCGCCAGCCGGTCATCCCGTAATACTTGCTGAAGCTGTTGACGACAAAGACCTGCTCCGAATACGCCAGCGCGGTTTGAACCGGTGCGCCGTAGATCAAGCCGTGATAGATCTCGTCCATGATCACTCGCCCGCCGCGCGCCTCGACCGTGGCGACAATCGCCGCCAGCTCGTCGGGCGCGATCACGGTGCCGGTCGGGTTGGCCGGCGAGGCCAGCAGCACCGCCGTCGTCCGCTCGTCCCAGTGGCGCTCGACCAGGTCGGCGGTCAGTTGGTAGCCGGTCTCCGGCCCGACCGGAACGCCGATGGCTTCGCCTTCCACCAGCCGCACGAAATGCCGGTTGCAGGGATAGCCGGGATCGGCCAGCAACACCCGGTCGCCGGGGTTGATCAGAACCGCCGTCGCCAGTTGCAGCGCGCCGGACGCGCCGGGGGTGATCAGGATGCGCCGGGCGGGAACCTCGACTCCATATCGTTCCCGGTAATGGTCGCCGATGGCCTGGCGCAGTTCCGGCAGGCCGGCGGCGGCGGTGTAGCGGGTGCGGCCTTCCGCCAGCGCCCGCTGGCCGGCGGCGACGATCGGTTCGGCGGTGGGGAAATCCGGCTCGCCGATTTCCATGTGGACGATCGAGCGGCCGGCGGCTTCCAACTCCCTGGCGCGCGCCAGCAGCGCCATGACGTGAAACGGCGCGATGTCCGCCATGCGACGGGCGGGCGCGGCCGTTCGGGCTTTCAAAACGCCCGACCCCGGTTTTCTTCCTCGTCGTGGATGGCCAGATCGGCCGTATTGGACGACTTGCCACTGCCGGGACTCGCACCTTCGGAAAGGCGGATCTGCAGGCCGACGTTGTTCTTGGAGTCGGCGTTCTTGATGGCTTCGTCCTTGGAAATCTTGCCTTCCTTGTACAGCTTGAACAGCGATTGATCGAAGGTCTGCGTGCCCGATTCGGTGGATTGCTCCATGGCGTCCTTGACGTAATCGATCTTGCCTTTCTGGATCAGGTCGGCGATGTAGGGCGTGTTCAGCAGCACTTCCACCGCCGGCACCAGCCCGCCGGTCAGCGAGCGGATCAGCCGCTGCGAGACGATGGCGCGCAGGTTCAGCGACAGATCCATCAGCAATTGCGGCCGGACATCCTCGGGAAAGAAATTGACCACGCGCTCCAGGGCGCCATTGGCGTTGTTGGCGTGCAGGGTGGACAACACCAGATGGCCGGTTTCGGAGAAGGTCAGCACGTATTTCATCACTTCGCGTTCGCGCACCTCGCCGACCAGAATCACGTCTGGCGCCTCGCGCATGGCGCTGCGCAGGGCGTGTTCGTAGCTGTGGGTGTCGATGCCGATTTCGCGCTGGGCGACCACCGATTTCTTGTGCTGGTGGGTAAATTCGATCGGATCTTCCACGGTGATGATGTGGCCCGGCGAGCTGGAGTTGCGGTGGTCGATCATCGCCGCCAGGGTGGTGGATTTACCGGAGCCGGTGGCGCCGACCAGCAGGATC
Source organism: uncultured Gammaproteobacteria bacterium (assembly GCA_963695105.1). Taxonomy (GTDB): domain Bacteria; phylum Pseudomonadota; class Gammaproteobacteria; order Competibacterales; family Competibacteraceae; genus Competibacter. The sequence continues at coordinate 4,423 of CAVOGC010000044.1, read as the reverse complement.
AGGCCGCGTTTTTCCATCACCAACTGCCGCAGCAGCGGCGGCAGGCCCAGTTCCTCGACCTGAGGGATGTCGCCCTTGATGTAGCGGATCACCATGGACACTTCGCCGCGCTGCTTGAACACGTTGGAGCGGAAGCGGCCGACCCCGTGCAGCGGGATGGCGAAGTTCAGCTCCCATTCGTGCTCGAACTCCTTGATTTGATCGTCCTTCATGACCGAGTAGGCGATCTCGCGCACCTGGCCCGGTCCGAGCACCTTGTTGCCGATCGGGCGCACCACCCCGCCAATTTTGACGTTCACCGGCGCGCCGACGTGAAAGAACAGGTCGGAGGCGTCTTTATCGACCATCAATTTCAGATACGGAGTGATATCCATGGGTAATCCCCCTCAGGCCAGCCGATTCAGACCGTTCAGCGCCGCCACTCGGTAAGCTTCGGCCATGGTCGGATAGTTGAATGTGGTGTTGACAAAGTATTGGATGTTATTGGCCGTACCCTGCTGGGACATGATCGCCTGCCCGATGTGGACGATCTCGGCGGCCTGGTCGCCGAAGCAATGAATGCCGAGAATTTCCAGGGTATCCCGGTGAAACAGCAGCTTGAGCATCCCCACGGTGCGGCCGGTGATCTGGGCGCGCGCCAAGCTCTTGAAATAGGCGTGGCCAACCTCGTAGGGCACCCGGGCCTCGGTCAGCTCGCGCTCGGTGCGGCCGACCGAGCTGATCTCCGGGGAAGTGTAAATGCCGGTGGGAATGTAATCAATCAAGTGATGGTCGCAACTGCCATGAATCAGATGAGTGGCGGCGAAGCGGCCCTGGTCGTAGGCGGCGCTGGCCAGGCTGGGATAACCGATCACATCGCCCACCGCGTAGATGTGGGGCAGGGTGGTGCGGTAATTGTCGTCCACCTTGAGCTGGCCGCGGCTGTTCGGGGTGATGCCCAGATCCTCCAGACCCATGTTCTGGGTGTTGCCGGTGCGGCCGTTGGCCCACAGCAGCACGTCGGCCTTGATCTTCTTGCCGGATTTGAAATGCGTCAACACGCCGTCCGCCAGTCCTTCCGCTACTTCGTATTCCTCGTTGTGGCGGATCATGACGCCCTGATCGCGCAGGTGGTAGCTCAGCGCGTGGGCGATTTCGTCGTCGAGGAAAGACAGCAGTTGCGAGCGGGTGTCCACCAGATCGACCTTGCAACCCATGTTACGGAAGATGCTGGCGTACTCGCAGCCGATTACGCCCGCGCCGTAGATCAGGATCGAACGCGGGGTGGCGGACATGCTGAGGATGGTATCGCTGTCGAAGATGCGCGGGTGGTTGAAATCGATGTCGCGCGGTCGGAACGGATGCGAGCCCGAGGCGATGATGAAGGCGTCAGCGGTGAGAACGACCGGCTCGGTGGCGCCGCCGGTCCGCACTTGCAGCGTGTGGGCGTCGAGAAAGCAGGCGTGGCCGTGCCATAGCCGGACTCGGTTGCGTTCGTAGAAATCCCGGCGCATGGCGGTCTGGCGGGCGATCACCGACTCGGCGGAGCGCAACAGGTCGGGGTAGGACAGCTTGAGGGCGGAGCCGAGCGCGTTGCGGAACGCTGGGCTGGTGTTGAATTCCAGCATCCGGTTGATGGAGTGGCGCAGCGCCTTGGACGGAATGGTGCCCCAGTGCGTGCAGCCGCCGCCGACCAGGTGGTGTTTCTCGATCACCGCCACCGATTTTCCCTCTTTGGCGGCTTTCATCGCGGCGCCTTCTCCTCCCGGGCCGGTGCCGATCACGATGACATCGTAGTTCTGGTCGCTCATTGGACGCGCTCGTCGGTGATTTTGGGGAAAAGCAGGCGGCTGCTTTCGCGGTTCTTTCGTTTCAAGTCGATAGTTTAGACCCTTTTAGGACGCGCGCAAAAAGGACCTTGGCCGGGGTTCGGCGGGGTCGTGATGGCGGCCGGCGGGCTCTTCCCGCCCGGCCAGGATCGACTCCGCCGCCTTCTCGCCGATGACCATGGTGGGGGCGTTGGTGTTGCCGCCGATCAGGGTCGGCATGATCGAGGCGTCCGCCACCCGCAGCCCGCTCAGGCCATGCACCCGGAGCTGATCGTCCACCACCGCCAGGGGATCGTGACCCATCTTGCAGGTGCCGGCCGGATGGTAGATGGTTTCGGCCCGACGACGAATGAACTCCCGCAGATCCTCGTCGCTTTGCGTCGCCGCGCCGGGAAAAATCTCCGCGCCGCGATAGCCGTCGAAGGCGCGCGCCGCCAGAATCTTGCGGCAGGTCTTTACCCCGGCCAGCAGGGTTTCCAGATCATCGGGATGGCTGAGGTAGTTGGGCTGGATCAGCGGCGGGTCGCGCGGATCGGCGCTGTTCAGGGCCAGAAAGCCGCGACTTTTCGGCCGCAGGTCGCAAACGTGCAGCGAATAGCCGTAGCCGAGCCAGACGCGCCGGCCGTGGTCGTCGAGAATGGTCGAGGTCAGGTGGTATTGCAGGTCGGGCCGCGGCAGGGCGGAATCGGATTTGACGAAGCCGCCGGCCTCGGCCAGATTGCTGGTCAGGAAGCCGCGCCCGTGGCGGCGGTATTCGCCGATGCTTTGTAGCAGTTGCGGCAGAAACGACGGCGCGAAGCCATAGGAGGCTCGCCGCCGTTCGCGATGGGCGACGATCACGTCCAGATGATCCTGCAAGTTGCGACCGACCCCCGGCAGTTCGTGCACCAGCGGGATGCCGTGCTTTTCCAGTTCGGCGCGTGGCCCGACCCCGGACAGCAGCAGCAGTTGCGGCGAGTTGATTGCCCCACCGGACAGCACCACCTCCCGCCGCGCCGCCAGTTCGACCGTCCGGCCACGGTGGTCGAGATAAGCCACTCCGACCGCCCGCTTCCCCTCGAACAACACCCGGCTTGCCAGGGCGCGGGTGATCACCGTCAGATTCGGACGCTGGCGGATGGGATGCAGGTAGGCGCGGGCGCTGCTGCAACGCCGGCCGTCCTTCTGCGTCACCTGATAGAAACCGACGCCTTCCTGCTCGGCGCCGTTGAAGTCGTCGCTGAGCGGGTATCCGGCCTCGCCGGCGGCGCGGACAAACACCCGGCTGATCTCGCTTTGCTGGCGCAGGTCGGCGACGTTGAGCGGTCCTCCCACGCCGTGATACGCCGACGGGCCGCGTTCCTGATGCTGGTTGCGTTTGAACAGCGGCAGCAGCTCGGCATGGCTCCAGCCGCGGTTGCCGAGTTCCGCCCAGTGGTCGTAGTCCCAACGGTGGCCGCGAGTGTAGACCATGGCGTTGCTGGAGCTGCTGCCGCCCAAGGTTTTGCCACGCGGCCAGAACAGCCGACGGTCGTGAAGCTGAGGCTGCGGCTCGGTCCGGTAGCGCCAGTTCAGCGTTCTGCTGCGCATCATGAAGAAGATGCCGACCGGAATATGAATCCACGGGCTGGTATCCTCGGGACCCGCTTCCAGCAGGCAGACCTGCCGCTTGGGGTCGGCGGACAGCCGGTTGGCCAGCACGCAGCCGGCCGAACCCGCGCCCACGATGATGGTGTCGTACATAATCTGGGGTCCTCTGCCCGATTTCTGGCCGGGCGGTTGTCCGTCGGGTGAGGGAAGTGGCGGATTTCGAAAGACTAAGGGTTTTGCCGGGAACGGGGCTTGTCGAAAATGGCAGCGATTTGTCGGAACTGGCTAGCCCCGCGCCGGAACACTACACTTCGCAAGACGGGTGGAAACTCCGTTGGCGGGCGTGGGGAGTTTATCGGCGCGATCAGCCGGCCTCCCGTGGCAACCGGCGATGGAGCGATGGATCGGCCCGCGCCCCTCATTCTTGTTACCGGGAAGGCAATCTCTTGAGCAAGCTGTACATTTGGCATAACCGCGGTTTATTCATGGGCCATCTGCCGGACATCTCCGAGCACCGGCTGGGTTCGGCGGCGCTGTGCGTGGGCATCGACCGGCCGTTTCGGGTGCTGGAAAGCGAAAGCAACAGTTGGCGGGAAGGCCGCGGCGTGTTGGTGCCGCCCGGCTGCCTGCACGAAATCCAGGTCGGCGGCGCCCTCATGGCGATCCTGTTCATCGAGCCGGAGAGCCCGGATTACCCGGCGATCCAGAACGCCATGCTCGACGGCGAATGGCAATGCCTGTACGGCCTGGCCCACGAGGACGAGGTGCTGGCGGCCCTGCGCGAGGTCTGGGAACTTCAACCGAACGCCGCCACCATTCACGATTTGCTGGACCGCCTGATCCCGCCGCCGCGACCCGAGGACCGCCCGCAGCCGCTGGACGGCCGCATCCAGCGGGTGATCCGGCTGATGAAGGAAGATCTCACCCGGCAGCTATTCGATGAACGAGCTGGCCGAGCATGTGAACCTGTCGCCGACCCGGCTGGTGCATCTGTTCAAGGAGGAAGTCGGCGTGCCGATCCGCCGCTTCCGGCAGTGGCACCGGAT
>CAVOGC010000043.1:0-18473 GCA_963695105.1 uncultured Gammaproteobacteria bacterium | reverse complement strand
TCCGAGGTTCAACGCGGCGGGCGGACCCAACCCGCCAGCGCCCGAATGTGTTCCGGGCCGGTGCGGCAGCAGCCGCCGATCATGCGAGCGCCATGAGCCGCCCATTCCCGCGCCTGCTCCGCGAACGCCGCGGCGCTGCTCGTGCCCCGCCAGCTTCGCTGGGCGGAATCGTAAATCTCGCCGGAATTGGGATACACCACGATGGGCTTGTCCGTGGCGACGCGGATGGCATCGATTAGATCGGGGATATAGCGCGGCGCGGTGCAGTTCACGCCGATGGCGGCGACCTGGACGCGGGCATCGAGCACGGCGGCGCAGTCGGCTACCCGCTCGCCATGGCAGGTGTGAACCCCGTCGCGGGCGCTGAAACTGATCCAGGCGCTCGCCTTCGGAAACTCGGCCAGCAGGCGGACGAGGGCCTGGGCTTCGAGCAGGCAGGGCAGGGTTTCGCAAGCGAGAATGTCCGGCCCAGCGGCCAGCAGCGCCGCCAGCCGCGGCCGGTGGAAGTCGATCAGTTCCGCTTCGCCGAGGCTGTAGTCGCCGCGATATTCGGAACCGTCAGCCAAAAAAGCGCCGTAGGGACCGATCGAGGCGGCGACGAACGGGCGCGGGCGATCCCTACGATGGGCAGGGTCCGACCAGAACGCATCGCGGGCATCGCGGGCCAGATGCACCGAACGCTGGATCAGCGCCAGCGCCTCGGGTTGGGCAAGGCCCCGGCGCGCGAAGCCTTCGACGCTGGCCTGGTAGCTGGCGGTGATGACGCCATCGGCGCCGGCAAGAAAATAGTCCAGGTGAACCTGGCGGATGAGTTCCGGCGCCTCCAGCAATACCTTGGCCGACCAGAGGGGATCGTGCAGGTCGCAACCCCGTTGTTCCAGCTCGGTCGCCAGGGCGCCGTCGAGAATGACCCGCGGAAAATCCCGCAGAATCGTGGCGATTGGATTCACGCGGAATCGGTGAAGCCCCGGTACTTCAACGCGCCGAGGCGGTTGAGGAAGGGAGTTCTCAGGTCAAATCCGCCAACAGCGACTGGCGCAGCGGTTCCGGCGCCGCCGGTACGGTGACGCTGTAGGCGGAATGGTCCACCCCAATGGCCAGTGCCGCGCCCTGCTTGAGCCGATCCTTCATTTCGGGCGTGAGTTCGAAGCGCAGGAAATGCACGGCGCTGGTCTTTTCCTCGTTCTCCCGCTTCAGATCTTCGTCGGCGATGGCCTTAACGGGCTCGCAGCCTTCCACATGAACCCAAACCCGGTCCTCGATGCCCTTCAGCCGGGCCAGCATGTGGCGGCGTTCCTCGACATCGGGATATTCGATCAGCATCGTCGCCTTGAAGTTGCTCCCATCCGGCACCAGTGGGTTATAGGCCTCCAGTTCGCCGTTGATGCCCTCGTCCTCGAAGATTTTTTCGATCCGCAGCATTTCCTGCACCTGATAGCGCAGGGTCAGCTCGTCCTCGAAAATCAGGGTCAGATGGTCGCCGAGCGGCAGGGTGCGTTCCTTTTTGTGCGCGAGCACTCGCGCCCGGAAAGTTGGGCGCTCCCTGGCATACTGTTCCAGCGACATCAGGCTGTTACGGGTAATGGTCGGCATGATCGACTCCTGAAGGTCAGAGCCCGTAGGCGATGCGGATCAGGGAAATTGGATGCTGCTTTTGGGCCTCGGTTCCACCCATGCCCTGACAGATATGGCGGCCGGCGATCGCGCAATCGGAACTGACGTAATCCGGTTCGGCTTCGGCCATCTGGCGGAAAACCGGCCGGCCGATCTTCATCGACAGGTCGAAGTATTCGCTTTTGACGCCCCAGGTACCGTCGTGGCCGGCGCAGCGCTCCACGGTGGTGACGACGGTTTCCGGAATCATCAGCAGCAGCTCGCGGGTTTTCTGGCCGATGTTCTGTACCCGAAGATGGCAGGGAATGTGGTAGGAGACCTTGCCGAGCGGCTGCTTGAAATCGGTCTTGAGCAGACCGTCCTTGTGGCGCAGCACCAGATACTCGAACGGATCGAACATCGCTTCGGCCACCGCTCGCACGTCGGCGTCCTCTGGATACATCAGCGGCAATTCCTGCTTGAACATCAGGGTGCAGGACGGGATGGCGGTCAGGATGGCGTAGCCGTCGCGGGCCAGCCGCGCCAGTTGCGGGATGTTGATCTCCTTCAGCCGGTTCACCGAGTCCAGATCGCCGAGTTCGAGCTTCGGCATGCCGCAGCAGGCTTCCTTTTCGACCAGGGTGGTCGGAATTTCGTTGTGAGCGAGGATCTTGAGCAGGTCGTGGCCGATGCCCGGTTCGTTGTAATTGATGTAGCAGGTGGAGAAAACCGCCACCTTGCCGGGCGTCCGCTCGCCGGCGCGCGCGGGAAACTGGCCGTCGATCTGGGCGCTGGCGCGGAAGCGCTGAGGCGCGTAGTCGGGAAGCTGGCGATCCTTGTGGACCTTCAGCATCTTGTCCATCGCCCCGCGCATGGCCTTGTTCCGGTTGACCGCGTTGACGGTCTGCGCCACCACTGGAATCGCCAGCAGCTTGCCGAGAGCGTCGGTGCTGGTGAGCAGCTTGTCCCGGAAGTTGACTTCGCCTTTTTTGAACTTGATCGCCTTGGCCCGCAGCATCAGATGCGGGAAATCGACGTTCCAGGCGTGCGGCGGCACGTAGGGGCACTTGGTCATGAAGCAGACGTCGCAAAGGTAGCATTGATCCACCACCTCCCCGTATTTCGCCTTTGGGATGGCGTCTACTTCGCCGGTATCGCCTTCGTCGATCAGGTCGAACAGCTTGGGAAAAGCGTTGCACAGGCTGACGCAGCGTCGGCAGCCGTGGCAGATGTCGAAGACCCGCTCCAATTCCGCCAGCACTTGGCCTTCGTCGTAAAATTCGGGGGTTTTCCAGGCGAGGGGGTGCCGCTTCGGCGGCTCCAGGTTGCCTTCGCGCACGCTCATGGTGACCTCTCTACGGGATGGAGGTTTGGAATGCGGGCGGGCTCTGGGCGCCCGCCCGACATCCTCAGTCGGCTAGCGCATCCAGAGCTTTCTGGAAGCGGTTGGCGTGGGAACGCTCGGCCTTGGCCAGCGTTTCGAACCAGTCGGCGATTTCCTCGAAGCCTTCTTGCCGGGCGGTCTTGGCCATGCCCGGATACATGTCGGTGTATTCGTGGGTCTCGCCCGCGACCGCTGCTGTCAGATTGTTGCGCGAAGAGCCGATCGGCAGTCCGGTGGCCGGGTCGCCGACTTGAGCCAGATAGTCCAGGTGGCCGTGAGCGTGGCCGGTTTCACCTTCCGCCGTCGAGCGGAACAGGGCGGAAACGTCGTTCTGACCCTCGACGTCGGCCTTGTTGGCGAAATACAGATAACGGCGGTTGGCCTGCGACTCGCCGGCGAAAGCCGCTTTCAAATTGTCTTCGGTCTTGGAACCTTTGAGCTGCATGGATGAACTCCTCTCTTTGGATGATCGAGCAAGCACAAGACCCTTTTGGCAATGGGGTCAAAAGAAGTGTAGTCCGAGATTCGCCATGCGGCTAATTGACTGCCTCAATGGGGTTGATAGCCAGCGCTTATACCGATGGTTCCGAAGGGTCCGGCCATAACTTGTCGTCCCGGCGGCGGGCGAAAACGGGAATGGCCGGAATCCTGGCGTGCGGGGCGGGTCGAATCGCCGTTGCCCCTTTTTCCGCTGGAGGACACTCTCATGTCAGCCCTGTTGCACCTGTTGCACCCGCACGAGCGGGATATCGGCTTTCCCGTAAAGCGCCTGCTGCCCGCCGCCGCCGTGCCGGCAGTGGGTCCGTTCGTGTTTTTCGATCACATGGGGCCGGCGCCCTTCCCGGCGGGAACGACGGAAGGCGATGTACGGCCGCACCCGCACATCGGGCTGTCCACCTTTACCTATCTGTTCTCGGGAGCCTTGCTGCATCGGGACAGTCTGGGGGTGGTGCAACGCATCGAGCCGGGCGCGGTGAACTGGATGACGGCCGGGCGCGGGGTAGTCCACTCCGAACGGATACCCGCCGATATCCGGGATTCCGGGCAACGGGTGGAGGGTATCCAGATGTGGCTGGCGGCTCCGGTGGAGCGGGAGGACGACGCGCCCGGCTTCCATCATTACCCGGCGGCGGCGCTGCCGGCGATCGAAGCCGCCGGCGCGCGACTGCATGTGCTGGCCGGTACTTTCCAGGACGCCGTTTCGCCGGTGCAAACCGAGATGCCGACCTTGTGCGTGAGTGGGGAACTGGACACACAGGCAAGCTTGGCGCTTCGGGTCGAGGTCGAGGAGCTGGCGGTCTACGTCGCGGCCGGCGAACTGAGCATGGCCGGCCAAACGCTGGGCGCGGGACAGATGGCGGTGCTCGATCCCCGGATGGAAAGCGTGGCGCGCGCCACCCGGCCCACCCGGTTCATGCTGATCGGCGGCCAGCGGCTGGACGGTAGGCGGATTATCTGGTGGAACTTCGTGGCGACCTCCCGCGAACGCATCGAGGCGGCCAAAATGGCTTGGGCGCAAGAGCAATTTCCTCTCGTCCCCGGCGAAACCGAGCGCATCCCTCTGCCGGCTGGGCCGCACGCGAAATAACTGGTTAAATTTTGATCAATTTAACGTGACGCCAAGCAGGTCAAGCGTTTGCACCTCCACTGGCGCGGCCAGCAGGCGATTTATCCACAGAATCTGTGGACAAGTCCTCGCGACCGCTAAAGCAGGCGGTAGTTGGGGTCGCGGCAAATGTCAAGCGGCGACCAAGCTATTTGTTGTCCGATCAGCGGGGCGAGGGTTAAAGTCGAGACACCGGCCCGACCGCTTGCCGGCCGCGCGCTAGGCGCCGACCTCGGCGACGGCGATGCGGCGATGCGACTTTCAATGCCTGGAGACGGCATGGATCTTGGCGGAAAGGCTACCCCATGCAAGCAACCGGTTCCCAAGGAAATCACCCATGATCCACCCCGACGTACCGCTCCAACAACTGGCCAGCGACAACTACGCCGGTATATGCCCGGAAGCGTTGACGGCGCTGGCGCAGGTCAACCACGGCCACGAACCACCCTACGGGCAGGATCGATGGACCGCCGAAGCCTGCGACCGGTTCCGGGAACTGTTCGAGACTCCCTGCGAGGTGTTTTTCGTCTTCAACGGCACGGCGGCCAATTCGCTGGCTTTGGCCAGCCTGTGCCAGTCCTATCACAGCATCGTCTGCCACCGCCTCGCCCATGTCGAAACCGACGAATGCGGCGCGCCGGAATTCTTCTCGCATGGCGCCAAGCTACTGCTAGCCGAGGGTCACGACGGCAAGCTCGATCCGGCCAGCGTGGAATCGCTGATCACCAAACGCAGCGACATCCACTACCCCAAGCCCCGGGTGGTCAGCCTGACCCAATCCACCGAACTGGGCACGGTCTACACCCCCGCCGAACTGCATGCCATCCATCAGGTAGCACGGCGGTACGGGTTGAAGCTGCACCTGGACGGCGCCCGCTTCGCTAACGCGGTGGCCGCGCTCGGGCTGACGCCGCGCGCCCTCACCGTCGATTGCGGCGCGGACGTGCTGTGCTTCGGCGGCGCCAAGAACGGACTGGCGCTGGGCGAGGCGGTGCTGTTTTTCGATCTGGCCGCCGCCGAGGAATTCGCCTACCGCTGCAAGCAGGCCGGGCAACTGGCGTCCAAGATGCGCTTTCTGGCGGCGCAGTGGCTGGGGGTGCTGAAAACCGGCGCCTGGCTGCGGCACGCCGCCCACGCCAACCATTGCGCCGCCGTGCTGGAAAAAGAATTGCGGGAACTGCCGGAAGTCGAACTGATGTTCCCGCGTCAGGCCAACGCGGTGTTCGTGCGGCTGCCGGAAGCGGCCATCGCGGCGCTGCACCGGCGGGGCTGGCGGTTCTACACCTTCATCGGCGTGGGCGGGGCGCGGCTGATGTGCGCCTGGGATACCCGCGAGGAAACCGTGCACGCCTTCGTCGCCGACCTCAAGGCGGAGCTGCGGATGACGCAGTGAAGCCCGCCTCTTCCGGGTCGGAAAATCGTCTCCGAAAGCAGTTGGGGTTCTCTCCGCCATGGATGGTTGCCCTCGCCCAAGCGTTGCGCGGATGCCGGCCAGCGCCTTTAGTTGTCCCAAGGCTTACGGGCACGTTCCAGGCTAAGGATTCTGGGAACCATTTCGTCGTCCAGCACTCCCTAAACGACGTTTGTACAGATTTTTTCCAAAATTAGAGCGGCGCCTTGCCGCCCACGCCTGTCAACCGGGAGGGATCATGACTCCGCCGACCGCACCCGCAATCACCCTGAAAACCGCCGCCGAACCGTGGCGGAAAAATCTGCGCGGCGACCTCGACGCCGAACTGGTCGGCCCTCGCCCCATCTGGTGGTGGACCGGAAAAGCCCCCCGCGACTGCCCCGGCCGCCGGTCGGACGGCGCCCTGACCTCGCTGCCGCTGCCGAACCTGGCAACCGTTACCCGCCAGCAGGCGCTGGATTACTTCGACAATAGCTGGACATTGACCGAACTGCTGTTCTCCGGCCTGGAGGGCGAGGAAGCTTTCTTCCGGCCGCCCTATCACCACCTGCGCCACCCGATGATTTTCTACTACGGTCATCCGCCGACGCTGTACATCAACAAGCTGCGGGTCGCCGGCCTGATCGAGCAAGCGCTCAACCCCTACTACGAGCGACTGTTCGAAACCGGCGTGGACGAGATGCGCTGGGACGACATGTCCAAGAACGAAATGCGTTGGCCGAGCATCCAGGAGGTCCACGCCTACCGCCGGCAGGTCTATCAAACCGTGCGGCGAGTGATCGAAACCCATCCCGGCCTGGCGGACGGCCACCCGCCGATCACCCAGGATCGGCCGTTGTGGGCCCTGTTCATGGGCTTCGAGCACGAGCGCATCCATCTGGAAACCTCGGCCATGCTGATCCACGAGCTGCCGCTGGCTTTGGTGCGACGCCCGGCCGAATGGCCGGATTTGCATCCTTCCGCGCGGCGGGTGGAGGCGGCCGGTTTTCCGCCGCGCGCCGGCCGCGAATTCCCGGCCAACGATCTGATCGACGTACCCGGCCATTCGGCGACACTCGGCAAGCCGGCTAGCTGGCCCTCCTACGGCTGGGATAACGAATACGGCCGGCGCGAGACCACGGTGCGCGCCTTTCAGGCCAGCCGCCATCCGGTCAGCAACGGCGAGTTCCACGCCTTCGTCGCGGCCGGCGGATACGGCGAGCAGCGCTACTGGTCGGAAACCGGCTGGCAATGGCGCGCGTTCCGCAACGTCAAATGGCCGACCTTCTGGACGCCGGACGGACCCGCCGGCCTGCACCGCTACCGGTTGCGCACCCTGTTCGAAACCATCGCCATGCCCTGGGACTGGCCGGTTGAGGTGAATTACCATGAAGCCAAAGCCTTCTGCGCCTGGCGCGCCGAGCAGGAAGGCGCGCCCTGCCGTCTGCCCAGCGAAGCCGAGCACCAGGCCCTGCGCGCCGCTGGACAGCGATCGGCGGCGAATCTCGGTGTCGAGGCCGACCCGGTGATGGGTTTTGACGGCGTAACGCTGGCGCGGGAGCAGGGCTGGAACCTCAACCTGGCCTGGGGCTCCTCCAGCCCGGTCGATGCCGGCCAGCCGACCGAAGCCGGCTTTCACGATGTTTTCGGCAACGTCTGGCAATGGCTGGAAGACCATTTCAACCCGCTGCCTGGCGCGCGGGTGCATCCCTACTACGACGATTTCAGCACGCCCTGCTACGACGGCCAGCATCAGATGATCCTGGGCGGCTCCTGGATCTCCACCGGCGACGAAGCCAGCATCTGGGCGCGCTTTCATTTCCGTCCGCATTTCCATCAGCATGCCGGTTTCCGGCTGGTCCGGAGCGACGGCGACGGCGGCGCGGCGCGGCTGGACCAGGCCGGTTCGGCCGGCCAGGTCTACGAAGACCCGCAAATTCTGAACGAATACCTGCTGCTGCATTACGGCGCCCCCAGGGAGCAAATGCCCTACCTCTTCGGGCCGGCCGATGCGGTGGAATTTCCGGCGCGCTGCGCCCGCTGGCTGATCGAGGCCGCCCGCGAGCACGGCGCGCCGACCGCCAAGGCTCTGGATATCGGCTGCGCGGTGGGCCGAGCCAGCTTCGAACTGGCGCGTGCCTACGGCAAGGTGGTGGGCGTCGACCTCAGCCGTGCTTTTATCGACACCGCCGATGCGCTGCGCCGCCAGGGCGAATTGAGCTATTTCCGCAAGGACGAAGGCGTGCTGGGCGTCACCTTGAACGCCATGGTCGACCCCGCCATCGATCGCAACCGGGTCAGTTTCCGCCAAGCCGACGCCTGCGCGCTGCCGGCCGAGTGGATGGACTTCGACGCCGTGTTGCTGGCCAACCTGCTATGCCGGCTGCCCAGTCCGAAGGCGCTGCTGGGGCGATTGGGCGGACCGTTGGGCCTGGTGAAACCCGGCGGGCTGCTGGCGATCTTTTCGCCCTACAGTTGGCTGGAACAGTTCACCCCGCCGGATGCCTGGCTGGGCGGTTTCGAGCGGGAAGGCACCCCGGTCACCAGCGCGACGGCGCTGGCGGCGTTGCTGACCGCCGAAGGCTTCGAGCTGTTGCGCGAGGCCGACGTACCGCTGGTCATCCGCGAGCACGCCCGCAAGTTCCAGTACATCGTGACCCACGCCACTCTGTGGCGGCGAGCCAGTCCCGATAGAGCGTGTTGAGCACCGACGGCCGGCATGGACTATTCGACGACGGTATCCAAAAAGTTAACGAGCATTTACCGGTTGACCGGCTTGCGGCAGCCGAAAACGATACCGGCCACCCGTCGCCATTCGGCGGAAGCGACCGCGATAGCCGATGGTGATCGGCGCGGCACTGGCCTGCTGGCTGCTCACTTCCAGTTCGTCGTGGGTAATCCGCACCGTCAGGTTGTGGCCCCGGTAGTAAACCCGAACCGCGAGCGCGCGTAGTTGCGATGGCAGGCAGGGGTCGAAATGCAGGATGCCGGCGCGGGTCTCGATGCCCGTAAAGCAGCGCTGCACCAGATCGACCGTGCCCGCCATGGCGCCCAGATGAATGCCCTCGGCGGTGGTGTTGCCCTGAGCGTCGGCGATATCGCTGTCGAGCGCCTGGGTAAACAAGGACCAGGCTTCGGGACGGGAGGCACGAGCCAGAACCCAGGCGTGGACCACCCAGCTCAGGGTGGAACCGTGCGAGGTGCGCGCCAGGTAGTAGTCGATGGTGCGCGGGATCAGAACCCGGTCAAAGGAATAGCCCAGGCGCTCGAAAATCAGGCTCAACTCGTCCGCCGAGAACAGATAGAACAGCATGAGTACATCGGCCTGTTTTGAGGCTTTGTAGCGGTTCGGCGTATCGCCCTCGGCTTCCAGAATCCGGTCCAGGCGTTGTATGGAGCCGTACTGTTGACGGTAGCCTTCCCAGTCGAATTCCCGCAGTTGTTCGTAACCCTCGAACTGACTGAGGATACCGTCCGCATGAAACACCAGGCGCAGCTTGCGGCTAATCTCGTCCCAGCGCTCGATTTCCCCGTCGCTCAGGCCGAGCCGTTCGCGCAGGCGGCGGCGGTGCTCCGCCGGCAGCAGATCCAGAACATCGCCGGCCCGGCTGAGCACCCAGGACGCCATGACGTTGGTGTAGGCGTTGTTGTCGAGGCCGGCTTGTCCGGGAGTGGCGTCGGGATAGGCGGTGTGGTACTCGTCCGGACCCATGACCCCACGGATCTCGTAACGGTCCAGCGCAGCATCATGGCGAGCGAGGCTGGCCCAGAAGCGGGCAATCTCTAACAGCATCTCGGCGCCGTAGTCGTAGAGGAACTCGTGATCCCCGGTGACTTCGTGGTAATGCCAGAGGTTGTAGGCAATGGCGGCGTTGATATGACGCTGGAGCTGGCTGTCGTCCGGCAGCCAGCGGTCGGAATTGGGGTTCAGGTGCAGTTTCTGGCTTTCCTCGCGGCCGTCGCTGCCACTCTGCCAGGGATACATGGCGCCCGCGAATCCCGCTGCCCGAGCCGCCCGGCGCGCCGCCGGCAACCGCCGGTAGCGGTAGCGCAGCAGGCCGCGGGTCAGCGCCGGCAGGCGCAGGTTGAGCAGGGGGAAGATGAACAACTCGTCCCAGAAGATATGGCCCCGATAAGCCTCGCCATGCCAACCGCGCGCCGGAACGCTGACATCGCGATCGATCGAGTGGGGGGAAGCCGTCTGCAACAAATGGAAGATGTGCAGGCGCAGCTTGAGATTGGCGTTCGCGTCGGGATCGGTTTCAGCCTCGATGTCGAACTGTTCCCACAAGTGCCGCCAGGCTATCTGGTGTTCGATCAATAGGTCGTCGAAGCGACCGGCACTCGTCACCGCCTGGCGTGCCGCCTGTCCCGGTTCGCTGATGGCACTGTCCCGGGTGCTGTACAGGGCGACGATTTTCTCCACCGTGACGGTTTCCCCCCGCGCCAGATCCAGCGTCAGGATTTGGCCGATCCGGTTCGCATCCCGTTCCAGCCGGCGCTCGGGCATAGCGGGTTGTCCGGCTCGGTAGAGTTGGATGCGGGCCGCTTCCACCACCTCCAGCCCCGATTGCCGGGCGCGGCCGCGCAGCAGGATCGTGTCGGTCGCCGGTTGTTCCAGGGCCAGGGTTTCCAGATGCTGGCCGTTCAGCAAACGGTAGCGCGCGACGCCCTCATTGCGCACCCCTCCGTCCAGCGCGCCGCGCAGGCTCAGCCGGCCCGACCAGTTCTCCGCCCGCACGCCAACCGTCAATCCCGCCAGATGGGCATGCGCCATGCTGACCAGCCGCCGTTCCGACCAGCGGGTGATCCGGCCGCTGGCGTCGCGAAAACGCAGGGTGCGGTCGAGCAGTCCCCGCCGGAGATCCAATTCCTGCCGATAATCGAGCAATTCGACCCGGTCGGAGTGAAACCAGGGGCCTACGTCGATGCGCAGGGTGAGCGGCAGCCAGTTCGGCAGGTTGACCAAATCTTCGTTTTCGACCGTGCGGCCGGCGATCTCCGTGCTGAGTCGGTCGTAGCCGCCCGCCAGATAGGTGCCGGGGTAGTGAATCTCGTCGGCGGTGGTCTCGGGCATTGCGCCACGGGTGGCGAAACAGCCGTTGCCCAGCGTACACAGAGCTTCCCGCAGGCCCTCCTGAGCGGGAAGATAGCGGTCGTAGACGAGTACCCAGCCGGTCGAGGAACGTCCCGCAGCGGCGCGCTCGCCCGCCAGGATGGGAATAAAACCGCCATTCTGATCCTGATCCAGGCGTTCCAGGCTCGGAAAGGCGTGATGCGGGATGGCGGCGACACTGGCGCCAGCCAGTCGCAAATCGGCAAGATCGCCCACTACCCAGTCGGCGCCCTCGGTGTGCAGCATGGTTCCCTGTGTGCCATGCTCCCTGTCGATACCGATCACCAGCCCGAACTGGCCGCGCACCGCCGCTTGCACGCCAGCGCGGCTATCCTCGACCACGGCGGCGCGCTCGGGGTTAACCCGCAACCGGCGGGCACATTCGTACAACATCGCCGGATGCGGTTTGCCGGGCAGGTTCGATTCGGCCAGATCGCTGCCGTCGACGATGGCGTCGAACAGGTGGACGATCTCGGCGCTGGCCAGCACCGTCCGGCAATTACGGCTGGCGGAGAACGCGGCGATCTTGATGCCG
This sequence comes from uncultured Gammaproteobacteria bacterium, assembly GCA_963695105.1. Lineage (GTDB taxonomy): Bacteria > Pseudomonadota > Gammaproteobacteria > Competibacterales > Competibacteraceae > Competibacter. Next base: position 6,849 of record CAVOGC010000043.1, on the reverse strand, counting down.
GCGCGGCGTAGTTCATCGATGAACGCCAGTGTGCCGGTAAAGACGGACACCGGATGCCGTTCCAGCCATTCATGGAAATATCGGTTCTTGCGGTTACCCAGACCATGGATGGTTTCCCGGTTGGGGCTGTCGTCCGGCTCACCGAACGGCAGGTTGATGCCGCGCGCCAGCAGAAAATCGCGCACCCCGTCTTGTCGCGGCTTGCCATCGAGATAGTCACGGTAATCCCGATCCGGATCGAACGGCTTGAAATTCTGGCCGCGGGCTTGCGTCCGTTGCCCCAGATATTCGTCGAACAGATGTTGCCAGGCGGCGGCGTGTGCCTTGGCGGTGTCGGTGATGACGCCGTCCATGTCGAACAGCACGGCGTCCAGATTTTCCACGGCAATCGTTGGCTTGACCTCGTGGCCGGCGCCACTCGCGGCCGGTGACCCCTGGTCGCCGTGCTCGGCCGCGCAGGGCTGGGAGGAGGATTTCATGCCAGTTTTTGCAACCCTCGGGGCTTCCCGGTTCGAGTGGTCAAGGAACAGGTAACCAGTGCCAGTCCGTTCCCCAACTGAGTCGGATGGGGCAATGGTGACGTGGGTCGGGAACATACAGTTACCTTCGCTGGACCAGACAGGCAACCCCGACCCCCAACAGCTAAGCGACGATCAATGGAGTGATAACCGCACGTTCGTTTTTCCAACGGATGTTTTTACAACCAGCGCTGGCGCTTGTCCATGCCATAATGGTTTTATATGATTTTTTTATTTTATAACAATTACTTATAATAAAAAAACAGCAACATTGTTATATGGGTTCGACCGGAGGCGCGTCGTTTTCGCCGCGTTGCCTGTTGTTGTTTTTATTATTTAAACCTTAAATAATTAAGGCGCGAAAAAAACTTATAATTATCAATTTGTTGCAGAACAAGGGTGGGGGAAGTGAGGGGAGTAAAGTGGGGGAAGTGAGGGGAGTAAAGTGGGGGAAACGCGGGGAGTCGAAATCCTAAAGTGGGGGAAACGCGGGGAGTTATAAGGGCTAAAGTGGGGGAAGTGAGGGGAGTAAAAGACGCTCTAAAGTGGGGGAAACGCGGGGAGTTGTGGCAAATGAGGCCCGAATCCGCCCTTCCAGCCAAAGTGGGGGAAGTGAGGGGAGTCAAGGGACGAGTCCGGGGTGGCTAAAGTGGGGGAAGTGAGGGGAGTTGATATGGAGAGAATCCAGTGGGGGAAATAAGAATTTGCCATCCCCCACTTTTTAGGCTACACCTTAGCGGGGTATGACGAAGCATTCTTGCGCGGAGGGGAGAACCGGTGAGCCTCAGCATCAACGACCTGCTCAGCAACGACGTGAAAAAACCCACGGCGCTGGTCCATTTCGAGCGCGACATGTCTCTTACCGAGCAGAAAGTGATGACACTCATCATCTTCCACTGCCAAGTCGCCGACAAGGACGAGCGTGGGTTGTACTACATCAAGAAAAGCTTCGTCCGCAGGTTTCTGGGTTGGGATGACAGCAACAATTACCCACGGATTTACGAGGCATTCGAGAAGATTTTCGACAATACCATCAAATGGAATCTGTTGGGCAAGGACAAGACTTTTAAGAGCCTGCGATGCAAGCTGATTGTGAGTTTGCTCGAACCGACCGAAAGCGGGCAATTCATCGGTTTCAAGATTCACCCGGATCTGGAGCCAGTGATCAAGGACCCCCGGCTTTTCGCCAAAATCAAACTCATCATGATGTCGATTCTGGCAAAGCCAAAATATGCTTTTCCCCTGTATGAAATTTTATCGGACTGTTATTCGCGTGGGGAAAAATCCGCCCGTATTTCTCTGCGGGAGCTAAAAGACTCTCTGGGGATCATGGGTCCTTACTACGATAACTTTGTGGCGTTTAAAAAAGAAATTCTCAAGCCAAATTTGGCGGTCATTAACCAGAATACTGATTGCGTGGTGACCTATGAAACCTATCGTGAAGGTAGAAAAATAGCCGGAGTAGTGTTCGGGCTTGACAAGCAAACCTGGAACCCGCCCTTATTGCAGGAGCATATTAAAGAATTACAGATTTATTATAAAAAAGATCACAGCGATTTAAACTTGCTTGCGGCCCAACTGCCGCTGCCGAACGCCGACGAACAGCTTTTCCTGGACAGCGTGAAGCTTTATCAGATTGCGGAAGTCGATGCTCTTCAGGCGATTAAGGTTCACGGCTTGGAGGGTGCCGTGCAGATACGCGATTATGTGTTGCAACAGGCAGTACGCCATAAAGAGAAAAAAGACGGGGTTCGGGATATCGGGGCTTATATGGTACGGTGTTTTCGTGAAGGATATGGCAAAAAAAATCGAGAAAAACTCCCTGCGAATCCAGCGCATGAATCAACCAATTTGAATCCCCAAACGCCGGAAAAAAATATCACGGCATCGGATAGTCAGGCACTTCATATTGGGAAGGAATTCCGAGAGTATCAAAGTAAACTTGTTGATGAAGCTTTGGATAAAATGTCGCCAGAAGAGAGGGAGAAATTCAATGAACAGTTTGCCAATCAAAACCCGGTTTGGGCCAATAAATTTAGAGAGTTCGGCTTAAAAACACCAATGATACGTTCTGCTTTTTACAAGTTCGCCGCCAATAGATTGCTCGCTCCAGAATATCTGGATATGGTGACGTTCGCACGCGATAAAGGGATACCTCGGGAAGTCATTGAAATACTGAAAACGCGATAGGGAACTGCCTGGAAGGCATTCGAATTAATTGATGAAGAGGTTTTCAAGCCAGCAATTTCCGCCGGCGCCGGCGCGAGCGAAAAATTGACTTCCGCGCCTTACGCCGGCTTTTGCTTGCCCAGCCAATCGGGATGATCACCGACCGAGGCCGCGTCAAGCCGCTTCTTGCTCCATGGCGGGATGTACGGCTTCAAAGTGCCGCAACACCTGCTTCCAGTGCAAGGCTTCGTCCGGATGACCGTGCCGGGCGGCATCCCTGATGTCGTCACGGATGATCTGATCGATCCGTATTGCACCGCCAGGTTGGTGAATCAGGCAGCAGCCCAACTCGGCGGCAACGATTTCCGGCACATGCTCGTGCTGGGCGATCGCCTCAATTTCCTCTTCTTCCAAGTCGGTCAGGCCGACGCAATCGTCGTAAGTCAACATGACACCACCTCCACCATCGATTTGGAGCCGGCCCCGCAAGCGGGGATGATCCAATGCGGGGGCGCCGGACCCCAGGTTGTTACTCCGCACTCGATTGAAAGCCAATCTTTAATGTGACATGCTCTGATTCTAACACAAAAAACCATAATTTAATAGGTAATTAACCTTTATGTTATTGATCGTCAAGATTCTCGCTCAGTTTGCTTACCCGCTACTGACGGCGTTGCTGCTGGGCGTTACCGCCGGCATCCTGCTCTGGCGCGGCCGTCGACGCGGCGGCGGGCTGCTGCTGGTGGCCGCCCTCGGCTGGTTATGGCTGTGGTCCACGCCCGCTTTCAGCGGCTGGCTACGGGCCACCCTCGAACAAAGCTACCCGCCGGTTCCGCTCGAACAGATGCCGGCCGCCGATGCCATTGTGGTACTGGGTGGCACAGTAGCCGCCGCCGTGCCGCCCGAGCGACCCTACCCCGATCTCGGCGCCGCCGCCGACCGAATCTGGCATGCCGCCCGTCTATATCGAGCCGGCAAGGCGCCGCTGGTGCTGGCTAGCGGCGGTAACCTGTCCTGGAGCGGCATCGACCGGCCGGAAGCCGACGTGATGGCCGAACTGCTGCAACAGTTCGGCGTGGCCGCCGCCGCCATTCAACAGGAACCGCGCAGCCGCACCACCCGGGAAAATCGCGATAACAGCCTGCCGCTACTGCGGGCGCGGGGCGTGCGAAGCATTCTGCTGGTCACTTCCGCCCTGCACATGCCGCGCGCCCTGGCCCTGTTTCGAGCCAGCGATCTGGACGTATTTCCAGCCCCGACCGATATTGAAGTGATCCAGCGCGGTAACGCCCATCCTCTGAGCTGGTTGCCCGACGCCCAGGCGCTGGCCGATAGCACCCGGGCGTACAAGGAATATCTGGGAGGGTGGGTGGATCGACTGGCGGCTCGCTGAACAAGCCAGCCCGTGCCGGCGCATCGATGCGCGCTGGATCGGCGGAGTGGGGGTTCAGGTCGAGAACGGGCTGGAGATGCCTCTCGCGGCTACAGCGAATCCGTGGCCGCGAGAGGGTGCGCCCTCAAGCGCTCAAAGCACGATCAGACTGATCACGTAGACGGTGGCCGCCGCCGCCGTGCCCTGTACCAGGGTGCCCAGCGTTTGCAGCCGGTAGCCGGTCTGTACATCCATGCCGGAGAACTGGGTCACCACCCAGAAGTAGCTGTCGTTGGCGTGCGAGACCACCATCGCCCCCGCGCCGATGGCCACCACCACCAGCGCCTTGGCGGTGTCGCCGTCCAGCCCCAGCGAGGCCAGCAGCGGCGCCACCAGGCTGGCGGTGGTGATGATCGCCACCGTGGACGAGCCTTGTGCGGTCTTGATGCCGGCGGCGATCACGAACGGCAACAGGATGCCCATCGGGCTGCTGGTCAGATTTTCGCCGATGATCTTGGCGATGCCGGAATTTTGCAGCACCTTGCCGAAAGCGCCGCCCGCGCCGGTGATGATGATGATGGTCGCCGCCGCCAGAATGGCCTCGCCGACCCAGCCGCCGCCGGACAGCATGGCCCGGTCCAGTTTCTTGGGCAGCAGCATCGCCAGCGCCACCCCGATCAGCAGCGCCACCACCGGCTGACCCAGAAAGCCCAGCAGTCCGATGGCTGGACTGGTTCCCAGCGGTTTTTCCGGCAGTTCGGCGATGGAGCGCAGCACGATCAGCAGGATCGGCAGCAGGATCGGCAGCAGCGACTTGCCGACCGACGGGCTGTCCACCAGCGACGGCGGCTCCGCCATCTCGGCGGCGCTGTCGGCGGGGACGTGAACCCGGGCGGCGACCTGGGTGGCGAACAGCCAGCCCGCAATCAGCGCGCACAGGCTGACCAGCAAACCCCACATGATGGTCAGGCCCAGATCGGCGCCGATGATGCCGGCCGCCGCCACCGGCCCTGGAGTGGGCGGCACCATGGTGTGGGTGGCGTACAGCCCCAGGCTCAGGGCGATGGCGCTGGCCGCCAGAGTGATGCCGGCCTTGCGCGCCAGCGCCTTCATCAGCGGCGACAGCAGCACGAAACCGGAGTCGCAGAACACCGGGATGGAAACGACGTAGCCGACGCAGCCCATCGCCAGCGGCACGTTTTTTTCGCCGGTCAGGCGCAGGGTGCTGGTCGCCAATCGATAAGCGCCGCCGGATTTCTCCAGAAAGGTGCCGATGATCGAGCCGGCCAGGATCACAATGCCGATATAGCCGATGGTGCCGCCGAAGCCGTCGTTCACCGATTTCACCACGTCCGTCAGCGGCATCCCCGACAGGATGCCGAAACCGAAGGCGGTGATCAGCAGCGCCAGGAAGGGGTGGAGTTTCAGGACGGTCGTCGCGAGGACGATGAATGCGATGGCAAGCACCAGCAGAAGGAGTAGCCACATGATCGTTGTTTCCTTCTCGTTAGGATGGGATGCAAGCGGGGCGTGCCCGCCGTTGGGTCAGCGGCGGCCCGCCAGGAAAGCGCGCACCGCCTGTTCGGCGGCGGCGGCCAGATAATCGCCGCCGGCCACCATCGCCTGCTCCAGGCTCACCGGACCCGGACACAGGCTGAATACCGCGTCGATGCCCAGTTCGTGCAGGGATTCCAGCCCACCGCCGACGCTGCCGGCGATGGCCAGACAGGGTACGCCGAAGGCGCGGGCACGTTCGGCCACGCCCGCCGGGGCTTTGCCGAACGCGGTTTGAAAATCGATCTGGCCCTCGGCGGTCAACACCAGATCCGCGCCGCGCAAATGCTCGTCCAGGCCGGTCAGATCCAGCACCAGATCGACGCCGCGCCGCAGCTCGGCCTTGAGAAAAGCCTTTAAGCCCGCCCCCAGGCCACCGGCCGCGCCGGCGCCCGGCAGCTCGCGCACGTCCAGGCCGAGATCGCGCTCGATCACCGCCGCCAGGTGGGCCAGTCCGACATCCAGCGCCCGCACCTGTTCGGGCGTGGCGCCTTTCTGGGGCGCGTAGACGCAGGCCGCGCCGCGTTCGCCCAGCAGCGGATTATCCACGTCGCAGATCGCTTCCACCCGCAGCCCGGCCAGCCGTGGATCGAGGCCATTGAGATCGATACGTTCGATGGTCGCCAGCGCGCCGCCGACCGGTTCGACCGGTGCGCCGTCTCCGTCCAGGAAGCGCGCGCCCAGCGCCGCCGCCATGCCGATGCCGCCGTCGTTGGTGGCGCTGCCGCCGATGCCGACCACCAGATGGGAAATCCCCAGATCCAGGGCCGCCGCGATTAGTTCTCCCGTGCCGAGCGTGGTGGTGAGCATGGGGTTGAGCCGGTCCCGGGGCAGCAGCGCCAGGCCGCTGGCGGTCGCCATTTCGATAGCCGCCAGCCGGCGCGCGGGCACATGGCAGAACGCGGCTTGCACGGGATCGCCGCGCGGGCCGGTGACGGTGACGGTGCGCGCTTCGCCGTTCAGGGCGTTGACCAGCACGTCGGCCAGCCCGTCGCCGCCGTCAGCGACGGGCACCTGAACGATTTCGCAGTTCGGGCAGGCCCGGGCGACGCCGCGAGCCATGGCTTCCGCCGCCTGGGTGGCGGTCAGACAACCTTTTAGCGCGTTGGGGGCAAGTACGATTTTCATAGGGGGTAATCGCGTTGTGTGGTGGCCGAAGTGGGGATGCTGAGGATGGTGGCGTCCTGACGTTTGGATGGCGCGATAAGAATTCCAAATTCGTATCAATTATAGAGA
>CAVOGC010000042.1:0-15903 GCA_963695105.1 uncultured Gammaproteobacteria bacterium | reverse complement strand
GCGGTAGACGTGGTCATGAGGAATGCGGTCAGCAAGAATTTTGTTTGACAGTTTCTCGAAATCCTTAACTTGTAAGCAATTGAATTAGGGTGTGCTTTATAAGTCAGGCGGCTACGCAAAGACCGTTGGGCGTCTTACCCTTGGAGGTTTCTTCGGCACTTTGGCAACGAGGTTGGGCGCGTTGGTTGGGCGACCGGCACTCAAGACCGTGGAGAAGTCTGCAATCTGCAAACGGCATGGTGGCTGCGAAAAAGTTTAGGCTCGTATTCCGCCAATCCAGGACTGGCGGAATACGAGCCTAAACAGGAGCGCCAAACTCGGCGCTGTCTTGCAGTCTTGGCGCATCCTTGCTGCTCAAGACTGTTTACCCGTGTTGCTATTTCACTTCACCCCACGCTCGTGGGCCAGGATCGTCTGCACCTGCTCGGAGTTACCTGGTGTGCTGAAACGGATCAAGGAAAAGGCGACACCGGCACTGCTGGGACCCGTGCCTGCGTTATTGTCAAAAACCTCGGGCATTTGCACCCGCACGAAACCGGACGGGGCATTACCGGGCCGCGCCAAGGTCGAGGGATCGACCACGTTGAGTATCTTGCTCAGGTTCATGCTGCCGGCCACGGAGAGGCGATTGGTGTCGAAGGTCGCTACCGGTACATTGCGTCGATCGCAGCCGTCGGCTCCGCCACGGCAGTTATCACCCAGCCAGACCACCAATTCGGTGGAACCATTGAGGCTGGGTTCCAAAAAATAGCGCAGGTCGAAGATCGCCTGATTTGGATTCCCGTCATCGTTGTCCAAAGCCATGCCGCTGGTCAGCGGGTCATAATCCGTCGGGTCGCCGCCGGTATACACGATCTCGTTGTTGCCCTGCAGCAGCGCATTCGTGGCATCGTCCGTCAAGGGCAAGGTGGGAATGTAGGCGGCCGACTGCCAGTTGCCGCGGATCACCATGGTATCGGCGTACAGGGCAAAGAGCGGAGCGGTCGCGCCACTGGTCGCTACATTATTCGCCAATACCATATATCCCAGCATCCCGTTGAGCGAGGGAATACCGGAACTGCCGACCACGGCTCCCCAGTCCACCGCCACGAAGTCATCGCAGCCGGTGATCAGCGTGCCCTTGTGTTGAAGTGCGCCGATGTCGTCAAAGAACCACCAACTGATCACTCCGGTTTCACCGGTGTTGTCGGGTGCACCGGGGAGGCCACAATTATTGTCGCGCTGGCTATGAGCCGTGGTGTAGCCGTTATCAGGGTTCGCGGCATTCGCTATTTCGATCTTGGTAGGGTCGTTGCCCAGGGTCGAGGGTATGGTGATGCCGGTTAAGGTATTAATATTTCTAGCAGAATCATACAGCATGTAAGGGATCAGAATGGCCTCTCCAGGTTCGGCCTGGCTGATTGCCTGCACGGAACCCGCATAGCCCGCGGCGAACAAGGCACCGGCAATCAACAGTTTTTGTTGCTTTGTCTTCATCATAATACATTTCTCCGATTGTGGTTGATTAGCGCCATTTCGAAAAGCATTATTAATGCTGATCAGAAAAAATTCTATAATTATTAGCTTATCACCATAACCTGCTAGTGGTGATTCGAAAGATCATCAAGGCGTTGGTCATAATGGTTCGATTAGACTCAGTTTGATCCAAGCCATCCTTTACCTATAGTTGAATAATGGCAATAAACAAGATTGGGTGGTCCGGTCGAGGGGGTTGGTAACTGGATAAGACGCATTGCCGGAAGTCCATTCCCATTGGATCCTCTATGCCCAGCTTAACATAATTGTATGATTTTTCAATCACTAAATGTGCGGAAATGCCCGCCTGTGGAACCGGTGAATCCAGTATCGGCGAATGCTGAAATGAGGCGAGCTTATTGAGGCGGGAATCTTGGGGCGTGAGATTCAGAAACCCCCCGTCCTCTAGGGCGGGGAGGATGTCAACACCATTATGGCCGTACCGGTTCTATCCGCGCCGGGCGGTTTTGCGGAAAGAATCGTAGCGGCGGCGCTGGGTTTGTTGGGCGAAATGCATCGGCATGATGCTCTCGACCGAATGGGGAATGATGCCCAGCGCCTCCAGCCCGTTGCAGGAGCAGACGCTGTCCACCTGTAGGGAAAGAAAGTTGTCGGTGGTGAAGATCTTTACCGGCAACATGCCGAGAATCTTGCCCTGTAACCGGGCCAGCGAGTCCGGCAAGCCGATCACCAGCCGCTTCAGTTCCAGCATTCGGGCGATGTCTTCGACCAGTTCCTTGAAGGTGTAGATGCGCGGCCCGCACAGTTCGTAGCTCTGGCCGATGGTCGCGTCGTTTTCCAGCGCCGTTTCGAAAGCCTGCGCCACGTCGCCGACATAAACCGGGGCGAAGCGGGAGTTCGGGCAGGCCAGCGGCAGCACGCGGGCAAACTTGAGCATGTTGGCGAATTGGTTGTAGAAATTATCGTCCGGCCCGAAGATGATCGAAGGCTTGAAAATGGTTACGGCCAGATCCGGGACCTGCATGACCCGTTGTTCGCCCTCGCCCTTGCTGGACAGATACTGGCTCGGCCCCTTGGCGGCGTCGGCGTGCAGGGCGCTCATGTGCAGCAGACGTTTGACCCCGGCCGCGTGGCAGGCTTCCGCCACTTTGCCGGGCAGCTCGACGTGAACGGCGCGGAAACTTTGCTTGGAGAATTCGTGCAAGACGCCGACCAGATTGATGACGACGTTACAGTCGGAGAAGTGTTGCTGGAGCACCGTGGGATCGTGCACGTCCGCCTCGACCAGTTCCGCGCCGGGCAAAACCTCGACTTCCCGATGCCGGTGCGGATAGCGCGTCAAGACTTTGACCGGATACCCTCGATTGGCCAGCCGGGCGACCAGATGCCGGCCGACGAAGCCCGTGCCACCCAACACGCAGATTTTTTGAACTTTCATGTCTGTACCTGCTCCTCGCTGTACTGATGCCGCCCGCGGCGGACGGGCGCCACGGAATGATCGTTTTCGGGGCGGGGACATGCCCAATGATTCGCCCTTACAATAGCGCCGCGCGTTAAGTGGGTTCGGCGGCCGATTCGAGGCAAAATTTACCATAGATCGGCGGCGCGCTCCTCTTCAGCAATGTTGATACAACAAGGATAACCCGATCTTGGAAGCAATTTTGTCGACCCTGTTGTTCTACCTGACGCTGGGCCTGTTCGCCGGAGTCATGGCCGGTCTGCTTGGCGTGGGCGGCGGGCTGATCATCGTGCCGGCCCTGGCCTGGATTTTCCATCACCAGCAGGTCGGCGACGCCATCACCATGCATTTGGCTATCGGCACCTCGCTGGCGACCATCGTCGTCACTTCGATCTCCTCGGTGCGCGCCCACCACCGGCGGGGCGCGGTGCTGTGGCCGATCTTCTGGCGGCTGACGCCGGGCATCGTCGTCGGGGCCTGGCTGGGGGCGGCCATCGCCGACGCCTTGCCCAGCGCGGTGTTGAGCAAGGTTTTCGCCGTGTTCGTGTTGACGGTGGCGGCGCAGATGGGTTTCGGCGCCAAGCCGGCGCCGCATCGCGATCTGCCCGGCACGGCCGGCATGCTGACCGCCGGCGGAGTGGTCGGCGCGGTTTCGGCCATCGTCGGCATCGGCGGCGGCTCGCTGACCGTGCCGTTCCTGACCTGGTGCAATACGGCGATTCGCCAGGCGGTGGCGACTTCTTCCGCCTGCGGTCTGCCCATCGCATTGGCCGGCACCCTGGGCTTCATCGTCACCGGGCTGAACGCCGCCGGTCGGCCTGATTGGAGCCTGGGTTACGTCTACGGCCCGGCGCTGGTCGGGATCGCGCTGACCAGCATGCTGTCGGCGCCACTGGGCGCGAAGTTGGCCCATACCCTCCCTACCGATGTGCTGAAAAAGGTGTTCGCCGTGTTTCTGACGCTGGTGGGCGTCAAGATGCTGCTGGGTTGAGTGCGATGGCCGAGAAGTCGCAAACGGACCGGGAGAAAAGGCGGTGATTGGCACCCTGGTGAACACCGGCGCGGTGGTGGCGGGCAGCGCCATCGGCCTGGCTGCCGGAACGCGACTGCCGGAACGCATCAAGATCGTACTGATGCAGGCACTGGGGCTGGCCGTGGTCGCCATCGGCCTGCGCATGGCGCTGGAGGCTCAGCATGTCCTGCTGGCGATTGGCTGTCTGCTGCTGGGCGGCGTCACCGGCGAAGTGCTGCGCATCGAACAACGACTGGACAATCTGGCCGAAACCCTGAGCCGGGCCTTGCGCGCCAACTCCAGCCGCTTCGTCGAAGGTTTCGTCACCGCCACCCTATTGTATTTGACCGGCGCCATGACCATCGTCGGTTCGATTCAGGACGGCACCATCGGCGACCCCAGCGTGCTGCTGGTCAAGGCGTTGCTGGACGGGGTCGCCTCGGTGGCGCTGGCCTCGTCGCTGGGGGTGGGGGTGATGTTCTCCGCCTTGCCGGTGCTGTTGGTGCAGGGCGGTATCACCCTGCTGGCGGCGCAATTGGCGTTCCTGTCGCAGCCGGCGGTGCTGGACGCCGTCAACGCCACCGGCGGGCTGCTGATTCTCGGCATTGGGATCAATCTGTTGGAAATCGGCCGGATTCATGTGGGCAATCTGCTGCCGGCGCTGCTGTACGCCATCATTGGCGCGTTGCTGTTTCCCTAGATTTTACCCCGCGTCAACCCCCGCATGTGCCCGAGGCGAACACACGGCCATGCTCATCATGGAGACAAACCGGATGGCCGTTGCCGGTGCGCCGGCGCTGGCGCGGATTGTGTTGCTCGGGTTCCGACTCCGGTATCGCTCGCGGCGGCTTGAATCGACGGTGCGGTGGGATTCCACCGTGGCGTCCTCTGTGGCCACCTTTTCCGGGGCGGGAGCGAAAATGCGGGTAAAATGGAGGAAACCGATCCCGACGGAAAACGCAGCGCGAAGGTGGGAACCATGCTGGCGAAGCTCAAGAATTACGGCCCGCTGATCAATCTGATACCCAATACCGCCATCCAGTTTCTGGATTTCGGCTTCAATCTCCACGAAACCCGGGTGTCGCGGGCATTTCTGACCGAAGCCGGCGCGGACGGCCGGGCGCTGCTGACCACGCTGTATGCCGACGACGCCAGCGGCCAGTTCGTCACCCAGGACGGTCGGACCGCCCAGCCGGAACAGGTGTTTTCCTTCAACGCCGCCAAGGCCGCCGCGCTGTTCGACGGCGCCTGGCTACCGCTGCCGTTCCCGCGCATCCGCGAACCCCACCCGGACGGTCACCACCTGTTCGACAAGGGGCCAGTCAACTGGGCGCGGGCGCGGCTGCTGGAACTGCCGGCGCCCGACGCCGACGGCCACACCCATCGCGTCACCCTGGCGTTCGATACTCAGTTGCTGCCGACCCGGGAGGGCCGACCCTATCTCGCCCCCAGCCCGCTGGACATGCAGTCCGGCGAGGAATTCGCCCTGAGCGACGCCGAAGCCGACACCGGCTGGTTTCTGGAGCAGGAATGGGTGCGCGAGTGGCTGCATCAGCGGTTTTACGCCTACGAACGGCGTCGCCGCGCGCCGCGCCGGGTGGACGAGGCCGAACTGCGCGCCAGCCCGGACGCGCATGCCGCCTGGCTCACCGTGTTGACGCTGTTGCGACGGGCGGTGCGGCCCCCACGGCTGCGCTTTACCTTCGTGGACAGCGGGCCGACCGCCCGGCTCAACCGGCCGGTGGATGTGGACCTGGTGCTGGACATCGGCAATTCCCGCACCTGCGGCATGTTGATGGAGAGCAGCGGCGACGATCCCGTGGACATGAACGACAGCTACCGGCTGGAATTACGCGATCTGAGCCAGCCGGAGCGGGTCTACGACGAGCCCTTCCCCAGTCGGGTCGAGTTCGTGCGCGGCGGGTTCGGCGACGAAAAACTGTCGCGGCGCAGCGGCCGCAGCGCGTTCCTGTGGCCGACGGTGACCCGGGTCGGCTTCGAGGCGCAGGCGCTGTCCTATTTCAGCCACGGCACCGAGGGCAACACCGGCCTGTCCAGCCCCAAGCGCTATCTGTGGGACACCGACCCCCGTCATCACGCCTGGCGTTTCAACCCCGGCCCGGACGGCGCCGGCGGCGACAGCGGTCCGGTCACCACCGGCCCGTTCGTCGGCCAACTGCGCGAGGACGGCGAGGAACTGACGCCCGGCGAGCCGCCGGCGGTGACCGCCCTGTTCTCGCGCGGGGCCCTGATGAGCTTTTTTGTGGCCGAGGTGCTGCTGCAAGCCTTCGTGCAGATCAATTCGCCGGGCCGCCGCTACGAACGGGTCTATTCCGATGCCCCGCGCCGCTTGCGGCGGGCGATTCTGACCCTGCCCACCGCCATGCCGCTGGCCGAGCGCAAGCTGTTCACCCGCCGGGTCAACACGGCGATCCGGCTGACCTGGCGGGCGCTGGGGCTGGATGACGATCAGGCGCCGGAGCCGTTCCTGCAATGGGACGAGGCGACCGGCACCCAGATCGTGTTCCTCTACAACGAGATCAAGCACAATTTCCAAGGCGACGCCGCGCTGTTCTTCGAGGTGTTCGGGCGGGCGCGGGAGGGCTACGGCGAGGCGCCCTGTCTGCGGCTGGCCAGCATCGACATCGGCGGCGGGACCACCGATCTCATCATTACCACCTACCAGTTGGAGGGTGGCACGGCGGTCAAACCCACCCAGGAGTTTCGCGAGGGCTTCAACATCGCCGGCGACGATGTGTTGTGCGGGCTGATCGAACGCAACGTGCTGCCGGCCCTGTTGGAGGCAATCCGCCACAGCGGCGCGGCCAACCCCGAGGAGTTGCTGGCGCGACTGCTGGGCGCCAATCGCGGCGATCAGGCCGAGCGCGACCGCACCCTGCGCCGGCAGTTCGCCAATCAGGTGGCGCTGCCGTTGGCGCTGGCGCTGTTGCACCGCTACGAAAACGCCGATCTCAGCACGACCAACGAAGCGGTGACCCTGAAACTGCCCGACGTCTACCCGCCGGGCGCCGGACCCCACGAACAGGTCGTGGCGTTTCTGGAGGAAGCGGTGCGCGCCGCTGGCGGGGAGGGCTTCCAATTGGCCGAGGTGGCGATCGCCACCACCATGCTGGCGCTGGACACCACGGTGCGCCGCATTCTCGGCCAAGTGCTCAGCGATCTGTGCGAGGTGGTCCACCTGTACGATTGCGACTACCTGCTGATTTCCGGGCGACCCTGCCGGCTGCCGGCGGTGCGGGCGGCGATTCTGGCCAAGCTGCCGGCGCCGCCGGATCGCATCGTCAGCCTGCACGCCTACCGGGTCGGCGACTGGTATCCGTTCCGTTCGGTCGGTGGCCGGTTGACCGACCCCAAGACCACGGCGGCGGTCGGAGCCATGGTGTGCGCGCTGTCGGAAGGGCAGTTGTACAAGTTCAACCTGCGCAGCCGCGATCTGGGCATGAAGTCCACCGCCCGCTTCATCGGCGTGCTGGAGCAGACCGGCCGGCTCAAGCAGGAGAGCGTGCTGTTCGCCAATCTGGAGTTGGAGGATCGCAAGACCCGGCTGCCGGAGGCGACCTTCGATTTCTACGCACCGGTGTTTCTGGGGTTCCGGCAAATGAACGTCGAGCGTTGGCCGGCTTCTCCCCTGTATCGGGTCACTTTCGCTCATCCGCAGGATGCCCGCTCCAAGGCGCTGCCGCTCAAAGTGACGCTGGAACGCTCCACCGACGAAAACGTCGATCTGGATTTCAAGGTGATCGACGTGAGCGACGCCGCCGGCAACCAGCAGCCGAGTGGAGTGGTGCTGTTGAAGCTGCAAACCCTCAAGGACGAATACGGCTACTGGCTGGATACCGGCATCTTCTCGATTTCCGCGCGGGCCGGCGATGCGCCCCGCCATTGATTGCTCGTTTCATTACCCCCCGGAGTCACGACCCTCGTGAATGAAATTCCCCTGCATCCCAGCCTGCAAAAACTGGCCGCCGCGCACCGTCGGCGCCTGCGCCTGCTGGGGCTGCTGTTCTTTATGGGCATGGCCGGCGTCCTGGTGTTCATGATGACCTTCGCCCTGACCAACCGCGATATGGTCAACCTGTTGATCTTCGCGGTTGCGGGTCTGGTGATGTTGCCGTCGATGGCGCTGGTGGGCGGCCTGCTGTGGCATCTGGAGCGCCGGCAGGCGCGGCGTTTGAGCGCGGCCAGCCAAATACTGCGGGAGAGCGCGCCGACGAGCGCCCGACTGGTGTCGACCGGCCTGGCCAGCCGGATCGGAACGCTGGTGGCGGTGCATCCCGAAACGCCGCGAGCCAAGCCGCCGTCGGTTGGACCGGTTTTCGCGCTGCTCGATCCGGCGCAGCGCTGGGACCGCGCGCCGCGACACGAGCTGACGGTCCAGTTGTATTGCTCCAGGCTGGAGCCTAACCACGAACTGGTGGCGCTTCAGGACAACGGTGGCGCCTTGTTGGGCAAGCTGGTCGCTTTGGAAAGCTATCGCCGCCAGATGGGATGGATGACGGCGGCGGCGCTGGGCCTGATCGTGCTCGGAACCGTGGTGTTGGCGGTGCTCGCGGTCGGCGACTATCGGGAATATCAGCGGCTCGACCAGGCCCGGCAGGCCGCCGTCGTCAGCGAAAACTGGCCCCGGACAGCGGGCACGGTGCGCGACGGCTCGGTGGTCACCTTGCGGATTCCCCGGGGGAAGACCTCGGTGACCGGCTATCGGGCGCGGGTCGAGTTCGAGTACGTCGTGGCGGGAACCGCCTATCGTGGCGACCGCCTGAGTTTCTGCCAGCCGCCCAGTCTGGAAAGGCAAGCGGCCGAAGCGCGGCTGGCCCGGTATCCGGCCGGGGCGCCGGTCGAGGTCGGTTACGATCCGGCCGATCCGGCCCGCGCGGTGCTGGAGTCCGGTCGCGTCGGAGAGTGCGAGACGCTGCTGGAAACGGCGAGGCGGGACCTGCTGCTGCTGCTCGGGCTGTTCGGATTTTTGGCGCTGATCGGCGTGGCGGCGGTCTGGGAATTTCGCAAACAGAGGCGGGTGTTTCGCGCTTGGGCAAAGCCGCGCTGAATAACTTACCGTCAAACCTGGAAACGATGCCGAAATGGGTTAAAATGCACTACACCCATTTCCGGGTTGAGACGGAATCTGTATGCAATATGAGACTCTATCAGGCCTTCTCGGCCGGAGTCGAACGCTTGCGCCGCGCCATCTGAGCCTTGCCTTTAAATTCCCGCTGTTTGTGCTGGCGTTGTTGCTCGCGGTCATCTGGGGGCTGGCCCTCTTCGCCGATTTTTCCCTCAAGCAGCATCTGGAACGCCTGCTGGCCGCCCACCAGCTTTCGGCCGTTTCGGTAATCGCGGAAAGCCTCGACCAGGAAATCCGCCTGCGCGTTCAGTTGATCGACGACCTGGCCCAAGTGGCCGGCAAGCGGAATCTGTACGGTTTGCCGGAGCAACTGAACGCCTTTCTGCAAGACCATCCAGCCATCGCCACACTGTTCAACGGCGGCCTGCTCGCGCTCGATGCCAATGGCGTCGTTTTGGCCGATGCTCCGGCCGTGCCCGGTCGGGTCGGCCGGAACCTTGCCCGCGATGACCTTATCGCCACGCTGGCGCGGGATAAAGCGGCCGTCAACGTACCGCTGGCGGGCACGCTGTCCGGGCATCGGTCGATGGTCATCGCCGCGCCGGTCGTGGCGGCCTCCGGTCGGGCGGCGGGAGTGCTGGTGGGCATAACCGACCTCGAAGCCACCAGCTTCGTCAGCCGGATTACCGGGACCTACGGCGGCGAGCACGGCGGCGTTCTGCTCATCGATCCCAGGAGCGGGCGGTTCGTGGCCGCGACCGACCCCACTCGCATCCTTCAGCCGATCCCCGCTCCGGGCGTCAACCGGATTCACGACCGCCACATGGCCGGTCACGGGGATGCCGGCATCGCGGTGAGTTCCCGAGGCGTTGAAGAGCTGTCTTCCAGCCGCCGCGTTCCGGCGACGGGCTGGCTGACCGTGGGGGTGTTGTTGCCGACCGCCGAGGCGTTTGCACCGGTCAGAGCCATCCAAAACACCATCTTGGGAGCGGCGCTTTTCCTGTCGGTGGCTGTGCCGCTGCTAGCCGTGGGGGTGACCCGCCGATGGCTCAAGCCGCTGCGGGAAGCCACCGCCGCGCTGGGCGAGATGACCGGCGGCGAACGCGCCCTGGAACCGCTGCCGGTACGGACGCACGATGAAATCGGCCGGCTCATCGCCAGCTTCAATCGGCTTCAGGCGCGGATTTGCGCGAACGAACGTTTGTTGCGCGAGCACCATGCCCGCCTGCAAACGGCCTTGGACGCGGCCCGGATGCGGTTCTTCGAGTGGTCGGCCACGGCCGAGGAACCGGTTTCCGCCGACCTGCTGGCGCTGACGCACCGGGAAGATCGCGAGCGAGTTGAGGGGATTATCGGGCAGGCCGGCGCGGCGCGCGGCCGGTTCCTGGCCGAGTTTCGCAGCCCGGACCCGGACGGTGGCGCGGCGTGGTTCATGGTGCGCGGGCAAGCGTTTGAGGAAAATGCCGGGACCGATGTTATCGCCATTGTTTGGGATATCACCGAATTCAAGTCGGCCGAACTGGCGCTTTACGAGAACGAGGAACGGTTTGAAGCCATCGTCGATTCGCTCAACGACGCCGTATTTTTCCAGGACGGCCAGAGCGGAGAAATTCTGTGTGCCAACGCCAGCGCGAGCGAAATGTTCGGCTACAGCCGGGGCGCTTTTCGGCGCCTAAGCTTCGGCGCGCTCTGCGCGGAGGATAAACCCACCCAGCACGCGGCGCTAAGCCGGTTGGCGCGTGCGTTCGAACAGGGCGAAGCCACAGTGCTTCGAGTGCCGCGCCCGGGATGCCGGCGGTCGCCGGTTCTGGGTCGAGGCGAATGTCCGCGCCGCCCGGATCGGCGCCGCGCGGCGTTTGGTGGTGGTGGTGCGCGATATCGACGACCGCAAGACGGCCGAACAGTCCCTGCTGGAAAGCGAAAAACGTTATCGCACGCTGCTGGATTTGTCGCCGGACGCTATTTTCGTGCATCGAGACGGCGTCATGACGATGGCCAACCGCTCGGCGCTGCGCCTGTTCGGCGCCGAAAGCGAAGAACGGTTGCTGGGTTTGCCGTGGACGGAGCGGATTCACCCGGATGACCACGAGACGGTGGCGCAACGCCTGCGGGCGGTGCGGGACTCCGACCAGCCGATCCTGTTGCCCGCCATGGAGCAGCGCCATCTGCGGGTGGATGGTTCCCCGGTCGAGGTCGAGGTGACGTCGAGCAGCATCCTGCTGGCCGAGGGGCCGGCGGTGCTGTCGGTCGCCCGCGATATCACCCAGCGCAAACGGGATGAAGCGCGCCTCAAATCCCTGCTGGCGCAACGGGAGGCCATTCTCGATAACGTACTGGTCGGCATCGTGCTGCTCAGGCAGCGCGTGATTACCCTGTGCAACCGCCGCTTCGAGGAGTTGTTTGGCTACGGGGAAGGCGAGATGCTCGGCCATAAGACCCAAATTCTGTATTCGACCGCGGAGGAATATCAGGCCATCGGCGAACGCGCCTACAGCGCCGTGGGACGCGGCGAGACCTATGTGGAAGAACTGTGGCTGAAGCGCAAGGGTGGCGATCGGTTCTGGGGGTGCCTGAATGGCCGGGCGCTGGATGCGAGCCGGCCCCAGGAAGGGAGCGTCTGGATCTACAGCGATCTGACCGAGCAAAAGCAGGGGCGCGAGCGGCTGCGGCTGGTGGCGAGCGTCTTCGAAAGCGCCGCCGAGGGGATCGTGATCACCGATCCCGATCAGATCATTCTGGCGATCAATCCAGCATTTAGCGAGATCACCGGTTATGCCGCCGAGGAAGTGTTGGGTCGGAAACCCAAGCTCATACAGTCCGGCCGGCACGACGCGGCGTTTTTCCAACGGATGTGGCGGAGCATCGAGCAGGACGGCAAATGGCGTGGCGAGATCTGGAACCGCCGCAAGAACGGCGAGATTTATCCAGAACTGCTCTCCATTAGCACGGTGAAGGACTGGGTGGGCCGCGTGACCCACTACGTCGGCGTTTTCACCGACATCGCGACAATCAAGAACTTCGAGCGGCAACTCATCTTCCTCGCCCATCACGACCCGCTGACCGAGCTGCCGAATCGGGTCCTGTTCAACGACCGCCTGACCCAGGGCATTCTGCGCGCGGCCCGCGAAAATACCCGCCTGGCCGTGCTGTTCATCGATCTGGACCACTTCAAGGATGTCAACGATACCCTGGGCCATCAGCTTGGCGATCAATTGCTGCGGATGGTGGCCGATGAACTGCGCAAGACGGTTCGCGCCAGCGACACGTTGGCGCGGCTGGGCGGCGACGAATTCATCCTGCTCATCGAGGATATCGGCGGCAATCAAGATGCCACCATGGTGGCCGGCAAGCTGCTGGCCATCTTCGAAAAGCCGTTGCTGGTGGCGAAACATGAAATCCATATTTCCGCCAGTATCGGCATCAGCTATTACCCGGTCGATGGCCAGGATTGCGGCGAACTGGTCAAGAACGCCGACGCCGCCATGTATCAGGCCAAGGCCAAGGGCCGCAATAACTACCATCTATACAACAGAGAGATAACCGCCCGCGCCCTCGACCGTCTGCGTCTTGAAGCGATGCTGCGGCGCACGGTGAAGAACGGCGAGTTGGTCGTCTATTTTCAGCCGCAGGTGGATATGGCCAACGGCGCGCTGATCGGCGCCGAAGCGCTGGTTCGCTGGAACCATCCCGAACTGGGGCTGATCCCGCCGGGGAAGTTCATCCCGCTCGCCGAGGAAAACGGCTTTATCGTCACCTTGGGAGAGTGGGTGCTGCGGGAGTCCTGCGCGAAACTGCAAGCGTGGCGCGCGGCGGGGTACAACATCGGCAGGGTTTCCATCAACCTTTCGATCAGGCAATTCGAGCATGGCGGTATGACCGGCCTGATTGAGAGCATTCTCGCCGAAAGCGGCTTGCCGCCCGACTGTCTGGAGATGGAAATTACCGAGTCGTTCATCATCAAGGCCGAGGATGCGTTCCGGTTTCTCGGGGATCTCCGCGCGCTCGGCGTCCATCTGGCGGTGGATGATTTTGGCGCCGGCTATTCCTCGCTGATGTACCTGAAGCGCTTGCCAATTCAACGCCTTAAAATCGACCGATCCTTCGTGGCCGACATCGGTCTCGACGCCAACAACGAGGCCATCATCCGCGCCATCATCATGTTGGCCGGGAATCTGGGCCTGTCGGTGCTCGCCGAGGGCGTCGAAACCGAAACGCAGGCGGATTTCCTGCTGCGCGAGGGTTGTCCCCACGGCCAAGGCTACTATTTCGCCCGGCCGCTGCCGGAAGACGAGTTCGTCGCGCGCTGGCTGTCGGTTTGAGCAGATGGAGGGCGCCCGAGCTCTCACCCTGGACGGCGCTCAACAAGGCCTTGACCGAGGACAAGAGGGCAGGATACCTTGGCGTAGGTGGTTGGATTTCCTGTCCTTAATTGGGCGGCGCAAGCCGTGTTTCGGGAGGGTAATCATTATGGTGAACTGTACATTCATTTTGAACGGTATGCTGTTCACGTCTTTTACCTACCACGGGGTGCATTGCACTGCTTTCTCGGGCAACGGACCGCATCGCAACAATCCGGGTTCGGGGAACGTCCCCAACGATGGCTCCATTCCGACCGGGCGCTACTATATCGTCGATCGTCAGAGCGGTGGCACGCTTGGCCCGCTCCTGGATTGGATCGCGGACCGCGACATCTGGTTTGCGCTTTGGCGTGAAGACGGCGTACTCGACGACCAAACCTTCGTGGACGGTGTCCGACGCGGTGAGTTCCGGCTCCATCCCAAAGGGCCGCGCGGCATCAGCCTCGGGTGCATTACGCTTGAGTACCGCGGCGAGTTCGACACCATGCGGGCCTATCTGCTGGCGCAGCCAGTCGCCCACATTCCGGGCACTCGGACCCGGACCTACGGCACCGTCGATGTCGGTATTCTCGTGGACACGCTGGATCCGCGTTACCGCCGCGGCTCTGGCGATACGGCTCTGGCGTAATTTCGCGGCGATGTAACGGAGCAGCCCCATGCGGGCGATCAGCATTATCCTTAAACTCGCGGCAATCGTCTTGGGGGCGCTGCTCCTTGCGCGCGCCCTGCACACGACCGAGATGGGCGGCCGAATCCTGCGCCTCGTACCCCACCGCGTATGGAGCGCCCTGCATGAGCGCTTGGCCCTTGAAGGGGCCGAAACGACGGCAAATGCGGAAATCATGGTGTGGTTGGTCGTGTGCTTGATGGTCTCCGCCGCGCTCGTGTTGGGTGGGAGCGCGCTGCTAAGGCGCATCTTGCGCCGGCGATCACAGACCCGGATCGATGGCGGTTGATCGCGTTGTGCTTAAACGGCGCGC
Source organism: uncultured Gammaproteobacteria bacterium (assembly GCA_963695105.1). GTDB lineage: Bacteria > Pseudomonadota > Gammaproteobacteria > Competibacterales > Competibacteraceae > Competibacter. The sequence continues at coordinate 1,532 of CAVOGC010000042.1, read as the reverse complement.
GAGGGTCGGCTAAAGGGTGATCCCGGCGTGTTCGCGCAACATTATTCTGACTAACTCTGGGGACAGACGCCGCGCCCGACGGGCGTTCATTTACCGCAAACGATCCGACTGGCTGCGCTACAATCGTCCACAAGGCCAACGACTCCACCGCCAGCGAAGCCATCATGACCGCCAACGACGCCACTCTCAGCAACGCTTGCCAGACCCTGGAGCGGGTCGGCGCCGAATTTCTGACCTGGCTGGATGACAACTCCGAGCGGGTTCGTCAGGAAAAGGCTGGTTTGACCAAGGAATTCCGCCGTCTCAACGCCCAGGCCCGCCGGCTGGAGCAGGCCGTGCGCCGGCCGATGTGCGCGGGGGTGTTCGGTCCCAGCCAGTCGGGCAAGTCCTATCTGATCTCGGCCCTGGCCCGCAAGGGCACCGCGCCGCTGCTGGCCGATTTCGCCGGCCGGAAGATCGACTTCATCCGCGAAATCAACCCGGAAGGCGGGCGCGAATCCACCGGCCTGGTGACCCGTTTCAGCCTGAAGCCGGGGTTCGAGGTGACGCCGGCCGCGCCGGTGCAAATGCGGCTGCTGAGCCAGACCGATCTGGTCAAGATCCTCGGCAACACCTATTACGCCGATTGCGACCACAGCGAGGATGAGCCGCTCGGCCAGGCTCAGTTGACTGAGCTGCTGGACGGACTGATTCCGGCGGCGCAGGCCCAGCCGGTCGATCCGCTGACCGCCGAGGACGTGTTCGACCTGCAAGCCTATTTCGAGCGCTATTTCAAGGGCCAAGAGCGGGTCCGGCTACTGCGGCACGGCTATTGGGAGCAGGCGGCGCAACTGGCGCCCCGGCTGCGGATTCAGGATCGCGCCCGCCTGTTCGGCGTGATCTGGGGTGGAGTGGACGCCTTCAGTCAGCTCTATACTCGCCTCTACACTGGCTTGCAGGGGCTGAATTTTGCCAGCGAAGCCTGTGCCGGGCTGGACGCGCTGTTGCCCCGCGAGCAGAGCCTGATCGACGTGCAGACCCTGAAAGGGCTGGGCGCGGGCGGCGGCGGCATCCTGACCCTGACCGGCGCGGGCGGCGCGCGGGTGACCTTGCCGCGCAGCGAGGTGGCGGCGCTGATCGCCGAACTGCGCATCGTGATCGCCGAACAGCCCTGGGATTTCTTCGAACACACCGACCTGCTCGACTTTCCCGGCGCCCGCTCCCGCGAGCAGATCAAGGATCTGCCGGTTTTCCTCCAGGGCGACGATGCCTTGCAGAGCCTGTTTCTGCGCGGCAAGGTGGCCTATCTGTTCGAGCGCTACTGCGCCGAACAGGAGCTGACCAGCATGCTGCTGTGCATCGGTCCCAGCAATCAGGAAGTCAAAACCCTGCCGGAGATGGTGTACGACTGGATCGCCGGCACCCACGGCGCCACGCCGGAACAGCGGGCGCGACAGCCGACCGCGCTGTTTCTGGTGCTGACCAAATTCGATATGGAGTTCGAGGAAAAAGCTGGCGAACGCTCGCCCGAGAGCCGCTGGATCACCCGGATG
>CAVOGC010000041.1:0-42054 GCA_963695105.1 uncultured Gammaproteobacteria bacterium | reverse complement strand
CTAGTCGCATTAGTCAGGCCACCACCTCCATAACAGCAAGCGTCGGAGTTCAATATTTCCCTGTAAATCCCCGGTACTGGCACCCCAATGCGATAGCCAAAACGCCCCACAGCCGCAAAGTTCAACGCAACCACAGCAAGTTGATTATTGCCATCGTTGCGGCGCAGATACACCACAACCGATTGAGCAGCATCATGGCAGTCCAACCATTCAAACCCTTCCTGGTTAAACTCCTGACCGTAAAGACATTCAGTAGAACGATACAGAATATTGAGATCATGAAGCAATTTTTGCACACCCCGATGTTCCGGCAGGCGCAGCAATTCCCAATCCAGAGCACCATCGTGATCCCACTCACGTTCCTGCGCGAATTCGTTGCCCATGAATAAAAATTTCTTGCCCGGATACATCCACATATAAACATAGAGCAACCGCAAATTGGCAAAGCGCTGGCGGCGATCTCCCGGCATCCTGGCAAGCAAAGAGCCCTTACCATGAACAACCTCGTCGTGAGACAAAGGCAACATGAAATTCTCGGTAAATGCGTATAACAAACCGAAGGTTAACAACTCGTGATGGTGGCGACGCAGTGCTGGATCGAACGAGAGATACTCCAAGATATCGTGCATCCAGCCCATATTCCATTTCATGCCAAAACCTAAACCCCCCATCCAGGCTGGTCGAGTAACCAAGGGCCAAGCGGTGGATTCCTCGGCGATCATCAAGACTCCCGGATAGCGACGATGAATGACCTCATTCAGCTCACGCAAAAAAGCAATCGCCTCCAGGTTTTCATTACCTCCAAACGGGTTTGGCGCCCAATCGCCGGATTCGCGGGCATAGTCCAAATAGAGCATGGAAGCCACGGCATCAACCCGCAAGCCATCCAGATGACATTCCTCCAACCAAAAACAGGCGCTAGCCAACAAAAAATTCTTGATCTGATTACGGCTATAATCGAATACCAGCGTACCCCAAGTACGGTGCTCGCCACGCGCTGGATCCTCATACTCGTAGAGATGCGTGCCATCAAACCGCGCCAAGGCATGGGCATCCTTGGGAAAATGGCCCGGCACCCAATCGAGGATCACTCCTATACCCGCCTGATGGCAACAGTCAATCAAGCGGCGGAAATCGTCCGCCGTACCGTAACGACTGGTTGGTGCAAAATAACCGGTCGGCTGGTAGCCCCAAGAGGCATCCAACGGATGCTCGGTCACCGGCATTAATTCAATGTGGGTAAAACCCAAGGAACTGACGTAGGCCACCAGACGCCTTGCCAGATCTTCATAAGACAGGTAAGCACCGCTCTCATCCCGCTGCCAGGAACCAAGATGTACTTCGTAGACGGACAACGGCGATCGCGTCCAGTCCTGTCGCCGACGCCAGCGCATCCACTGATCGTCACGCCAGGAATAGGCAGTACTGTCCACGATGATTGAGGCGGTAGCCGGCCGACGTTCAAAACCACAACCATAAGGATCAATTTTCTTTAACAGCTCGCCAGTCTCGCGGCCAAGAATATCAAAGCGGTAGCGCATGCCAGCCGCCGCGCCGGGCACAAACAACTCCCAGACTTCACCGCGCCGTCGCAGGGGATGAAACCTGCCTTCCCATTCGTTAAAGTCGCCAACCACGCTGGCACAGGCGGCATGCGGCGCCCAGACCGCAAACAGGACTCCAGCGATCCCATCCACCACGCGCGGGTGTGCCCCCAGCACGCGGTAGACATGCATGTGGCGCCCCTCGTTGAATAGATGCAAATCGTACAAGCTCAACTGCGGCGCAAAACCATAAGGGTCGTAGGCGATGCGTTGGCCGCCACCGGCATCAAACCAGCTCAATTGATAGTGAGCTGGCAACACGTCGATAGGACCCTGCCATTCGAAAAGGTCGGTATCGGCCAACCGCAGCAGGGGCTGTCCAATACCGACCAGACTGACTTGACGGGCGCCGGGCAGGAACACTCGAACCAGCGCGCGCGCGCCGCGACCGTGACGTCCGAGTACCGCTCCCGGGTCCGGGTGTCGTCCCGCTTGCAGCAGAACGGCATGGTCGATCATGGGGATATCGGCCAGGGAAGCTGGATGCCGCTGGATGCTTTCGTGGTCAGGATGAATCATCAGGGAAAGTCAACCACTCTCGTTCCCAATTGCTTTCCAGCAATCCGGACCAAAGCGCCGCAAGTGGCAAAAAGCCGCATTCGGGACCTACTATAATTTATTGGGAAAATTGCAGCGCCTGTCCGCCGTGCGCGGGCGCCCGACCTGGAAGCGACCCGCCGCTTCGTCGGGATTTCGAACCCGCACGGGGAAATCATAACAGAGAGAGAAATTTAACGCATGAGCGCAGCCATCACCTCACGCTTCGTTAGCCGGCTGACACGGGAATCTCTCGCGCTCATTCTAGCGGGTGGCCGGGGCAGCCGGCTTAAGCACCTCACGCTGTGGCGCGCCAAACCGGCGACCCCTTTTGGCGGCAAGTATCGAATCATCGATTTTCCTTTATCCAACTGCATCAACTCCGGCATCCGGCGGATTTGCGTGCTCACCCAGTACAAGGCTCATTCCCTGATCCAACATATCCAACGTGGTTGGGGGTTTCTGCGGGGCGAGTTCGGCGAATTCGTGGAACTGCTGCCGGCTCAACAGCGGATCGACCAATCCTCGTGGTACAAAGGCACCACCGACGCGGTTTACCAGAACCTGGATATTATTCGTACTCATGCCCCTGAATTCATTCTTGTGCTGGCCGGCGACCACATCTACAAGATGGACTACGGCCCGATGCTGGCGCAGCATGTGGAAAGCAAGGCCGACGTCACGGTCGGCAGCATCGAGGTCCCCCGCGAACGCGCTCACGAATTCGGGGTACTGACGGTCAACGAACACAACGAAATCATCCGATTCGTCGAGAAACCGCAGAACCCGGAAACCCTGCCGGGACAGAACGACGTCACGCTGGCCTCGATGGGCATTTATGTGTTCAACACCCGTTTTCTGTTCGAAAAACTGATTGAAGATGCTGGTGTTGAAAACTCCAGCCATGACTTTGGCCGGGATCTAGTACCCCGCATGATCGGGCGGCACCGGGTGATCGCCTATCCATTTCGTGACGTGCAAACCAAGGAACAGAGCTACTGGCGTGATGTGGGGACGGTGGATGCGTTTTGGGGGGCGAACATGGAACTGGTCGGTGTAGACCCGGAGCTGAATCTATATGATGACCATTGGCCCATCTGGACGTATCAGGATCAATCGCCGCCGGCCAAGTTTGTCTTCGACGACGAAGGCCGCCGGGGCATGGCGGTGGATTCCATGATCGCGGACGGCTGCATCATCTCCGGAGGTTACGTCAACCATTCCCTGCTGTTTTCCGGGGTCCAAGTCCATTCCTACGTTCAGTTGCGGGATGCAGTGGTCCTGCCGGGCGTCGATATCGGCCGCTATTGCCGGCTGCACAAGGTTATCATTGACCGTGCCTGCATCATTCCGCCGGGAACCGTCATCGGCGAAGATCCGGAAGAGGATGCCCAACGGTTCCACCGCACCGAGCAAGGGGTGGTTTTGGTCGCCCGCGAGATGCTGGGCCAGGAATCCCCCCCCGTTCGCTGATTCGGCAGTTTAGTTTGCCTCTTCCGGCTCAATAGAACAAAAGTCTTTACAATCCAAGGAGATAACCAGATATGAATCAGGATTCGCCATTCGACCAACGGCGCTCGGGTTTGTTGTTACATCCCACTTCGCTGCCCGGAGGCCACGGCAACGGCGATCTGGGAGCGGATGCTTATCGATTCGTCGAATTCATGGCCGCCTGCGGCTTTAGCGTTTGGCAGACGCTGCCGTTGGGACCGCCCCACGACGATCTTTCCCCATACTCGGCGCAGTCGGTTCACGCTGGAAACCCGCGACTGATCGCGCTCGAACCGCTGATTAAAGCTGGCTGGCTGCAAGCGGATCAGGGGCCGCAAGCGGGGGAAGGAGGCTGGAGCTACCGTCAGCGGCGACTGGGCGAAGCCTATCAGGGATTCCAGCAACACGCCGCCGCCGAGCGGGATGCCTACGCCGCGTTTCAGCGCCAGCACGAATACTGGCTGGATGATTATGCGCTCTATCAGGCTATCCACGAGGCCCACCAGCGGCTGGGGTGGTTCGACTGGCCCGTCGAGTTGCGCGACCGCCATGCAAAAGCGCTGGCGGCGGCGCGGCAACAGCATGGGGATGCCATCGATCAATGCAAGTTCGAACAATTTCTGTTCTACCGGCAATGGGAGTCCCTGAAAAGCTTCGCCAATGATCGAGGCATCCTGATCTTCGGCGATATTCCGCTGTTTGTGGGCTACGACAGCGCCGACGTGTGGGCGCGCCGCGATGCCTTTCAACTGGATAGCGAAGGGCGGCGGAAAGTCGTCGCCGGTGTGCCACCCGATTATTTTTCCGCCACCGGCCAGCTCTGGGGCAATCCACATTACGCCTGGGAAGAGATGCGCGCCGACGGATTTTTATGGTGGAAGGAGCGGATTCGCACGCAACTTACCCAGTTCGATCTGTTGCGCATCGACCATTTTCGCGGCCTGGAGGCGTACTGGGAGATACCGGCGGCGGCCGAGACGGCCGTCAAAGGCCGTTGGCGGCAAGCGCCGGGGCATGAGTTATTCGAAGCCTTGCGGGAAGAGTTTGGCCGGTTGCCGCTGGTCGCGGAGGATCTGGGCATTATTACCCCGGAGGTCGAAGCGCTGCGCGACGCCCACGGTCTGCCGGGCATGAAGGTACTGCATTTCGCCTTCGGCGGTGGGGCCGACAACCCTTATCTGCCGCACAATCACGTCGTCAATGCGGTGGCCTATACCGGAACCCACGATAACGACACCACCATGGGCTGGTTTGACCAACTGGACGAGCCGACCCGGGCGCATCTGTTCGATTACCTGGGCGGCGATCCGGAACGGATGCCGGAGCTGCTGGTGCGAACGGTATTCGCTTCCGTGGCGCGGCTGGCGGTGATACCGATGCAGGATTTGCTGGAACTGGGCAGCGAGGACCGCATGAACCGGCCCGGTGTCCCGGATGGCAATTGGGGCTGGCGGTTCCGCTGGGAGCAGCTCGCACCGCATGTGGCCGACCATTACCAACATCTCATGCACCTGTACGGACGCATCTGAATGCGCATCGAAGTCGGTTTGAAGCTGGGCTTCAAGGACGTATTGATCCGGCCCAAGCGCTCGACGTTGAACAGCCGCAGCCAGGTGAAGCTCGAGCGCACCTTCAAATTCCGGCACACGGGCCGAAGCTGGAGCGGGATCCCGATCATGGCCGCGAACATGGATACCGTCGGCACCTTCGCCATGGCGGCGGCACTGGCCCGGCGCGGCTTGTGCGCGGCCGTGCACAAGCACTATGCGCCGACGGAATGGGAAACATTCGCCGGCCAACTGGATGCCACGGACGAAAGCCGCCTGTTGGGTAACGTGGCGATCAGCACCGGCATCTCGGGCGACGATCTCGACAAATTGAATCGAATCCTGAAACGTCATCCGGAATTGACCTTCATCTGCATGGATGTGGCGAACGGCTATTCGGAGGATTTCGTGGCCCGGATCGGCGAGGTGCGGACGCGACATCCGGACAAAATCATCATCGCCGGCAACGTGGTCACCGGCGAGATGGTGGAGCAACTGCTGCTGTCCGGCGCCGACATCGTCAAAGTCGGGATCGGACCAGGCTCGGTTTGCACCACACGGGTCAAAACCGGCGTGGGCTACCCGCAATTGTCAGCGATCATCGAGTGCGCCGACGCCGCGCATGGGCTATCCGGACACATTATTTCGGATGGTGGCTGCACCTGCTCCGGCGATGTGGCCAAGGCGTTTGGCGCGGGAGCGGATTTTGTCATGCTGGGCGGAATGCTGGCGGGGCACGACGAAGGTGGCGGGGAAATCTTGCAGGAGCAGGACGGACATCGGCGGGTCAGGTTCTACGGCATGAGTTCGAAAACGGCCATGGAAAAATACAGCGGCGGGGTGGCCGATTACCGCGCTTCGGAAGGCAAGACCGTGATCGTTCCTTACCGGGGGCCGGTGGAAGAAACGGTCAAGGATATTTTGGGCGGGCTGCGTTCCGCTTGTACCTATGTCGGAGCCAGCCAACTCAAGGAGCTGAGTAAACGCACCACCTTCATTCGGGTGATGGAACAACACAATCCAATTTTCGACGAGTAGATCTCGACTTCCGTGACCGCTGACAAGATTGGAAAATTGCTGAACGCCATCCGCGAGCGGCAGCCGCTGATTCACAATATCACCAACTTTGTGGTGATGAATAACAGCGCGAACGCGCTGCTGGCGCTGGGCGCCTCGCCGGCCATGGTGCATTCCAGCGATGAGGTGGAGGCTTTTGTTACGCTCAGCCAGGCGCTGGTGGTCAACATCGGTACGCTGTATTCGGAGCAGATCGCCGCCGGCAAGCTGGCGGCAATCCAAGCGAAAGCAGTCAGTGTACCGTGGGTGTTCGATCCGGTGGGGGCGGGGGCCACTCCGTACCGGCGGGCCGCGGCGATCGCCCTGGCGCGGTTGGGACCGAGCGTCATTCGGGGCAATGGGTCGGAGATTCTGACCCTGGCGCAACAGGCGCGGACTGGGCGGGGCAGGGGGGTCGACAGCCTTCACGGTTCGGACGCGGCGCTGGACGCGGCGCGGAAACTGGCCGAAGACAGCGGCGCGGTGATCGCGGTCACTGGTGCGGTGGATTATGTAACCGATGGCTCGCGAGTTGTGGAAATCCATAACGGCCATCCGCTGATGACGCGGGTCACCGGACTGGGTTGTTCGGCGACGGCGGTGATCGGCGCGTTTATGGCGGTGGAACCGGATGCGCTGGCGGCAACCGTGGCGGCGCTGGCGGTGTTCGGCGTGGCCGGGGAGATGGCGGCGGAGCAGGCGAGGGGACCGGGGAGCTTGCAGGTCGAGTTACTGGATGCACTGTATGCGTTGAATGAGGCGACATTGACCGAGCGGGCACGGGTCGCCGGTTAGAAGCAGGGGACAGAAGAGCAAGTTTTCATCTCGGTCTGTCCCCTGTTACCTGTCCCTTTGGGTTCAGCGTGGCAAATCCGATCTGCCCATCAAATACTCGTCCACCGCCCGAGCGCATTGCCGGCCCTCACGGATCGCCCAGACCACCAGCGACTGGCCACGTCGCATGTCGCCGGCGCCGAAAACCTTGTTGAGCGAAGTCTGGTAGCCGTGGGTGTCGGCGCGGACATTGCCCCGCGGGTCCAAGGCCACGTTCAACTCCCGCAACATGCCTTCGTGGATGGGATGAACGAAACCCATGGCCAGCAGCACCAATCCAGCCGGGATTTCGAACTCGCTGCCCGGTACTTCCATCATGACCTGCCGGCCATCAGCCTGCCGCCATTCCAGCCGAACCAGCCTGATGGCGCTGATCTGCCCGTCCCGGCCAGTGAAAGCCTGGGTAGCGATTGACCAGTCCCGCTCGCAGCCTTCCTCTTGAGAGCTGGATGTACGCAGCTTCAGCGGCCAGTTCGGCCAGGTCAGCAGCTTGTTTTCATGCAGGGGCGGCTTGGGCATGATCTCCAGTTGGGTCACCGAACGCGCACCCTGCCGGATCGAGGTGCCGACACAGTCGGAACCGGTGTCGCCGCCGCCGATCACCACCACATCCTTACCGTCGGCGAGAATTTCCTCATCGGCGAGTTTCTGGCCCGCCACCCGACGATTTTGCTGGGTCAGGAAATCCATGGCGTAATGAATGCCCCCCAGCTCGCGGCCCGGCACGTTCAAATCGCGCGGCTGTTCCGCACCACCGGTCAACACCAGGGCATCGAATTCCGTCAGTAACTGGCGAGCGGAGATATCGGCGCCCACATGGTTGTTGGGACGGAATTCGACACCTTCAGCCTGCATCTGCGCCAGACGGCGGTCGATCATGGCGACTTCCAGCTTGAAGTCGGGAATGCCGTAGCGCAACAGGCCACCGATACGGTCATTTTTCTCGAACACCACCACGCCGTGGCCCGCTCGCGCCAGTTGCTGGGCGCAGGCCAGCCCGGCGGGACCGGAACCGACCACGGCCACGCGCTTGCCGGTGCGATGAGCGGGGATCTGCGGCACCACCCAACCTTCGGCCCAGCCCTTGTCGATGATGGCGCACTCAATATCCTTGATCGTCACCGGCTGATCGTTGAAGTTCAGGGTACAGGACGCCTCGCAGGGGGCCGGGCAAATCCGCCCGGTAAATTCCGGGAAGTTGTTGGTGGAATGCAGCACGTCCAGAGCCTCGCGCCAGTTGCCGCGATACACCAGATCGTTCCAGTCGGGAATTATGTTGTTGACCGGACAACCGCTGTGGCAGTAGGGAATACCGCAGTCCATGCAGCGCGCGGCCTGCTCGCGCACCCGCGGCTCCGGCAGGGGAACCACGAAGTCGCGGAAGTGCTGGACCCGTTCCTCGACTGGAGAATAACCGTGATCGTGACGAGCGATTTCCAAAAAACCGGTTGGCTTACCCATAAATCTCAAGCTCCCACAGCCATGTCGGCTGGCTCGTTGCGGCGCGCGGCGCGCGCCTTGGCCTGCATATCCTGCAAAGCCCGGCGGTAATCCAGCGGCATCACCTTGACGAATTTCGGCAGGGACTCGCGCCAATTTTCCAAAACGCGGTGCGCGGGTTCGCTGCCGGTATGCAAGTGATGCCGGGCGAGCAGAATTTGCAGCCGGCGGGCATCATGGCGCAGCATGTCTTCCGGCGGTTCGGCTTCGGCCAAACCGCGCCAGTCGTCATGCAGCACCCGGACATTGAGGGTTTCCTCAATATCGCTCAACGGACCCAGCTCGACCATGGCCAGGTTGGCGCGACGGGCAAAGTCACCGGACTCATCGAACACATAGGCGAGGCCGCCGCTCATGCCAGCAGCGAAGTTGCGACCGGTCGGACCGAGCACCACCACCACGCCGCCGGTCATGTACTCGCAGCCGTGGTCGCCGACACCCTCCACCACGGTCAAGGCGCCGGAATTACGCACCGCGAAACGTTCGCCCGCCACGCCGCGGAAGTAGCATTCACCGGCGATGGCCCCGTACAACACCGTATTGCCGACAATGATATTGTCCTCGGCGCGCAGGGTGCTTTCTCGCGGTGGGTAAACGACGATCCGGCCGCCGCTGATGCCCTTGCCGACGTAGTCGTTCGCTTCGCCAGCCAGTTCGAGTGTGACGCCGCGCGCCAGAAAAGCACCGAAACTCTGGCCGGCGGTACCCGTAAGGTGGATGTGGACGGTGTCCTCCGGCAACCCCTGGTGACCGTAGCGCTTGGCCACCTGACCGGACAGCATGGCGCCAACCGTGCGGTCAGTGTTGCGCACCCGCAGATCCATGCGCACCGGCCGCTGTTCCTCCAAAGCTGGCCGCGCCTGGGCAATCAACTGACGATCCAGCACACTGTCCAGACCATGATCTTGTGACTCGCAGTGATAGACCGCCACGCCCGGAGGGGCTGGTGGAGTGGCCAGCAGGCGACTGAAGTCCAAGCCGCGCGCCTTCCAGTGATGGATGGCCCGACGCATGTCAAGCCGGTCGGAACGACCGATCATCTCGTTGAAGGTGTGGAAACCGAGTTGCGCCATCAACTCGCGCACTTCCTGAATCAGGAAGGTGAACAGGTTGATCACATGAGCGGGTTGGCCGGTAAAACGCTTGCGTAACTCCGGGTCCTGGGTGGCGACGCCCACCGGGCAGGTGTTGAGATGGCACTTGCGCATCATCACGCAGCCGGCGGCGATCAGGGCGGCGGTGCCAAAGCCGCACTCATCGGCTCCCAGCAATGCGCCGATCACGATGTCGCGCCCAGTGCGCAAACCGCCGTCAACCTGCACCGCAATACGCCCGCGCAAATGATTGCGCACCAGAGTCTGATGGGTCTCGGCGAGGCCGATTTCCCAAGGTGAGCCGGCGTTCTGGGTCGAGGTCAGCGGGCTGGCGCCGGTGCCGCCGTCCTCGCCGGAGATCGTGACGTGATCGGCATGAGCCTTGGCCACGCCCGCCGCCACCGTGCCGACACCGATTTCGGAAACCAACTTGACGCTGATGGCGGCCTGAGGGTTGACGCTTTTGAGATCGAAGATGAGTTGCGCCAGATCCTCGATGGAATAGATATCGTGGTGCGGCGGCGGCGAGATCAAACCGACGCCCGGAGTGGAGTGACGGACCCGGGCAATCCAGTCGTTGACCTTGTGGCCAGGCAACTGCCCCCCCTCGCCAGGTTTGGCGCCTTGGGCCATCTTGATCTGGATGGCGTCAGCGTTGACCAGATATTCGGTGGTGACGCCAAAGCGGCCGGAAGCAACCTGCTTGATGGCCGAGCGCGCGAAATCGCCGTTGTCCAGCGGTTGGTAGCGCTGGGGGTCCTCGCCGCCTTCGCCGGTGTTGGATTTGGCGCCGAGCTGGTTCATGGCGATCGCCAGGGTGGTGTGCGCCTCCCAGGAAATCGAACCGAACGACATCGCGCCGGTGGCCATCCTTTTGGCAATCTCACTAGCCGGTTCCACTTCATCAAGCGATAGAGGCTGATTGGCGAAGCGGAATTCAAACAAGCCACGCAGATTGCGCAAATGATTACTTTGATCGTTCATGACCCGGCTGTATTGCTTGAATTGCTCGTAATCACCAGAGCGAACCGCGTGCTGGAGCAGAGAGATGGTTTCCGGGGTCCAGGCGTGTTGTTCGCCACGAATCCGATAGGCCAATTCGCCGCCCACATCCAAGGCATTGCGGTAGAGCAGGGCATCACCGAAGGCCAGCCGATGCCGACGCACCGCTTCGTGCGCGATCTCATTCAAGCCCACACCTTCGATGGCGCCCTGGGTGCCGGTGAAGAAGCGGTGAACAAACTCGTCGGCCAGTCCAACGACTTCAAAAATCTGGGCGCCACAGTAGGATTGATACGTGGAAATCCCCATCTTGGACATCACCTTGAGGATGCCCTTGGAAATAGCCTTGGTGTAGTGCTCGTGCGCCTCGGCTTCCGATATCTGCTGGGGCAGGCGGGAGAAGGCGGCGGACAGGGTGTCGAATGCCAGATAGGGGTTGATGGCCTCGGCGCCGTAGCCAGCCAGCAGACAGAAATCGTGCACCCGCCTGGCTTCGCCGGTTTCGACCACCAGGCCGACCTCGGTGCGCAGGCCGGTGCGGATCAGATGGTGGTGAACGGCGGCGGTGGCGAGCAGGGCGGGGATGGCGATATGGTCGGCGTCCAACTTGCGATCGGAGAGGATCAGAATGTTGTAGCCGCGGCGCACCACGTCGGCCGCTTCGCGGCAGAGATCCCCCAAGGCTCGGGCCATGCCGTCGGCGCCGCGCTCGACTGGGTAGCAGATGCTCAGCGTCTGGGTGCGGAAAGCCCGATCCACATGATATTCGATGCGGCGGATTCGCTCCAGATCGGTGTTGCCAAGGATCGGGCGCTTGACCTCCAGCCGCTTGTGAGTACCGCCGCTGGCGAGATCAAGCAGGTTGGGCCGGGGTCCGACCAACGAGACCAGCGACATCACCAGTTCCTCGCGGATCGGATCGATCGGCGGGTTGGTCACCTGAGCGAATTTCTGCTTGAAATAGTCGGACAGCAGCTTGGGCCGGTCGGACAGCACGGCGGGCGGAATGTCGCGACCCATGGAGCCGATCGGGTCCTCGCCGTTGACGGCCATCGGAATCAGGAAAGCCCGCAAGTCTTCCTGGGTGTAACCGAACGCCTGCTGGCGGCGCAGCAGAGTCTGGGGGTCGGGGGCCATCGGGCCGATTTCGGCCGGCAGGTCCCTGAGCCTGATCTGGGTGGCGTCCAACCACGCCTGGTAGGGGTGCCTGGAAGCCAGCTGGGCCTTGATCTCATCGTCGTCGATGATGCGGCCCTGTTCGAGGTCGATCAACAGCATCTTGCCCGGCTGCAAGCGCCATTTCTTGACGATCTTCTCCTCGGGAACCGGCAGCACGCCCATTTCCGAAGCCATGATCACCTGGTCGTCGCTGGTGACCAGATAGCGGGCGGGACGCAGGCCGTTGCGGTCGAGCGTGGCGCCGATCTGGCGGCCGTTGGTGAAGGCGATGGCGGCCGGACCGTCCCATGGCTCCATCAGGGCGGCGTGGTATTCGTAGAACGCCCGGCGCTTGGGGTCCATCAGCGGATTATCGACCCAGGCTTCCGGCACCATCAGCATCATGGCGTGCGGCAGCGAATAGCCGCCGGAGAGCAGCAGTTCCAGGGCATTGTCGAAGGTGGCGGAGTCCGAGGCGCCGTCGCCGATCAGCGGCCACAGTTTTTCCAGGTCGGCGCCGAGCAGGTCCGACGTCATGCTGTGGCGGCGGGCCAGCATCCAGTTGATGTTGCCGCGCAGGGTATTGATCTCGCCGTTGTGGCAGAGATAGCGAAACGGCTGGGCCAGCGCCCAGGACGGGAAGGTGTTGGTGGAAAAGCGCTGGTGGACCAGGGCCAGCGCCGACTCCATGCGCGGGTCGCGCAATTCCGGGTAGTACACGCTCAGATTGCGGGCCAGGATCATGCCCTTATAGACGATGGTCCGCGACGACAGCGAGGCAATGTAGAACTGCTGACGCCCCAGCAGTTCCTGATTCCAAATCGCGTTGTGGGCCTGCTTGCGAATGACGAACAACTTGCGTTCGACCGCATCGCCGGCCGGACAGTCCGGAGCACGCTGGACAAATACCTGACGGATGACCGGTTCGGTGGGGCGCACGCTGTAGCCCAGGCAGGCGTTGTCGACCGGCACGTTCCGCCAGCCCAGCAGTTGGAAATTTTCAGCGGCGAGGGCGCGGCGCAGCGCATCCTCGCTCTGGGCGCGGGCGTTCGCGTCTCTGGGAAAAAACACCATGCCCACCGCATATTCGCCGGGCGCGGGCAATTCGAAACCCAGCGAGGCGCATTCTGAGCGCAGAAATCCATCGGGGATTTGTAGAAGAATGCCAGCGCCGTCGCCGGATAGCGGGTCGGCGCCCACCGCGCCGCGATGGCTCAGGTTGGCGAGAATTTCCAGACCCTGGCTGATCGGCTGGTGACTCTTGCGGTTTTTAATATCGACGACGAAACCAATACCGCAGGAGTCGTGTTCGTTACGCGGGTCATAAAGACCCTGGTGGGTGGAAATTTGGTCAAAATGACGCATTAGGCATTCCTCGATCACAGTCGGAGGGTGGCGTCCCCACGGAAAAAGTTCCACGCGCCCAGCGCGGATAAGCACGCCAGCCGGCAAGTTTGGCAGCAACGGGCAATAGTATGATTGGATTTTTGGCCGCGCAACTGCTACGCCGGAGTATCGGAGCAGATGGAGACCTGTCGCGCCCACCTCATGCTGTTGTATTCCTGGCGCGACTGGATTCGGGTCTATTCCTTAAGCCGGTGGCGCTCCATCGCTTCGTGCCATTCCTTTTCCTCGGCGTGCAGGTAGAGACCGGTGGTGTCGAGCCGGGCGTGACGGGCATTGCGCTGCAAGTGGCGGAGATCGATGCCGGCATCGGCTTGATGGGTGATGCTGGTATGACGGAACCAGTGAGTGGATGCCCGCCGCAGTTTTTCGGCTTGATGCGGATCGTCCGCCTCCAATCGGACCGCTGCCCGCGCAACCAAGTCCTTGACGATGCGGTAGATCATGTTATCGCCAATCCCGGCAACGCCTTTTAGATTCAACACGAGCGGCGTTGGTTCGGCGGGGGTGGGCAATGGCGGCAAACCGTAAAAGCGACGGTACTCGCTCAGCGCCTCCAGCATGTCCTGGTTGACCGGCACTTGGGCTTCCTTGCGGCCTTTGCCGACGACGCGCCACCACCAGCGATCACGAATCCGGGTGAAGCTGCCCATGGTATGGCCGGCGACTTCGCCGACCCGGGGACCGAGCAGGTAGAGCAAAGCCACCAAATACTTGGCCCTGGCGTGGTGCTGGCGGTCGCGCTCGCTGTCGCGAGGCAAGGCCGCGACGGCGGCCAGCAATGCCTGCCACTGATCGTGTTCGAGGAATCGTTCCACCTGGCGCAAGGGTTGAAGACCGCGCGAACGACGCCGAGCCAGCGCCAGCGGATTGCCGGCCAGGTAGCCGGCCTTAACCAGGTAGCTGAACAGGGAATTGATAATCAGCATCGCCAGCTTGCGGCTGGCGGGACTCAATGGTCCCAGAAATGGCCGCCAGCGAGGGCTGAAACGCGGCGCCTTGGTTCCTCGCCAGCGCTCGCGCGGCTGTGGATCGGCGAGGAAAATTTCATACTGAAGGCAGTCCTCGCGGGTCAGGCTGGACAATGGCTTGCCACGCTCCAGCAAGGCCCACAGCAGCAGGCGTTCGGCTTCCTTGCGGTAATTGCGCAGGGTCTGCGGCGAGTCGTGAAACTCGGCCAGCCAAGCCTGGATCGCTTCGAGATCGTTGTCCGCGGCCAACTGACAAACGACATCCGGACCCGCGCGGTTGCCGCCAGCGCGGCCGTCGAGCGCCAGCGGCGGTTGCAGACGCTCCAGGGGCAAAGGCACGGCGGATGGAATGAGAACGGTGGTGACGTCGTTCATGAGCCTGATTCGAAAGCTGGATTTTGAAAGGTCCCAAGCAGTATACCCGAGTTGAGTCAATGGCGGTTTGGGCGCTCGCAAGACCTTATACTTATTCTGTAGTTCATGATTATAAGGATAATCTTGAATTTTAGCCCTATATATTGCTGTAAAATACGTATTATGTAATCATTTTATCAACGACATCTTTAACCTCCACGCAATATGCCTCCATGGAGTTCCGCCTCATGGCTCGTTCCGGAATCCGCTACGAAGAAGTCCAGGAAGCCGCCGAAACCCTGCTCGGCCGCGGTCTCAACCCCACCATTCAGCGCGTGCGCGAACTGCTCGGCACCGGCAGCAACACCACCATCAGCGAGCACCTGAAACATTGGCAGCTACAACTGGCCGAGTCGCCCAAGGCGGTTCTGCCTCCCACCGTTCCAGAAACCGTAATGACGGCGCTGGAACCGTTTTGGAAAATCGCAATGCAACAGGCCGAGGCCGCCTTTGAGGAACAGCGCGCGGCGGCGGCTCAAGCGGTGACCGCCGCCGAACAGACTCGCGATGCCGCCGTTGCCAGCCAGCAACAAGCTCAGGCCACCGCCGATGATTTGAGCCGCCAACTCGATGCCGCCACCTTATCCGCGCGCCAGCTCGCCGATCAATTGCTGGTGGCGCAGGAACGCCGCGCGGCGGCGGAAACCGCGATCGAGGCCGCCGAACAACGCACTCGGGCCGCGATCGAGGCTTCCGCGCAAATCCGGGCCGAGACCGAGGCTCGGATCGCCCAGATGGAGGCCGTGTTGCAACAATTGCGGGCCGACATGGCCAGCCAGCAGACGCGAGATCAACAGCGCATCGATGACGCACGGCAACGCGCCGAGATCAACGAGACCCGGTTGCTGCATCTTCTCGATCAGGATCGCGCCGAACATGCGGCCGAACGCCAAGCCTTCGCAACCGAACGTCAGGAGTGGAAAAACCGGGAAGCCGGCTGGCGTATACAATTGGAAACCCAGCGCCGGGAAAATATCGACACCCGCGCCGCGCTGGCCATCGCCGAGGAGCGCTTGCGGGTACGGGATACCGAATTGCGACAAGCCCGCGCCGCGCTGGCCACCGCCGAAAGCCGCTACGGTGACATGACACGGACCACCGACGCCTTGCGCAACGAGTTAAGAACGGCGCTGGATGCGCAAAACCGCTTGCGACAATCCTTCAAAATGAGTCGACAGGCACAGGCTGGCCCCAAGACTCCCCCCGAATCGGAGTAATCCCTCATGAAGCACTCCCTGTTTGTCATTGGAAATAACCACTAAAATCATCGTATTTTCAGTCGACAAATGAAGTATCCACCCCGTATCGGACAAAATCCGGACAAAATGAGGTCCCCAACATCATGAATGCCGTGGTTCACGCCAAGGCCGAAAGCCGTCATCTGCTCTCGGGCAACGAAGCGGTGGCGCGCGCCGCCTGGGAAGCCGGCGCCCGCGTCGCCGCCGCCTATCCGGGCACTCCCGCCACCGAAATCCTGGAAAATATCGCCCTGTATCCAGACATTTATTCGGAGTGGTCGGTTAACGAAAAAGTGGCGGTGGAAGTCGCCATCGGTGCTTCACTGGCGGGCTCGCGCGCCTTGGCGGCCATGAAGCACGTCGGCATGAACGTCGCCTCGGACGCCTTCATGACCCAGTCGCTGGCCGGCGTGGTCGGCGGTCTGGTGATCGTGGTGGCCGACGATGTCGGGCTGTCCTCGTCGCAGAACGAACAGGATTCCCGCTACTGGGGCCGCTTCGGCCACATGCCGATACTGGAGCCGGCGGATTCCCAGGAAGCCTATGACATGGTCAAGCGGGCTTTCGATCTTTCCGAGCAATACGAAGTCCCGGTCATCGTCCGCATGACCACCCGTGTCTGCCACGTCAAGGCGATGGTGGTGGTCGAAGGCGACCGCATCGAGCATCGCGCCGCCGGCTTCCAGAAAAATCCTCAGCGCTGGGTGATGACCCCGGCCAACGCCAGGCCGCGCCTGCCGATGATGCACCAGCGCGAGCGGCAGCTACAGGCACTAAGCGAAACCAGCGACCTCAACCTCTCGTTCGTCGGCGGCGACCGCCGGATCGGTTTCGTGACTTCCGGTCCCGCTTTCATGCACGTCCGCGAGACCTTCCCCAACGCGCCCGTGCTCAAACTTGGCTTTAGTTGCCCGCCGCCGCTGGAAAAGATTCGCGCCTTCGCCGGCCAGGTCGATACCCTCGTCGTGGTCGAGGAAACCGAACCCTTGCTGGAAACCGAGATCCGCGCCGCCGGTCTGGACGTGCGTGGCAAGGACATCCTGCCGCGCTTCGGCGAACTGGCGCCCAACGTGCTCCGTCCAGCCATCAAACCCCTGCTGGGCGAACCCTACGAAATTCCGAAACGCGCGCAGGTTGACGTCTTCCCTCGCCCGCCGACCATGTGCGCTTCCTGCCCGCATCTCGGCCCCTACTTCGCCCTCTCCCACATCCGCAACCTCAGCATCATCGGCGACATCGGCTGCTACACCCTCGGCGTGGGCCATCCCTGGAACGCGCTCGACACCTGCACCTGCATGGGCGCTTCGCTGAGCATGGCTCACGGCATGGACAAGGGACGCGGCGAATCCGACGAGAAGAAGCACATCGTCGCGGTGATCGGCGATTCCACCTTCCTGCACATGGGCATGCAGGGGCTTTTAAGCATGATCTACAACCGGGGCAACGTCACCGTGCTGCTGCTGGACAACCGGTCGGTCGGCATGACCGGTGGCCAGGAGAATCCCGGTACCGGCGAGGATTTACACGGTCTCCCTGCCCCGCGCGTGGATTTCGCCAAGCTGGTCGAGGCGCTGGGCGTTCGCCCCGAGCGCATCCGCATGGTCGATCCCTACGAACTACCCAACATGGTCAAGCTGGTGCGGGAAGAGACCAAGATGCAGGAACCATCGGTCATCATCACCAACCGCCCCTGCTCGCTCACCGACCGCTTCGAGAGCTTACGGCCCTACGCGGTCATCGACGACAAATGTACGGGTTGCGGTAACTGCATCGATCTGGGCTGTCCGGCCATTTCCGTGTCCCGCCGCGAGACGGTCACTTCCAAGAGCGGCAAGAGCAAGGAACTGCTATTCGCCCACATCGACACCAACGCCTGCACCGGTTGCCACATGTGCGTCGAGACCTGCGCCCCCGAGGCCATCGTCCAGCCGCAACCACAAAACCGCGTCATTCGGATTCAACCCCATGCTTGACGGCATCACCAACATCCTCGTGGTCGGCATCGGCGGTCAGGGTGTGATGACCGCCGCCGAAATGCTGGCCCGCACCGCCATGAACCAAGGCTACGACGTCAAGAAGACCGAAGTCGCCGGCATGGCCCAACGCGGCGGCGTGGTGTCCTCGCACGTCCGCTTCGGTCCCAAGGTCTACTCGCCGCAAATCGACCCCGGCGAGGCCGATCTGCTGATCGGCTTCGAGGCGGCGGAAAGCTTGCGCTGGTTGCCTTATCTACGCCCGACCGGCGTAGCCACGGTCAACACCCTGCGCCTCACGCCGCCAGTGGTGTCGGTCGGCTTATATGACTACCCCGCCGATCCCATCGGCGAATTGGCCCAGGCTGGCATCGAGGTTCATGCCTTCGACGCCGGCGCCATCGCCGGAGAACTCGGTAACCTCAAGCTGGTGAACACCATCATGCTGGGCGCGATCAGCGATTACCTGCCCTTCCCCGCCGAAATGCTTAAGGCGTGCATCATCGAGGGATTCCGTGCCTATAAGCCCAAACTGGCGGATATCAACGCCCGCGCATTCGACGCCGGCCGCGAGGCCGGGCACGCCCAGACGCTGTCGCAACGGTCGTTAACCGAGTCGATGCCACGACATTAAGCGGCCCATGTTGGATAACCCAAACGTAAATCGTCCTTAACCCTCTCCTCCTTGGCAGGGGGAGAGGGGATGAATAACTACACTCAAACAACCACCCTCGGGGAGAAATCACGATGAAAAATAAAGTGTGGAAAACCATTCTGGCGTCGGCGTTGCTGTTGGTCGGCATCCAGCCCGCCAGCGCCACCGATCCGATCAAGCTGGGTTCTTTCCTGGCGGTTACCGGCCCGGCCTCGTTTCTGGGCGATCCTGAACTCAAGACCTTGCAAATGGTTGTCGAGGAGATCAACGCCAAGGGTGGGATCAAGGGCCGGAAGATCGAATTGATTCACTACGACACCGGCGGCAAGGCCCAGGATGCGGTTGGTTTCGTCAAGCGCCTGATTCGCAACGATCAAGTCGATATCATCGTCGGCGGCACCACCTCCGGCGACACCTTGGCCGTTATCCCGGAAGTGGAAAAGGCGGGCATTCCCCTGATATCGCTGGCGGGCGCGATTGAAATCGTCGAACCGGTCAAGCCATGGGTATTCAAGACCGCCCACACCGACCGCATGGCCGCCGCCAAGATCTTCGAGGACCTGCGCAAGCGCGACCTGACCCGGGTCGCGTTGATCGGCGGCGACGGCGGCTTCGACAAGTCCGGGCGCGAGCAACTGCTCAAACTGGCCCCCGATTACGGTATCTCGATCGTCGCCGACGAGTCCTACGGCAACAAGGACACCGACATGACCGCCCAGTTGACCAAGATCCGCGCCTCGGACGCCCAGGCGGTCATCAACTTCGGCTTCGGCCAGGCGCCGGCCATCGTCACCAAGAACATGAAACAGTTGGGCATCGATCTGCCGATTTACCAATCCCACGGCGTCGCCTCCAAAACCTTCATCGATCTGGCCGGCGAGGCGGCCGAGGGTGTGCGCCTGCCGGCGGCGGCCCTGGTCGTCGCCGAACAATTGCCCGACGCCGATCCCCAAAAACCGATTTTGCTCGATTACAAAAAGCGTTTTGAGGCCAAATACGGACCGGTTTCCACCTTCGGCGGCCACGCTTACGACGGCGTGATGATCGTCGTGGCGGCCATCGAGCGGGCCGGCGGCCCCGATAAGGCCAAGGTGCGCGACGAAATCGAGAAAACCCATGGCTTTATCGGCACGGCCGGCGTGTTCAACATGACCCCCACGGACCATATGGGGTTGGGTTTGGATGCCTTCAAAGTAGTGGAGATTCGCGGCGGTACCTGGAAGATCGTCGAATAAGCGCCGCCGATGCCCGAGCAACTGCTCCAGTTTCTGGCGACCGGGGTTACGGTCGGTTCGATCTATGCCTTGGTGGGGCTGGGATTCGCCCTGATCTACAACGCCTCCGACGTGGTGAACTTCGCCCAGGGGGAGTTTGTGATGCTGGGCGCCATGACCACCGTCGCCCTGCTGAACGCCGGTCTGCCGCTGGCGCTGGCGGGGGTCGTCGCGACTCTGCTGACCGCGCTGGTCGGCCTGCTGCTGGAACGCTTCGCCATCGAACCGGCGGCGGGCGCGTCGGTGGTCAGCACCATTATCATCACCATCGGCGCCGCGATCTTCCTGCGCGGCGGCGTCCTGCTGTTGTGGGGCAAGGGATTTCACACCCTGCCCCCCTTCACCGGCGATACGCCCATCCAGTTCTGGGGAGCAACCCTGCTGCCGCAGAGCCTGTGGGTGCTCGGCATCACCGCGCTGTTGGTGGCATTGGTCCGCGCCTTTTTCAACCGCACCTTGCTGGGCAAGGCGCTGCTGGCCTGCTCGTTTAACCGCAACGCCGCCCAGTTGGTCGGCATCAACGTGCGGGTCATGCTGCGTCTGGCCTACGCCCTGTCCGCCGCTTTGGGCGCGCTGGCCGGCCTGCTGATCGCGCCGATCACCTTCACCTCCTACGAGGCGGGCGTCATGCTCGGCCTCAAGGGTTTTTCCGCCGCCATCGTCGGCGGCATCGGCAACCCGATGGGCGCGGTGGCCGGCGGCCTGCTACTGGGGGTGTTGGAAAGCCTCGGCGCGGGCCTGATCTCCTCCGGCTACAAGGACGCCATCGCTTTCCTGTTCGTGCTGATGGTGCTGTTCTTCGAGCCGACCGGACTGTTCGGCCACAAGACCGCGGAACGGGTCTAAAGCGATGCGGCTGGCCGGCTTTGGCACCTTTGCGGCGGGGGTGGTGTTGCTGCCCGTGCTGTTCCCGGACAATTATTTCGTCACCGTGGTCGGCGTATCCGCCGGCCTGCACGTCATTCTCGCGGTCGGTCTCAACCTGCTGATGGGCTACGCCGGGCAGATTTCCCTCGGCCACGCCGCCTTCTTTGGCATGGGCGCCTACGCCTCCGCCATTCTGACCACCCGCTACGCCTGGCCGTCGCTGTTGGCCATGGCGGCGGGATTGCTGGTCGCCGGCCTGATCGCCTGGCTGCTGGCCCGACCGATCCTGCGCCTGCGCGGCCACTATCTGGCCATGGCGACGCTGGGTTTCGGCATTATCGTCCATGTCGTCATGGTGCAAGCCACCGACTGGACCGGCGGACCGGACGGCATGGCCGGCATCCCGCCGCTGAACCTGCTGGGCTGGGAGGTTGATGGTGACCGGCACTGGTACGGCGTGGTTGCCGCCGCCGTGCTGCTGGCGATCTGGCTGTCGCTCAACATCGTCGATTCACGGATCGGCCGTGCCCTGCGGGCGGTGCGCGGCTCCGAATTCGCCGCACAGATGATGGGGATCGACACCACCCGCGCCAAGACCCAGGTGTTCGTGGTTTCCGCTCTGTTCGCCGCCTTTGCCGGCAGCCTATTCGCCCACCAGCAGGCATTTGTCAGCCCGGATTCCTTC
This sequence comes from uncultured Gammaproteobacteria bacterium, assembly GCA_963695105.1. Lineage (GTDB taxonomy): Bacteria > Pseudomonadota > Gammaproteobacteria > Competibacterales > Competibacteraceae > Competibacter. Next base: position 20,750 of record CAVOGC010000041.1, on the reverse strand, counting down.
AACCTGCTCGTTTCGGTCGAGCTGGTCATCATGGTGGTGTTGGGCGGCATGGCCTCCACCTTTGGCGCGGCCTGCGGCGCCATCGCCCTGACCCTGCTGAATGAAGGGCTGGTGGTGTTCGAGGACTACGAGATGCTGATCCATGGCGCGCTGTTGATGGCGGTGATGATTTTTTTGCCACAGGGCTTGTTCGTGGGCTTGAGCCAGCTAGTCCGACGGCTATGGGGATTGCTTTACTGTCAAATAAAATAACGATAGAATCGAAAATAATACATTTCTGCGTGGGGATACCACCATGCAAAACCGTTCTCCCCTCGCTCTGCTTGCTTTGTGTCTGTTGGTCATCTTGCCGGCGCCGACCAGCTCCGCCGTCGAGGGTCAACCGAATAACGGCACGGCAATCATCGACGCGCAAGACATACCGGAGCTATTCGTGCCGGATGATGGCCCGACCCAGCGCCGGAGCGCGCGGGCGGCGGCAACGCAACCAGGCCGCTACCTGGTGCGAATGAATGCCCGATTGGGCGAAGCCGGCCCAGTGCCGGCCACCATTTCCTTGTCCACACCCAACGGCGCTCGATACGAGGTCGTCCAGGACAACCGGATGCTTCATGCCAGCGGCGGCACGACTTGGTCGGGTCATCTCAAGGGTCACGACGACATTTATCGGGTGCTGATCACCAGCCATCGGGGACATTGGTTCGGGCGCATCCTGACTCCCGACGGCGAGTTTTTGGTGGAAAGCGACAACTCGGGAATCTGGCTGGTCGATCCACGGGAAGCGGGCTGGCTACCGGCCAGTTTTTACGACGATGCGATTCCACCGCCCGCCTTTGGAACCTCTCCCAATCCCGACTTACAGCCTCACAGGCAACTGGCGCCCCGTTCGGGCGAAGAAACCGCCACCCCGATGGATTCACCGAGCCAATCAAAAGCGGCCGGCGTCACTATCATCGACATCATGTTGCTTTATACGCCGGACCTGGCCAGTCGCTACGGGGCCGGCCTGCAAGCACGCCTCGACAGTTTGATTGCGACGGCCAACCAGGCTTACCTGGACAGCCAGGTGAACATCGCGCTGCGCCTGGTCCACCAAGCCCAGGTTGGCTATAGCGAAACCGCCTCCGCCGTCGATGCCCTCAACGCCCTCACCTACGGCTCCGATCCATCACTGGCCAGTGTAAATGCCTGGCGGGATCAATACGGCGCCGATCTGGTGGCCTTGGTGCGTCCGTTCAGCGTTGCCAACCATGTCGGCTGTGGGTTGACCTGGCTGAACGGCCTTAACGCTCAAGCCATGAACGAAGCTTACGGCTTCTCAGTGATTGGTGACGGCAACGATGTGGGCGGATCGCTGTATTACTGTCCCGACTCAACCCTGGTTCATGAACTCGGCCATGCCATGGGCAGCGACCACGACCGCGCCCACAGCACGACCCAAGGCGCTTATCCCTACGCCTACGGCCATGGTATTGAAGGCGTCTTCGGCACGATCATGAGTTATATCAACCCGCGCGTCGGCAAATTTTCCAACCCGAGCATCAACTGTTCGGGAAGCGAGCCCTGCGGGGTCGCGGACCAAGCCGACAATGCCCGTACTCTGAACAACACTCGCCACAGCGTGGCCGGCTTCAGAAGCGCAGGCCAAGGTAACGACCAAATCGTCCTGTCCCTGGAGGAACCGGCGGGCGGCGTTGCCTACTCGGGGGTTGCCAACGTGCGCGGCTGGGCGGTGGCCCCGCAAGGGGTCCAGCGAATCGAGCTGTATCTGGACGGCGCCTTGCAAGGCAACATCCCGCTCGGCGGACGGCGGGCCGATGTCGGCGGCGCCTATCCCGGCTACCCCGGTTCGGCCGAGTCCGGCTTCGCCATGGCCTTCAATTACTCCACCCTGACCGCCGGTGCGCACACCCTCACCGTGCGCGCCGTCGATGCCGCCGGGTCGGCGCGCGACGCCAGCGCCGTCTTCACCGTAACCCGCCTCGCCAGTTCCTACATCGCCGACCCGGCGGCGGTCAGCCTGGACCACGCCACCCTCAGCCGGACCGGCAATACCCTCACCGTCCAGAACCTGACGGCCGAGGGCCAGCCCTACACCGTCCACCTCGCCTGGCGACCCGCCATCCAGGGCTTCGCCATTGATCGGATCGAACCGGCCCAGCGCGCGGCGATGTCCGACACACGTCAAATTGAGCAGGGCGCCCCGCTCTCGACCACTGTCGTTGAGAAAGCCGCCGGCGACGGCATCGTGATGGCGCTCGAAGAACCGGCGGGCGGCGTTGCCTACTCGGGGGTTGCCAACGTGCGCGGCTGGGCGGTGGCCCCGCAAGGGGTCCAGCGAATCGAGCTGTATCTGGACGGCGCCTTGCAAGGCAACATCCCGCTCGGCGGACGGCGGGCCGATGTCGGCGGCGCCTATCCCGGCTACCCCGGTTCGGCCGAGTCCGGCTTCGCCATGGCCTTCAACTACTCCACCCTGACCGCCGGTGCGCACACCCTCACCGTGCGCGCCGTCGATGCCGCCGGGTCGGCGCGCGACGCCAGCGCCGTCTTCACCGTAACCCGCCTCGCCAGTTCCTACATCGCCGACCCGGCGGCGGTCAGCCTGGACCACGCCACCCTCAGCCGGACCGGCAATACCCTCACCGTCCAGAACCTGACGGCCGAGGGCCAGCCCTACACCGTCCACCTCGCCTGGCGACCCGCCATCCAGGGCTTCGCCATCAGTCAAATCAATCGGTAACCATGGAACGGTAGTGTTCGATTCCACCCCTGCTCCTAAAAAAGCAGAGGTGGGTTTTAGGAAGCGAAGGAAGCGCGAAAAGCCCGGTTTGCATATAATGATTCTCACCTTGTACGGTAAAAAAATAACTTGACCGTGAGCCAGAATCCTTGCCAGCCAAATCCAAAAACCCCCGGCCCGCCAACTGCTGAGAGCACTGTTTGTCGTTCTCCTCTCGCCGCCTCTCTCATCGCGGTCAACGATCTGGAACAAAGCTTCGGCGGCGTCATGGCTTTGGCCGGCGTCGGCTTTCAGGTGCCGGAAGGATTGATCTACGCCGTGATCGGCCCCAACGGCGCTGGTAAAACCACCCTGTTCAACAACCTCTGCGGCTTTTATCGCCCCTCCGCTGGTTCGATTCGCTTCAACGGTCACGAACTGTGTGGTTTGCCGACGCACCGCATCGCCGCGCTGGGCATCGCCCGCACCTTCCAAAACCTGCAACTGTTCTTCAACATGACGGTGCTGGAAAACGTCATGGTCGGCTGTCACCTGCGGGCCAGGACCGGCCTGCTGACCGCCGCCCTGCGCCTGCCTCGCGTGCGGCGCGAGGAACGACGGTTGCGGGAATGGGCGGGTGAAGCGCTGGATCTGTGCGATTTGACGGATCGAGCCGCGCAACCGGCGGGTTCCCTGCCCTACGGCCTGATGAAGCGAGTCGAAGTCGCCCGCGCCCTGGCCACCCGCCCGCGCCTGCTGCTGCTGGACGAACCGGCCGCCGGTCTCAACGACACCGAAACCTTGGCCTTGCGTGAGCTGATTGCCCGCATCCGCGCCACCGGCGTCACCGTGTTGCTGGTCGAGCACCACATGCCGCTGGTAATGAGTGTTTCGGATCGCCTGCTGGTACTGGATTACGGCAGCGTGCTGGCCGAAGGCACTCCGGCGGAAATTCAGGCCGATCCGCGAGTGGTCGCCGCCTATCTGGGGGGCGCGGTGCAGTATGCCGTCTGAATCTCCCCTCTTGGAGCAGGAGGAGCCTCTGCTCGAAGTCGCCGGCCTGAGCAGTGACTACGGTCCGGTCCGCGCCATTCATCAAGCCGACTTGCAGGTCCACTCCGGTGAACTGGTGGCCATCGTCGGTGGCAACGGCGCCGGCAAGACCACCCTGCTCCACACCCTCTCCGGCTTGCACCCTTCCGGCGGTGGCCGCATTCACTTTACCGGCCGGGACATCACCCGCTGGCCGGCGCATCGCATCGTCGCCGCTGGCATCTGCCAGGTTCCCGAAGGTCGCCAGGTTTTCGCCCCGCTGAGCGTCGAGGATAACCTGCGGCTGGGCGCTTACCGGATTCGCGACCACGGCTGGATGCGGCGGGAACTGGAGCACGTCTACACCCTGTTCCCGATTCTGGCCGAACGCCGTCGGCAACTGGCCGGCACCCTCTCGGGTGGCCAGCAACAGATGCTCGCCATCGGTCGCGCCCTGCTCGGCCGCCCGCGCCTGCTGCTGCTGGACGAACCGTCGATGGGATTGGCGCCGTTGCTGGTCGAAGAGATCTTCCGGGTTATCGTCGAACTGAATAGCCGGGGCGTTACCATTCTGCTGGTTGAACAGAACGCCCGCGCCGCCCTGGCCATCGCCAATCGGGGCTATATTTTGGAAACCGGCCGCATCATCAAAACCGCCCCGGCGGCGGAACTACTCGCCGATGACGCGGTGCGCCGGGCCTATCTGGGTTATTGATGCAGGATAATCGTTAACTTCCCTCCCCTTATCGGACAGGAATCATGTACGTAGACCGGATCATGACCCGCGAGGTGGTGCAGGTCGCCGAGGAGACCCGTCTGCCGCAATTGGCGGCGCTGATGCGCGACCACCACATCCGCCATCTGCCGGTCGTCCGCGACGGCCATCTGGTGGGACTCATCACCTCCCACGACCTCGAACGGGTCTCACCATCGCCGATCACCACCCTGTCGGTCGGCGAGGCAAACTACCTGCTGGGCAAGCTCACCGCCGCCAAGGTCATGCGCGCCAAGGTCATTAGCTGCGCGCCCGACACGCTGGTCGAGGAAGCCGCGCGTCTGCTCCGCCAGGAAAAAATCGGCTGTCTACCGGTGGTGGAGGCAGGCGGCAAGCTGGCGGGCATCGTCACCCATGAAGATCTGCTGGATTTTTTCCTCGACATCACCGGCTGCCTGATGAAGGACACCACCCGCATCGCCGTGCACTTACCCGACACCACCGGCCAACTGGGCAAGCTGCTGGCCGCGATCAACGAAGCCGGCGGCTACATCGCCACCGTCGTTTCACCCCTGCATCCCGATCAAACCGGCTTGCGCGTGGCCGTGGTGCGCTACCGCGCCGGCGACCCGCGCGCCCTGAGCCAGCGGCTGCGCGATCTGGGATACGAATTGCTCGCCGAAACCCTGCCGACGGCGTGAGGCGTCTGGAAATCCGCCCCCTGTCTCCTGAACCCTTCCTTAAATCGGAACCGACCCCATGATTCTAGATATCGAACAGGAAACCCTGCCGCGCGAAGACTTGCGGAACCTGCAACTGCACCGACTGCGCGCCACCGTCGAGCGTTGCTACCAAACCGTCAAGTACTACCGCGAAGCCATGGACGAACTCGGCGTCAAGCCGAGTCATATCCAGTCCGTGGCTGATGCCCGGCTATTGCCGTTTACCAAAAAGGAAAACCTTCGCGAGAACTACCCCTTCGGCATGTTCGCCGTCCCCACCGACCAGGTGGTTCGCATTCACGCCTCCAGCGGCACGACCGGCAAACCCACGGTGGTTGGCTACACCCGCCGCGACATCCGCACCTGGGCGCGAGTGATGGCCCGCAGTCTGGCCGCCGCCGGGATGCGACCTGGCGATCGTCTGCACAACGCCTACGGCTACGGGTTGTTCACCGGCGGGCTGGGGTTGCACTACGGCGCCGAGGAACTGGGCGTCATGGTTACCCCGATTTCCGGCGGCCAGACCCAGCGCCAGATCATGCTGATCCGGGACTTCGAGCCCACCGGGCTATCCTGCACGCCGTCCTACGCGCTCAACCTCGCCGAAACCGCCGAGGACATGAACGTGGATCTGCGCAAACTGTCGCTCAAGGTCGGCGTTTTTGGCGCTGAGCCCTGGACCGAGGAAATGCGCTACGAGCTGGAATCGCGGCTGGGCATCGATGCGATCGATATCTATGGCCTGTCCGAGGTGATCGGCCCCGGCGTGGGGATCGAATGCATCGAAGCCAAAAGCGGCCTGCATGTGTTTGAGGACCACTTCCTGATCGAGGCGGTCGATGTCAACACCGGCCAGCCGATTCCCTACGGCGAACCGGGCGAAATCGTGATCACCTCGCTGACCAAGGAAGCCTTTCCAGTCATCCGCTACCGTACCCGCGACATCTCGGTACTCAACCCCACGCCATGTCGCTGCGGTCGGACCCACGTTCGCATGCAGCGCGTCACCGGTCGTACCGACGACATGCTGATTATTCGCGGGGTCAATGTATTCCCTTCACAGGTCGAGGCGATCCTCATGCAAACCGAGACCCTGTCGCCGTTTTACCAACTGGAAGTGTCCCGCGAGAACAATCTCGACCTGCTGACGGTCAATGTGGAAGGCAGCCCGCCACTGGTCGCCCAGGGTCGGGACGCGATGGACCGGGTCGCGCACAAGGCTCAGAAAGACATCAAGGATTTCATCGGCGTGACCGCCAAGGTCGTGGTCAAGACCACCGGCGAAATCCCCCGTTCCGAAGGCAAGGCGGTGCGGGTGGTGGATCATCGCAAGCAGCATAAATAGAAAATAAGGTTTTGAATGGCTGGGCTGGGTTTGCGTTACACTGTGGGGGCGGTGCGAGCAACGACGGATCTGCCGCTTCCATCGCTGTCCGGCGCCGCGTGATCCTCGTATCCGTGAGGTATGCAATCATGCCAGACTCCAAGCAGACCACCCCGGCCGCCCCCGTCCCAGCAGCGACGCCCGAGCAGCCGGCCTCCCCTGAGATCAAGCCTGCTCCCAAACTGCCGATTCGTTCCTGGCTCGGCCCGTCCGGCCAAAAGTCCTCGGCGCACCGCGCCTACGGCATCGAGCGCTCGTTCCTCGGCACCCATATTCCCGAAACCATCGACCGGATGGTCAACGCTAACCTTGCTCGCGGTACCGCCGGTACCTCGCCGGCGGTGCTGGCCATGGCCTACCTCGACTGGCTGATGCATCTGGGGCTTTCCCCCGGCAAGCAGGCCCTGCTGAACGAAAAAGCGGTTCGCAAGATGGTGCGGCTGGCGCTGTACGCGTTCAAGGCGAGCCAGAACCCGGAGATCCCTCCCTCCATCGAGCCTCTGTCCCAGGACCACCGTTTCGACAGCGAGAGCTGGCGGCAATGGCCCTACAATCTCATTTCGCAGTCGTTTCTGCTGACTCAGCAATGGTGGCACAACGCCACTACCCATATCCGCGGTGTCGACAAGCAGAATGAAGCGATCGTCTCCTTTGTAACGCGGCAGATCCTCGATATGTTTTCGCCCTCCAACTCACCGCTCACCAACCCGGAGATCCTCAAGGCCACCACGGAGGAAGGGGGTCAAAACCTGGTGCGTGGTTGGACCAATTTCATGGCCGACATGGAAAAGACGGTGGCCGGCAAGCAGTTGGGCGCCGAGCCGGAGCAATTCGTGGTCGGTCGCGATGTGGCCGTCACTCCGGGCAAGGTCATCTTCCGCAACCACTTGATCGAACTGATCCAGTATCAGCCAGCTACCGCCCAAGTGTACGCCGAGCCGGTTCTGGTGGTGCCGGCCTGGATCATGAAGTACTACATTCTCGACCTGTCGCCCCATAACTCCATGGTCAAATACCTGGTGGAAAAAGGCCACACGGTCTTTATGATCTCCTGGAAAAACCCGACCGCCTCGGATCGCGACCTCGGCATGGACGACTACCGGCAGTATGGCGTGATGGCGGCGCTGGACGCTATTTCAACAACTTTGTCCGGACGTAAAATCCATACAGTCGGCTATTGCCTCGGCGGCACCCTGCTGACCCTCACTGCCGCCGCCATGGCCCGCGACGGCGATCATCGCCTCAAAACCATCACGCTGTTCGCGGCCCAGACCGATTTTATCGAGGCGGGCGAACTGCTGTTGTTCATTAACGAAAGTCAGGTCTCCTTTCTGGAAGACATGATGTGGGATCAGGGTTATTTGGATGCCAACCAGATGGTGGGCGCCTTTCAAATGTTGCGCTCCAACGATCTGATCTGGTCGCGGATAGTCCATGATTACCTTCTGGGTCGCCGCCAGCCGCTCAACGACCTGATGGCCTGGAACGCCGATCAAACCCGGATGCCATTCCGCATGCACTCCGAATACCTTCGGCATATCTTCCTCGGCAACGAACTGGCCACCGGCCATTACAAAGTCGATGACCGCACCATCTCCATCACCGACATTCGCGCGCCGATCTTCACGGTCGCCACCGAACAGGATCATGTCGCACCCTGGCGGTCGGTCTACAAGATCAACCTGCTGGCGGATGCCGATGAAGTCACCTTCCTGTTGACCAGCGGCGGTCACAATGCCGGCATCGTCAGCGAGCCTGGCCACCGGCGGCGGAGCTTTCAAGTCGCCTGCCGCAGTGATCAAGACCGCTACATCGATCCGGAGACCTGGCAGGCGACCGTACCCAAGCAGGAAGGCTCCTGGTGGCCGACCTGGGAGGCGTGGCTGGTCAAGCATTCGGCGGCGCACCAGGTCTCGCCGCCGCCGATGGGCATGCCGAAGAAAGGGCTCTACCCGATCTGCGAAGCGCCGGGCACCTATGTGTTGCAGAAATAGCAAATGGCGGACAAGGACTTACCCTCTTCGATTGATTCACCGCGCTCCACGGCAAGCGAGGTCGCTCAATTTTTGCGGAAGACGGCCCGCACTCCCGTAGCCGCGCAACCGCGCGGTCGCTTGATCTTCGCCCTGGATGCCACCGCCAGCCGCCAGCCGACCTGGGATCGGGCCTGTCAGTTGCAGGGGGATATGTTCGCGGCGACGGCGGAGATCGGCGGGCTGGCCGTGCAACTGGTCTGGTACCGGGGTTATGGCGAGTTTCAGGCCGAACCGTGGTTGAGCGAGGCCACCGACCTGCAACGGCGCATGAGCTCGGTGCAATGCAGAGGCGGCTTAACCCAGATCGGTCGGGTGCTGGAACATGCCGCGCGCGAAACCCGGCTGCATCGGGTCAATGCGCTGGTTCTGGTCGGTGACTGCCTCGAAGAAGCCGTGGACCCGCTTTGCCATCAGGCTGGGCAACTCGGGTTGTTGGGAGTGCCGGCCTTTGTCTTCCAGGAGGGTGACGACCCCGACGCCGCCTTGGGTTTCGGGGAAATCGCCCGGCTGACACGCGGCGCTTATTGTACCTTCGATAGCGGCAGCGCCCGGCAGTTGCGCGAATTGCTCGCCGCCGTGGCGGTTTATGCCGCCGGTGGCCGCCCGGCGTTGGAGGAATTCAGCCGGCATCGCGGTGGTCTAATCCGGCGGCTGACTCGCCAGCTCTGAGAAGGTCGATGCTGATTCGTGTATTACTGATCGCGGCTGTCCTGACCGGCTTGTATCTATCGGTTCGCTGGTTGCGCCGATCAGGCTTGAGCGCCCACTTGCCGCGCGTGTTGGCGGCGGCCGGAATCGCCGGTTTTCTGATGCTGCTGACCGCGCGCGGTGGCGCCGAAATCGCCGTGCCCCTGCTCGTCGTGCTGGCGCCGTTTCTGGTTCGCTGGTTGAAGCTCCCCTCCCCCGCTTCAGCCGGTCAGACCGGTCCGGACCAGTCCGCCGTTACCACCCGCTTCCTGTCCATGACGCTCGATCATGCCTCAGGAGTCATGTCCGGTTCAGTTCGCGCCGGCCAGTTCGCCGGTCGTTCCCTGCGGGACCTTACCCTCCCGGAGCTGTTGGAACTCTGGCGGGAATGTCAGTCCGATCCGCAGTCGGCGGCGGTGCTGGAAACCTATCTGGACCGCCATGCCGACACGGATTGGCGCGAACAGGCGGGCATCGGCCAGAATGGGCGGACACCGGCCGCGGCAAACGATCACATGGACCGGGCCGAAGCCTATCAGATCCTGGGTGTACGGCCCGATGCCAGCCGCGATGAAATTCAGGCCGCCTATCGTCGTTTGATCCAGAAGGTTCACCCCGATCAGGGTGGCTCCAGTTATCTAGCCGCGCGGATCAACCAGGCGCGGGACGTACTGCTTTGCCGGTAGGAAGTTTTTAGTGCTGGCCGCGCTGCTGACGGCTGAGCGCCAGCCGCTTCTCGTAGCATTCCCGCGCCAGGGCGAGATCGTCCAGGAACCAACCCAGTTCGCTTAACAACATGGCTTGCGGGCCATCCACCAGCGCCTTGGCTGGTTCCGGATGGAAATCCACCAGCACCATGTTGGCGCCGGCCACCACACCCTGCGCGGCGGCGTGCATCAAGTCCAAAATTCCGTCCGGAGAATGCTCGCGCGAACCGACCGAATGCGAGGGATCGACGCATACCGGCATGCGGGTCAGCCGCTTGATTACCGGCACTTGACTGAAATCCACCAGGTTGCGGTGTGGATCGCCCATATTGGTTTTCACCCCACGCAGACAGAAAACCACCCGCGAATTGCCCTCGCTGGCCAGATACTCGGCGGCGTTGAGCGACTCGTTCAGGGTGATGCCGAACCCTCGTTTGAATAGCACCGGAAATTCCTGCTGGCGCCCCACTGCTTTCAGTAGCTCGAAATTTTGCGTGTTGCGCGTGCCGATTTGCACCATGACCCCGGTGGGTCGTCCAGCCTGCTCCAGGCTTTGATGAATTTCCGTTAGATGATCTTCGTGAGTGATCTCCATGGCGATGACTTTGATGCCGTATTTACCCGCCAGCTCGAACACATAGGGCAGGCAGCTCTTGCCATGGCCCTGAAAGGAATAAGGATTGGTGCGAGGCTTGTATGCGCCCATCCGCGTGCAGGTCTGCCCGTGGTCCCGCAGGGCCGCAAGCATCTGTTCCACATGCTCGGGGGTATCCACGGCGCACAGGCCGACGAAGATATTCAGGGTATCCTGACTGAATGGAACCCCGTTGTATTCGAAGCCGTTGGTGCGCTGCTCGTCCCGGTGCCGACCCAGAATACGGTACTCTTCGGACACTCGAATGACCCGCTCCACCCCCGGTAAGGCATGGAGATCCTCGGCTGACAAGGTCTTGGTGTCGCCGATTAGATAAATCTCGGTGAGCACCTGCCGCGCGCCCTGCACCTTGTGAACGCGCATGGCGATGCCTGGCATCTGGGACAAGTAGTCAAGCGTCATCCGATATTCTTCGGAGAACTCCGTAATGTTTGGATCCAAAATAATAATCATGACGTTGTTTGCACCTAGATGTGGCCGGAGCCTCTTTTCCTGGAGGGGCGCCATACTACCATCGCCCGATGGGAAAGCCAGTATCCCCACGAGCCGGATCGCATCGTCGTGACTGGCTGGCCATCGTCGCTGTTTAGCCCCACTTGCGCGGTGAACTCGCCGCCCTGCTTCGAATCGGCGGCCCATTGATGGCGGCTCAGTTGGTGCAAACAGCCATGGGTTTTTTCGACACCGTTATGATGGGTCGGGTCGGGTCGGTCGAATTGGCCGCGGTTGCCATCGGGACCGGGTTGTGGCACGCCCTGTTTTTATTCGCGCTGGGCATCCTGATGGCGCTGAGTCCCTCCGTGGCTCAACTCAACGGTGCCGGCCGGATCGCCGCGATTGCGCCACTGGTCCGGCAGGCGCTGTGGCTGGGAGTTGTCTTGGGTGTGTTGTGCTTTGTGGCGTTGCGTCAGGTGGAGGTGGGACTGACGCTGCTGGGCATCGAGCCGATCATTGTCCCTATCGCCGGCGACTATCTGCGGGCGTTGTCCTGGGGGATGCCGCCGATCTTTGTCTATATGGGCCTGCGCTTGTTCAGTGAAGGGATTGCTCGAACCCGTCCGGTCCTGCTGGTAAGCCTGTTGGGGTTGGTGGTTAATGTCTCAGCCAACTACGCACTGATTTTCGGTCATTGGGGTTTTCCGCCCATGGGTGCATTGGGTTGCGGGATTGCAACTGCCCTCGGCATGTGGGTGATGCTGGCGGGAATGATCACTCTGGTGTGGGTGGATACCCGCTACCGTCGCTATGATCTGTTTCAGCAATGGACCTGGCCGCGCTGGCGGGAATTGAAGCCGTTGCTGGTTCTGGGATTACCTATCGGGGTCGGGCTGTTCCTGGAAACCGCCATCTTTGCCACCGTTGCCCTGTTGCTGGGTCGACTCGGCGCGGTAGCGGCCGCCGCGCATCAGGTGGCCCTGAATGTAGCAGCCATGACCTTCATGATCCCGCTGGGCTTGAGCATGGCCACCACCGTGCGGGTCGGCCATGCCGTGGGGGCCGGTGACCCGCGCGCGGCCCGATTCAGTGGCTTGGTCGGCATTGCTCTGTCGGGGCTGTTCATGGCGGTTATGGCGGTACTGATTTTTACCGCGCACCAAATGATCGCGCGCTTCTATACCGACGATGCAATGGTGGCGGCGGTGGCGGCGGGTTTGTTGCGATTGGCCGCGCTGTTCCAGATTTCCGATGGCTTGCAGGTGGGTGCGCTTGGCGCGCTGCGCGGTCTTAAGGATACCCGGCTGCCCTTGCTGATCGTACTGGTGGCTTACTGGCTACTGGCTTTTCCGCTGGCTTGCCTGGGGGTTCGTGCGGGCTTGGGGCCAGCCGGTCCGTGGCTGGGGCTAATCGTGGGTTTGACTGTGGCCGCCGTATTGCTGAACCTGCGGTTCTGGCGGCTCAGCGCCCGTCCGGGATGATGGATTTCAGTCCCCCCAGGTAGGGTCTGAGCACCTCGGGGACCTGAATGTGGCCTTGCTCGTTTTGATAGTTCTCGATCACCGCCACCAGGGTTCTACCCACCGCTAGGCCGGACCCGTTGAGTGTGTGAACCAGCTCCGGCTTCCCCGTGGAGGGATTGCGCCAGCGGGCTTGTAGTCGCCGTGCCTGGAAATCCTCGAAATTGCTGCATGACGAGATTTCCCGGTATTTTTGCTGGCCGGGCAGCCAGACTTCCAGATCGTAGGTTTTGGCCGAGGCGAAACCGATGTCGCCCGTGCAGAGAGCCATGACTCGGTAGGGTAATTCCAGCCGTTGCAACACGGTTTCGGCGTGGCCGGTCAGTGCTTCCAGCGCCGCGTAGGATTCTTCGGGGCGGACGATGTGCACCAGTTCCACTTTTTCGAACTGGTGCTGGCGGATCATGCCGCGCATGTCCTTGCCGTAGGAACCCGCTTCGCTGCGGAAGCAGGGTGTGTGTGCGGCGTAGCGCAGCGGCAAACGGTCGGCTTCGAGGATACGATCACGCGCCAGGTTGGTAACGGGTACTTCCGCGGTGGGGATAAGGTAGTAGCTCGGCTCGCCGTTTAGCTTGAATAGGTCGGATTCGAATTTTGGCAGTTGCCCGGTACCACGCAGGCTGTCGGCATTGACCAGGTAGGGGACATACATTTCCCGATAGCCGTGTTCCTGGGTGTGCAGATCGAGCATGAATTGGGTTAGCGCCCGGTGCAATCGAGCTAACTGGCCCTGAATTACTACGAATCGGGCTCCAGTCAGCTTGGCCGCCGCTTCGAAATCCAGGCCCCCCTCCGCTCCCAGATCGACGTGGTCGCGCGGTTCGAACGCGAGTTGGCGGGGCTCTCCCCAGCGGCGGATTTCGACATTGTCGGCATCGTGGCTGCCGGTCGGTGTACTGTCGTGCGGCAGGTTGGGGATCTCCAGTTGGAGCGTGTGCAACTGAAGCTGGATCAGATCCAAATCGTTTTCAATCTGTTTGAGTTCGTCGCCAAGTGAGGCGACCTCGTTTAGCAATGGCTGAATGTCTTGCCCGTTGGCTTTGGCGTGACCGATGGCCTTGGAGCGGGTATTACGCTCGTTTTGGAGTTCCTGTGTTCGAATCTGCAGGCTCTTGCGCCGGGCTTCCAGAGTGCCGATGAATTCCATATCCAGCGTGTAGCCGCGCCGCGCCAGTTTGGCGGCGGTTTGTTCCAGTTCACTTCTGAGCAGTTTAGGGTCCAGCATGAAGGTTGGTGTTCCTGTGTTCGTTTGTCTTGGTCGGCGCGAATTATATCGGAGTTGAAGAGTTTAATTTTAGATGATGATATAAATACAGGGCTTTGATAAGGCGGCCATTTTAGGGCCGCCCGGGTAGGTAAAATTCAGATCGGCTTAGACATCACGAGTCCACAGTGAAGCCATCGACGGACCCGTGCCGACGCACAATGAAGCGCCGCCCAGGGATTTGCCCTGCCGCTCCAGTTCGTAGTACAGGCTGACCACGATGCGCAGACCAGTCGAGCCGACCGGATGCCCCAGGGCAATGCCGGAGCCGTTGAAGTTGCAGTTATCCGGAGTCAGGCTCATCCCCTGCTCTTTCAGCATCCGACCCACGCCCAGCCACTGCGCGGCGAAGGCTTCGTTGACTTCCCAATATTCGATGTCGTTGAACTTCAGGCCCGCCTGCTTGAGGCACTTCGGAATTGCCACCGCCGGACCCAACCCCATGACTTCCGCCTCGATGCCGGCATTACAGATACCAACCAGCTTCATCAAGGGCTTGATGCCCATTTCCTTGGCTTTGTCCAGCGACATGATCACCACCGCGCTGGCGCCGTCGTTGATGCTGGAAGCATTGGCGGCGGTGACTACACCATCTTTCTTGAAGGCCGGCTTCAGCTTGGCCATGCTCTCCACGCTGGCGTCGGGAATAAAGTTCTCGTCGACCTCAAAGAAGGTCGAACCCTTCCTGGACTTGAGTTCCACCGGTACGATCTCACGCTTGAAAACGCCTTCCTTGGTTGCCGTAGTGCAACGGGTGTGGCTGATCAATGCCAGTTCGTCGCATTCCTGGCGGGTAATGCCGTACTTGACCGCGACGTTTTCCGCCGTCATCGCCATGTGGCCGGGCACCAGTTCGTCGAACAGGCCGTCGTGAATCATGCTGTCTTCGATGTTGCCCTGCCCCATCCGGTAGCCCATGCGGCCCTTGGGCAGCATGTAGGGGGCGTTGGTCATGCTTTCGACGCCGACCGCCAAGCCGATCTCGGTCTGGCCCAGCATGATGTTGTGGCAAGCAATCTCCAGGGCGCGCATGCCGGACGTACAGTTCTGATTGACCGATACGGCGCTGCTGTAGGCCGGCAAGCCAACCCGCATGCTCACTTGGCGGGCCGGCAGGGAGCCCTGCATGCCGGTGTACAGTTGGCCCATGCAGATTTCGTCGATCTTGTCGGCTGGAACGCCAGACCGCTCGATCGCACCCTTGGCTGCGGTTATCGCCAGATCGCGAGCCGATACGTCCTTGAGGCTGCCCATGAATTTACCGATCGCCGTGCGAGCGGCGCTGACAATCACGACTTCTTTAAGAGCCATCAGTTACTCCTCATATTTTATGTAGTTACGGTATTGCGCGTTGGCTCGGCCTGTCCCCGACCTTGTTACCGAAGGGTCCTACCTTGCGAGTCCGCGCGTACTTGGCGGCAGCGCGCGAACGGACGTTGGAAAGTAAAGCTTAACCTTGGTATATGTCAATTTTTCCCGCTGCTTGCTGATGTGGGGCATAATTTTCCATCATCAAAAATATGATGATATAAATAAGCCTTATCGAAAATTCCGGTTTTATATTTCAACTGGATGCAAACAAGGCCATACAGTCGATCAAGGTTATTAAGCCGCCACGCCGGGCGCGGCGAATCCTTCGCCAATTCGTTCTGGATGCTCTTTACTAACTGGGTTATCGTTTCATCCCGTGGCTATCATGATAGCCGACAGTGAGTGAGCTATTCTTCCGGCTGGATTCATCGGTTCGACGCCCCCCAGCCGGATTGGCGGAACCAAAGAGATACCGTCATGACCCTTGGAAAAAACCCGAATCTGTTTGCGGCGGCGGACACCATCAACGACCATGAGTTCACTCATCTAATCGGCAACCGCGCCTGCCGTTTGCTGCAACTGGCGCATCTATTTTCGACGGAAAGCCCAAACCCCACCTACTTAACCCGTTTTTTTATAGGTGATTTATTATCTCAATCCATTCAATTGGAAGAATTTCTTGATGCTTATGGCGCACGCAACAACCGCCGCTGGTCCCGGTTTCGATCGCTAACCGCCACGATCAAACTGTTTGCCGATGTCTGTTACGAACTGCTCCACATCAAGTATTACCTGCCATCCTACCGGCTGCTGCCCATCGACCGGGACTTCGCCGCAAGCACCGCCCAGTCGTTGGAACTTACCGGCGAGATCCTGACCACGGCAACCCATTGGATTATCGTACAGGCTGGTCGTCTGGGCCTGCTGGTTCCGGTCGGCGGCACCGCAATGGAGCAATTCGCCGAAGAGCTTCCCTCCGGCCGTCTGGCGCGGGACCGGGCCACGCGCAAGGTCAAGAGCGCCTCGGAAACCGTCACCCAACTCGCCACCGCCTATCTGAATCTGGCCGCCGAAAGCGATCTCCTGAACATCGTCGACAGGACCGACCCAGCGGAATATTCCGCCTGTTTTCCGGATCCCATCAGCGAGGACAACCTGCGCTTTTTGAAATTCCGCTTTCACAGCCTTCAATCCCTCTACGACACTCACGTCTCCGAAACTGAAGTCGAAATCTTGGATGCCGGTTTGCCGATCTTGCGCGGCCATATCAGCGTGGTCTATCACCTGCTCGAAATCGCCACCCAACTGGTCCATTACTACGAGCGTCATCTCAATATAGATACGGGCGACTCTTTATTACGGCGAAAATCAGTTATCGCGCCCCAGACTCTGCTGACCATGCTGATGAATTATTCAATCGCCTTTGCAGGGCTTTACCTCAATCAGGGACGCTCTCTGTCTTACACCATGCTCAGGCGGTATGCCGAAGTGGGAAGGGTTATAGTACCCGTTCCCTGCTACAGAGGACTCCACGTTCGACCGGCTACTCTGATCGCGAGAATCGTGCGCCATTACGGCAGCGACATACGCATGGAGTTGGACGGCCAGTCCTACGACGCCAGTTTGCCCATGGATATCTTCAGGGCCAATGAAAAGATCAACGCCAAAAAACGGCGCTGGCTGATTCAGGAAATCGGCTACTTTCCGTTGCCGGCCGGCAGCTTGAGCGACCATCAAATTCAAACCGCTATCCTCGATGTCGTGTTCAAACTGGCCGCGCAGGGCAAGCTCTTCATCTATCAACAGCCGCTGCAACTATCGAATGAATTCGATCGAGCGGGGATCCTGCTGGAAAATATCACCGCCGAAATCGCCCATTTGCTGGCCACCGGCCAGATCGACATCAAGACCGACCTGACCATCACGTTCGCCGGCGACAAACGGGTCTTGAGCGACCTGATGCTGTTGGCCCAATCCGGCTACGGCGAGGATTGTTTTGGCAATAATATCGCCCTTCCCAAGGAACTGGCCTACCTGCGCCGCTAGTCAAGCGGTTGGCGCCAACCCGGATCAGTCGATACCGAACCTGACCGCCGGCGCCCACAACCGCTCCAGGCAGGGCAGGTCGTCGCCGAGCAACGGGCGAAGGTAATTGCGGAATGCCTCGGTCACTCCGTTGCCCTCGGCGTTGAGGAACTCGTCGGGCATGTGCCGGGTTTGGGCGGCGATCTCGTTCAGATCCGCCAGATCGTACTGCGCCGCGTAATCCCCGACGCGCTTGATCACCACCGAACCGCTCCTGTTGTGCCCACAGGCGTAATGGGCTGCCTTCTCCCCCACCTCGCGCGCCTCGCGGGCGTCCACGCTGGATACCACGCCCGGAAACGAGCGCTGCAAATAACCGAAAGTATCCGAACGTACCCGCTTGATGCCCAGACGTTTCTGCACGACATCGGCGAGTTCGTCGGCCAGCGCGCCGCCGGAGAGCTGGGTGTTGCCATGGGCATCGGCCCGCGGCTCGCGGCCGGCCTTGCGAATCAGATCGACCGCGAGCGGAATCTCCTTGCCCTTCCCGTCCCGGGTCGCCCATACCCCTTCCGAGATGGCCACGACGCAGCGACCCTGTTGCTGATGCACGCGGTCGATGTCGGCGAGATAGCGCTCGATCGAAAACGGTCGCTCCGGTAGGTAAATCAGGTGTGGCCCGTCATCGTCGTGCCGACGCGCCAGCGCCGCGGCCGCCGTCAGCCAGCCAGCATGACGGCCCATGACCACACCGATATAGATACCTGGCAAGGCGATCATATCGGCGTTGATCCCGCTGAACGCGCTGGCGACGAAGCGGGCGGCGGAAGGATAACCGGGGCAGTGATCGTTGACCGGCAGATCGTTGTCAATGGTCTTCGGGATGTGGATGGCCCGCAGTTCGTAGCCTTCCCGATCGGCGTGCTCGGCGACGATGCGCACGGTGTCGGACGAGTCGTTGCCGCCGATGTAGAAGAAATAGCGGACATCGTGTCGCCTGAATACCTGAAAAATACGCTGGCAATACTCCGCGTCCGGCTTGTCGCGGGTGGAACCCAGCGCTGAAGACGGCGTTTGGGCAACCTGTTCGAGGTTGTGGGTGGTCGCCTCGGACAGATCGACGAAGGTTTCGGCGACGATACCGCGCACCCCGTGGCGCGCGCCCCAAACCCGGGTGACTTCGGGGAACTTGCGCGTCTCCAGCGCCGCCCCGACCAAGCTCTGATTGATCACCGCCGTGGGACCCCCGCCCTGGGCGATCACGACTTTGCCTTTTAATCGACTCATAAACGCTCTCCCGATGGGTATCGCGATGCGGCAAACAGGGCCGGATTCAAGCCTGAAGGCCTGATTTTGATTAAGAATAGCGCCGGTGGCGGCTGTGGCGATCCAGTTCCCGCAGCCGCTCCAGCTTTTCGCCGATCCGCCCTTCCAGACCGTTGGCGGTCGGTTGGTAATAGCGGGCGGTTTGCAATGCTTCGGGAAAGTAGCACTCGCCAGCGGCGTAGGCATTCGCTCCGTCGTGCGCATAGCGGTAGCCCTCGCCGTATCCCAGATCCCGCGCCAACGAGGTGGGCGCGTTGCGCAGGTGCGGCGGCACCTCCAGCGTACCGTGACGTTCGACATCGCGCCGCGCCGCCGCCAACGCGGTATAGACCGCGTTGCTTTTGGGCGCGACCGCCAAATAGACCACGGCCTGGGCGATGGCCAGTTCGCCTTCGGGACTACCCATCCGCTCCTGCGCCTCCCAGGCGTTCAGCGCCAGTTGCAGGGCGCGCGGGTCGGCGTTGCCGATATCCTCGCTGGCCATCCGCGCCACCCGCCGGGCGAGGTACAGCGGATCGCAGCCGCCGTCCAGCATTCGGGCCAACCAGTACAGCGCCGCGTCCGGGCTGCTACCGCGCACGGCCTTGTGCAGGGCGGAAATCTGGTCGTAGAACAGATCGCCGCCCCGGTCGAAGCGCCGTCCCGCCCCGTCGCTCATCACCTCCGGCAGCGCGGCTTCCAGCGTCGTGCCTTGCGCGCCCGCCAGTTCCGCCGCCAGTTCCAGCCAGATCAGGGCGCGGCGAGCGTCGCCGTCGGCGGCCTGGGCCAGTTGGTCCCGCGCCACTTCGGACAGCGGCCAGCGGTCGCCCAGACCTCGCCCGGCGTCGCTCAGGGCGCGGTCCAGCACATAACGGATGGCGGCGGGATCGAGGCTGTTCAGCACGTAAACCCGCACCCGCGACAACAGGGCATTATTGAGGGCGAAGCCGGGGTTTTCGGTGGTGGCGCCGATGAACGTCAGGGTGCCATCCTCGACATAGGGCAGGAAAGCATCCTGCTGGGCCTTGTTGAAGCGGTGGACTTCGTCCACGAACAGCACGGTGCGTTGTTGCTGCTCGCGCCAGAGCGCCTGCGCCCGTTCCACCGCCGCCCGCACCTCGCGCACCCCGGCCATCACCGCCGACAGCCGGATAAATTCCGCCCGACAGGCACCGGCCAGCAATCCCGCCAGCGTGGTCTTGCCAGTGCCGGGCGGCCCCCACAGCACCATGGAATGCGGCTGGCCCCGTTCGATGGCCGCCCGCAACGGCTTGCCCGGCGCCAGCAGGTGGGGCTGACCCACGAACTCGATCAACTGGCGGGGGCGCAACCGGTCGGCCAGCGGCCGGAGTGCGTCGGCGTCGGGCGTTTCAGCCGGCATCGCCGACCACGTCCACGCCGGGCGGCGGGGTGAATTTCAGCAGCGCGGGATCGAGCGTTGGGTTGCGCTCCAGCTTCTGGAAATCGAGCCGGGTACGCTGGCCGAAATTGTCTTCCAGTTCCAGACTGACCAGCAGGTCGCCCTTGAAAGCGACCCGCAGCAGGCGGAATTCGGGTTGCGGTTGTTTGGGCGCCAGTTCGTACCAGGTCAGTCCGTCCTGGCTGAGCGCGTTGCCGACGGTAAAGGTCTCTTCAATCGGCGCCGCGCCGCTCAACAGAGCCAGCGGAGTCGAACCCAGCGCCTGGTCCAGTTTGCGGACCGTCACTTGCGCCAGATCGATATCGTAGGCCCACAGTCGGTCGCCGTCGGCGACGATGATTTGTTCAGCGGGGGTTCGGTAATTCCAGCGGAACTTGCCGGGCTTCTGCATCAGCATCTGGCCGCTGGAGCTTTGCACGACCCGCGCCCGTTCGTCGAACACCCGCTGGATGAAATCGGCCCGCAGCGATTGGAGATCCTGGAAATAGCGCTGCACCGACGATGGCGCCGCCCAGACCGGCGACACCAACAGCACACTCAGCGTCAACAACAACAATTGGCGTATCACGATGGGTTCTCTCGTTAAGGCTTCCAGCATAGACCACGCATCGCCGGGTCGTTCCATCGCCGATGGGGAAGGGTCGAGTCGCGAGGGAGGTTCCAGCCGGCGGATACGGGGCGGTTCGGATTTAGTTCAGCGGGCTGACCACGCCCCACAGCCCCGGTTGGGGACGTGAGTGTAGATCATATGTGCTCGGTACGGATGCGGTCATGCTTGGAATTGGATGTTGTCGCAAACTCGACCAAGTA
>CAVOGC010000040.1:0-143139 GCA_963695105.1 uncultured Gammaproteobacteria bacterium | reverse complement strand
TGCCCACAGCACACTACCCCTTCTTTCCAACACTCTTCGGAAAAGGTCACCATTACCCATCCGCATCATCCGCTGTTTGGCCAACAGATCGCGATCGTGCGCATCCGACGGGGTGCGGATCCGGATCTCATCATCCGCCTGCCCGATGGCACCCGCACCCGCCGTGGCCATGAGCCTCACCGATTACGCCGGATCCACCGGTGGCGATCCAACGGCGATCCCGTTTCCTTGGCTCGATATTCATGGCTTGCGACAGGCCGCACAGTGGATTGCGCATCGGCGCGGAAGCGGACCGCTTTCCTGTCCCCACGGTGACCCCGTCCTCTCCTGGGTCTAACTCCATTGCTCACAAGTTAAGGAATTTCGGTGATTGTCAAGGGGGAAACGAGGGGTGTTGGTGGCGGTTTATGCGGTTTGCGCGGTCGCTTAATAATGCCCAACTCGCGGGCATGGTCGGCCAAATAACGGACCGGGTCGGTGGTCGGGTTTTGGGCGACGGCGTGGGTCACGAAATACAGACTGCGGTAGACCATTGCCGGGGACAGGTCGGCGAACGGCCGCGCCAACGCCTCGGCGACGGCATCGGTCAAGTCGATCAACACGGCATACAGCAGCCAGGTCGCCCACACCTGCATTTCGATGGCGTTTTCGGCGCCGCAGAGAAAATAGGCCAAGCCCAACAACCGCTTGACGATCGCGAAGGCGTCTTCCACCCGC
Source organism: uncultured Gammaproteobacteria bacterium (assembly GCA_963695105.1). GTDB lineage: Bacteria > Pseudomonadota > Gammaproteobacteria > Competibacterales > Competibacteraceae > Competibacter. The sequence continues at coordinate 142,422 of CAVOGC010000040.1, read as the reverse complement.
CAGCGTTGGGGGTACAGCGCCACTGCCTGGGCGGTCGGCAGGCGGGTCACGTCCAGGGCATTGGTCAGATAGCGATAGACCGTGCCGTGGGCCTGGACCTCGATCAGGCGGACTTGCTGGCGCGTTGTGCCCTCGCCGATCCAGACGATCCGGTCCCGAATGGCGGCGGTTGCACCAGCACCTTCACCACTGCGTACTTCAGGTTCTTTTTCGCCCGGGTCAGCCAGGTTACCCCCCGCGCCGTGAGGGTTGCCCACCGCGCAAAATCGGTGAATCCCAGATCGAAGAGGACCAACGCCCCGGTCGGAATCGCCGACAACAAGCGCTCCCAAAAGCGGGCATCATGACCGTTCGGGTCAGCGTCGTACCACACCCGCTGCGGCAACCGCGACGCCAAATCCAGCAGTGCCATCATCCGACCGGCCAAGGGCGCCTTCACCGCATCTTGCAGCAAGCCAATCTTGCGCAACAGCCCGTCCAGGGTCGACCCATCGGCAATCAGGACCGCCGTAAAGTGGGCGGTGGCCCAGGCCACCGCCGGCGGCAGGGGGCGCCGCCGCGCCGCCCAGCGACCCCGCAACACCGGCAGAACGGTCTGCAACACCCGGCCGAACAAGTCGGCCGGCAAGGTCCGCAGGCGTTGCGCCAGGGCTTGCTGGGTCAAGTCGCGCATCGGCGGCACCCACAGAACCGCCTCGACGTGGATCACGCGCACCAGTTCGTCGATGCCGCCGAGCTGCCGCCACAACAAACCCAGCACCAAGCCCACCATCACCGGCAAGGTCAACAGCCGGGCGCGCAACCCCAAGCCATGAAAATAACGGACCTGAGCCAGGGTCGCCGGATGGACGATCTCGGTCAGGCGCGCCACCACCGCCTCGGCGGGCGGCGCGCCGATCGGGCGTTGGGTCCGGTCGCGCTGGATGGCGCGGGTATGGCGAACCGAACTCCGCTTCTTGAGCTTCGCCTCATCCGGCGGCGAGGCGGTCGTCGGCGTCTCCATCAGTCAACTCCCAATCCAAAAAAGGGGCTTGACAGCTTCGCAAATTCCTTAACTTGTAAGCAATGGGCTAACTCTCTACCCTGTGATCACCCGGAGAGGTCTTCCCATGAACGTGCCCGTCTCGGGTCCGGCTTCCCCAAGCCCCACCCCCCAGGTCTGGACGCAGCTAACCGTCGAGCACCAGCACCGAGCCATCCAATTGATCGCTCAACTGGCCGTCAAACTCGCCCTCACCCTGGCCGACGTCCCCCCCTGCGGAGATCGGTCATGACCAGCCCAACGCCGGCTAAACTCCGCCCCGAACATCTCAACCGCCAGGCGTTCGTTTACGTGCGCCAATCCACCCTGCTCCAAGTCCGCGAGCATACCGCCAGCACCGCGCGCCAGTACCATCTCGTTGAGCGTGCCCGCGCTTTAGGCTGGCCCGAGGAACGCATCACCGTCCTCGATCAAGACCAGGGGCGCTCGGGCGCCTCGGCGGTCGGCCGCGATGGCTTCGAACAATTGCTCACCGAGGTGGGCATGGGCCGGGCCGGGGCGGTCTTGAGCCTGGAAGCCTCGCGCCTGGCCCGCTCCTGCAGTGATTGGTATCGGCTTCTGGAGATCTGCGCGCTGACCGAGACCTTGGTCATCGACGAAGACGGCCTTTACGATCCCAACCAGTACAACGATCGCTTGTTGCTGGATTCCGGGGCACGATGAGTGAGGCCGAACTGCATTGGTTGCGCAGCCGTCTGCTGGGTGGCAAGCTGGAGAAGGCCCGCCACGGCCAACTGCGCTTCCGGCTGCCCGTCGGGTTCGTCTTTGATGTCGACCAGCGCATCGTTCTGGACCCCGACGAGGAAGTGCAACAGGCCGTGCGGCTGGTCTTTGACCGGTTCGCGGAAACCGGCTCCGCCCTGGCGGTGGTCAATCACTTTGCCGTTCACCATTTGCACTTTCCAACCCGCCTCTGGGGGCACGGTGACCAGGACGAATTGAGCTGGGGTCCCTTGCGACACGGTCGGGTGCTGGCCATGCTGCACAATCCTGCCTATGCGGGGACCTACGTCTATGGGCGCACCCACAGCCGTACCCGGCTCTTGCCCGGTGAGGCGCCGCGGATCAAGGGCCGTACCCGCCGCGTGGATCCGCAAGACTGGCCCATCGTGCTCGTGGACGCCCATCCCGGTTACCTGACGTGGGAGCAGTTCCTGTGCCACCAGCACCGTCTTGACGATAACCGCACCGTTCGCGATCGAGACCGCCGCGGTGCGGTCCGCGAGGGCGCCGCGCTGCTGCAGGGCATCGTCCTGTGCGGTGCCTGCGGTCGGCGCATGAGCGTTCGTTATGTGGCCGACGGGCGTCGACCTCAATACGAGTGCAACCAGGTGCACGCGCACCTGGCCGGCCCGACCTGCCAGAGCCTGCGCGGCGATGGCATCGATGCCGCCGTGACCCAGGTCTTTCTGCAGGCCCTCACGCCCGCACACCTGGCGGTGTCCCTGGCGGCCCTGGAGCAACTCGAAGAACGCGCCCGGCAGATCGACCACCAATGGCAATTGCGCCTGGAACGGGCGCGCTACGTGGCCGATCTCGCCCGCCGCCGCTTCCTGAACGTGGAGCCGGAACATCGCCTCGTCGCCCGCAGCTTGGAACAGGACTGGAACGCCCAACTGGCCGCCGTCGCGCAATTGGAGCGGGAGTATGTCACCCTGCCCCGCCAGGCAGCCCCCGCGGTCGGTGCCGAGGAACGCCAACGGATCCTCGCTCTGGCCCACGACCTCCCCACCCTGTGGGCGGCCGCGACGACCACCGCCGCCGAGCGCAAGCAGTTGCTGCGCCTGCTGATCAAGGAGGTCACCCTCACCAAGCAGGCCACGACGATCCGCATCGCGATCCGCTGGCAGACCCACGCCTGCAGCACCCTGGAAATACCCCGGCCCCGCCCGGTCTTTGAGGCCTGCCGCACCGACGCCGCCATTCTCGAACGGGTCCGGCAGCTGGCTCCGACGCACACCAATCTTCAGATCGCCGCCGCCCTCAACGCGCAAGGCTTCACTACCGGCCACGGCGGGTCTTTCACCGCCCGCAAGGTCCAGTGGCTTCGCTATGCCTATCACATCCCCAGTGGGTGCCCGCAGGCTCCCGGCGCTTGTCCCGGAGGGCAACGGGGTGATGGACGTTATAGTGCGCGAGCCGCGGCGGCGTTGCTCAATGTGGATGTGGGCACCATCGCCGACTGGTGTGAGGCCGGCCGCCTCGACGGCGTTCAAACCGCCTCTCACGGTCCTCGTTGGATCAAGCTCACCCCGGAGGTGATCGCCACCCTGCGTAAACCCACCAAACAACATTGGCAACGGAACACGACAACTTGAGTGGAGTCACTTTGAAAAAGTCGCGATAAAATGGCCTTGGCCATCCCGAAACCGCCTGTATGAGGTGCAGTATGAACAAAGCATCGGCACCGCGAGCGGGCGCTCCCCGCCATTGGCCTTGGGTATCCACACGCGCAGCAGGGGCCGGGGCTGATACGTCTTGCCCTTGAGCTCCTGCTGCAATCTTTCCAGCCACGGGTCGAGACCTTGGGATTCGATGCGCTTGAAGGACTCTCCGTCCACCCCCGGTGCGCCCCGATTGGCTCGGCAGCGCCGGTAGGCTTCGGTGAGGATGTCGCGTCGGCACACCTTGTCCCAAAGGCTGTAGAACCGCGTGGCCGGTTCGTTCTTGGCTTTCGTCTGTAATGCCGTCTGTAGCGTCCGAACCGAATCAGGCAGGGTTGCTAGACTCACGTCAATCCCTGGGCTCTTGCCACTTTCGAGCATTGGCTCTGAAACAGGGGGCCTTGGCTCCGCCGGTATTACCCGGCTTCATCGCTACTACACCCCCATCCGCCATCCGCATGGCCGGCTTCATCCCTCGCGGGATCGCCGTTGCCCGGTTGCCGGCCCGGCACCAATGCGGACTTCCCTTGTTGCACGATCGATCAATACGCTGCATGCTGTCACCATTACCCCGGTGGAATCGTCGGATGCGCGTTTCGCTCACTTCTCCGACGACAACGGCCTTCCTCGTTATTAGGGCGAGTCGGCTTCCACGACGGCATTTCGAGGCCTGCTCGGTGTTCACTCGCGTTACGGCCCGCAGCGCCCGCTGACCTCCTACGAGGCCTTTTCAAGAAGTGCTTCAGCCCATTCGTTACCTCCTGGACCGCCCCTTGTGCTTCCGGCCGGAGCGAAAGTTGGCCGGGTCGGATTTCCTCCGACGGATCGACTGTGCCTTGCAAGGCACACCCAACAATCTGGCCGAGCAAGCCGCCCGCATGATGAAGCTCAGACAGAAAATCTCCGGTGGCTTCCGCTCCGAACCGGGCGCCCGCGACTTCGCCGTCATCCGCTCCTTCATCGCCACCGCGAAAAAACAGGGTTGGAACATCATCGATACCCTGACCCAATCCCCAACGGTCCTCCTCAGCAAACTCCGTACGACCTGATCACTGACGAGGTACCTGGGCAGTTACCTTTATTTTTGTTTTACGGTGTTCCGAGGGTTAATCGGAAGGCCTGAAAGAGGCTGGAGCGCGCACCATGATTCGACTGGTTTTCTCTGATGAGACGCGGGAACGCCTGCGTCACGAACGAATTCATCATCCGCATCCCCGGGTGCGGCAACGGTTGACGGCACTTTATCTGAAGAGTGAGGGCGGTCGCATCAGGCGATTTGCGCGAGTCTGGGGATCACCAAGCCGACTCTGATTGGCTACCTGCGGTTGTTTCAAGACGGGGGCTGGGCGGCGCTGACGACCTGCCGGTTCCGCCAGGCCCGCGGCGCGCTGGCGCCGCATGAAGGGGTGATCGTGGCGGCGTTCGCGCGGCGCCCGCCGGCGACCCTGGCCGAGGCCCGTACCCGAATTGCGGAACTGACCGGGATCGAGCGCAGTCCGGCCCAGGTGGGCAAGGTGCTCAAACAGTTCGGGCTGCGACGGCGCAAGAGCGGGGCGATCCCGGGACCGGCGCCGACGGCGGAACGCCGGGCGGAACAGGCCCGCTTCGAAGCCGAGGCGCTGACCCCGCGGCTGGAAGAGGCGCAAGCCGGACGGCGCGAAGTTTTTTTTTGGACGCCGCCCACTTCGTCCACGGGCTGTTCCTGAGTTGGGTCTGGTGCCTGGCGCGCTGCTGGCAGCCGACGCCCAGTGGCCGGCATCGGCTCAGCGTGCTGGGGGCGTTGAACGCGGTGACCCATCAACTGATCACCGTCACCACGGATGCCTATATCAACAGCCAGCACGTCTGCCTGATGCTGTACAAACTGGCGGCGCTGGGCTTGACGGTGCCGATCACGGTGGTGCTGGACAATGCCCGCTACCAGCGCTGTCGGCTGGTTCAGGACACCGCCGCCGCCTTGAACATCGAACTGCTGTTTCTCCCGGCCTATTCGCCCCAGTTCAACCTGATCGAACGGTTCTGGAAGTTGGTGAAAAAATGCTGCTTGCACGCCCGCTATTATCCCACTTTTCAGGACTTCAAAAAATCCATCCTCCACTTCTGAAACCGCGCATTTGAGAAGAAAGACATGCTGAAATCATTACTCTCTTTTAACTTTCAATCCTTCAGAAGCTGTCTTGAAAAACAATTCATTTATTTACAAGCACTTGGCGGCTGTCAGTTTGAGCATGGCAATCCGGATCATATTTTCAGCGGTGGTGACGAGAATCTCGAAATCCTTCGCCAATCGCCGGAAATGGCCCAGCCAGGCAAAAGTTCTTTCCACGATCCAGCGCTTGGGGATTACCTGAAATTGACCTTTTTCAGTCGCCGGTTTGTGTGCGATATGGAGAGTCAGTTTCAATTCTTCGCTGACAAAAGTGGCCGCGGTACCTCGATAGCCGGCATCGCCCGAAAAGGCTTGGATGGTGGAATAACTCTGCACGGCGGCTTTCAAAACCGGACCGGCGGCCAGGGTATCGGTAAGATTCGCGGCATGAACGTTAACGGCAAGAAGGTTCCCCAAAATATCCACGATGAGGTGGCGTTTGTGTCCCTTCACCTTTTTGTTGCCATCAATGCCGCGTTGCTCGCTAGCATATTGAGTTTTAACGCTTTGTGAGTCAACGATGGCATAACTAGGGGTCGGTTCGCGCCCCTCTTTTTGACGATGAAGTTGAGTGAGTTGGTCCAGGGCGGCGGTCCAAACACCTCTGCGGTTCCAGCGGCTAAAGTGATCATAAACGGTTTTCCATGCAGGAAAATCGTTGGGGAGCATCCGCCAAGGAATACCACCTTTAACGATGTAGAGAATAGCATCCACGATGAGTTTTTTAGAATGTTTGTGTGCACGTCCTCGCCGGTCTTCTGGTTTAAAATGGTGCTCGATCAGCGCCCATTCTTCGCTAGACAAATCACTTTGGTACATGTGATCACTCTGGGTAAAAGTTGATTAAAATTAAGTGTTCTTAAAACAACCATGCCTGAATAACTTTTTCAAGACAGCTTCTCAATGAAGTAAATGTTAACATTAGCTAAATGTATATCATCCCACTTTACTAAACGATACGGCGCGGTTTAAAGGGCCTCACCAACTATCAGTTTTCAAAATCGCCGGGGTCACGGGTCAGAAAGTGGCATGACTGGTTGAACTACTGTTGCAGGAAATCTACCGAAAAAATAGTCTGAGAGTAGCCGTTCATTCCCCTCTACTCTACTGAGGTAAGGGGGCGAGAGGCAGTCCGGCGCGCCGGTCGGCGATGGCGCGTTCGAGAGTGCGCCAAGGGGAGTGGCCGCGCTGGCGGCAGGTATCGATGACGCTGGCGAGCAGAGCGAAGACCCGCGAGCCGACCGGGGTGCGGGTGCCCAGACTGATCTTGCGCGCGATCACCCAATGCCGCAGGGCGCGCTCGGCCTCGTTGTTGGGTGTGCCTTGCAAGGCACAGTCGATCCGTCGGAGGAAATCCGACCCGGCCAACTTTCGCTCCGGCCGGAAGCACAAGGGGCGGTCCAGGAGGTAACGAATGGGCTGAAGCACTTCTTGAAAAGGCCTCGTAGGAGGTCAGCGGGCGCTGCGGGCCGTAACGCGAGTGAACACCGAGCAGGCCTCGAAATGCCGTCGTGGAAGCCGACTCGCCCTAATAACGAGGAAGGCCGTTGTCGTCGGAGAAGTGAGCGAAACGCGCATCCGACGATTCCACCGGGGTAATGGTGACAGCATGCAGCGTATTGATCGATCGTGCAACAAGGGAAGTCCGCATTGGTGCCGGGCCGGCAACCGGGCAACGGCGATCCCGCGAGGGATGGAGTCGGCCATGCGGATGGCGGATGGGGGTGTAGTAGCGATGAAGCCGGGTAATACCGGCGGAGCCAAGGCCCCCTGTTTCAGAGCCAATGCTCGAAAGTGGCAAGAGCCCAGGGATTGACGTGAGTCTAGCAACCCTGCCTGATTCGGTTCGGACGCTACAGACGGCATTACAGACGAAAGCCAAGAACGAACCGGCCACGCGGTTCTACAGCCTTTGGGACAAGGTGTGCCGACGCGACATCCTCACCGAAGCCTACCGGCGCTGCCGAGCCAATCGGGGCGCACCGGGGGTGGACGGAGAGTCCTTCGAGCGCATCGAATCCCAAGGTCTCGACCCGTGGCTGGAAGATTGCAGCAGGAGCTCAAGGGCAAGACGTATCAGCCCCGGCCCCTGCTGCGCGTGTGGATACCCAAGGCCAATGGCGGCGAGCGCCCGCTCGGCGGTGCCCTGCATCCGTGACCGCGTGGCGCAGATGGCGGTCTTGCTGGTGATCGGCCCGATCTTCGAGCCGGACCTCTCGCCACGGCAATACGGCTTTCGATCCGGGGTCGACGCCAAAATGGCCGTGCGCCGAACTTTCTTCGACCTCGTCGAACGGGGGCAAGCGCGAAGTGGCCGACGTCGATCTTTCGGATTACTTCACCACCATCCCGCACGGAGACCTGATGCGCTGTGTCGTGCGGCGCATCGCCGACGGCACACTGCTCGCGGTGATCCGTGCCTGGCTGACCGTGCCGGTGCGCGAGCGCTCCCCCCAGGGGGAGCGGCAAACGACGCCGGCCAAGGACCAGCATCGCGGCGTTCCGCAGGGCGGGGTGATCTCACCCCTCCTTTCAAATCTGTACTTTCGCCGCTTTATGCTGGCGTGGTACGGCAAGGGATATGCCGAGCGGCACCAGGCCGAGGTCGTCAACTATGCGGATGACTTCGTGATCTTGTGCCCGCCCGGACGGGGAGCGGAAGCCATGGCGGAGATGCGCCAGCTCGTGTCCCGGCTGGGTCTGACGGTCAACGAGAAGAAAACGCGTCTGGTCAAGCTGCCAGAAGAGCGGTTCGATTTTCTCGGCTACACCGTCGGGCGCTTCTACGGAAAGGGCGGTCGCCCCTACTGGGGCACGCGACCGTCGAAGAAGGCTGTCAAGCGGCTGATGCGGGAGATCCACGACGCCACGACGAAGCGCTGGAATCCACTGGAGGTCGAAAGCCGAGTCGAGCGCCTCAACCCGCTGCTGCGGGGCTGGGCCGGCTACTTCAACCAAGGACCGGTAGGGAAAGTCTATCGCCAAATCGACAACTATGTAGCGCGACGTCTGCGGATCTGGTTGATGCGCAAGCGCGGCAAGCGGGGAACGGGGTACCGCCAATACCCCGACCACTACCTCTACGAAGAGTTGGGACTGATGCGCCTGCTGCCGTTGCTCGCCAACCGTTCGAATGCGAAGGTTTGATGCGCTGAAAGAGAGCCCGTTGCGGGAAATCCGCACGGCGGGTTCGACGAGCGGGGTGTGGAAACGGGACTAAGGAGCGGCTCGTGAGGCACCGCCAAACGAAAGGGGCGGAAACAGATAGGCGGCTCCTACGGTTACCGCACCACACCTCGACTCTACTCAGCGGGAGTTCGGGATGCGACAGCACCTGGAAGATGGCGTCCCAGTCGTTGAGCAACTCCACCGCCAAGGCGTGGGTTTTCGGATGCGGACTGCTCTGGCGCCCTTCGCAAGCGGTGCGCAAGGCCGCCACCCGCAGCGCGTGTTGGGTGGGCGCATCGACCGGGAGCGGACCTTCTCGGGCGGCGTACACCGTCGCCATGAGCGCCTCCAAGGTGTCCAGGACGAGCTGGCCGAAGGCATGGGCCTCACGGTCGCAACTCTGGGCCAAGCCCCGCGCCTTGCGGATCAGGTGCGCCCAACAGCGCAACCGGCGCGGGCGGTCGCGGTAGGCCATCCAGCCATCGCTCATCAGCCAGCCGCTAAAGCCGTCCAGCACGTTTTCGACCAGCTCTTTGCCTCGCCCGGCCACGTAATACAGCGTCACGGTTAACGACCGGAATACCCACAGCCACAGGGTCTGGCCGTGTTCGGGCCAGGAGGTTTCGTCGGCGTGCAGCAGGGCGCTGTCCAGAATCGCCTGGACGAGTTCGTCTTCCGCCGGGGCCACGGCCGCGCCGGCTTCGTGGAGCGTCTGATGGATCGTGCCGATACTCAGCTTCAGCCCCAGCCACTCATCCAGGAATTCGCGAATCCGCGCCCGCGATAGCCGAAACCGCAAGGCCAGCGCCACGATCAGCGCCGCCAACCCCGGCCCCACCAGCCGCCATTCGCTGAGTTCAATCCCCGCCAGCAGTGGGTCCACCACGCCCTGGCCGGCCACGGCCCGGGTCCGATGGCCACAGGCGCAGGGGGCTTCGTAATAGCGATGGTCCACGACCCACAGCGTCAACCCCGGCCGCGCTGGATTGCTCCAGCACAGATCGACCGCCTGAAACCCGGTGTAGGCCACCGCGCCCACCGGGTCCAGCGGCCGGCCACAACCGGCGCAGGTGTCGGGGTAATGGGCCTGTTCGGCATTCGCCTGGAACACCTGAGTCCGGCCAATCCCCGGCGCCCCCGGTTGCTTGCCCGGTTTGCGGGCCGCGGGGACCTTCGCCGGTTGCGCCTCGGCCGGTTGCGTCTCCGCCGGTTGCGTCTCCGCCGGTTGCGTCTCCGCCGGTTGCGCCGCGAGGTCACTATCCGCCGCGTCGGCGTCGGCCTCAGCGTCCGATTCCCGCCCGCCGCCCTGCCGTTCCCACGGCGCCCGACTGCTCGGCGGGCGCGAACTGTTCTCCGGTCCTTGGTTCAACCGGTCCCGCGCTTCCTTGAGATCCGCCAGCAACCGCAACGACAACCCGCGCAACGCTTCCGGGTCCAAGGACCGGACATAGGCGTCGTCCATCTGGCGCAGGCTGTGATCGCTCAGGTGCATGGCGAAGGTCTATTCGGCTCGTTCACTCAGCTCCCAGTGTCCCATGCTTCCCCTTCCAAGGAAAGTCAACGGCGGGGGGTGTGAACGACTACGTTCGATGTTGGTTTTTTCGTCGCCGCCATAATAGACTTGCCCGCCAATCAAGCTGATTTGTCAGCCACTATCAGGAGTTCTGCCCGTGGAGATGAAAAATATCGAACAATTGCTCCAGTCGTACCGGAGTGATCTGCCCGATGGCGGCAAGACCGCCGCCGCCATCGATCGCAACGCCAGCCTGGAGGAAATTTCCGAACTGGCCGAGGAGGAAGGTTTGCATAAGTTGGCCTCGGTGTTGTTCGAAGCCGAGCAGGAAGCGCTGCGAGATGGTCCGGCGGCGATGGAAGACGCCGGCGTGGCCACCGACGCCTTCATTCGAGGCGCTCGCCTGGATTTGCCGGAGGGCAGCAAAACCGCCGCCGCCATCGACCGCGGCGCTTCGTGGGAGGAGATTTCCGAACTGGCCGAGGAGGAAGGTCTGCACCAGATCGCATCGGTCCTGTTCGAAGCCGAACAAGAGCAGTTGCGTCACCCTTCCTGATGTCGCTTGCACCACCGGTCCGGCTGGCGGGGCGCCGTGCCCGCCCATCCATCCGGTTCCCGCCGATCGCCCGTTCCGCCAATAATTTCCCGCGCTGTCGGCGGCCCGTGGAAGCGGATTGCGGCGCGTCGCCTTGCCGTGATCGATATCCCGCTATCAAAGCGGTGGATATCGATTAAAATGCCCGCGCCCGGCCGGCCAACTGTCACATCGGTTGTCGGCGCGGCGATACTTCCGCTGGGTGAATGTTCCGGTCGCCATCGCGCAACACACGACTTTACGTGTCGATGAGCGGTTCTCTGGATTTTGAAACTAGGTAGGGTATGAAACGTTTGGTGAAGGTGTTGATGCAAAACCCCGGCGCCGCGTCGCTGGCGTTGTTCACGCGAGAAATCTGGGCCAACCCGCGCGCCATGGGGGCGGCCTGCCCCAGCGCGCCGGCGCTGGCGAGCTGCATGGCCTCGCGGGTGCCGCTGGATCGGGACGGGCTGGTGGTGGAATTGGGCGGGGGAACCGGCGCGGTGACCGCCGCCCTGCTCAAGCGCGGAGTGCCGCCGTGGAAGCTGGTGGTGATCGAACGTTCGCCGACGCTGGTCAACCACCTGCGCCAGCGTTTTCCGCAATTGCGAGTCGTGCAGGGAGACGCCGCCCAACTGGCGCAACTGCTGGGCCATGACCGCTCGCGGGGCGTCGGTGGCATCGTTTCCAGCTTGCCCCTGCGTTCCTTGCCACCCGCCGTCACCCGCGCCGTCAGCCATCAGTTCGAAACCCTGCTCGATGCCGGCGGCCTGCTGGTGCAATACACCTACGACCTGCGCGGCACCCATCTCGGCCTGCTGCCCCACTTCCGGCGGCGGTCCAGCAAAATCGTCTGGAGCAATCTGCCGCCGGCCCGGGTGGAAGTGTTCGAACGGGAGTGAAGAATCAGCGTCGGGCGGCGCGCTCCCGTTCCGCCGCCTGTTCGGCCTGAATCGCGGTCAGGGCGATGGTGAACACGATGTCTTCCACCAGCGCCCCGCGCGACAGATCGTTCACCGGTTTGCGCAGCCCTTGCAGCATCGGGCCGATGCTGATCACGTCGGCGCTGCGCTGCACCGCCTTGTATGTCGTATTGCCGGCATTGAGGTCGGGGAAGATGAATACCGTGGCCCGGCCGGCGACCTGACTGTCGGGCGCCTTGCTTTGGGCCACCGCCTTGATCGCCGCCGCGTCGTACTGCAAGGGGCCGTCGATCAGCAGATCCGGCCGCCGCTCGCGGGCGATGCGGGTCGCTTCCTTGACCTTTTCCACGTTGCTGCCGGCGCCGGAGGTGCCGGTGCTGTAGCTCAGCATCGCCACTCGCGGTGGGATGCCGAAGGCTTGGGCCGACTCGGCGCTTTGAATGGCGATGTCGGCCAGCTCCTCGGCGTTGGGGTCGATGTTGATGGCGCAATCGCCATAGACCAGCACCTGTTCCGGCAGGCACATGAAGAAGATCGACGACACCAGCTTGACTCCGGGCGCGGTCTTGATCAGTTGCAGGGCCGGGCGGATGGTGTTGGCGGTGGTGTGCACCGCGCCGGACACCAGCCCGTCCACTTCGTCCAGTTGCAGCATCATGGTGCCCAGCACGACCGCGTCGTGCAGTTGTTCCTCGGCCAGACCGGGGCTTAGCCCCTTGTCCTGGCGCAGTTCCACCATCGCGTCGATGTAGCGCGGGTCGATCTGGGCGGGATCGATGATCTCGATGCCCGGCGGGATGATCATGCCGCGACGGGCCGACAGTCGGTGCATGCGGCCGGCGTCGCCCATCAGCACGCAGCGGGCGATGTCGCGCTGGTGACAGATGATCGCCGCCTCGATGGTGCGCGGTTCGTTGCCCTCGGGCAGGATGATGCGCTTGTTGGCGCGGCGGGCGCGCTCCACCAGCATGTGGCGGAAAGCCGGCGGGCTGAGCCGCCGTTCTTGGATCGTGGTCAGGAGCGGTTCCTGCCAGTCCAGGGTGATGTGCGAGGCGACCGTTTCCACCGCCCGCTGCATCCGGTCGTGATCGTCGAGTGGGACTTCCAGGTTGATGTAGGGCAGGTACAGCACCGATTGCATGGTGCTGTAGGGGATGGTCAGTACCGGCAGGCCGGCTTCGAACGCCGGGCCGCACAGCTTCCACACCCGCGGGTCGGGCTTGATCCCGCCGGTGAGCAGCACGGCCGCGACGTGGGTGCCGCTGATCGCCGCCATGCAGGTGGCCAGCAGCAGGTCTTCGCGGTCGCCTGGCATGATCACCATCGCGCCGGCGCGCAGATCCTGGCAACTGTTGGCCAGGGTGCGGGCGCCCAGCGCGACATGGGTGACGCGGCGGTCCAACTGGCCTTCGTTGAGGATTTGCGCGCCGATCATGTGCCTGATGTCCTGCACGCGCGGCGCGATCAGTTCGCGTTGCCAGGGGATGCACCCCAGCAGCTTGAAGGTCTCCGGCCAGCGTCGGGCGCACTCGGCTTGCAGTTCGGCCTCGTGGCCCTGGTCGACAATATCCTCGGCGCGGCTGAAATCGAAACGGATATGACCGGTGGGGTCCACCGGCGCGTCCAGCAGGTTGACGATGCAGCCGATCATCCGCTCGTGACGGATGCCGCCGTAGGCCTGGGCCGCCACTTCCACCGTTTCGGCGACCTGGCGCGGTCTATCGCGGCCGGGCGCGGCGACAATGATGATCCGGGCATCCAGGCTCTGCGCCATTCTGGCGTTCAGATGAGTGCCGTAGGACCGTTCCTCGGTATCCACCAAGCCTTCGACCACCACCACGCTGGCTTTCTGGGCCGCGCGCTCGTAGCGGGCGATAACCTCCTCCAGCAGGATGTTTTCCCGGTCGTGGCCAAGCAGGCTTTCCGCCTCGGCGACCGGGATCGGTTCGGGCGGGTTCAGGCTGGTGACGGCGCGCGCCAGTCGGGTCGAGCGTTCCGGTCCGGTGTCGGTGGCGTGTGGCTGGCCGATGGGTTTGCAGAAACCGACCGGAATGCCCTTGCGGTCGAGCGCATGCACCAGACCCAGGGCGACGGTGGTCAACCCGACCCGTTGTTCGGTGGGGACGACAAGAATTGCGGTGGCCATGACCGTTCCCTCGTGGGGTCAGTGATGTTGCAGTGCAGCGTAGCATATACCGGTTCGGCCGCGAGCGCCTAGCGCGGTTTGGAGAGCGCACGATCAAAGATGGGTTTGTGGTCGGGTCCGTGATCGGTGATGGATGAGGATCAGTGAGGTTCCCGATCCAGCCGGGTGGCCAGTTCGCGCAGCTCCAGGGCGATCTCGACCGGGTAGGGTGGTTCGCCTTGGCCGGCGCGCAGGGCGGACGGTAGCGTCGCCAGTTGCGCGCGCACCCGGTCGCGGCTGGCGCTCAGCGGTTCCGGCGGCGTCAGCCGGCGGCCGTTTTCCATCACCTTGATCAGTAAGGGTTCGCCCGGTCGCTGCGCCTCTTCCAGACCCAGGCAGTCGCCGGTCAGCGCGCCGTCCGTCGCGCGCTGTCGGTATATCTGCTTACGGCCGGGCCAGGTGGCCTTGCCCTCGGAACGCTTGCGCCGGGGTCGGCCGGCATATTCCTGTAGCTTGTAAACCAGATCCAGCGTCGGAGCATCGGTGGACGCATCCAGCCGGGTGCCGATGCCGAAGCCGTCGATCGGCGCCCCCGCGGCCAGCAACTCGCGCAGGCGGTATTCGTCGAGATCGCCGCTGGCCAGGATGGTGACTTGCGCCAAACCGCCGGCGTCGAGGATGGCTCTGACCCGGCGGGCGTGTTCGGCCAGGTCGCCGCTGTCGATGCGCACGCCTCTGATTCCGATGCCGCGCTCGCGCAGGCGGGGGGCCAGCGCGACCAGCTTGCCGGCGGCGGCCTCGGTGTCGTAGGTGTCGAGCAGCAGCACCACGTTGCCGGGCTGCGCGGCGGCGAAGTGTTCGAAAGCGTCTTCCTCCCGATCATGGGCCTGGATCAGGGAGTGGGCCATGGTGCCGAACACGGGAATATCGAAGCGCATGCCGGCCAGTACGGTGGCGCTGCCGGCAAAGCCGGCCAGATAGGCCGCTCGGGCGGCGAACAGGGCCGCCTCGGCGCCGTGGGCGCGGCGCATGCCGAAATCCACCAGCAGCTTGCCGGGCGCGGCCAGCACGCAGCGGGCGGCCTTGGAGGCGATCAGGGTTTGATAATGAAGCAGGTTGATGAGCCGGCTTTCCACCAGTTGCGCCTCGGGCAGCGGGGCGACGACCCGCAGGATCGGTTCGTTGGCGAAAAACGCGGTCCCTTCCGGCAGCGCATGCACCGCGCCGGTGAAGCGAAAGTCTTCCAGCGAGGCCACGAATTGCGGGCTGAAGCGGCCACAACCGGCCAGCCAGTCCAGTTCCTCGGTGGTGAACCGCAGGTTTTCCAGATAATCCAGCGCCTGCTCCAGACCGGCGGCGAGCAGGAACCCCCGCTCGGGAGGCAACCGGCGGGCGAACAGCTCGAACACAGCCGTTTCTTGCATGCGTTCGGCGTAGTAGGTCTGGAGCATGGTCAGTTGGTAAAGATCGGTCAGTAGTACGCTGTTTGCGAAATTCATGAGCTTGCCTGTGGTCGAGGTTGCGGGCCGGCGCCGGTTGAATTGTCGAATGTAGGGTCGCCGCGCCGCGGCCTTGCAAGAGGTTGGCGTGGCGGAGTTGGGGAGCAACATCAGCCTGTGGGAGTGCTTGCCATGGTGGAAACAAAGGTGCCGGAGATCGTAACGGAAAGGCGGGACGAGGTCTTGCTGGCGCGGATTCAGCGGCCCGAAAAGAAGAACGCCCTGACGCTGGCGATGTACGCGGCCCTGACCGCAACGCTGGCGGAAGCGGTCCGGGACCCGGACGTTCGGGTCGTGGTGTTGACCGGCGGCGGCGACAGTTTTACCAGCGGCAACGATATCGCCGATTTTCTGGCGGCGCCGCCGGAGGGAGAGAACAGCCCGGTGTTTCGTTTTCTGGCGGCGCTGCACCGGTTCGAGAAGCCGTTGGTGGCGGCGGTCAACGGCGTCGCGGCCGGCATCGGGGTGACGCTGCTGCTGCACTGCGATCTGATCTACGTCCGTGCCGGCGCGGCGCTGCAATTGCCATTCGTCAGTCTCGGACTGTGCCCGGAGGCCGGTTCCAGCCTGTTATTGCCGCGCCTGATCGGCTACCCGCGAGCGGCCGAACTGCTGCTGCTGGGCCAGCCGTTCAGCGCCGAACAGGCCCTGGACTGGGGGTTGATCAACGGTATCGGCGCCGATGCGGAGGCAACGCTGGAACTGGCGCTGGCGCAGGCCCAACGACTGGCGCGGCAGCCGGCGGCGGCGGTACGGCTGAGCAAAATGCTGCTGAAGCAGGCCGAGGCCGAGGCCGTGCGGGACCGGATTGCCCTGGAAGGCCGGTATTTCACCGAACGGCTGCGCTCGCCGGAGGCGCGGGCGGCGCTGCAATCCGTTGTGGCGCGCCGCCGCCCGGCCGAATGATTGCCGGCCTTGGAATTGGGCGGTGGGCTACGCTTCCCCTTCATCCAGTAGCGCCAGGGTTCGAATCAGATCGGAGAGCGAGTCCGCCTCCAGTTTCTCCATCACCCGCTTGCGGTGGATTTCCACCGTGGACAGGCTGATGCCGAGGTTGGCGGCGATCACCTTGTTGTACTGACCGGCCGCCACCCGCTCCAGCACCTCCCGCTCGCGCGGCGACAGCCGCGCCATCCGAGCCGCCGCCTCGCTGCGTTGGGTTTGGCGGCGACGCTCGCAGGTATCGCGTTCCAGCGCTTCCCGGACACGCACCAGCAGCGTTTGCCCCTGAAACGGCTTTTCGATGAAGTCGAACGCGCCGGCCTTCATCGCCCGGGTCGCCATGGGTACGTCGCCGTGGCCGGTCATGAAGATGATCGGAATTCGATGGCCCTGATCCCGCAACTGTTTCTGCAGATCCAGGCCGCTCATGCCCGGCATGCGCACGTCCAGCAGCAGGCAGCCGGGTCGCCGGACACCGTCGGATGCGAGAAAGTCGGCGGCGCTGGCGAAGGATTCCACGTTCAGTCCGGTCGTCCGCAGCAGCAGGCCGACCGCGTCGCGCACCGCTTGGTCGTCGTCGACGAGAAAAACGGTGGAAGCGATTTCGTTCATGCGGGTGCGGGTGCGGGTGGCCATCGGTAGTGAGTATAAACCGGCAGGGTGAAATGGAACGAGGCCCCGCGGTCGGGATTGGGTGTGGCCCATACCTGCCCGCCCTGGGATTCGACCAGCGAGCGGCTGACCGACAAACCCAACCCCATGCCGCCGGGCTTGGTGGTGAAGAACGGCTGAAACAGTCGTTCGGCTACTTCCGGGCTGAAGCCGTGCCCGGTATCGCGGACGGTGGCGAGCACGGACCCGGCATCGAGCGGGGCGGTGCGCAGCAGCAGTTCGCGCGGTTCGCTGCTCTGGGCCTGCATGGCCTCGATGGCGTTGCGGACCAGGTAGAGCACCGCCAACTGGATTTGAATATCGTCGGCCAGGATGGCCGGTAGCGGTTCCGTCAGTTCCAGCCGCACCGTGATGCCGGCCTGGCGCAGTTCCAGTTGCGCGTAGTGAACCACCGCGCGGATCAGGGCGTTGAGGTCGATTTCGGTTTGGGCGGCCGGATGTTTCTGCACCAACCCGCGCAAGTGGCGGATGATGCCGCCGGCCCGCAATCCTTGATTGACCACTTCCTCCAGCGTGCCGGTCAGCTCGCGAGGATCGGTGACATCCTCCCGCAGCAGGGTTAGGCCCGCCTGGGTGTAGGCCACGATGGCCGCCAGCGGCTGGTTGAGTTCGTGAGCCAGGTTGGAGGCCAGTTCGACCGCCAGGCTGAGCCGCGACATCTTGGCCAGTTCCACTTGCTGCCGCCGCAGTTGGTCCTCGGCCAGCTTGCGGGCGGTGATGTCCTCGGCCAAACCGGCGATGCGATACACATGACCGGCCGCGTCGCGGATGGGAAAGCCGCGATCCCAGATCCAGCGGACCGCGCCATCCGGGCGGACGATGCGGTACTCTTCGTCGATCCGGCCCGATTCCAGCTTGGCGGCGTGCGCCGCCTGAATGCGCGCGCGATCGTCGGGGTGGACGGCCTCCAGCCAGTCCAGCGGCCGTTCCTGAAAATTTTGCACGGCGCGTCCCCAGATCTCCGCGTAGGCCGGGCTGACGTACAGGAGCCGTTCTTGCACGATGTCATATACCCAAAATACCTCGCGGATGTGCTCGGCGAGCTGGCGAAAGCGCTCCTCGCTGTCGCGCAGGGCGATTTCGGTTTGCACGCGGGCGGCGATCTGCCGCTCCAGGGTCTGGTTGGTGGCCACCAGTTCGGCGGTGCGCTCCCGCACCCGGGTTTCCAGTTCTTCACGGGTGCGCCACGACTGCTCTTCGGCCCGCTTCCGCTCGGTGGTGTCGCGAGCAATGCCGATGATGCCGATGATGCGGCCGTCGGCATCGCGATAGGGCCATTTGGTCGACTGGAATATGCGGCGTTCGCCGCGGATGTCGAAGGTGTCTTCACTGCTTAGCAGGTGGCCGCTGGCGATGACCCGGCGGTCCGCCTCCATCAGCTTCGGGGCGATTTCGGCGGGGAACAGCGCGCGGTCGTCCTGGCCCAGACATTCGTTCAAGGGCCGCCCGACCAGGCGCTCGCCCGCCGAGTTGAATAGCAGGTAGCGGCCTTCGCGGTCCTTGATGAAGGCCACGTCGGTGATCATTTCAATGAATTCCGCCAGCCGCATGTCCTGGGCCAGATCGGCGCGGTGCGCCGTCTTGACGTAATGCCGCAGCAGCCCGTACAGCAGGCCGCCGCTGGCGGCGACCACCAGGATGTTCGCGAGCGGCCCCAGCACCGGCGGGGGACCCGCCTCGGCCAGCCACGCGCTCAGCAGCGGGTCGCCGCCCAGCACCCAGAACAGGCCACCGCCGACGTAGATCGAGGCGATGAGCGCGGGATAGACGCTGAAGCGGCGCAAGCGCTTGCGCCGCGAGTCCGACGACGGCGCGGCCGGATCGTCCGAAGCCGGCGGGACGCGGGGCCGGAAACGGAAGACGCCTCGGAGAGCGGCTTTGTCGAAGTGCGTCATGCGGTGGTTTCCCGGCGGTCGGCCGCGGATTAGAGGATCAGTTCCGCCCGTTCGGGACGGTGGATCCGGGCGGCGGCGGGCAGGGTAAAGTGGAAAGTGGCGCCGGAGTCCCGATTGGGCGTGGCCCACAGCCGGCCGCCGTGGGCTTCGACGATGGATTGGCTGATCGACAGCCCCAGACCCAGGCCGTCGGGCTTGGTGGTGAAAAAGGGGTGCGGCAATTGCCTGAGCAGGCTGGGGTCCAGGCCGGGGCCGTTGTCCTGAACCGCGAGTTCGACCCCATCCGGTCCGGGGCGGGCGGAAAGGAGGATGGCGCGCGGGCCGTCGATCATGCCCGTGGCGTCCACCGCGTTGCGCACCAGATTGAGAATTACCTGCTGGACTTGCAGGGGGTCGGCCAGCACGGGCGGCAAGTCAGGACCAATGTCTTGGCGGAGATGGACATGATGGCGACGGGTTTCCATGTCCAGGAAGTCGGCGATGTCGTCGAGCAGGGCGCTGACCCGCACCGTGAGGTATTGGGGTTTGCTCTGGCGGGCGAAATGACGGACCTGCTGGATGATGGTGTGGGTCCGGGTGCTCTGCGCGGCGATTTTCTCCAGGGTTTCCCGCAGATCGGCCGGTTCGACCGGACCGTCGCGCAAGCGGGTCAGGCCGGCTTCGGCGTACAGGGAGATAGCGGTGATCGGCTGATTGATTTCGTGCGCCAGCCCGGAGGCCATTTCGCCCAGGGTATTGAGGCGCGAGGCGTGGGCCAGCAGCGCCTGCTGCCGCTGAGCGGCCGTTGCCATCTGCTCCTGTTCGAGGGCGCTGCCCACCCAGCGGGCCATGAGCTGGATCAACTCGCGGTCCACGGCGGCGAACGGCGTCGATCTTGACCGGAAGTTGGAGAAGTTGAGCGTGCCGTAGATTTGCTCGCCGACCTGGACCGGCGCGCCCAGATAGGCTTCCAGCTTGAGTTTCAGGTAACAGGGATGCCGGCGCCAGTCGCTGGTCGAGGCGCGCTCGAAACCCAGCGGCTCCCCGGCACGCAGGGTATCGCGGCAATAGGTGTCGCCGAGGGCGAAGACGTCTCCCCGGCTGATTTCACCGCCGGGCGTGATGGCCTGAACGATTTCGTAGCGGTCATCTTCGACATGGGACAGGATGCCGATCGTCAGCCCGAAGCGCTGGCAGCCCATCGCCAGCATGGCCTGAATCTGGTCGCCGGGGTGGCGACGCGGGATGGAAATGACTTCGTACAGTTCGCGCATGGCTTCCACGCTGCTCCGCAGCGCCGCCTGTTGCTCGGCCAGTTGCCGGTTGCCCGCCTCGGTCTGTTCCTTGGCCGCGGCGAACGATTGGGCCAGCCCGGCGTTTTCCAGCGCCAGCCGCAGCGAACGGGCGAGCGTCTGGTGGTAGCGCCGGGCAGTGCCCAGCGCCAGCAGCAGGTACAGGATGCCGGCGGCGCCCATGGCGGTGCGCAGCGGATCGTCCCGCAGCAGCAGCCAGAGCACCGGCGGCAACATCAGCGGCAGGGCGTAGGCCGTGTAGGTGGCCAGCACCGGCGTCATGGTCAGCACGCCGCCCATCAGCACCCCGCCCAGTACCAGCGCGGTGAAGCTTTGGTACGCCAGGGACGGCGCGAGGATCAGCAGGACGACGCAACCGCCCCAGCAGACGCCGCTGGCGGCGCAGGCCCAAGTATAACGCTGGGCCCAGCGGTCGGCGTCGGCGTCCGGTTCCCGGCGGCGCTGGAAGGCGACGATCAGCGCCAGCCGGACCAGGAGGGTCGCTTCGAGCAGGGCCAGCCAGCCCAGCAGCACCGCGCGCGGCACGATATCCCAGTGGATGAGCGTCAGCATGGGCGCGATCAGCAGGCTGGCGACCGTGCCGAGCGGGGCTTGGGCGTACAGCAGCCGGACCTGTTCGGCGAAGATGCCCCGGGCGAGCGGCTCGGCCGCGGGGGTTTGCGGCGCGACGGTGGCGTTCACGGCGCGGAGCGCGGAGCGGCGGCGGATCGTTGCGCGGCCTCGGTCGGCGTGGTCCGGGGGTCCTCCAGCAGAGGCCGTTCCGGTTCCACCGTGTATTCCCCGTCGATGCAATCAGGCGCGGCCCGTTGCGTTTGGCGGGCCAGGCGGCGGAGTCGCCACCACAGCCAGCCGCCGGCCGCCAGCCCCGCCACCAGCAGAACGGCGAACAGCATCGAGGCGACGGCGAAGCCGACCACCACGGCCAGCACCGAGGTCGCGGCCAGCCCCAGCCGGCTTAGCCAGGACGGTTTGGCAAGCGGCGGCAGCTTCATGGGCGAGCGAGCCAGAACCACCAGACGATGAAGGCGATCAGCCCCAGTCCGGCCAGATTGACAGCGAGTGAGATCATGTCGGTTTGCCTCGCGGCTGGAAACCGCGCAACCGGTTGGCGTTGCTGACGACGGTGAAAGACGACAACGCCATGGCCGCGCCGGCCAGCATCGGGTTGAGCAACAATCCGGTCGCGGGGTAGAGCGCGCCCGCCGCGAGCGGAATTCCCAAGGTATTGTAAAGGAAAGCGCCGAACAGATTTTGCCTGATGTTGGTTACGGTGGCGCGGGAGAGGGCGACGGCGTCGGCGATGCCGTGCAGGGAGCCACGCACCAGGGTGATGCCGGCGCTTTCAATGGCGATGTCGGCGCCGGCGCCCATGGCCAGCCCGACATCGGCCCGCGCCAGGGCCGGGGCGTCGTTGATGCCGTCGCCGGCCATGCCGACCACCTCGCCGCGGGCCTGCAAGCCGGCGATGACGTCGGCCTTACCGGTTGGCGGCACCTCGGCGTGGATTTCCTCGATGCCGGCCTGCGTGGCGATGGCGCGGGCGGTGGCGGCGTGATCGCCGGTCAGGAGCACCACTTTCAGACCCAGTTCCCGCAGACGGCGGACGGCGGCGACGGAGTCCGGTTTGATGGGGTCGGCCACGGCGACGATGCCGGCTGCCCGGCCGTCGGCGGCGACGAACACCAGCGTCTGTCCCTGGGCGGCCAGTCGTTCGGCTTCGGCCTGGAGCGGGGCGGTATCGATGCCGTGCGTTTCCAGCAAGCGGCGGTTGCCGGCCAGCAACACCCGACCGTTCACCCGGCCGCTGGCGCCGTGGCCGGCGATGGCTTCGAACCGCTCCAGCGGCGGAAGGCTCAACCCGCGTTCGCGGGCGGCGGTCAGAATCGCCTGGGCCAGCGGATGTTCGGAGCCGGCTTCCAGGCCGGCAGCCAAGGCGAAGATCTCGTCCTCCTGGAAGCCGGGCAGGGCGGTCACGGCGGTGACCGTCGGCTGTCCGGCGGTGACGGTGCCGGTCTTGTCCAACA
This sequence comes from uncultured Gammaproteobacteria bacterium, assembly GCA_963695105.1. Lineage (GTDB taxonomy): Bacteria > Pseudomonadota > Gammaproteobacteria > Competibacterales > Competibacteraceae > Competibacter. The sequence continues at coordinate 120,220 of CAVOGC010000040.1, read as the reverse complement.
CCACGGTGGTGATCTGGCCGACCCGCTGCAAGGCCTCGCCGTCGCGGATCAGGATGCCGTGCTCGGCGGCCTTGCCGACCCCGACCATGATCGAGATCGGCGTGGCCAGCCCCAGCGCGCAGGGGCAGGCGATGATCAGCACGGTCAGGCTGGTGACCAATATATAGCTGGCCCGGGGTTCGGGGCCGAAATTGAACCAGGCCAGCGCGGTCAGGATGGCTACGATCAGGACCGAGGGGACGAACACGGCGGCGACCCGGTCGGCCAGCCGGCCGATCGGTGGCTTGCTGTTTTGTGCCTGCCGCACGCTGGCGACGATGTGGGCCAGCACCGTGTCCTCGCCGACCCGGGTGGCGCGGAATACGAAGGCGCCAGTCTGGTTCACGGTGCCGCCGGTCACGGCATCGCCGGCCTGTTTGACCACCGGCAGCGGTTCGCCGGTCAGCATCGACTCGTCCACCGTCGAGTGGCCGTCGCTGACTTCACCGTCCACCGGGACTTTTTCGCCCGGTCGCACCCGAATCAGGGCGTCGATCCGCAGGGTTTCGATCGGAACATCCCGCTCTTGATTGTCTTCGACCAGCCGGGCGGTTTTCGGCCGCAGGCCGAGCAGGCGCTGGATGGCGGTCGAGGCTTTGCCGCGTGCCCGGCTCTCCAGCGCGGAACCGAGGTTGATCAGGGCGATGATGGTGACCGCCGCCTCGAAATAGGCGTGCTGGGCCAGGCTGGGCACGCCGGCCGGAAACAGCGCCACCAGCATCGAATATAGCCAGGCGGCGCCGGTGCCCAGCGCGATCAGGGTGTCCATGTTGGCGTTGTGATGGCGGAACTGGCGCCAGGCGCCACTGAAGAAGTGGCCGCCGCTGTACACCATCGCCGCCAGGGTCAGCAGGCCGACCGCGATCCAGAACCACCGACCGGCGGGACTGGCCAGCACCGGCAGCCAGCCAGCCATCTCGGCCAGCATCAAGGGCGCGGCCAGGGCGCCGGCGACGACGGTGTTGCGGATCAGCCGCCGGTAATGGGTCTGTTCGGTGGCGTCCCGCTTGGCCTCGGCGGCGGCGTCGCGTAGCTCCGAGGCGTCATAACCAGCCGCCTGGACCGCTCGAAACAGCGTGGGCAGGGTCGCATCGCCGCTGACCTGGGCGGTGCGCTCGGCGAAATTGACGTTGGCCTCGGCTACGCCGGGCACCCCGCGCAGGGCGGTTTCCACGGCGGCGACGCAGCCGGCGCAACTCATGCCGGTGATGGCCAGCCGCAGGGGTTGAACGGGCGATCCGGGTGTCATTGAATGATTTCTCCCGACACGTTGGAGGTGCAAAAAACCTATTCATGCCGGCAAGGGCATAGTTGATAAGGGCACAAACAATCAGGCATTAAAATCGCAATATTATGACTCCGATCAACCCATTCCCGTTCGTGCCGGCAGCGCCATCATGGCGATTCCGCTGGGCATCCAGTGGTGCAAAGTGGTCGGTATGGGTCAGGAATGGACATTTTTGCGACGGCTGGCGGCGGTCGCCCGCGCCAGCGTGGCCGGTTCGATCCTCGGGCTGGCGAGTGGCGAACTTGGCCCGCGCGCCATTGTATTCGGCGTGGTCAAGACGCCGCCGCGGGTCTGGTACTGGCGCACTGGCCATTTTTCGCGGACCCGGCATTTTTATTGCTTGCCGATTTCATCATGATGCCCAAACCCAAGCTGGGTATGCGGGAAAAAAGGCTGCCCTATCCACTGGTGCTGTTTGGCTAAGCGTCGCCGTGTACTTACACTGCACACATTTGTGTTGCCGGCACTGAGCGGGGTTCAACGCCTGGTGATGGTCGAGAGGGTGGCGCCGGTCATGCCGCCCTTCGCGGTGCTTACGATTTAATGCGTCATCGTCATGGATTACCACCATTGCAAGGCACTTGTCCGCGCCCCGTCCGAGCGTTGCCAGTTCGGCTAGAATCGTTCTTAACTTAAGGGAATCCTGTTAATCTGTGCGCAAAAACCAGGAGGGTCTATGCCAGTCCGACATGTCCTTGTTGTAGATGACTCCAAGTCGGCGCGGCTGATGCTGCGCAAGATGTTGCAGGGCTTCGGCATGACCGTGGACACCGTGGAATCGGCGGAAGAGGCGCTGAACTATCTGCGTGACCAGCAGCCGGATGCGATCTTCATGGACCATACCATGCCCGGCATGGATGGCCTGACGGTCGTGCGGCAGATCAAAAACAGCCCCGCCACCGTCTCAATTCCGGTGGCGATGTATACCTCCAAGGATGAACCCTCCTATCAGGATGAAGCCCGGGCAGCCGGCGCCGTCGGTGTGCTGAGCAAGCCGGCGGTACCCGAGACCCTCGGCGCGATTCTCGAACAGTTGAACGCACTGTTCGATGCCGCCCACGCTCCCCCGCCCAGCCCGCCGGAGCCGGTTACGGCGGCGCCGGCCACCGAAGGCGTGACGGCCAACTGGGTCAGCGCGATCGCCCTCGAAAAAGCCGAACAGGTTTTCTACGAGTCGATCGAGACGCAGGTGCTGCCGCTGATCAACGATGTGGTCGCCAAACTGCGGCGGGACGTGGAAGCCAGTCAGCAGGAAACGTGTAGCCGGGTCGCAACCCGTATTTGCGCGGAACAACTGGCGGCATGGCGGCCGCCGGAACCGCGCGAAGTCCAACCGAGTGAAGCCGCGCTGCGGGCACAGATGCTGCCGTTGATGGAGGAGCGGTTGGAGACCTACCGGCGCGAAGCGCGGGCCGATCTTGAAGAACTGGTGCGGGAGATGGCGGGCCAGGTATGCCAGCATCAATTGCACGATCTGTCTGGCCGGTTGGTGCGGCAACTGAGCCAGCGGTTTACCGAAGCCGCGCAAAAAGCCGGCGCGGATGCCCGCGAAGCCGCGGTCAGGGCGGCGCGAGATGTGGCGGCGCAGGCAACCACGGCCGCGGCTGAGGCGGCCGCCAAGTCAGCCGCCGGTCAAGCCACCGCCGCGGCGGCGGCGGCCGAACAAACGACCCGCCAATTGTGGGCGGACGCCCAGCGCGATCTGCGGCGGTACGTTCATCGGGCGGCGGGATGGGCGGCGGTGGCCGGCATTGGAGCGGCGGTGCTGGCCTATGTGCTGCGCTAAAAGGGTGAGTGTCCCGCGCCGGAACCGGCTTGGGTCGCGTCCAGGCACACCATAGCGAGCAAATCATGTTATGACCGACATCATGATGTATCTGGTCATTGGAGCGATTATCGGTTTGGTGGCGGGGGGCATGGCGATCTATTTGTTGCCCTACCGAATCTTGCGGCGGGATTTGGCGCAAATCCAGGCCGAGCTTGCCGATGGCCAGACCAAACACAGCGAACTGCAAAGCGCTTTGCAGGGTGAGCGGATGGCGGTCTATCAGGCTCGCCAGGCGCAACAGCAGCAGCAGAGCCGCTTCGAAGATGACCTGAAGCAGGAGCGCGAGCGTTATGCCGCGCTGGAGCGGCAGTGCGCCGATCAGAGAGCCGGCCGCGACCAGCAGCAAAAAACCGACCTGCGTGACACCGCCAAATTGCGTGGGACCATCGAGCGCCTCGAACGGGAGCAGGCGGCGCTGCAGGACCGCTTCGCGAGAGACAGCGAACAATGGGATCGGGAGCGGCAGAGCCTGCTGCTGCATAACAGTCAGTTCGAAGAGCGCATGCGGATGTTGCAGCAGGATAAGGCGACGCTGGACGAGCGGTTGGAGCAGCAGCAAGAGGCGTGGGAGCGCGAGCGTTTGGCCTTTCAGATCGAGGTGAATACCCTGGAAGACAACCTGTCGCTACAGAAAGCGCGCGCCAGCCACACCGACCAAGACCAGCCGCCGGATAGCCAACGCTTGATGGAACAGTTCAAGGTCGAAGCGACGGCGGAATTGAACCGGGAGCGGCTTGCCTGGGAAGAGGAACGCCGGGCGATGCAGGAGCAGATAGAGCGGTTGCGGGCCGAGTGCCGGGTATCGCGGGAACAGGCGATGAAGGCGAGTGCCGAGATCCCGTCGTCCGGCTTGACCGATCCGGCGGATCACGAACTGCGCGAATTGCACCGACAATTGAAACAGGCCCAGCAGGAGCGCCAGCAGTCGGAAGAAAAGCTGGCGGCGCGCAACCGTCAGGCGGAACAGGAGAAGAGCGCGCTGGAAGCCGAAATCGAACAGTTGATGGAGCGCTTGCTGCGCCTGCACCGGGAACGGAGCGCTTAAACCCTCGGCGGCGAGCCGGCGTTGCCGCCGAAAAAATGCCGGATACGAGCCCGATCCAGCTCGGCTTGCAACGTCGGATCGAACGAACCGCTGTGTCGGGCCAGGATGTTTTGGACCCACGTTAGCCGCACGGTTTCGTGCCGAGGCCGAATCACCAGACGGTTGATGGTTCCCGTCACCCGCGTCGGGATCAGGGAAATTATTTCAACTTGTGCTGTGGAAGCACCGAAAAGCGAGGAAGGGTCCCCATGCGCGTGCTCGTGGTCGGCGGAGCGGGTTACATCGGCTCCCACATGGTCAAGTTGCTCTGCCAGCGTGGATTCGAGGTGACGGTGTTGGACAATCTGTCCGCCGGCCACCGTGACGCGGTCAAGGGTGGACGCTTCGTGCTGGGGGATCTGGGCGAGCGGGACATGCTGGATGAGTTGATCCAGACCTCGCGCTTCGACGGCGTGCTGCATTTCGCCTCTCATATCCAGGTTGGCGAATCGGTGCGCGAGCCGGCCAAGTACTACCTGAACAACGTGTTCAAGACCCAGTATCTGCTGGATGCGATGGTCTCGCATCGGGTGAACCATTTTATTTTTTCCTCCACGGCGGCGATTTTCGGCGAACCGCTGCGAACGCCCATCGACGAGGATCACCCCAAGAATCCCATCAACCCCTACGGGCGGGGCAAGTGGATGGTCGAGCAGATGCTGCGGGATTACGACGTGGCTTATGGGCTGAAGGCGGTCTGTCTGCGTTACTTCAATGCCGCCGGCGCCGACCCCGACGGCGAACTGGGCGAACGCCACGACCCGGAGACCCATCTGATTCCGCTGGTGCTGCAAGCCGCCACCGGCCGCCGACCGCACATCACCGTGTTCGGCGCCGACTACGACACGCCGGACGGTACCTGCATCCGCGACTACATCCACGTCACCGATCTGTGCGAGGCGCATCTGCTGGCGCTGCAACGATTGTGGGATGGAGCCGGCAGCGCCGCTTTCAACCTCGGCAACGGCAACGGCTTCTCGGTGCGGGAAGTGATTGAAACGGCTCGCGCCGTCACCGGCCGCGAGATTCCGGTGGTGTACGGCGAACGCCGGCCGGGCGATCCGGCGCGGCTGGTGGCCGATTCCGGGCGGGCGCGGGCCGAACTGGGATGGGAACCGCGCTACGCGGATCTGGCGACCATCACCGCCCACGCCTGGCGCTGGGAAAGCGGTCGTGAAGGATGAGCCTCCATCCAGGAGTCCTCTGCTTTCAGACCGCCAGCCGTTCCATCGCCGCCCGCAGTTCACCCTCCAGCGGCGCGGCCTTGTCGGTGCCGGTATCGACGATGACGAAAGTGACATCGGCGTCGGCGACCACGGTGTCGGCGCCCTTGAGGGTAACGAGTTGGTGCATCACGCAACTGCGGGCGCCGATGGTCTTCATCGAGGTGGCGATTTGCAGGATCTCTCCCATGAAGGCGGCGCGGCGGTAGTTGATGTTGATGTTGACCACGGCGAAGGCGTAACCGCGCTGCTCCAGGAAATCCAGGTTGCCCCGGCTTTCCAGCAGGCTCCAGCGGGCTTCCTCCAGAAATTCCAGGTAACGGGCGTTGTTGACGTGGCGGAACAGGTCGAGGTGATAGCCTCGCACCTTGATCTCGATGGTGTGGTTCATGCGTGTGCTCCAGTGAGGACGGCGAAGGGGCCAGCAAACCGCCGGCGGGCGGGCGGGACTCTCGCGGGCGTAACCGACTCGGCCGAGAGTGTAGGGAAACGTCGCGTCCCGCGCATGAGCGTTTCGGTTATGAACGCCCGCTCATGAGCGAAAAAACGTTGCGGCCGCCGGTGCTGGCCGCCGACGAAATTCATGTCTGGCAGGCGGATTTGACACCATCGCCAGAACGGCTGGCGGATTTGGCGGCGGCGCTGGCGGCGGACGAACGGGAGCGAGCGGCGCGGTTCCGTTTTCCCGAGCACCGGGATCATTTTATCGCCGGGCGCGGTCTGTTGCGGGAACTGCTGGGTGCGTACCTGAATCGACCCGCGGTGGCGCTGCGTTTCGCCCACGGGCCGCGCGGCAAGCCGATGCTGGCGGGCGAGGAAGCCGGCGCCGGCCTGTATTTTAATCTGGCGCACAGCGGTGGCCGGGCGCTTTATGCGGTGGCTCACCGGGAGGTGGGCGTGGATCTGGAGTGCCTGGATCGAGTGGTGAGCGATGCGGCAGTGGCCGAGCGTGTTTGTACGCCGCGCGAGTGGGCGGCGTTCCAGGCGCTGCCGGCGGAACGGCTCCGGGAAGCCTTTTTTAGCTGCTGGACCCGTAAGGAAGCGATTGCCAAGGCGCTGGGCGGCGGTTTGGCCAGCGGCCTGGGCAGACCTGGAGGTTTGCTTCCCGGACGATGGGTTGCCGGACGGTCGGGTCAGTCTGCGGGATGCGGCGAGCCGGGAATGGAGCGTGTTGAACCTCCCGCTGGATTCCGGCTGGACAGGCAGCCTTGGCGGCGGAAGGCGCGGATTGGCGCTGGCAAAGCCGACGCTGGTCCTGAGAAGCAACGCCGCCCCGCTGCCCTTGTGGGGTGGAGAGGGGCGAGGACCACCAACGGACGATAGCCCTAACCATGAATCCAAATTCGAGCGTCAATCCACGATTCGCCCAGCCTGTCTGGTCAGCCGCTTCCCGACGATCTCCCGTTCCTTCATCCCGCGCAAGGCGCGGTTGCGCGAACGTTGCCGCTCAACGACTTTCCATCGCCGTCCGGTGACCATGCAAGCGCTGATTTTCGCCGACCGACTGGGCCGGGAACTGGAGCCGCTGACCGATCGAACCTGCGCCGCGCTGTTGCCGGTGACGGGCAAATCGGTGTTGGAGCACACGCTGGAAGCGCTGGTCGCCGCCGGCCTGCGCGAGGCGGTGGTGGCGGTTTCGCCTTTCGCCGACGAACTGCGGGCGGCGCTGGGCGACGGTAGCCGCTGGGGGATGCGGCTGGAGTACGTTCTCACTCGCGGCGAGGAAGATCCAGATGTCGTGGTGGAAATCGCCGAGTCCCATTTGGCCGGCGAGTTGCTCGCCTTGCGGGGTGATGTACTGCATGGCGCGGCGCTGGGCGAGTTTTTACGGTTGGCGGGCGAGGCGACCGGTCCGGTGGTGTACGGCGGGGCCGCGGATGCGCCGGTGAGCCTGTGTCTGCACCGATCCGGTGGCCGGGGCGGGCTGGAACCGCTGCGCTGGTCCGTCGAGCCGGTTGAGATGCCTCCTACCTGGCCAGTGGTGGAATTGCCCGGCGCCGCCCTGAACCGGCTGGAATCGCCGCGCGCCTACCATCGGGCCAATCTCGACGCCGCCGCTGGCCGCTTTCCGGGCCTGATAGCGCCGGGCCGGCAGGTGGCGCCGGGGCTGACCGTGGGGCCGCGCTCCAAGGTATCGCCGCGCAGCCTGCGGCAGGGCGTCGCCTTCGTTGGCGGGAACTGCCGAGTTGAAGCCAGCGCCGAGTTTCGCGGCGAAGTGGTGATCGCCAACCGGGTGACCGTGGATCGCCACGCCATTCTGCGCGACAGCGTGGTGCTGCCGGATACCTACATCGGCGAGCGCTTGGACGTACAAAACGCCATCGTCCGGGGCAATCAACTGATCCGGGTCGATACCGGGGCGGTGCTGCCGGTGGTCGAGACCTTCCTGCCGGCCGATCCGCGCGAAGTGACGCTGGGCGACGTGCTGGCCGGACCGCTCGACCGCTTGCTGGGCTTGCTGCTGCTCTTGTTTTCGCTGCCGTTGTGGCCGCTGGCGCTGGCTGCCGCGCTGACCGAGAATTTCAACGACCCTCTGCGCGAGACCCGGCTGCGCGGCAATCATCCAGAGTTCGACCAGTTCGGCACGCGCCAGCGGCGAGTGTTCGTCGCCAGGGAATGGGCGACCTCGATTCCGCTGCTGCGCTACCTGCCGCGCCTGCTGGCGGTGGTGAGCGGCGATCTGCGGCTGGTGGGCGTGGAGCCGCTGACCCCGGAGCAGGCCGCCAGCCGGCGAGAAGACTGGGAGCGGCTCGGCGATCAGGCGCCGGCCGGGCTGATCGGCCCCACCCAACTGACTTTACCGGCCGGCGCGCCGCGCGAGACGCGGCTGATGAGCGACGTTTTCTACACTCGCCAGCGCGGCGCGGGTAAGGACCTGCGTTATCTGTTGCAGGGAGCAGGCGCGCTGTTCACCTCCCGCGCCTGGTGGCCGGGCTGACCTTTTTCACCCAACCGTGGATGCGCAACCATGGAATTGAGTTTTTGGCACGAGCGCTGGGAACGAAGCGAGATCGGTTTTCACCAGCAGGACATCAACGTCCACCTTCAGCAATTCTGGAGCCGACTCGACCTGACTCCCGGCCAGCGGGTGTTCGCTCCGCTGTGCGGCAAGAGCCGCGACCTGTTGTGGTTGGCCGGCGAAGGCCATCCGGTGACCGGGGTGGAAATCAGCCTTCTCGCGGTCGAGGCGTTTTTCGTCGAGAACGGACTTCGGCCGCGGCGCTGGCGGGAAGGGGCGTTCGAGATCTGGGAAGTCGATGAGATCCGTATTCTGCTCGGCGATTTTTTCGATCTGGAACCGTACCATCTCGTCGATTGCGCCGGTGTTTACGACCGGGCTTCGCTGATTGCGCTGCCGCCACCGATGCGCGAGCGCTACGCCCGCCATCTCGACACCATCCTGCCGCCCGGCATCCGGGTGCTGCTGGTGACCTTGGAGTACGACCAGAGCGTGCTGGCGGGGCCGCCGTTCGCGGTCGGCGAGGCGGAAGTGCGGGCGCTGTACCAGGCGACGCACGAGGTGGAGTTGCTCGACACCCGCGATGCATTGGCGGAGGAGTCGCGCTGGCGGGAGCGGGGCCTGACCTGGCTGTTGGAGCGGGTATACCGGTTGTGCCAGCGCCCGGGGGCCGCGCCAGTATCCGCGCGATGAGCGGCGCGGGAGTATTGTCCACCCAAGCCGTGGTGGCGCGGATTTTCCTGCCTTTTGCCGCCGGTTATTTTCTGTCCTATCTGTACCGCACCATCAACGCGGTGCTGTCGCCCTATCTGGTCGCCGAACTGCGCTTGGACGCCACCGATCTCGGCCTGCTGACCAGCGTCTATTTTCTGACCTTCGCCGCGTTTCAACTGCCGTTGGGCATTCTGCTGGACCGATTCGGACCGCGCCGGGTGGAGGCGACGCTGCTGTTGTTCGCGGCGGCCGGCGCCGGGCTGTTCGCGGTCAGCGGCAGCGCGGTGGAGTTGCTGCTGGGGCGGGGGTTGATCGGGCTGGGCGTGTCGGCCTGTCTGATGGCCAGCTTCAAGGCGTTCGTGCTGTGGTTTCCGGCCGCGCGGCTGCCGGCGGTCAACGGCTGGGTGCTGGCGGCCGGCGGTCTGGGGGCGCTGGTCGCCACCGCGCCGGTGGAAGCCGCGCTGAAACTGACCGACTGGCGCGGCTTGTTCGTCGTGCTGGCGGGCTTGAGCTTCCTGGTCGCGGTCGCCCTGCTGCTGACGGTGCCGGAACGGGAAAGTGACGAAGCGGTGGTCGGCGATTGGCGGACGCAATGGCGGGAGACAGCAGGTCTGTTCCGCAGTCCGGTATTCTGGCGGATCGCGCCGGGCGCCGTGCTATCGCAGGCGTCATTCCTGGCGATTCAGGGCTTATGGGCGGGTCCATGGCTGCGCGATGTGTCCGGTTTGGACAAGCTGGCGGCGGCTGGCCATCTGTTCTGGATCGCGGCGGCGATGGTGGCGGGCTTTCTGGGCATGGGGCAACTGGCCTACCGGTTGACCCGGCACGGCATCCCGCCGCTGGCGGTGTCGGCCGGCGGGATGGTGCTGTTCATGGGGGCGCAACTGGCGATTCTGCTCGATTGGGGGCCGCTGTTGCCGTTGTGGGTGTTGTTCGGGTTTTTCGGCACCAGCGGAGTGCTGAGCTACGCGGTGCTGTCGCAGTCCTTTCCGCTCGCGCTGTCGGGGCGGGTCAATACGGCGTTGAACCTGTTGGTGTTCGTGGCGGCGTTCGCCGGGCAGTGGGGCATGGGCGCCATCATCAATCACTGGCCGCTGGCGGGCGGCGGTTACGCCGACATGGGGTATCGCTGGGCGTTCGGGTTGGTGCTGGGAGGGCAGTTGATCACTTGGGTTTGGCTGCTGCTGGGGAACAGGAAGATGAGGGAGTAGGGTGGAGCGGGATATGCGCCAGTACCCATCGCTCGATCATCCGCTGGAATTCAAGAGCATCGGCTTGAAAGTTTCGATCCCATGGCGGCAACCCGGATGACTCCCTGGGTTCGGACCCGCTAGCGGGTCCGACAGCGCGCCAGCCAACGATCCAGACCGTTGGCGAACGCTTGCTTGTCACGGTCGTTGTAAGGCGGTGGACCGCCGGTCAGGGTGCCCGCCGAGCGCAGTTCTTCCTTGAGGTTGCGCAGGGCCAGCCGCTCCCGCACGTTATCCTGAGTGTACAGCTCGCCGCGCGGGTTGAGCGCCGGCACGCCCCGTTCCACCAGGCGTGCCGCCAGCGGGATATCGGCGGTAATGACCAGGTCGTTGGCGGTGGCCTGTTGCACGATGTAATCATCGGCCTCGTCGAAGCCCTGACTGACCTGTACCGCCGTGATCAGAGGCGAGGGTGGCGTTTGCAGCCGTTGGTTGGCGACCAGGGTGACCAGTACGCCGACCCGTTGCGAGGCGCGGAACACGATGATTTTCACCGGCGCCGGGCAGGCGTCCGCGTCGATCCAGATTTTCAAGAGCAACCTCCGTCAAGGGTCCGCGAGGGTTTGGTCATTCGAGCATCCCGTCCCCAACCAGGATGCGATGGGCGATGTAGGCCAGCACACCGCAGCCGGCGATGACCGCCGCCATCGGCAGCGCCGAGCCATTGCCCAGCAATCCGACCAACATGCTGGAAACTGTCGCTACTGCAAATTGCAGCGTGCCGATCAGGGCCGAGGCGCTGCCGGCGCGACCGCCCTGATCGGCCAGCGCGCAGGCCATCGCGTTCGGTCCGGTGAAGCCGAGGCTGGCGATATAGCCGAACAGCGGTATCAGCAGTACCGGCAGGCCACCCCAGCCGCCGGCCGCAACCGCCAGCAGCCCCAGCCCCAGCAGCACGGTCGCGCGGTTGGCGCGACGCAGGATCGCGTCGGCGCTGTGATGCGTCAGCAGCCGGCGGTTGTACTGCGAGCTGGCGATCAGTCCCAGCGCGTTGAGTCCGAACAGCCAGCCGAAGGACTGCGCCGGCACGCCGTACAACTCGATGAACACATGCGGCGAGCCGGTGATGTAGGCGAACATGCCGCCCAGCGCGAAACCGCCGCTCAGGGCATAGCCGATGAAGCGCCGGTCGCGCAACAGCTCGCCATAGACCCGCAACGCCGCGCCGACTCCGGCGCTGCCGACAGTGTCCGCCGGGCGGGTTTCCGGCAGATAGCGCCAACCGAGGATCAGGGTGACCAGCCCGAACAGAGCCAGCGCCCCAAAAATCGCGCGCCAGCCGGCCAACACCAGAATCCAGCCGCCCATGATCGGGGCCAGGATCGGCGCCAGTCCCATCACCAGCATCAGCAGCGAGTAGACTTTGGCCGAGGTCCGCGCGTCGAAACGGTCGCGCACCACGGCGCGGGCGATCACCACGCCGGCGCAACCGCCCGCCGCCTGCACGAAACGCAGCGCCGTCAGCGTGGCGATGTCGGGCGCCAGCGCGCAGCCGACCGAGGCCACGATGTAGAGCGCCAGTCCGGCATACAACGGCGGCTTGCGGCCATAGCGATCGGCGAGCGGGCCATAGACCGCCTGACCCAAGGCCAGCCCGATGAAGAAGCTGGCCAGGGTGTATTGAGCGGCGGCGGGGTCGGCGGCGAACGCGGCGGCGATGGCTGGCAGGCTGGGCAGATACATGTCGATCGACATCGGCGCAAAGGCGGTCAGCGCGCCGAGCAGCAGCAGCCAGGACAGCGATGGTTGGGTCAGGGCGGGTTCTCCGGTCGCATGAAAGCGGAAGTCGGGCGATTGTAAGCCCATCGGCCCGGTTGTATTGAATCGATCGGATTGAATGGAGTGTTGGCGATGCGCGTACTGCTGGTGGAAGATGACGCAATGATCGGCGACAGCCTGCGCAAGGGCTTGCGCGGCGAAGGGTTTGCCGTGGACTGGGTGCGGGACGGACACGGCGCGGAGCTGGCGCTGGAGACGACCGACTATGCGCTGGTGCTGCTGGATTTGGGCCTGCCGAAGAAGGATGGGCTGGCGGTGTTGCGCGACTGGCGTCAGCGCGGAAACGCCGTGCCGGTTCTGATTCTCACCGCCCGCGATGCGGTGCCGGACCGGGTCATGGGTTTGGACAGCGGCGCCGACGATTATCTGGTCAAGCCGTTCGATCTGGCCGAACTGCTGGCGCGGATGCGGGCGCTGCTGCGCCGGCAGGCCGGGCGGGCGCGGGATTTGATCGAGGTCGGATCATTCCGGCTCGATCCGGTCGCGCATACGGTCGAGTATCGTGGACAAGCGGTGCAACTGTCGGGGCGGGAATTCGCGCTGCTGCACGCGCTGCTGGAAACGCCGGGCTCGGTATTGTCCCGCGAGCAACTGGAGGATCGGCTGTACGGCTGGGGCGAGGAGGTGGAAAGCAACGCCGTCGAGGTACATGTCCACAATCTGCGCCGCAAGTTCGATCCCCGGATCATCCGCACCGTGCGCGGAGTGGGCTACCGGCTCGGCGACACGGGATAAACCGTGGCCAGCGCGGCGCGGATTGCTTCCGTTTCCAATTCGTCGATCCGGCGCATCAGCTTGCCGATGAGTTGCAGTTGCCGTTTGCGCGCCCCTCGCTGCGGGATGGCCTGCGCCGCCTGGACCGCGGCCAATAATTCTTCCGGCAGCGGCACCCGCCGCAACTGCGCCGGGGTGAGCTTCACCAGATGTTCGCCCAGATCCTGCAAGGCGGTGGCCTCCCGCTTGCGCTGGCTCTTGCTGGGCGGTCGAGGCGCTTCCGGGTCATACGATTCTTCATCGAAGTCGTTGTCGTGCATGGTGGGATTTTCCGGCTCAAGCAATGCGCGGGCGGGTGCGATGGCACGAAAAAGCCCCGTCCGCCTTCAGGGGCGAACGGGGCTGTCCACGAGAGTTACTTTTTCCGCATGGGCGGCAGATCGGTGCAGACGCCCTCGAACACTTCCGCCGCCATGCCGACCGACTCGCCCAGGGTCGGGTGCGGATGGATGGTCAGACCGATGTCGGCGGGGTCGCAGCCCATCTCGATGGCCAGGGCCACCTCGCTGATCAGGTCGCCGGCGTGGGTGCCGACGATGCCGCCGCCGACGATGCGGTGGCTGTCCTCGTCGAAGATCAGCTTGGTGAAGCCCTCGTCGCGGCCGTTGGCGATGGCGCGACCGGAAGCGGCCCAGGGGAACTTGCCCACGCTCACCTTGATACCCTGCGCCTTGGCTTCCGCCTCGGTCAAACCCGCCCAGGCGACTTCCGGGTCGGTATAGGCCACGCCGGGAATCACTTTGGCGTCGAAGAAGCTCTTCTGCCCGGCGGCGGCTTCGGCGGCGACATGCCCCTCATGCGTCGCCTTGTGCGCCAGCATCGGTTGGCCGACGATGTCGCCGATGGCGAAGATATGCGGGACGTTGGTGCGCAGTTGTTTGTCCACCGGGATGAAGCCGCGGTCGCTCACGGCGATGCCCGCCTTTTCGGCGGCGATCTTCTTGCCGTTGGGCGAGCGTCCGGCCGATTGCAGGATCATGTCGTAAAGTTGCGGCTCGGCCGGCGCGTTGTCGCCTTCGAACGTTACCAGCAACCCCTCCGGCTTGGCCTCGACCGCGACCGTCTTGGTCTTGAGCATGATCTTGTCGAAGCGGCCGGCGTTCATCTTCTCCCACACCTTGACCAGATCCCGATCGGGACCCTGCATCAGGGCGTCGAGCATTTCCACCACCTCGATGCGGGTGCCCAGCGTCGAATAGACCGTGGCCATCTCCAGGCCGATGATGCCGCCGCCGATCACCAGCAACCGCTTCGGGATAAAGCGCAGTTCCAGCGCGCCGGTGGAATCGACGATGCGCGGGTCTTGCGGGATGAAGGGCAAGTGCACCGCCTGACTGCCGGCGGCGACGATGCACTTCTGGAAGCGGATCACTTTCTTTTCGCCGGTCTTGTTCTGGCCGTCGCCGGTGGTGAGTTCGACTTCCACATGGTGCGGGTCCAGGAAGCTGCCGTAGCCGCGCACGGTTTCCACCTTGCGCGCCTTGGCCATGCCCGCCAGCCCGCCGGTCAGCTTGCCCACCACCTTGCTCTTGTGGGCGCGCAGCTTGTCCAGATCCACGGTCGGTTTGCCGAACACGATGCCCAGATCGGCGAAGTGTTCCGCCTCGTCCATGACCGCCGCCACATGTAGCAGCGCCTTGGAGGGAATGCAGCCGACGTTGAGGCAGACGCCGCCCAAGGTTGGGTAGCGTTCCACCAGCACGGTCTTCATGCCCAGGTCAGCGGCGCGGAACGCGGCGCTGTAACCGCCCGGCCCGGCGCCGAGCACCAGCATTTCGCAATCGAAATCGGTTTTTCCGGCAAACGAACCCGCCGCGGGCGCGGGCGCGGGCGGCGGGGTGGGTGCGGGCGGCGGGGTGGGCGCGGGCTGGGCGGGCTTGGCCGGGGTGGTCACCGCTGGGTCGGTACTCGCCTCCAGCATCAGAATGACATCGCCTTCGGAGACCTTGTCACCGACCTTGACCTTGAGTTCCCCGACCGTCCCGGCCTGGGGCGCGGGCACTTCCATCGAGGCCTTGTCGCTTTCCAGCATGATCAGCGGATCTTCCACGGCGATGGCATCGCCCGGTTTGACCAGCACTTCGATGATTTCCACACCTTTGAAGTCGCCGATATCGGGGACTTTGACTTCCACGAGACTCATGAGCAGCGGCCTCCGGTTAAAGCAGCACGCGACGGAAATCCGCCAGCAGTTGCGCGAGATAGACGTTGAAGCGGGTCGCCAGCGCGCCGTCGATCACGCGATGGTCGGCGCTCAGCGACAGCGGCAGGATCAGGCGTGGCCCGAACTGCTTGCCATCCCACACCGGCTTCATCACCGACTTGCTGACGCCCAGGATCGCCACCTCCGGGGCGTTGATAATCGGCGAGAAGGCCGTGCCGCCGATGCCGCCCACCGAGGAGATGGTGAAGCAGGCGCCCTGCATTTCCGCCGGTCCCAGCTTGCCGTCGCGGGCCTTTTTGGCCAGTTCGCCGGACTCCCTGGCGATGTCGAAGATGCCTTTTTTATCGGCGTCCTTCACCACCGGCACCACCAGCCCGTTGGGCGTGTCGGCGGCGAAGGCGATGTGAAAGTACTGCTTGTAGACCAGATTGTCGCCATCGAGCGAGGTGTTGAACTCCGGGAACTGCCGCATGGCCCGGACGCAGGCCTTGATCAGGAAGGCCAGCATGGTCAACTTGGCGCCGCCGGCCTTTTCGTTCTCCTTGTTGATCTGGAGGCGGAAGGCTTCCAGGTCGGTGATGTCGGCATCCTCGTGATAGGTCACCGCCGGGATCATCACCCAGTTGCGCGCCAGGTTGGCGCCGGAGAGCTTCTTGATCCGCGCCAGCGGCTTGGATTCCACCGGGCCAAACTTGGCGAAATCCACTGTCGGCCAGGGCAGCAAATCCAGCGCCCCGCCGCCGGTCACGCCGCCGGCTGGCCCCGCCGCCGGAGTCGCGCCAGTCATGACCCCCTTAACGAAGGCGTGCACGTCCTCCTTGAGAATCCGCCCCTTGGGACCGGAGCCTTTGGCCAGGCGGGTCAGATCGACACCCAGTTCGCGGGCAAAACGCCGTATCGAGGGGCTGGCGTGAACCTTGGCGAAGCTGGCCGCCGGAGCGGCTTCGGTCGGCGGGGGCGTCTTGGGCACCGGTGGGGACGGCGGCGCGCCTTCCGGCTTGCGCGCGCGCGGCCCCAGCGAGATGGCGCCGAGCGTGTCGGGCAGTTGCGGCTTGGCGGCGGTATCGGCGCCGCTCGCGCTCAAGGTCAGGATCAGGTCGCCCTGCGAGACCTGATCGCCGACCTTGGCCGCGATGGTTTGCACCGTGCCGGCATGGGGCGAGGGCACTTCCATGCTGGCCTTGTCGCTTTCCAGGGTAATCAGCGGCGTATCGATGTCGACGTGATCGCCGGGCGCAACCAGCACTTCGATGATCGGTATGTTTTTAAAATCACCGATGTCCGGCACCCGTACCTCGCGCGTTTCGCCGGGATCGCCGGACGCGGCGGCTTCATCGGTATCGGCGGCGGGACGCTCGGGCGCGGACACGCTCTCGGCGACATCCAGATACAGAATCAGGTCGCCTTCCGAGACCTTGCCGCCGGCCTTGATCTTGACCTCTCGAACCACGCCGGCCAGTGGGGAAGGCACCTCCATGGACGCCTTGTCGGTTTCCAGGATGATCAGTGGCGATTCCACATCGACGCTGTCGCCGGCGGCGACCAGCACGTCGATGACGTCCACGCCCTTGAAGTCGCCGATATCCGGCACATGAATTTCTTTAATAATGCTCACCGGGATTCTCCCTTATACCGTCAGCGGGTTCGGCTTTTCGGGGTTGATGGCGTACTTGGCGATGGCCTCGGCGACCTTGGCGAGCGGAATCCCGCCCTCGTCGGCCAGCGCCTTGAGCGCGGTCACCGTGACGTAGTATTGATCGACCTCGAAATGCCGGCGCAGCTTGGCGCGGGTGTCGCTGCGGCCGTAACCATCGGTGCCCAGCACCAGATAGTGGCGCGGAATGAAGGGACGCAGTTGCTCGGCGTACAGCTTCATATAGTCGGTCGCCGCCACCACCGGCCCCGGATGGTCGGCCAGGCAGGTTTCGACGTGGCTCTTGCGGGGCGGTTCGGTGGGATGCAACAGATTCCAGCGCGCCGCGTCCTGTCCCTCGCGGGTCAGGCCATTGATGCCGGGCGTCGCCCAAATGTCGGCGACCACGCCCCAGTCCTCGCGCAGCCGGTCGGCGGCGGCGATCACCTCGCGCAGGATCGATCCGCAACCCATCAGTTGCACTCGGGGGCCATCGCCCTCGCCGCGTCGGAACAGATACATGCCCTTGAGAATGCCCTCCGCCGCGCCTTCCGGCATCGCCGGGTGGTGGTAGTTCTCGTTGAGGGTGGTGATGTAGTAGAAGACGTGTTCCTGTTCCTGGGCCATCCGGCGCAGGCCATCCTGAATGATCACCGCCAGTTCGTAGGCGAAGGTCGGGTCGTAGGACACGCAGTTCGGGATGAACTGGGCGAAGATCTGGCTGTGACCGTCCTGGTGTTGCAAGCCCTCGCCGGCCAGGGTGGTGCGTCCGGACGTGCCGCCGATCAGAAAGCCGCGCGTCTGGAGGTCGCCGGCGGCCCAGGCCAGATCGCCGATGCGCTGGAAGCCGAACATCGAGTAATAGATGTAGAACGGCACCATGTTGACGCCGTGGTTGCTGTAGGCGGTGCCGGCGGCGATCCACGAGGAGGTGGCGCCGGCCTCGTTGATGCCTTCCTGCAAAATCTGCCCCTTCTTGTCTTCCTTGTAGAACATGAGCTGGTCGGCATCCTGCGGTTCGTACAACTGTCCGCGAGGCGAGTAGATGCCGATTTGGCGGAACATGCCTTCCATGCCGAAGGTACGGGCCTCGTCGGCGACGATGGGCACCACATGGCGGCCGACGCCCTTGTCGCGCGCCAGTTGGGTCAGGATGCGGACAAAGGCCATGGTGGTGGACATGTCGCGCTCGCCGGTGTCCTGCAACAGGGCGTCGAAACTGGCCAGCGGCGGCGTGGTCAGCGGCGGCGCGCTACGGCGACGCTGCGGCAGGTAGCCGCCCAGCGCGGCGCGGCGTTCCTGGAGATACTTGATTTCCGGGCTATCCGCCGCCGGCTTGTAGAATGGCGCATCGTTGAGCTGTTCGTCGGAAATCGGGATGTGGAAGCGGTCGCGGAAGTCGCGCAGCGCCTGCTCGCCCATCTTCTTCTGCGAGTGGGTGATGTTCTTGCCCTCGCCGGCCACGCCCATGCCGTAGCCCTTGACGGTCTTGGCGAGGATCACGGTCGGCTGGCCGGTGTGCTTGACCGCCGCGGCATAGGCGGCGTAAATCTTGTGCGGGTCGTGGCCGCCCCGATTCAGCCGCCAGATGTCCTCGTCGGACAAGTGGCTGACCATCTGCTTCAGTTCCTCGTACTTGCCGAAGAAGTGCTCGCGGGTGTAGGCGCCGCCCTTGGCCTTGAAGTTCTGATATTCGCCGTCCACGCATTCTTCCATCAGCTTCAGCAGCAGACCCTTTTTGTCGGCGGCGAACAGCGGGTCCCAGTAGGAACCCCAGATCACCTTGATCACGTTCCAGCCGGTGCCGCGAAAATCGCCCTCCAGTTCCTGGATGATCTTGCCGTTGCCGCGCACCGGGCCGTCCAGTCGTTGCAGGTTGCAGTTGATCACGAAAATCAGATTGTCCAGATTCTCGCGGGCGGCCAGGGCAATCGCGCCGAGCGATTCCGGTTCGTCCATCTCGCCGTCGCCGCAGAAGCACCAGACTTTGCGGCCTTCGGTGTTGACGATGCCGCGATGGTGCAGGTACTTCATGAACCGTGCCTGGTAAATGGCCTGGATCGGGCCAAGACCCATGGATACGGTGGGAAACTGCCAAAAGTCCGGCATCAGCCAGGGATGGGGGTAGGAGGACAGACCGTTGCCGTCCACCTCCTGGCGAAAGTTATCCAACTGCTGCTCGTTCAGCCGCCCTTCCAGATAGGCGCGGGCGTAGATGCCAGGGGCGGAATGGCCCTGGACGAAAACCAGATCGCCGCCGTGCGTATCGTCGGGTGCGTGCCAGAAATGGTTGAAGCCAACATCGTACAGGGTGGCGCTGGAAGCGAAGCTGGCGATGTGTCCGCCCAGTTCCGAGGAAATACGGTTGGCCTTGATCACCATGGCCAGGGCGTTCCAGCGGATCAGCGAGCGGATGCGCCATTCCATGCCTGGATCGCCGGGGGTGTATTCCTCCTGATCGACCGGGATCGTGTTGAAGTAGGGGGTATTGGCGCTGTAGGGCATGTGGACGCCGGTGGCGCGAGCTTTGTTCTGCAATTCGCCCAGGAGAAAATGGGCGCGTTGCAGCCCTTCCGCTTCCAGCACCGCTTCGAGGGCTTCAAGCCACTCCTGCGTTTCCTGGGGGTCCAGGTCGCTGTAATTCTGGATCGTCATGAGGGGGTCCTATGGTGGTTGATTGTGGTTATATGCTGGCGTTGCGAAGGGCAAACGCCGGTGCGGCAGGGGTCGTGGGGCGGCATTGTCCGTCCATTCGCCTGCCATCGACAGGTAGTAGAACTATAGACGGGCTGTTGGTAATTGCATTCGATGCCGGCATGGAGCGGAGCGGCGGTCGCGGGTGGCCTGGGGTTGATGTTAAGCTGAATTCCAAATTGAATCAGTGAGGTATTAAGACATGCAGCGCCTGAAGATAAGACATCTCACCGTTTATCAATTTTCCAGCGTGGTGAAGCTGCTGCCGCATCGGCTCCTGCTCCGCCCGCGCGAAGGGCACGACATGCGCATCGAAGCATCGAAGCTCAACATCTCGCCGGCCCACCGCGTCAAGTGGCATCGCGATGTGTTTGACAACTCGGTGGCGGTGGTCAGCTTTCAGGAAGCCGCGCAACGATTGACCATCGGCAGCGAGGTGGTCATCCAGCATTACGAAGTAGCGCCGCTCGATTTCATCGTCGAGGACTACGCGGTTCATTTCCCGTTTGATTACCGCCAGGAAGAAAGGGTCGATCTCGCACCCTTCCAGCAACCGGTATATGCCGATCAACAGCCGGCGTTGCGCGATTGGTTCAACAGTCTGAACCTGATGCGCGACCGGGTGGAAACCTATGTGCTGCTGGATCGACTGAACCAGATCATTGCCAAGGAATTCAAGTACGTCGTCCGCGAGGAGCCCGGCGTGCAGCCGCCCGAACTGACCTTGACCATCCGCAGCGGCTCCTGTCGCGACTACGCCACCCTGTTCATCGAAACCTGCCGCTTTCTCGGGTTGGCGAGCCGGTTCGTCAGCGGTTATTCGCACGTTCCCGAGATCGGGAGGGGCGGCGCGACGACTCACGCCTGGGCGGAAGTGTATCTGCCTGGTCCGGGCTGGAAAGGCTTCGATCCCACCGCCGGCGAGCTGACGGGCAGCCGGCATATCCCGGTCGCGGTGGCCCGTCATCCGGAAGCGGTGCCGCCGGTCGCCGGCAGCTTCGTGGGACCCAAGGGCCAGATCCCAATGCTGACCGTCGATGTCCAGGTGACGGCTCTGTGAAAACGGGGCTTAAAGCGGTGGATGCTCGATCCTTGAGGTTTTTTGCCCACTTGAGCAACGCCACATTGTGGGGGAGAAGCAAATAGGAATTCGAGCGGGTCAGGCAGGGCAAGCGATCGGCTAATCCAGACCACACCAAGACAGAGTTCTTGTAGAAAGGCCTCTGGCTCGCGCTTCCCGCCGAGGCCGCTTCGTGGCACGGTTAACGCTTGGCCATTGCAAATATCCGCAACGGATCGTCGTTGGCAAAACTATATCCAGTTGATTTATCTAATGGTTGAAGAATTTTCCACGGTAGGCACTTGTTTTGTCTTGCCCTGTGCCCTATAGTTATCAATGCAAGAATTTTAATTAGGTTATCTGCCCGTCTGCTGCAAACCCTTCCAATTGGTATTCAGCTCGTCAGTTCCTCTATTTTAACTCTTGTGCCCGTGAGCGGCTGCTCAATCTTTTCAATCTTTTGAGATCTAAACGACATGGCAAGTGGTACTGTTAAATGGTTTAACGAAGCAAAGGGCTTTGGTTTCATTTCCCCGGATGACGGCGGCGAGGATTTGTTCGCGCACTTCTCGGCTATTCAGGGGCAAGGGTTTAAAACCCTCCGGGAAGCCCAGAAGGTTTCATTTGATGTAACCACTGGTCCCAAAGGTAAACAAGCAGCCAACATCCGCTCCATGGACTAAACGTTCAGGATTGAGATTGATGGAAATAGCCCGGCTTTGCCGGGCTATTTTTGTTTGGCCTTCGCCCCCGCCCTCCCAGGGGCTGAGTGACGGACGCTTCACTGCCCGCGCCGGATTGGCGGGCACCTTGGCCGCGGCGTTTCAACTTCGACCAGCGGTCTGGACAGGATCGGCGCATTGATCGAAAAAACCCGGCCTCGTTCCTCCGACCTGCGTGGAATCAGCCGGTTGGCGATTGCCGCCACCACCGGTTTGACCGATCTGGTGGAAGCCATGCACCACACCATCACCCGTGTTCCGGTCATTCTGGGCGCGCCGGCGCCCGGTCCCACGCGCGGCGTCACGGGGTTGATCTATCGCGGCATCCGCGAGGTGACCCGTTGGGTGGGGAGCGGAATCGATGTCGTCCTCGCCCAACTGACTCCCCTGCTGGGCCAACAAAGCCCCTTGCCTGGGCACGAAGCCGTGCTGGCGGCGCTGAACGGCGTGCTGGGCGACTACCTGGTCGCTTCCGGAAATTCGCTGGCGATTCCCATGCACCCGCGTCGGGACGGACGGCCCTTGAACCTGGACTCTCGGGCGCTGGCCATGGCCTCCCCGCCACCCACGGGCAAGCTGGTCGTGCTGGTGCATGGACTGTGCATGAACGATGGGCAATGGCAGCGGCGGGGCCACAACCATGGCGCGGCGCTTGCCCGCGATCTGGGATACACCCCGGTCTTTCTGTGTTACAACAGCGGTCGCCATATCTCCACCAACGGGCGGGCGTTTGCCGATCTGCTCGAAGGCCTGGTGAAACAATGGCCGATACCGCTGGAGGAGTTGGCGATCATCGGTCACAGCATGGGCGGACTGGTCGCCCGGAGCGCCTGCCATTACGGGCGTCTGGCGGGCCACGATTGGCCGCGCCATCTGAAGAAGCTGGTCTTCCTCGGTACGCCGCACCACGGCGCGCCGCTGGAGCGCGGTGGCCACTGGGTGGATATCCTCCTGGGGATTAGCCCTTACACCGCCCCTTTCGCCCGTCTGGGAAAGATCCGCAGCGCCGGCATCACCGATCTGCGCCATGGCAACCTGCTGGACGAGGACTGGGCGGGGCGCGATCGCTTCGAGCGCTCGGGCGACCGCCGATGCCCGGTTCCCCTGCCGGAAGGCGTGTGCTGTTATGCACTGGCCGCGACCTTGGGCAAGCAGGAGGGCGACCTTGGCGGCCGACTGCTCGGTGACGGGCTCGTCTCCGTGAACAGCGCGCTCGGCCGCCATCCAGACCTGAACCGGACCTTGGAGTTTCCACCGGCCCGGCAGTGGGTAGGCTACGGCATGAACCACATGGACGTGCTCGGTCGACCCGAGGTCTACGAACAGATCAAGCAGTGGCTTGCCGCTTGATCCACCGACGTTAAGGCATTCCAGGTACTCGCTTCTCTCCACACTGAGGAATTCTTATGCTGATCCGGGCCGGTTACGACATCATCTTCGAGCATCCGGCGCCGACGCCGATCATCGTGATGCTTTATCTTCATTCCTCACGCGCACCCTCGATCCGTCGAGGTGACTATCTGCTGGTCGAACCGCCGGTGCGGGTCAGCGAATACATCGACGCGTTTGGTAACCGCTGCGGCCGTGTACTGGCCCCCGCTGGTCCCATCCGGTTTTGGAACGACGCAGTGGTCGAAGACAGCGGTCAGCCGGACCTACAGGATCCAACCGCCGAACAGCACGAAATCCACGACTTGCCGGATGCGACGCTGACGTTCCTGCTGCCGAGCCGCTATTGCGAGGTGGATCGGATGGTGGATCTGGCCTGGCAGTTGTTCAGCACCGTGCCGAAAGGCTGGGCGCGGGTACAGGCGATCTGCGACTTCGTGCATAACCACATCACATTCGATTACATGCAGGCCCGCAAGACCCGCACCGCCTACGAAACCTACCAGGAACGGGTGGGCGTCTGTCGCGACTTCACCCATCTGGCCGTGACGCTCTGCCGCTGCCTGAATATCCCGGCGCGGTATTGCACCGGATATCTGGGCGACATCGGGGTGCCGGTGACCGGTCCGATGGATTTCAGCGCCTGGTTCGAGGCGTACCTGGGCGGGCGCTGGTACCCCTTCGACCCGCGTAACAACATACCCCGCATCGGCCGGGTGCTGATGGCTCATGGCCACGACGCCGCCGATGTGGCGTTGCTGACCTCCTTCGGCCCCAGCCGGCTGGAGCGGTTCACGGTGTGGACCGACGAGGTGGGCGAGGACGCTCTGTTGCCGGTCCCGAGTCCATAGGACGCCGGCTCGTTCGAGCGATCTGTCAAAAATCCCCGATCCGCCGCCCGCCGATTGGGGATTTTCCATTTCGGGTTTGAGCCCGCCGAGATCGATGGTTGGGGTGCCGCAACCCTTGCCGCCGGAATTTGTTCAAACGGGTCGCCGAATGACCAAATCGTACAATTTTGCACTGCAAGAAATTGAATTATCTGGCTATTTTTTCCTGTTTAGAGTGTTTGTTCTAATTTTTGCGCTTACGTTTCCAGCATGGCGCGGTTCGCCCACAGCTTGTTGAAACTTAAACGCAACTTAGGATTACGCTCATGCCCAGCTACACCGCACCCGTGCGCGACATGCAGTTCATCCTGCACGAATTGCTCAAGATCGATCGTTACAACGACGTGATTCCCGGTTTTGCGGAAGCCGCGCCGGACACGGTCGCCGCCATTCTGGAAAGCGCCGCCCAGCTCAGCCAGGAGGTGTTGCAACCCTTGAACGCGGTCGGCGACCGGGAAGGCTGCCGACTGGAAAACGGCAAGATCACGACTCCGACCGGCTTCAAGGCCGCCTACGATGCCGTGGTCGAGGGCGGCTGGACCGGGTTGATCGGCGATCCCGAATACGGCGGCCAGGGTCTGCCCTATGTGCTGGGGCTGACGATCAGCGAGATGATGGCCTCGGCCAACATGGCGTTCACCATGTATCCCGGCCTGACCAGCGGCGCCATCGAGGCCATCGAGATCGGCGGCTCCGAGGCGCAGAAAAACCTGTATCTGCCCGCGATGGTCAGCGGCCGATGGACCGGCACCATGAATCTGACCGAGCCGCATTGCGGTACCGATCTGGGCCTGCTGCGCACCAAGGCCGAACCGCAGGACGACGGGACTTATCGTCTCACCGGTGCCAAGATCTTCATCTCCGCCGGCGAGCACGATCTGGCCGAGAACATCGTCCATCTGGTCTTGGCCAAGATTCCCGGCGGCCCGGATGGCGTCAAGGGTATCAGCCTGTTCATCGTGCCCAAGTTTCTGGTCAACCCCGACGGCAGCCTTGGCGACCGCAACGCGGTGAGTTGCGGCGCCATCGAGGAGAAAATGGGCATCCACGGCAACGCCACCTGCGTGATGAACTACGACGGCGCGGTCGGCTACCTGCTCGGCGAGCCACACAAGGGTCTCAGGACCATGTTCATCATGATGAACGCGGCACGGCTGGCCGTCGCGGTCCAGGGCCTGAGTCAGGCCGAAGTGGCCTATCAGAACGCGGTGGCGTACTGCAAGGAGCGCATGCAGGGCCGTTCGCTGACCGGCATCAAGTATCCCGACCAGCCGGCCGATCCGATCATCGTCCATCCCGATATCCGCCGGATGCTGATGACGGCCCGGGTGTTCCAGGAAGGGGCGCGGGCGCTGTCCTACTGGGCTGCTTTGCAGGTGGACATTATCCGCAAGCACCCCGACCCCGAGACACGGCGCAAGGCCGATGATCTGTTGGGTTTGCTGACGCCGGTGATGAAAACCTATTTCACCGACATGGGTTTCACCACCGCCAATCTGTGCCTGCAATGCTTCGGTGGCCACGGTTACATCGCCCAGTGGGGCATGGAACAGTTCGTGCGCGACGCCCGCATCACCCAGATTTATGAAGGGGCCAACGGCATCCAGGCGCTCGACCTGGTGGGTCGCAAACTGCCGGCCAACAAGGGCAGGGCCATCCAGCTCTTTTTCGCCATCGTGGGCGGATTCTGCGAGAAATACGAGGACAACGCCGCGCTGTCGCCCTTTATCAAACCGCTGACCGAGGCGTTGGAGCGTTTGGTGACCGCCACCCAGTGGCTGATGCGGCACGCCATTTCCAATCCGGACAACGGCGGCGCGGTGTCGATGGATTATCTGTACGTGGTGGCGCTGGTGGCGCTGGGCTATCAGTGGGCGCAGGTGGCGCGCATCTGTACAAACCAGCTTTCCAATCCGGACGACGACAGCTTCGACCGCCGGTTCTACCAGAACAAACTGGTGTGCGCCGAGTTCTTCATGGACAAGGTGCTGCCGGAAACGATGACGCATCTGGCCCGGATCGAGGCCGGCGCCGATTCGTTGATGACTCTGGACGCCGAGGCGTTCTGAACCGGCCAGTGCTCGGTCGGCTCCCGCCGGTTCCCGCCCCGTCGCGAGTGATAATCCCCGCGACGGGTTTTTGGGGGCGATTCCACGACTCAGAGAGGAGCGCTATACATTACGCATTCGATTGAATCTCCCGGTCGGCGCACCCGCAAAATTTGGCGGGATCGATCATGATGCTTGCCCGTTATCACCTCGGCTGTCCGGTATGGAGCAACCGCGACTGGATCGGCGAGCTGTTTACCTCCGCCGCCAAACCCCGCGATTTCCTGCGCCAGTATTCGGCGGTGTTCGGCACGGTCGAGGGCAACAACTGTTTTTACGGTTTGCCCAGGCCGGAAACCGTCCTGCGCTGGCGGGACGAGGCCGCGCCGGGGTTTCGGTTCTGTTTCAAGTTTCCGCGCGCCATCAGCCACGAGCGGCGGTTGCGCGGGGTCGCGGCCGAAACGGCGGAGTTCCTGGCGCGGCTGGCGCCGCTGGCGGAGGCCGGGCGGCTGGGTCCGAGCTTCCTGCAACTGCCGCCCAGCTTCGGTCCGGACGATCTGCCGGCGTTGCGCGATTATCTGACCACCCTGCCGAGCGGGTTTCAATCCGCGGTCGAGGTACGGCATCGCGCCTTTTTCGCCAAGGGCGAGGCGGAGCGCCAGTTAAATCGGCTGTTGCGGGATCTTGGCATCGACCGGGTGATGCTGGACAGCCGCGCTCTGTTCGATGCCGATCCGACCGATCCGGATACCCGGATCGCCCAAGGCAGGAAACCGCGCCTGCCGGTCCACGCCATCAGCCTGGGACCGCGCCCGTTCATCCGCTATATCGGTCATCCCGTTCCCGAGGCGAACCCGCCGTATTTGCAACCTTGGCTGGACAAGCTCGAACTCTGGTTGGGCGAGGGTCGGGAACCGTATGTTTTCATTCACACTCCCAACAACCGGCAGGCCCCGCGCCTGGCCCGGCTGTTCCACGAGTTGCTACGCGCCCGTCGTTCCGAGGTGGGGCCGCCGCCGCCCTGGCCGGGGGAAGACACGCGCGGTGATGGCTAGCGGCAGAGCCGGGCGGGCGAAGGAGAAAACGCGATGAGCGACAAACATCGTTCCACCAAACCCGGCGGCGGCAAGGCCGGAAAAACGAAATCGACCGCTAAAAAAACCGCCGTTGCCGGAGTGCCGGGGCCGGATGCGCCTGCACCCCAGCCTTCGCTGGTTGGGCGGCTGACCCGCTTGCCGGGCGCGGTGGCCGATACCGTGGGCGATGCTCTGCGCAAGGCGGCGGAGACCGCCGAAACGCCATGGCGGGTTGGCAAGGCGCTGCTGCTCAGTCCGGAGCAGGCCGAGGCGATGAAGGAGGCCGGCGAATATGTCCGCGACCTGCGGCTGGTGGCCGGTTTGACCCTGGACGATCTCAACGCCGCGCTGGACCTGCGGGATCAGTCGTTGCTGGCGGCGGTGGAGAAGGGTACGGCGGCGCTGTCGTTCGATCTGATCCTGCGCTTGGCGGCGGTGTTGGCCCGGCGCGATCCGGTGCCGGTGGCGATGCGACTGGCCCGCGTTTACCGGCCCGATCTCTGGCAAATCCTCGAAGACTGGGGCGCCGGCCGGTTGTCCCTGCAATTCGAGCGCGAGCGCCAGTTTATCAATATCTACCGCCGCCACGACTTGGCCCGGGAGTTGTCGGACGCTGGTTTTGGCGAGGTATTGGCGTTCACCCGGCACGCCTTCGAAATGGCCCTGCGTTGGGTGGCCGCTCAGGAAGGGTTGGGCGGCGGTGCGGGAGAAACCGATGAGAAGGGGGTCGATTCCTGATTTCGGCTGTTGGCGATAAGCGGTTGCGAACTTCTCCCGCTGGCGGTTATTCCGCCGAATGTACTCACCGAACTTCTTCTTTCTCCAGTAAATATTTCTTCAGAGTAATATCGAATATCTCCGATGAAATTCTCTTTTCATGATCGACCCTGTTGCAATGCTCCTTGACTAGACGCTCCATGAATTTGAAGGCATTGCGGGGTGTTAGGCATATCTGGGCGATTTGACGGGCAAATTTATCCCCATCTTCAACAAACAAATCGGAAAGTCTTACTGGAATATCTGAAAACAAACTCATCCTCTTCTCAATAAGATCTCTGATTTGTATCGGAGTCCAGTCCAGAGGACAGATGGTTTTTATCTTGTCACTTCTATATTTTTTCCTCAAATCCTGCAATTCATAGGGGAGGAAAAGCAGCATTCCCAGGCAATTAACCTGGAGTAATTGATCCGAAAGCAGTGGCGTAACAAGCCAGCGCATTTTTTCCGAGTCGCCATTGATGCTGACGTGTTCATCAACGCGATCCACCAGCAAGTATATGCCGGTCAAGCCAAATAATTGCTGGATGATTTCAATGAAGTAGCCCAAGAGAGTAAATCTTTGCTCGACATCGTCAGGAATATCCCCCGGTTTGTAAAGATCGGTTCCCGTGGTTCTAATGGTGGCGTCAATATCTTTGACTGTTATAGGAAGGCCATTGATTTTAGAATAGATTTCCGCTACCAGTCTTTTCCGGGCCACACCCGATAGAAAATATCCCTTGCGTTTGTATTTGAATATTTTCATGGTCTTCGAAATGCCGTCGACTTTTTTGAAAGTGTCGTTGGGCATAAAATAAAGAGCCATCAACAAAATCAATCTTCTGATTTGCTCTTCATTGCCTTTTATCAGATTGTAGCTGTGCGGGTTGTCAAGTTTGGATAGATGTTCTTTGTATAGCTTTTCAATACCCAGTCTTAAGATATTGTCCAGGTGATCGTTAAGCGATATCTGGCTATTTTGTTGGTAAGTTGGCTCGGAAAATAGCTTACCCGCCGGTATCTCCTTATAGCCCCTGTTTTTTTCGCTGAGCAAGTCATTAAAATCGTTATAGCTTAAGGTAATTGCTTTGTCTGTATGCGCGCTAAGAAAAATTTCCAGATCCCTTCTGATGGAACTCTTACCCGCTCCCTTGATGCCAAAAACGACTAGAGGATTGGGTTTTTCCAGGCTCAAACTGGTCCGAAGCCCGATATTTTGGATGAAAGCCTGTTCGAAATACGGATCTCGATCCGCATCCGATGTGTAATCAAAAGGATTATTGTTAAATCCCCAAGCGGCAAACCAGTATTCCAATTCCATGACGTACTTATTCTCAAAAAAGTCAATTGCACCGATCATGGATCGATGGACTTGCCAACGGGTTTTTGCCGGTCCGCATTGGGATCAGCGGTATTCCTGCCGTCGTTGCGGTAGGGAATTCGTTCGCTTGCCGTGGCGGGGCGACCAGCGGTCGCGGCGCTCGACTTGGGCGCTCTCGCCGTTGCCGTTCACTGCCTGGTTGACGCTTTCCAGACCGCGTCGCACTTCCGACCCCACCGCCGTGCTGGTGCGGCTGACCCAGCGAGTGAAGGTCTCTGTCTGACCGCGGGACTCGCTGGTGGTGCCCGCCGCCGGATTGGAGCGGCTCACCAGTTCGATGGGCGGTTTGGCGGACGGGGTTTTGGAGTGGCTCACCAGTTTGATCGGCGGCAGGGTCGGCGGCGCCGGTTGCGAGCGCGATTTCAGTTCGATCGGCGGTAGCGCCAGCGCTGTGGGTTGCGAGCGCGATTTCAGTTCGATCGGCGGCAGGGCCGGCGGCGTCGATTGTGGCCGCGGCGCGGCGCGGGCGACCGACGGTTTAGCGGGCGCGGCGGCCGGTCGAGCCGCGCTCGGAGCGGCGGGTGCTGCTTTTGCAGCGCGGCTGGCGCGGTCGGTCGGAGTGACTTTTGCGGCGCGGTGCGACGCGGCCCGAGTCGAGGCCGCCGTGGTCGGCGTGGTCGGTTTCGACGTCGGTTTGGTGATCCGTGCATCGGTCGCGGGGACGTCTTCTTCGACAGCGGGCGCGGTGGGGGCCGCTTTGGCGGTTCTTGCCTGGGTCGAGTGTTTGGGCCGAGTCGGCGGGGCGGGTTCCGGCTCGGCGGGTGTCGCAGTCTCGGGCGGAGTGGCGGCAACCGCTGGTTCAGCGGGTTCAGTGGGTTCGGTGGGTTCGGCGGGGTTGGCCAGGTCCGGAGCGGCGACGACCGTCGCCGGCCCGGGTTCGGGTTCGGGTTCGATGCCAGTTTCGACGGGCGTCGGTGGATCGGTATTATCCGCGACCGGCACGGCGTCTTCATCCTGGAGCGGTTCCGGCGCGGCGGGGGATGCCGGCGGTGGTGGCGCGTCGGCGACCGTGGTTGTCGGAGTCGGGAGCGCGGCCGGTTCCGCCGGCGGCGCGACATCGAATGCCGCTGGGGCGCTGGCGACAGCGTCCGGCGACGCCTCGCGATCCTGCCGGATCTGACCGGGCGGCTGGAGGAGGAGCGTCCAGGCCAGCGCGCCCGCCAGACCGAGCATTCCGGCCAGCCCGACCGACCGTCGCAGCCAGGGCGACGAGGTCGGCGCGGCGGCGCGGCGCCGGTGCGGCGGATCGGCCGACAGCGGCAGATCCCAGTCGGGTTCCTTGGTCGGGGCGGAGAGGATGGGCTGGCCGGAACGCGCCGCGTCCAACACGGCGCGGATGGCGGCGCTGTCGGTGGGCCGTGTGGCGGGGTCGCGCGCCAGCAATTGTTCGATCAGGTCGGTCAACAGGACCGCCCCGCCGCCGTGCCCGTGTTCGGGCAGCGCCGGTACCGTCCAGAATTCGATGGAGCGCCACAGCCGTTCCCGTTCGTCCCCGGTGAGGCCGCCCAGTTGCTCGCATCGCTGGCCGGCGCCTTCCTGACCGTGCAGAGCCAGCAACTGGCCGAGCCGGCGCTGGGCTTCGGTGGTCGGCTGTTCGGTGATGAGGTTGAACAGCAGCAGTCCCAGGGCGTAATAGTCGGCGCGGTAGTCCACCGCGTACTCGCAGCCCCCCGCGCCGTGACCGACCGGCAATACCTGCTCCGGCGCCATGGTGGCGGGGGTGCCGATAAACGAACGGGTGCTGTCGCCGTTCTCGCGTTTGAGCGAACCGAAATCGGCCAGTTTGAGCAGATCGCCGTCGTCGCCGACCAGGATGTTGCTGAGTTTAAGATCGCGGTAGACGAAGCCAGCGCGGTGGATGACCTCCAGGCCCGTCAAAATTTGCCTGGCCCAGTCGAGAATGCGTTCCAGTTCCTGGGGCGGCGCACCGTCCCGCCGCTGCTGTGCCAGCCACTGACCGAGGTTGGCCTGCAAGCGCTCCAGCACCAGCACCGGCTGACCGTCGATTTGACCGTGGTCGAGCAGGGCGACGACATGCCGCGACTGTTCGGGGCTCAGGTCGTCCAGAAATGCGATCTCCCGCTCCAGGTGCGCGCGCCAGTGACCTTGCAGGGTGGGATCGGCCTGGGACATCGCCTCGGTGTTGATGAACTTCAGGGCGACGGCGCGTCCACTGCCATCGGTTGCCGCCCAGACTTGACCGTAGCTGCCGGTGCCGGGCGAAAGAATGTCGCCGAGCCGGTAACTTCGGCCGTTGATCGCGATCCGTTCACCGCTTTGCATGGGGCGTTCTCCAGGCTGGCCATTCTCGGGACAGAATGGTAATCCAGTAAACTAATCGGGGGCCATTGGGTCAAGCGACTTCGCTACTTATATCATTGCATATGAAATCTGTATCGACACTGAATCGTGCCGTGTCGCGCCGGCTGCTGTTGCCGGCCCTGTTCGCGCTGGGCGTGGTTCTCGGCATGGGGGCGTTATGGACGCAACTGGCGGCGATCTACACGCGCCCGACGCCCTTGCCGGTATCGCCGACGCGGTTGCCGGCGGGTTTGCCGGCGGAGGCGGCGACCATTCCCGCCGCAGAGGGGTTTCAGCCGGTCAGCCTGCGCCGCGGGCTGCTGCTGATTCGAGGACCGGCCCGGCTGATCGGCCAGCAGGACCTGTCCCTGTGCGATCAAGGCGCCGGTTCCGCCGCCGACCCCGTCATGGCGCCGCTGTACGTCGGCTGGGACTGGCCGCGGCTGCGGGAAGCCGCCGCCGCCAACCGGGCCGCTCGTCCCCCCCGGCCGGCGGATGAGGGTCTGAAGAATTCCCTGCTGGACGACGGCCCCGATGGGGTGGACGTGCCGGCCTTCGCGGTGACTTCGGAGTCGGTGGGCACGCCGCCGCGACCGTATGTCGACGCGGGGTCGTTGCGAGTGACCCTGTATGATCGCCGACCGGTATTGCTGCTGGCGGATACGACGGAAACGGGCGCGGGACCGGCGCTGGCGTTCCGGCGCGATCTCTGGCTGCTGTGGAATGCCGGCCCGATGACCAACGGGCACTGGGATCACGCACTGCGGGTACGATTGTTGGAGGACCGTGTCTGTCCGTTCGGGCGGCTGCGGATCGAGGTATACGGCCCTCCAGCGGAAAATGCCGGGATGGCCGACGTGGAACCGCGCACCGTATGGTATGCGAGCGAGGGTTCGGCGCGGGAATTCCGCTTGGCGGCCGGCCGCTACGCGCCCGCCGCGCCGCCGCTGCCGCGCGAAGACGCCGAACTGTTCGAGCGGTCGCTGGCCGCCGGGTTGCTGCGGTCGGGCGAAGATGGTCGGATCGCCATCGCTCCGGCCGATCTGCCGTTGCGCCGCACGTTCGCCCGTGTTCGCCCCGAGCTGCTGGCGTTCGGCGACAGCGAGCACGATTGGCTGGATGGTCCCTGGAATGCTGAAATACAGCGTCTGCACCAGGCGCTGTATTTCAGCGCCACCGGCCGCTACGTGCGTCGCCAGGTCGCCACGTTCAACGCCCGCCAACTGCTGGCGGCGGTGCGCTGGCGGCCGGAGAATTCTGATCTGAGCGGAGACTGGCGGGCGGATTGGGAGGGGACGCCGCTGATGCTGATCAGGTCCATGCCGCTGCTGGCCGGACGCTTGTTCAACGAAGCGCCGCACGGCTGGCAACCCTGGCGGCGGGTGGCGCGCTGGCCGGCGCTGGAGCAGCGGCGGTCGGTGCGATTTCGGCTGAGCCTGCCGCGACCGGCCCGGTCCGGCGAGCGGCTGGAGCTGCTGGTGGTGGGAGGTCCCCCGGCCGTGACCGGCGCTGCGGTGCTGGCCAGCGCGCCGCGCTGTCTGGACCCGCGACCCTGCGCCGAACGGGACGCGCTGGCCCGCTGGTCGCGGCTGGAAATGCGGGAAGGCGCAACCGAGCTGGAACTGGTTTTTCAACCACTGCCGGCCAGGGTATTCCCCGCGCTGTACCGATACGACTTTGCCCATATCCAACGGTTTGATAATCGCTTGCGCTGGCACGATTCGCCGGCGTCCGGCGACGGCGATCCGTCCCGGCCGGCGTCGGCCGAGGTGACGCTGCGCGACCGGAAAGGGACCCTGTTGTGGGAAGCTGGCCAGCCGACCGGGGCGGTGTGGGATCTGGGATTGGCGACGCTGGTCGGACTGGACCCGGCCCATGCCGGTTCGGTGGGCGGCGTGCTGGCGCGATTGGGCGAGTACGGCGCGGCGGCGGTCGAGGCCCGCCTGACCGTGGACCCTCGCCTGCAACAGGCGATGCGGCGGGCGTTGCTGGAACGATTGCCGGCGGCCGGCGCCGCGGCGAGCGAAACCGATACTACCCGGCGGCCGGAACGCGTGGCGAGCCTGGTCGTGCTGGACGCCGACCGGGGTGATATTTTGGCCGTGACCGGCAGCCCGGAACCGCCAGCCGGCATCGTCTGGAGCGATTTGTCCGCGTTTGTGGCGGCCGTGCGACCGCGCCGCAGCCCGCTGTGGGTTCGAGCCTGGCAGCACGATGGCGACGGACTGGAACCGGCCGGCTCGGCGTTTGAACTGGTCGATGCGTTGTTGCTGGAACGGGAAGCCGGCCGCCGGCCGCAACTGGGGGCGGTGCTGGAGGGCCTGACCGCCGGCGAACTGGCGCAATGGCCGCTGGCGCGGGCGTATGGCTTCGTGGCGGACTCGGCATGTTATCCGGCCCGCGCCGAGGGTCGCGAACCGTCGGCGGTTTGCGCTGAACAGGGCGTGGACGGCGGGCATACCGTGCTGGAACGGATGCGGCGCCACGGTGACGAGCGGTACGGCCTGGCTCAGGCGCTGCGCGATTCCCCGCGCGGCTGGTTCGCCTGGCTGGTGGAAACCACCGATGCCACGCTGCTGGACGACGTGGCATCGTCGGGCCTGGCCAGCGCGCGGGCCCTGACTCCGGCGGCGTTGCGGGAGGTGCGACCCTTGCTCGCCATCATGGCCGAACTGGGTTTTGATTCGGTCCAGGATCTGGATGGCGGCTTGTTGCCGACCGGCCTGATCGCGGCGAACGATGTCCTACGAGCCAGCGCGGCGACCCTGGAACCGACGACCGATCGCGGGCGGGTCCGGCGCGCGGCGCTGGGACAGGGCGTGTACGTCACCCCGCTGCAACTGGCCGGGCTGGCGGCCGCCATCGCCACCGGCCGGCGGACGCCGCCGAGAGTGTTGGTCGAGTTGAACGGCCAACCGGCGCTGGAACCGGTGGCGGCCGCGCTCGACATCGCCACCGACCGCATTCGGCGAGGCATGCGGCTGGCGCTGGACGAGGAACCGCTCCGCACCGCTTTCGCGGGTTCGCGCTTCGATGCGATCCGGCCGGCGCTTCATCTGAAAACTGGCGCCGCGCGGGTGGACCCCACGGGAACGGTGTCGAATGCCTGGCTGGCGGGCTGGCTGGAACCGGGCGCGCTGCCGGGTGAAAACCGGCGCCTGGCATTCGCCTGTTTGATCAGCCCCGCCGCCGGTTCCAACGGCGCGGAGTGTGCCGAGTTGACGGCGGCCTGGCTGGCGGCGCTGGCCGGGGCGAAAAACGATGGGTGAGTCCGGGCGTCGGGCCGGAGGCGGTCCCGCCTCGCCCCGCTGGCTGGCGGCGCTGACGGGCCGGTGGTGGTTGTCGTTGGTCTGGCTGCTGCTGCCGGCGCTGGCGGTGGGGTGGACGGTATACCGGGCGCCGGCCTGGCTGGAGCCCGGCACTCTGACCGTCACCCTGGAACCCGGCCAGACGGTCATGTTGGGTCGCGAGGCGTTGCGGGCGCCCCAGGCCGACAGCGAGCATGTGCTGCTGCGGCGTGAAGCCGGCGGCGACTGGCGGTTGGCCAATATCGCCACCGGCAAGCAGGTGTTGTGGCAACCAGCCCGAGGCGGCGACGAACGGCCGATCCGGGAATGGGCGCCGCGGGCGGGAGAGGCTTTTGTCGCGGGCGGGCAAACCGTCGCCGTGCTCGACGCGGAAGAGGGGTGGCTGGCGCTGCAAGAAGGTGGACGGCGCTGGGAATATGATGGTTTTCGTTTGCGCCTGAACGGCCAGCCGCTGCCCGAGTGCTACCCGGACTGGCGGAGCCACTGGCGCGAGCGCCTGGCCGAACTGGGATGGCATGGCCTGATCCGCCGACCGCTACGGTTGGGCGGCGGAGTCTATTGCGCCGACCGGCTGGGCTTGGCGGGGATGCCGCTGGATACCGTGGTGCTGGCGCCCGCCGGCTCGGGTTTCGTGCTGCGCCCCGGCGAGACCGGACGACCGGACGGTCCGGCGGTGACAGTGGCGGCGGGGGGGCCGGAGGCCGAATCGCTGTGGCGGCGCTCCGTCCCGCTGGCGGTTGGCGACGGGTTGATCGTCGGCCGTACCCGATATCGAGTGCTGCGGACCGCGCCGGCGCTGGAACTGGCGGTCGTGGCCCGCGCCCAGCGCTGGCCCGCCGCAATAACCCCGCCTCCGGCCACGCCGCCGGTGGAGGTGCGCTGGCGTCCGGTCGCCTGGCTATGGCCGCCCGGCCCGGGTGCGTTGGCCTGGCCGCTGGGTCTGGCGCTGCCCCTGTTGGCGCTGGGGCTGGTCTGGCCGGTCCGGGCGCGCGGCGGGCGACGGCCGAGCGCGGGAGAGCGCTGCCGGGTCGCGGGCGCGCTGGCGCTGGGCGGGGGTGGTCTGGGTCTCTATCTGAGCAGTTTGACCGTGCCGGTGCTGTGGCCCTACTTGTTGGCGTGGCCGGCGCTGCTGCTTTGGCTGACGGCGGTACGCTCGCCGTGGAGCGTTGGCTTGCTGGTCGTGCTGACGCTGTTACTGGGCGGCGGATGGGTCACCCTGCTGCAATTGGGAGCGGGCGCCGAGGAATCCGGTTGGCCACGCTTCGGCGGCGGCGGCGCGGCGCTGGCCGGGGCGTTCGGCTGGCTGGCGTGGGCCGGATGGAGCTTCTGGCGCCGCTGGCGGCCGGCCGACCGGCTGGATTTCCGGCTGACACGCTGGGGGCCGTTGGCGCTGGGCGGCGTGGCGCTGGCATTGCTGGCGGCGCAGGCCGCTTTTGGCGACGAGGGCGGCTGGAGCGGTTTCCAGCCGTTCGAGCTGGCCAAGCTGGCGCTGGTGCTGTTGGCGGCTCATGCTTTGGCGGTCCGCGCGGGAGCGGGGAGCGCCCGCAAACTTTTCCGGTGGTCGCTTTCCTTGGGGCCGGTGCTGTTGTTGCTGGCGGCGAGCGGTTTTGCGCTGGTGGTCCTGCGCGATTTCTCGCCCCTGGTGTTGCTGCTGCTCTGGGCGCTGGCGCTGGCATGGGTCTACCTGCGGGTGCATCCTCGGCCGAGTTGGCGACGGGGCGGCCGATTGGCGCTGTTCGTGCTGGGCGGGTCGCTCGCGCTGGGCGCGATGGGATTGCGCCAGTGGCCGGACAGCTTCCCGCTGGATTTGCAGCCGATCCGGGTTCGAGCCTGGGCGGCGCCAGAGCAGTACCCGCACGCCGGCTATCAACTGCGCCGGGCGTTGGAGGCGATTCGGGCCGGCGGCTGGACCGGCGCGGTCTGGAGCGATACGGCCAACGGACGGGTGATGAGCGTTCCCCTGGTGGAAAACGATTTCACGCCGACGTTTTTCCTGAACCGCTACGGCGGTTTGGCGGCGTTGCTGCTGGTGGCGACGCAGACGATGTTTATTCTGCTGCTGCTGCGGATCGCCGATCGCGCCCCGAGACGAGTCAACCGGGATGACCAGCGGTCGGCAGCGCCTGGCGATTTCGCCTATTTCGCGCTTTGCGGCGGGGCGGCCTTGCTCGGCGCGCATTTTCTGGTTTCATGGGGTACCAATCTGGGATTTCTGCCGGTGATGGGCCAGCCGATGTCGTTGCTTTCGGCCGCCGGTAGCCATCTGCTGCTGTTCGTGCTGCCGGTCGTGGCGCTGGCCGTCGCGGTCGAGGAAGGAAATTATGACCACCCACCCTAATGCCCTGGTTGCTTCCGATTACGTGATCTGCGTGACCTTGCGCGCGGTGCCGGACGTATTCAACGCCGAATGGCTGTGGGACCGGGTCCGGAGCGGTCAGGAGGGCGTATTACTGTTGGAAGCGCTCAAGCGCCATCCGCGGCGTATCGCGCGCTCCTCGGGCCAGCGCCAGGAAACCTACTACAGCCATGTCGTCATCCGAATTTCGGAACGCGATTCCGTTCGCGACGAACGGCTGGAAGATGGGTTTGGCCGCCGTTTGCTCCTGCGGGAGCTGCGGCGTTTGCACGAACGGGATCTGGGCGACCATCTGGCCGAGAATGCGACGATTCGCTATCGGCTGGAGCCGGACCCGGCGCTGCGTCCGGGCGAAGTGCAGGCGCTGTTCGGTCGGGCGATCTACCTGCCGGCCGACGATGAGGCGCCGGTCTTTCGAATTGAGGTGACGGCCGATGGGCAGAACGACTGGCGGGAAGTGGGGCCGATCTATCCCGGCCAGCGGCTGACGTTGATAAACGGCGACCGGCGCGCCAGCAGTTTCGCGGTGGTGGCCTGGCCGTTTCCGGGCAGCGAATCGATCCTGCTGTTGCAACGGTCCGGGGCGCCGGCCCTGGTGGATGTGGTGGAAGAGCCACCGGTCTGCCTGAATCTGACCGGCGACGGCCAGGGTGGCTTTGTGGCGCGCGACCACCGCGGTCGCGGTCTGCGGTTGCGGGTCGTGACGCTGGCGGCGAGCGCGGAGCCTTCGGCGTTGCCGGAGCGGGCGCCGCCGGAGTCGCTGACGCGGCCGGAAGAACGGCACGTTGCCCCGGTTGCCGATTTGGGCAAGCCGGCGGCGGGATCGAAGCCATCCGCCCCGACGGACGGCGATTACACGATGATCGATCATTGGGGTCGGCGCGAACCGGTGTTCGGTATCCCGATCCATTTCGAGCAATCGTCCGCGCCGCCGGCCGCCATCCTGGAATCCTCCCCGCCGCCGGCGCCCGCGCCGCCGGCCGGGCTCGATCAGCACACCTGGATTCCCCGGCGGCCGGCGACGTACTTGCAGGTGGCGGGCGTCGCCCTGCAACGGTTGTCGACCTATGCGGCGGCCGGGATCAGCGACTGGCGGATCAGCTTCAACCGCACGGGCGAGCTGGTGCTGGACAATCATCCCGACGCCGCCGCCTGGTTGCGGATCGATAGCGAGGATCGGCTGTTTGGCGAGGTCGTGGGACTGTCGGCGCCGCTGGAACTGCCGGGCGTGTGGCGGCCGTTTCCGGAACTGGAATTGGAATTCTTCGCCGCGCCGTCGTCGATGACGGCGCATTATCTCGGCTGGGTGCGGCTGCCGGCGCCGCTGGCGCTGCCGGTCCCGCGCGAGCGGGCGGTGAGCTTCGGTCGCGGTTCGGAGGCGGACATCGCGCCGCGCCTGCTGGCCGATCCGCGCTCCCTGCGCTGGGAGGGCAAACCGAGCAAGACGGTCGGCATCAGCGCCGAATATCTGGGACTGTCGCGTCGCCATCTGCGGGTGCAGGCGCGGCGCGAGGATTGGTGGGTGCAGTTGGAAAGTCAGAACATGCCGGTTTACCGGCTGGCGCCGTCGGGCGAAGTGCTGGACGTGCTGAGCCCCGGTGTTGACACCGCCGCCGCCGCCAAACCGGGCGATCTGCTGGTGGCGGGCGGCTATGTGCTGGCGCTGGGGGCGGTGGAGTGACCCCCGCCGCGCGCCCGAAGCGGCGCTGGCCGGCTCAGGGCGTGCTTACCGAGCGGACTTGCATTTGCTTCGGCGCGAAAAGCGGGGATGAAATCACCTCGGCCGCGGCGATGGCGAAATTGAGGTTTTGGCCGACTTTCAGCCCCATGGTGGCGACGCCGATCACGGTGCCATCCCGCAGGATGACCGGTCCGCCGCTGTTGCCGGGGCTGATCGGCGCGGAAATCTGAATGTAGCGGACTCCGTCGATCTCGCGCAGCCCGCTGATCACGCCGGTTGAAAAGGTGCTCTCCAGGCCGTAGGGGTTGCCGATCACGAACACGTCCAGACCGATCAGGCTCTGGTTGTAGGTTTGGTTGAGAATAAAGCTTTCCTTGCTTTTGAGAGAAGTGGCCAGCAAGGCCAGGTCCGGTTCCTTGCTGCGCTTGCGGACGCGGGCCACCGATTCCCGGTCGCCGCAGCGGACCGCCAGGTTCTCGGCTTTGTCGATGACGTGGTTGTTGGTGATGACCAGCCCGTCCGGCGACACCAGCAGGCCGCTGCCCAGATTGGCGGTTTTGCCATCCCGGAAAGTGACGATCAGGCAGGTGAGCGGCATGCCGCGCCGGTAAATGCGTTGTCCTGGATTGCCGTTATCCGCCGCCGTCGCGGCTGGTCCCGCCGCGACGGAACCCGCCGGCTTTACCAGCGTGGCCAGACTTTGTTTCAGCGAGCCGAGCAGGCCGCCGGCCGCCGTGGGGGGAGGGTCGGTTTGGACTTCGGGCGCACGGCTGGAATTGACCGCCGGCCGGACCGGCGCGGCCGGCTGGGACGGAGGAGGGGCGGACGGAGCGGGCTTGGCGGCGGCGGGCGCTGGCCGCGCCGACTGCAAGGCTTGCAACGCGCCGATGCGGACGGCATCCACCGGATCGGTGGTGGCCAGTTGCCGCAGTTGCTCGGACACCCGCGACCGGTCCTGGGCGAAGCGGTAGGCGTTGGCGAACGCGCCACCCGCCCGGCGGGCATCGCCCTGCTGGCCGTAGACCTGCCCCAGAGCGAGCCAGGATGCCGAACGGGCCGGCGCCAGGGACAGCGCGTAGACCAACAGTCGCTCCGCCTCTTTGAAGCGGCGCGACCGCAGGTAGGTCAGGCCGAGCGCGCCGGCGATTTCCGGATCGGCGGGATTGGCGATGAAGGCCTGGCGGAACGCAGCCAGCGCGTCCTTTAGTTGGCCGCCCGTCAATTGTTCCTGGCCGCGTTGCTTGAAAGGGTCGGCCTGCCGGGCATCGCCGGGCTCCGGCCGTGGCAGGTTTTCCATCTGTTCCCGGAAGGTCATCACGCCGGCTTCTTCGTTGGCGTTGGCCAGGGCGATCATTTGCTGGACGTAATAATCGATGGTTTCGTATTGACTGGCCGAGGCGGGCAAAGCGCCGGCCAGCGCCAGCGCCAGCGCCAGCGCCAAGCCACGAAAGCTGAGCGGCGGAAAATTCATGGCGCCCGGGCCGGGCTCGGCGCGCTGTTCATCGGGACGATGCCGCCGGGGTTGGCCGGCAACGGCGGTACGATGACGGCTTCGGCGGGCAGGTGGAACAGCCGCAAGGTTTCCAGGGCGGCGTTGCGCAGGCTGTCGGCCGCCTCGTTTTCGGCGATGTTGCGCAGAATTTCCTCGGCGCGCATCTGATTTTGGGCGAAGCGGTAGGTGTTGGCCAAAGCGCCCAGCGCGCGATTGGCGTCGTTTTCCAAACCGTAGACCTGAGCGAGCTGGAACCAGGCCACGGCTCGGGTGGGTTCGAGGGCGAGCGCCTGCTGCAGGGCGGCCTCCGCTTCGGGAAAGCGGCCCATCTTGCGGTAGACCAGTCCGGCGTAGTTGGCGGCGTCGGCGTTGCCGGGATCGTCCCGGCCCGCCTGCTGAAAGGCCTCCAGCGCCGCGTCCAGCGCATCTTGCCCAAACAGAGTCAGACCGCGCTGAAAGGCGGCGCGCGCCGCCGCCGGGTCGGGCGCCGCCGGCCGCGGGTTCTGCTCCAGCATCCGCTGCATGTTCACCACGCCCTGCTCGTTGTCGGTGGCGGCCATTTCGATCATTTGCTGGACGAAATAGCGGTTCCGTTCGCTGTCCTGGGCCAGCGCCGCCGGCGTCGCGGCGATCCATGCCGCCAGCAGCAGCGCCGGCATCCGGCAAACATCGTTCATGCTTGGCGCCTCGCGTGCCGCGCCTCAAAGATTCTTGATGGCGTCGTACTGCCGTTCCAGGCTGAGCCGTTTCGAATCGGCCTGGGCGGCGGTCAGTTGACCCTTGTCGAGCTGGGTCTCGAACTCCTGAATGCCTCGGTCCAACTGCTGTTGCTGGCGCTGCAATTCCGCCGTGCGCTGCTCGGTGGCGGATTTGGATCGCTTCAACTGATCGACCCGTCTGGCGAGCGCCCGGTTTCTGGCCTTGAGCGAGGCCAACTGGCGGCGCTGTTCGGCCACCTCGTCGGCTTTCATCTGCCGTTCGGCTTCCAGATAGGCGCCTTCTTCCCGCAGGGCGCGCAGTTGGTTCAAGCTGTCGTCCCGCTGCCCTTGCAAGCCCTGCTGGCGGGTTTCGTAGTCGCCGGCCGCCAGTCCGCGCACGCCGCCGAAGAATCCGCCGCCGTGCGGATCGTTGGTCGGGTCGGTGGCGCAAGCGCCCAGCAGGAGCAGGCTCAGGATACTGGCGTAACCGCGTGTGAATCCCATGATGGTGACCTCCCATCCTCCCTTGTCCGCCCGACGGTGGGCGAGGGGGATGCTTTCGGACGTTGTGCTAGATGGACATGCTGTCGTAAATCCGCTGCAAGCTGGCGACGTTCTGGCTGGATTGCTGGCGAGTTTCCTTCAATTCGACCAGATTGGATTCCAGTTGGCGGGTGTATTGATCCTGCGGTCCCCGCGTCTGCCGGGATTCCTTATAAACCTGATCGGCGTCGGCCAGTTGTTTTTCGGCCAGCGAGTTGATCTGCTTGGCCTTGGCCAGTTGTTTTTCCAGGCTGGTTTTTTGCTGGACGAGGGCGTCCCGCGAGGCTTTGCCCGCCCGATATTGCCGGGCCAGCCGCCGCGATTCGCGGTCCAGTTGGGCGATTTCCTGGTAAAGCTGGCGGTTCTGGGCGTCGGCTTCCCGAATGAACTCCTGGTTACGGCGGATTTCCGCGACCAGAAAGTCTTCTTCGTTGGCGTACTGGGCCTTGCGTTCGGCGATGGAGCTGCCGATGCCGGCGCCGATCAAGCCCCCGGCGGCCGCGCCGATCAAAGCGCCCCGGCCCCGGTTGTTGCTGACGGCGGCCCCGAGCAGGCCACCCACGACCGCCCCAAACACCGCGCCCTGGGCGACGGTCGCCTGCTGGTCGTTCGTGGTACCGTCGGGGTTGGTGGCGCAACCCGATAATGCCGCGCCGATGGCGACGGCGACAAGCCAATTCTTGCCTGAATGATGAGCGTGCATGAGTGTCTCCCGACCGTGGTCATGGTTGGTTTTAT
The DNA here is from genome assembly GCA_963695105.1 of uncultured Gammaproteobacteria bacterium. GTDB lineage: Bacteria > Pseudomonadota > Gammaproteobacteria > Competibacterales > Competibacteraceae > Competibacter. Next base: position 78,349 of record CAVOGC010000040.1, on the reverse strand, counting down.
ATCCTTTGACAATTCTGAGAGCGGCCGGGTGCAAAAGCAACGCGCCCGTTGGCTGTTCGGGGAAAAAGCGCTTCCCGTACCGCCTCCCGCACCGTCTCCCTTCGGGTGGAGCGCCACCGGCGGACAGCCGGCCGTCCGAACGGCGCCCGTGCCGCTGGAGTCGGGCTGGTGTCGGCGCCCGACGCGGGTGAGTTCGAGGGAAGCAATGGACCGCGCTGCCTGGCTGTCGGCGCGGATGGGCGGTGTTATGGTTTACCGCTGGCCGAACTGGAATGGGAGTACGCCGCCCAGGCCGGCGTGATGGCTTCCACGCCGGATTCAGATGGGCAGGCCCGCAAGCGGGCCTGTTCCGAGTGCCGGCGGAAGTACGAGGGTCAGGAGCGCCGATTCGCTCAGCGACGATCTGGAGTTTTGGTTGGCGCGGGAGTTCTGGCCGGAGCGAGTCGGGCGGCGCTCACTCCTGCTGGACGGTCACCAAGCCTTTGGGCTGGCTGGCGAAATAGCTGGCGAGGTCGGCCACGTCCTGCGGCGACAGCGGTTTGGCCATGCCGCTCATGACGGCGTTATTGCGGGCGCCGCTCTGATAGTCGCTCAGCACCTTACGCAGATAATCTTCGTGCTGGCCGGCCAGCCGGGGATAAATGGGAATGTTGCCGTTGCCGTCCGCGCCGTGACAGGCCACGCAGGTCGCGCTTTTGGTCTTGCCGGCGGCGGCGTCGCCCTGGGTTGGATAGGGCGCGGCGGCGGCGGGGAAGCTGGCCAGATAGGCGGCGATGTCCTGCATATCCTGCTCGTTGAGCGAAAAAGCGTTGGCATGCATGGTGGGGTGCGTGCGCTCGCCGGCCTGGTAGGCCTTGAGCGCGATGATGATGTAGTCGGCGTGCTGGCCGCCCAGCCGGGGGACGTGATAGGTGGGGTAGGCGTTGGTATAGCCGGGGATGGCATGACAGCCGGCGCAAGTCGCGAACTTGGATTTACCGGCGGCGGGATCGCCGGCGGCCTGCGCGGCCCCGGCCAAAATGCCGCCAATGCCCAATATCAACAATTGCCGCAGTACGGATCGGATCATATCGCCCTCTTCAGTGGTTCCGGATTGGAGTTATTTAGAAATGCGGTACGCTGTTCGGCGTGCCCGGCCAGGGGTTTTGCTGCATTGAATGCTTCCGAAAAAATCATTCAAAATCAATCGCTAAAAAGGAAGCTGGACTCCAGTATCGTTAGGTAATTCACGCACGGTTTCTAACGATAGCCGTCTCTTTGTCAGGGATCAATCATCAAGACCAATTTCTTTCATTCAGGACTTTCGCTTCATCCGTTCGCCCTGAGGCTGTCGAAGGGTCGAACGGATGAAGCGAACGGTCCTTAATCCGAAGCGAAAGCCCTGCATCTTTATTTCCACAGGGTAGTGCGGCCCACGTCGAGCAGGGCGGCGGCCCGGTCGCGCTGGCCGTGGGTCTTCATTATTTTTCAAGGGAAAAAGGAATGACTCATGGGGTTGGGAGCGGTACGGGGACCGACGGTTTCCGTCTGCAAAACCGGTTGCCGACTCTGATTTAATCAAATAAACAACGAGTGTTTTTATCAACTATTTTTTATTTACAGGCAAGTCTTTACAGGTCAAATGAGAATAACTATCATTTAAAGAATAGCCGCGTTCAAATGATTTCTCGACATTCCTCTAATTCCCCGGAGAGGTTCATGCCCAAGTTGTCAAAACCCAGCATCTTATTCCCCATGTTTTGCTTGTTGACCGGCCTGCTGACATCGCCGTCGTTGGCGGCCGAGGAGGTCAACATCTATTCGGCGCGCAAGGAAGACTTGATCAAGCCGTTGCTGGACGTTTTCAGCAAACAGACCGGCATCGCCGTCAACCTGGTGACCGGCAAGGAAGAGGCGCTGTTGCAGCGCCTGCAAAGCGAAGGTGCCAACACGCCGGCGGATGTGTTGCTGACCTCGGATGCCGGCCGGTTGGCCGCCGCCCGTCAGGCGGGTGTGCTGCAAGCGGTGCAATCCGAAGATCTCGCGAAGCGCATACCGGCCGCCTATCGCGATCCCGAGGGTTACTGGTACGGACTATCGGTCCGTGCCCGGCCGATCGTGTACGCCAAGGACCGGGTCAAGCCGGCGGAACTCTCGACTTATGAGGATCTGGCCGCGTCGAAATGGCGGGACAAGGTCTGCGTGCGTTCCTCCGACAGCATTTACAATCAATCGCTGGTGGCGGGGATGATCGCCCATCACGGCGAAGCCAAAACCGAAGCCTGGGCCAAGGGCCTGGTCGCCAACTTCGCCCGCCCGCCCAAGGGCGGCGATCGCGACCAGATCAAGGCCGTGGCCGCTGGAGAGTGCGATGTCACCCTGGCCAACACCTACTACCTGGGCGGCATGGTGAACTCGCAAGACCCGGCGGAACGGGAGGCGGCGGCCAAGGTCGCGGTGTTCTGGCCCGACGCCAAGAGCACCGGCGTGCATGTCAACGTCAGCGGCGCTGGCGTCACCGCCCACGCCCGCAACCGCGATCACGCGGTCAAGCTGCTGGAATTCCTGGCCAGCGACTCGGCGCAACGCTGGTATGCCGACGTGAACAACGAATATCCGGTCAATCCGGCCATTCCGCCCAGCGCCACCCTCGAATCCTGGGGCGAGTTCAAGGCCGATACGCTCAACGTGGCTAAACTGGGCGAACTGAACGCCGCCGCCGTGCGCCTGATGGACCGGGCTGGGTGGAAGTAGACCCGTCCCGGACCTCTCCCCACCCCGACGCTCCCTCGCGAGAAGCGAAGGGGCTCGTGGCGCTGGCCGCGCGGGTCGACCGCTGGACTCTGCTGGTGGTCGGAACCGCTTTGTTGCTGGCGCTGCCGGTGCTGACCGTGTTCGTTACCGCGCTGCAACCGGCGGGCGCGGTGTGGCGGCATCTGGTCGATACCGTGCTGGCCGGTTACATCGCCGACTCCGTGTTGCTGATGCTCGGGGTCGGCGTCGGCACGCTGTTGATCGGGGTGCCGGCCGCGTGGCTGACGGGCGTGTGCGAGTTCCCGGGCCGGCGGCTGTTCGAATGGGCGCTGCTGCTGCCGATGGCGGTTCCCGCCTACATCATCGCCTACACCTATACCGGCCTGCTGGATTTCGCCGGCCCGCTGCAAACCGTCCTGCGCGAAACCTTCGGCTGGAGCCGGCACGATTACTGGTTTCCCGAAATCCGCTCGCTGCCGGGGGCGATCGCGATGCTGGCGCTGGTGCTGTACCCCTATGTCTACCTGCTGGCGCGCGCGGCGTTTCTCGAACAGTCGGCGGCGGTGCTGGAGGTCAGCCGCAGCCTGGGCGCCGGTCCGTGGCGGCGCTTCTTCGGCGTCGCGCTGCCCCTGGCGCGGCCGTCGCTGATCGCCGGGGTGTCGCTGGTGCAGATGGAGGCGCTGGCCGACTACGGCGCCGTGCAGTATTTCGGGGTCGGCACCTTCACCACCGGCATCTTTCGGGTCTGGTTCGGGATGGGCGACGCCACCGCCGCCGCGCAACTGGCCACGCTGCTGCTGTTGTTTGTCTTCGCCCTGCTGGTCATGGAGCGGCTGTCGCGACGGCAGGCGCGGTTTCACCCGACCAGCGCCCGCCAGCACCGGCCGCCGCGTCTGCCGTTGCGGGGCCAGCTTCGCGGACTGGCGGCGCTGGCCTGCTCGATTCCGCTGCTGTTCGGCTTTCTGATCCCGGCGGGCGTACTGGTGGTCTGGGCGGCGCGGACCGCGCCCCAGGTGCTGGATGCGCGCTTCCTGCATCTGACGGCGAACAGCCTGCTGCTGGCAGCCGGGGCGGCCGGGCTGGCCTTGCTGCTGGCGCTGCTGCTAGGGTACGGACAACGGTTGCGACCCCGTCCCCTGGTCCGGCTGGCGGTGCGCGGCGCCGGCCTGGGCTACGCGGTGCCCGGCACGGTGATCGCCATTGGGGTGATGCTGCCGTTCGCCGCCATCGACCGGAGCGTGGATGGCTGGGCGCGGGACTGGTTCGGCGTTTCCACCGGGCTGCTGCTGAGCGGGACGCTGGCCGCGCTGCTGTTCGCCTACTGCGCGCGCTTTCTGCCGGTGGCGCTGCACAGCGTGGAAGCGGGGCTGACCCGCATCCGGCCGAACATGGACGATGCCGCCCGCGCCTTGGGCGCGACGCCGCGGGCGGTGCTGTGGCGGGTGCATGTGCCGATTCTGCGCGGCAGTTTGTTGACCGCGCTGTTGCTGGTGTTCGTGGACGTGCTCAAGGAACTGCCGGCGACGCTGATTCTGCGGCCGTTCAATTTCAATACGCTGGCGGTGCGGACCTACGAGCTGGCTTCGGACGAGCGGCTGGCGGATTCGGCCAGCTTCGCCCTGGCCATCGTGCTGGCTGGCATCGGGCCGGTGATCCTGCTCAGCCGCGCCATCGGCCGCGCGAGGCCCGGACAATGACGCCCTTTCTCGAACTGATCGATCTCGATGTCGCCTATCCACCCCGCAAAGTGATTCGGGATCTGACGCTGCGGATGCACTGCGCCGGCATCGGCTGCCTGCTGGGTCCCAGCGGCTGCGGCAAGACCACCCTGCTGCGGGCCATCGCCGGCTTCGAGCCGCCGCGACGCGGCTCCATCCGGCTGGAAGGCGTCGAACTCAGCCGGCCCGACTGGACCCTGCCGCCGGAGCGGCGACGGATCGGCCTGATGTTTCAGGATCTGGCGCTGTTTCCGCATCTGAGCGTTACCGCCAACATCGCTTTCGGCCTGCGCGACTGGAAAGCGGCCGAACGGCGGGCGCGGGTGACCGAGCTGCTGAAACTGGTCGGGCTGGAAGAGTATGCGGGGCGCTATCCGCACCAGCTTTCCGGCGGCCAGCAGCAACGGGTGGCGCTGGCCCGGGCGCTGGCGCCCCGACCGCGACTGCTGTTGCTGGACGAGCCGTTCTCCAATCTGGACGTGACCTTGCGCGAGGGGCTGGCGCGCGAGGTGCGGACCATTCTGCTACGGGAAAGTACCGGTGGCCTGCTGGTCAGCCACGATCAGTTCGAGGCGTTCGCCTTCGCCGACGAGATCGGCGTGTTGCACCAGGGCCGACTGTTGCAATGGGACAGCGCCTACAACCTCTACCACCGGCCGACCGACCGCTTCGTCGCCGATTTCATCGGGCAGGGCGTGTTATTACCCGGCCGGCTGGGCGGCGAGGGGCGGGTCAGCACGGAATTGGGGGAACTTTGGGGAGCGCCGCCGGCCGGCTGCGCGGCGGGCGAGCAGGTGGAGGTGCTGGTCCGGCCGGACGATGTGGTGCACGACGACGCCAGCCCACTGCGGGCGGAGGTGGTGGAGCGGGCGTTTCGCGGGGCGGAGTTCCTGTATACCCTCAAGCTGTCCAGTGGCGCGCGGCTGCTGTGTCTGGCGCCCAGCCATCACAACCACGCGCTGGGGCAGCGCATCGGCATCCGGCTGGACATCGATCATCTGGTAATGTTTCGGCGGGGGAGCGGGGCGGATGGGTGATCATGGTGTCCGCTGGGGCCGACTGCTGGCAAAATAAGCCCTTGATCGCCAGACCCCATGCAAACCCAGTGATGGATCAACCCGGAAGATAGAGTCATGTCGGAATTGAAAGAAGCCCTTGCCCAGCCAGAGGTGCAAACGCCGCCCGAGCAAAGCGGCGCCGAAATCGCCATTGACGTGCTGAACGAACTCGGCGTCGATTACCTGTTCGGTCATACCGGCGGCGCCATCATCCCGCTGCACGTCGAACTCAACCTCAGAATGCGGCAGGGGCGGAAAGCGCCCCGCTTCGTGCTGTTCCGGCAGGAGGGCGGGGCGGGCCACGCCGCCGAAGGCTACGCCCGGGCCAGCGGCCGGACCGGGGTTGCGTTGGTCACCTCCGGGCCGGGGGCCACCAATCTGGTCACCCCCATCGCCGACGCCTACAAGGATTCGGTGCCCTGCGTGTTCATCACCGGACAGGTGCCCAGCGCCATGCTGGGCAAGGATGCGTTCCAGGAAGTGGACATGGTGGGCATCACCCGCTCCATCACCAAGCACAACTACCTGGTCAAGGACACCGCCGAACTGGCCGGTGTGCTGCGCCAGGCTTTTTTCGTCGCCGGCAGTGGTCGGCCGGGGCCGGTGGTGGTCGATATCTGCAAGAGTGCCCTGGTCGGTCGGTCAAGCGCCCGGCGGCAGGCCAGGCCCCTGCGCGGTTATCGCCCGCGCGTCTCCATGCATCAGGCCGCCGCCGATCGCCTGTTGGCGGCGCTGCGAAAGGCCAGGCGGCCGGTGGTGATGGCCGGCGGTGGGGTCGTCAGTGCCGGGGTCGGCCAGGAACTGCGGCGATTCGTGGAAAAATACCGCCTGCCGGTCGCGCTGACCTTCATGGGCTTGGGCGCGGTCCCACACGATCACCCACTGTTCCTGGGCATGCCCGGCATGCACGGGACCGTCGCCGCGAACGGGGCTCTGCGAGAGGCGGATTTTATCCTGTCCATCGGCGCCCGTTTCGACGATCGGGTCGCGGTGCGGGAGTTCGGCCGGGGTATCGATCTCGCGCATGTGGATATCGACGCGACCGAGATCAACAAGGCTATCCCGGTCGGTTACGCGCTGCGGGCCAACGCCCGCGATTTTCTCGCCTACGCCAACGGCCTCGATCTCGAAGGCGCCGACGTTGCCGAGTGGCTGGACACGGTGCGGGACTGGAAGCAGCGATTCGCGCCCAGCTATCGGTCGGATGGTGGCTTTATCAAGCCGCAACAGTTCATCGAGGAGCTTTCCAGTTTAAGCAACCGGACCGGCATCGTGGTCACCGGCGTGGGCCAGCATCAGATGTGGGCGGCGCTGTTCTACAACTATCAGGAGCCGCGCCAATGGATCAGTTCGGGCGGGCTCGGCACCATGGGCTTCGGTCTGCCGGCCGCCATCGGCGCCTGTTATGCCCGGCCGGATAAAACGGTCATCTGCATCGACGGCGACGGCAGCTTCCAGATGAATCTCCAGGAACTGGCCACCATCGCCGCCAACCGGGTCCCGGTCAAGGCGTTTATCCTCAATAATGGTTTTCTGGGCATGGTCCGGCAGTGGGAAGACATGTTCAGCCAAGGCCATCACTACGAGACCTGTCTGGTTCGGACGAGCGACTGCGATCCGGCCTGCATCGAGAGCCGGGAATGCCGGACGCCCAATCCCAATTTCCTCAATCTGGGGCGCGTGTTTCCTGGCATCGAAACCCTGCGGATCAGTCGCCCGGACCAGATTCGGGCGGGCATCGAGCGGGCGCTGGCGCATGACGGTCCCTGCGTGGTCGATGTCTGGGTCGACCGGACCGAGGATGTCAAGCCGATGATCCCGCCCGGCGGTCCCTGGCCGATATCATCCACGATCTCGACGACGAATCCTGACCGTGCGACCCGGTTCCTCGCCAAGGGGAAACGTGGCGGGGAAGCCGGATCAGGGAGAGGAGAGGAGAACTGAAAATTCCAGGACGGAAAGATTCGGAATTTTGCTAGGACCCACAGGTCATTCGAGTCGCTTCAGCACGCCGGCGTCGTTGACCGTATGGATGGCCTGAGTAGTCGACTCGTAATCCGACGACTTGGTGATGATTTCCAATCGTCCGTCGCCATAGAGGTCCAGCACGCCGAAGATCGCATGAACCGCCAGGGCGCAATGAAGGCTTCGGCGTCCCGCGCGGACAGTTGCGCGACGGCCGGCGGTGGGGATGAGTTTAGTGAGTTGGTCCCACCCCGCCGCCCGCCCAGGGTGTCGGCATAGTTCGCGCCGATGGCGGGGCGGTAAACGGACACCGACCCCTGGTCGCCGCTGTGCGGGGGCTCAGGGGTCGGGTCGTGCGGGCATGGAAGAGGAGAGGGCTTAAGCGCCGGCGGCGATTCGCTGCTGGATGGCGTCCACCAGGCCCTCGACCAGCGGGGAGTCGATGGTCAACAACAGACCTTCCCGCCGATAGAACTCAATCAGCGGCGCGGTCTTTTCCAAATAGGTGTCGAGACGCTTGCCGATGGCCTCGTCGGTCTCGTCTTCGCGCTGCACCACCGGGCTGCCGCACTTGTCGCAGACGCCCGCGACCTTGGGTGGGTTGCTCCCGATATTGTAGATAGCCTGGCAACTGGTGTTGGAGCAGGTGCGGCGGGTGGTCAGGCGCCGGAGGATCTCCTCGCGCGGCACTTCGATGCTGGCCACCACGTCCAGCGTGATGCCCAGCTTGTTCAGCAGCGTCTTGAGCGCCTCGGCCTGCGGGATGGTGCGCGGGAAACCGTCGAGCAGAAAGCCTTTGGCGCAATCCGGTTCCTGCAAGCGCTTTTCCATGATGCCCATGATCAGAGCGTCCGGGACCAGGTCGCCGGTTTTCATGTAGGCGTTGGCCTGTTTGCCCAACTCCGTGCCGGCCTGCACCGCGCCGCGCAGGATGTCGCCGGTGGAGATTTGCACCGAGCCGTCGATCTGCGTCAGCGCTTTGGCCACGGTGCCCTTGCCGGCGCCCGGGGCGCCCAACAGAATCAGTCGCATGAATTTTTCCTCGTTATCCGAATGACGGTTCAAATAATTTCCGGTCGCCGCAAGCGCGCCGTCCAGCACTGCCTGGAATTATAAACCATGGTTTCAGCCGGACTCGGATAATCGCCGCTCTGTCCGTCCGAGTGCGCCGGAGATTGTTCAAAAGCGCCAAATGGGCTGTCGCAACCACTGCACCGCTTCGGCGGCCGGCAGGCCGCGCGTTGGGATCTGCCGCGCCGACAGGTTGACCGCGACCGGCGCGATCCGCCATCGCCAGCGCCTGGCCGAGACGGTCCAGTAGCAGCCTACGGTTGAGCCGGCCGGTCAGCGTATCGTAGTAGGCCAGTTGGCGGATTTGCGCCTCGGCCTGCTTTTGCGCGGTGATGTCGGCGTAAGCGCCCAGCAGCCGATCGATGCACCCGTCGGCGTCGATCAGCGGGGCTTTGCTGGTGTTAAACCAGGCCTCCGTGTCGTCGGCGTGGCGGCCCGGCTCCTCGAAATCGAGTTTGGCCTGGCCCGACTCCATCACCGCGCGGTTGCGGTGGATGCGGCACGATTGTTTGTTCGCGTGCAGGAAGAAGATGCCCCTTTGGATGGAAAAAAGCGGGCGATGGCTGTAACTGGCGAGTGTTTGGCGTATTTTTAGCCATAATTCTTACAGATTTTCACATTGGGTTTCTACCGGATATTTTGACGGAGCATCGAAAGCGCATGTTGGTTTTGCACGCTGCGTTTTACCAGGAGTGCCTGCATCTGTGGGGTGAGACGGCCCCGCCCGAGACAGCGGCAAGGAGCCGGATCGTCGCCGGCGCCTACCGCTATCGCGCCACGGTACCGGTTTTGCTGGAGGCGCTGGCTCTGGCCGGGCTGGCGCCGGCTGGCGGCAAGCCGATGGCCGGCGAGCGGATGGTGTGGCTTCCCAGCCGGGGCGGCGCGGCGCTGCCGTCCTCGCCGCTGGTGGCCGATCCGCCCCCCTCCCGCAAGCCGACGATCCTGGCGTCCTGGAAAATTCCCACGCTGGCGCTGGCCGCCGCCGATGCCGTCGATCTGCTCGCGACCGTTCGGGACCGGTCGATGCTGGCGCCGGGCGTGGCGGCGGCGGACGATCTGCGTTATTGGAGCGCGGCGCTGCGTCTGGCCGGCGCGCTGGTCTACCGCCAGCAGGTACTGCCCAATCTGGTGGAACAGGCGAACGGCTGTCGGGCCTGCTGGACGCCGGTCCTGCTGGGGGAAGACGGCGGCCGACTGGAACGACTGGCGCGGCTCATGCCGCCCGCCGCCCGCGCCGTTGGCGATGATCGCGTTCCCCCGGAAACCGCGCCCCGCGCGGTGCTGTGGGCGTTTCTGAACTGGACCGTCGATCATCTGGTCCGCCGGGCGGCGTCGCCGTCCGCCCAGCCGCCCGCCGAAACCGGGACCATCAATTTTCACCGGCAGTGGTTGCGGGCTTTGCGACAGCCGGACGGGACGCTGCAATGGACTCCGGTCGAAGCGCGGCGTCTGGCCGGGCAGATTCGCGACTGGCAGCGTCCGCTGCTGCGTTTGGCCAATGCGCCGTATCGCCTGTGCTTCCGGCTGGAGGAGCCGACTTGCGACCCCGAGGATGACGATGCGCTGTTTTTCCCCGACGCCAACACGCAATGGCGGGTTCATTATTTGCTACAGGCGCGGGAAGACCCCAGTTTGCTGGTGTCCGCGGCGGCGGTCTGGAAACCGAAACGGGGTACCGGCGCCGGCCTGAAAACCCTGGGACCGAAGGCGCGGGAAGGAATGCTGGCGGCGCTGGGTCAGGCGGCGGCGCTGTGTCCAGCCATCGAGACCAGCCTGAAACAGTCCGCGCCGGTCGGCTACGATCTGGACGCCGAAGAGGCGTTCCGCTTCCTTGGCGAAGAGGCAGCCCTGCTGGAACAGAACGGTTTCGGCGTGCTGCTGCCGGCCAGTTGGGTTGGCAAGCGCCGGACCCAACTGGCGGTCGGCGTCCAGGCCAAGACCCGCTTTGAATCAAAGGCCGGCATGACGCTGGACCGGGTGCTGGATGTCGAGTGGCGGGTCGTACTGGGCGAAACCGGGCTGACGCCACAAGAGCTGCTGGCGCTGGCCAAGCTCAAGGCCCCGCTGGTGCGGGTGCGCGGTCGGTGGGTGCAACTGTCGGCCGCCGAAATCCAGGCGGCGCTGGCGCTGCAACGACAAGGCGGCGCGACGTTGACCGGCCGCCAGTTGTTGCGGCTGGCGCTCGGGGCCGAGCCGGTCAAGGGTTTGACGGTGAGCGGCGTCAGCGCCGACGGGCCGCTCGGCGAACTGCTGGCCGGGCTGGAGCGGGGCGATTCCATCGCTCCCTTGCCCGTCGCCGGACGGGCTGGTCGCGCAACTGCGGCCCTACCAGGAACGCGGCTACGCCTGGCTGGAGTTTCTGACCCGCTGGGGGCTGGGCGCCTGTCTGGCCGACGACATGGGTCTGGGCAAGACGGTGCAGACGCTGGCGCTGTTGCAGCGCTTGCGGGAAGCCGGCGAAACCCGGCCGGCGCTGCTGGTCTGCCCGACCTCGCTGGTGGGCAACTGGCACAAGGAAGCCGGGCGCTTCACGCCGCAATTGCCGGTGATGGTCCATCATGGCGTCGGCCGCGAGAAAAGCGGCGCCTTCGCGACCCAGGCCATGGATCAGGCCATGGTGCTGTCCAGCTACGGATTGTTGCACCGGGATTTGCCGCTGCTGCAAACCGTGGAATGGGCGGCGGTGATTCTGGACGAGGCCCAGAACATCAAGAACGCCCAGACCAAGCAGGCCAAGGCGGCGCGGTCGCTGCGCGCCGAACGGCGCATCGCCCTGACCGGCACGCCGGTGGAAAACAACATCGGCGATCTCTGGTCGGTGCAGGAATTTCTCAATCCCGGTTTCCTCGGTGGCGTCACCCGCTTCAAGCAGGAGTTCTTCATTCCGATGCAGGTCCAGCGCGACGAAGCCGCCATGGAGCGCTTGCAGCGGCTGACCGGCCCTTTCATCCTGCGCCGGCTCAAGACCGACCGCGCCATCATCCAGGATTTGCCGGACAAGCTGGAGATGAAGGTCTACTGCACCCTGACCCGCGAACAGGCGACCCTGTACGCCGCCGTGGTGCAACAGGCGGAAGCCGTGCTGGAAGGCATCGAGGACTCCATGGGCCGGCGCGGCCTGATTCTGAGCACGCTGCTGCGGCTCAAGCAGGTGTGCAACCATCCGGCGCAGTTCCTGGCCGACCACTCGCCGGTGCCGGGGCGGTCCGGCAAGCTGGCGCGATTGACCGAGATGCTGGAGGAAATCCAGGCAGCGGACGAGCGCACGCTGATCTTCACCCAATTCGCCGAGATGGGGCATTTGTTGCAGCGGCATTTACAGGAGCATCTGGCGCGGGAGGTGCTGTTTCTGCACGGCGGCCTGTCCAAGATCCAGCGCGACCGCATGGTGGAGCGCTTCCAGAACGAGCCGGCCGGACCGCCGGTCTTTATCCTGTCCATCAAGGCCGGCGGCACCGGCCTGAACCTGACCCGCGCCAACCATGTGTTCCATTTCGACCGCTGGTGGAATCCGGCGGTGGAAAATCAGGCCACCGACCGCGCCTTCCGCATCGGCCAGAGCCGGCGGGTGGAAGTCCATAAATTCGTCTGCCTGGGCACGGTGGAGGAACGCATCGACGAATTGATCGAGCGCAAACGGTCGCTGGCGGAGAAGATCGTGGGCAGCGGCGAGGGCTGGTTGACCGAGATGTCCACCACCGAGCTGAAGGATTTGTTCCGGCTGCGCGCCGAAGCCGTGGAGGGTTGAGCATGGGATTTTACGATTATTATCCGCCAAGCCGGCCGCGCCGGGTCGATGGCGGCATCAAGGCGCAGACTCAGCGCGGGGCATTCGCCAGCCGCTGGTGGGCCAAGCGCTGGATCGCGGTGCTGGAGAGCTTCAACATCGGCGCCCGGCTGGGGCGAGGTCGCAGTTACGCCCGCCAGGGCCAGGTGATGGACATCCAGATCGCCCCCGGCGAGGTCAAGGCCAAGGTGCAGGGTTCGCGGGCCAGCCCCTACCGGGTGAGCATCCAGCTCAAGCCGCTGAGCGCGGCCGAGTGGCGCAAGCTGGCCAAGGCCATGGCGGCGGAGGCACGCTTCGGCGCCCTGTTGCTGGCCGGCGAGATGCCCAAGGACATCGAAGAGGTCTTTCAGACCGAGGGGTTGTCGCTGTTTCCCAGGGTGTACGGCGACTTGAAGACGGAATGTTCCTGCCCGGACTATTCCAACCCCTGCAAGCACATTGCCGCCGTCTACTACCTGCTCGGCGAAGCCTTCGATCAGGACCCGTTCCTGATGTTCCGGTTACGCGGCATGGAGCGGGAGGCGCTGCTGGCGCAGTTGGGCGAGGCGGTATCCGACGAAGACGCCGAAGCGGCGGCGTCACCCGAACCGCTTCCGGCCGATCCGCTGGCGTTCTGGAATCCGCCGTCCCTGCCCGACACGGCGGCCGGTCCGCTGCTGGCCCCTTCCAAACCCGCCGCGCTGTTGCGGCGGTTGGGGCCGTTTCCGTTCTGGCGCGGGGAAACGACTCCGCTGGAGGCGCTGGAACCGGTCTACGCGGCGATGGGTCGAAGCGCGCTCGAAGCGTTGGGTGGCGCATCCGAGGAAATTTGAAGGTTTCGGAGCGAATTTCGATGATGAACAGGTCAGTTTCCAGGATGTTCCGGTGGTTACCGTGGATGGTGGGGTTGGCCGCCGGTTTCGGTTCCATGGCGGCGGCCGGCGACGCGCCATCGGCCGAGCACGCGGTTTGCCAGGATCGGCCGGCGTGCCGGATCGTCGAGACGCTGGATGCCGGCACGGCCGCCGACGGCGCGGCGCTGGCCGTGCTGCATGTCGCGCTGGGCGCCGACAATCAGCCCGCCGACGCCGAGGGGCGGCAATGCCGGCCTTATCCCGAGGATTACTGGCTCAGGCAGGTCGGTCGGGATGGCAAGACCGCCTATCGGCGCCTGTTCTCTTTTTGCAACGACGGCTATGGCGCTTCCGGGGTGGGTGAAGATGCGGTCACGGTCGGTCCGAACCGCATCACGCTCGACCGGGTCGGCGGCAGTGCCTGGCGCTGGGAGATCGGCGCGAGCTATCAACTGGTTCCAGAACAGCCGCTGCTGCGCCGGGAGGCCAGCTATCACACTCTGGGGGGCGGGTGCCTGGAAACCGAAACCGATTTTCAGGCGCCGCGGCAACGGGGCTGGCTGAATCCACCGCTGGCCGAGGAGTCGCCGGATGAAGACGCGATAGTTGGTTGCGACCGGGAGAGCGCCGCCGGCCGGTTTGTCGCGATCCCTCAACTTGGGCGCGGCGGCGAACTGGTGACGATGCTGGAGCAGCAGTTGGCCGGTTTGGGCAGTTGCGCGCTGGCGCTCAAGGCCACGGACACCGGGGAAAGCGGTTTTGTCGTTCATGGCGGCCCGGACCCGCAAGCGCGGACCGAAGTCAAGCTGCTGTTGCTGACGGCGACCACACTGCTGGCGCAGGTGCGCGATCCAGGACGGACCCCGGCGATTTCCAGCAGTTGGATCAACGACGATCGTTTGGAACTGTGGCTGGGACCCACGTTGTACGAGGGGTGGCCGTCCGCTGACCGGAAAAAGCAGCTTTATCAGTTTGGCATCCGGCTGGCCGACGGCGCGGTGTTCGCAGGTTACGGCAAGCCGGCGCGGTTGCCGGCGGTGCGGCGCTGGCAGCGGGGCGACGCGCGCCTGCTGTTGGTGGACTGGTCAGATGCCGGCTTGGAATCGAACTCGGTGACGGTGGTTTACGGTCAGGGCGATGGCCGCCGGCAGGGCCGGATGCTTGCCACCAGCAATCTCAAGTACGGTAACCCCGACACGTTGAGTCAGTTCTGGGAGTTTCCGGCGACCTGCGAATTGCGGGACGGACTGCTGCAAACCGGCACCGTGCGGCCGGAAGTGGCCGCGATGGCGCAGGACGATACGGCCGATTGAACTTGTACCACACCGACGCTACTGTCGGGCAACCTTGAATCGACGGCAATCATTCAGTTCCCTCCCCCCTGCCAAGAGGGAGAGGGATCGGGTTGCGCCATCGGCGCCATCGCGTTTGTGCCACAACCCTTACCGTGACAATGGCTTTAATTTCTCAACATCGGATTTTACTTGTCTGCGTTCACTGAGTGGCATGGGGACCATGCCCAACTTCACTAGATAACCTTGAGTAGTGCCCCACGCTGGCTCGGAAGTAAATTCGGAGACGAACTCGCGAAGACCCGAAACGACATCGATATGCGCTTTTTTCAGGTAAAAGCGCAGGGGTCGGGTTAATGGATATACACCATGGGCGATACTACCGTAGGCGGGTAACATGCTGTCGATTTCCGCGCCTCGTAAAGTTGTGTCCTGAACCAAGTATGAAAAACTCAGAATGCCCACGGTATTTGGGTCGCTTTTTACGGCCGCCAGAATTTTTTCGAATTTTCCATCCTCGGTATAAGCGCCATCTTGCCGAAACGTCTGGCAAACAGCCGTGAACTTCTCGGGATTGGCTTGCTCCATGGCTTTAATGGAATTCAGTTGCCGACAACCAGCCAGCATGATATTGCTCAAAATTAAATCGTAGGTGCCATGTGCCTGATCTGGACCCCACACCTTGATCTTTTGGTTTGGTAAATCGGGGTTGATATCTTTCCAATTCTGGTAGGGATTGGGAATTAGTTGTGTTTCGTCCTTCGGGTCTGGAACATTCTTGGCAAGCGCCAAGAACAACTCCTTGCGGGTTAAATTAAGTGGTTGGGCATTGCCCAAGCTTACGACGACGATAGCGTCATAACCAACGGTGACTTCAATAATTTCATTCACGCCATTCTTTGCGCATAGCTCCACCTCGGCGGGTTTGATAGGGCGCGAAGCGTTAACGATATCGGGGGTTTCCTGGCCAGCCCCCGCGCAGAACAATTTCATGCCGTCGCCGGTGCCGGTGGATCTGATTTCCGGCGCTTTCATGCCGGTATTTTCGCTGAACTGCTGACCCACTTTCTCCGCGAACGGATAAACAGTGGACGAACCGACAATGAGCAGTCGGTCACGGTTCGTCTGCGTAAAAGCGCTGCTGGCGAGGGTTCCTAGCGCTAACATGATGGCAACGTTAAGTTTCCAGCGAGTCATTGATGTCTCCTAACCTATTGGGGTCGTTATGAAATTCATGGTTTGATGACGGGTGTCCAAGCGCCTGCTTCGGATCGGGCCGGCCAGGATGACCGCCGGTCCGGCCGGTCGCGCCGGTGGCCTTGCGGGCGCGCGGAAGCCGGCGCTACCGTGCCTCCAGCAGCTCGCCGCTGAAGATATGGGGAAGATCCAGGATGGGTACCGGGTCATTGGCGTGGAGGAAGCAGGAAATAGCCAGGGTTCGCCAGCCGGTTGGCTGTTCGGGCAACTTGCAAGCTTGTGTGTCAGAGACGCGCGCCCGCGTTGGAATACCGTTCAGGAGCAGCACGCCGTACTCGGGGTCCGTGCCCGCCCGCGGCTGGTAGGCGACCACCCCGGCCATTTTCCGCGCCGGTTGCGTCGGTTGCCCCCGCAGCCAGGCAGCCAAATCCATCGCCGGCAGCAGGCGGTCGTTCCATAGCAGCGCCTGCCGGCAGTAGTACGGGCTCAGCGGTACTTCCAGCAATGTCGGTGTTTCGATCAGATGGATCAGCTCGCGCTCGCTCACGGCGGCGCGCAGGCGATCATCCAGCGCCAGCACCCAGGCGGTGTTTTCCCTCGGGCTTTCAGTGGCCACCGGCACCCTCCGCGAGCGCGGCAAGCAAGGCCGCCAGATGTTCAGTAGTGGTCACGCAGCCTAGCTCATCATCCAGCAACGCCAGCGCCTGAATGGGGGAATCCGGTTGCTTCATGCAAGCTGGCAACGCCAGCAGACGCGGGGTTTCGGCGAGCGTTTCAACCTGATCGCAAACCAGGCCGAAGCGGTCGGCGCCGTTGTCCAGCAACACGCAGGTCCGGCGGCTGTTGGGCATGTGTGGCAACAGCCGCAATTCGCCAGACAGACAGTACACCGGCCGCCATTCACCGCCGAGCCCGACGGCGCCGATACCGTGCGGCGCCCGCACCTCCTGGTCAATGTCCAGGAGCGACTCCAGCGAAGAAATCTCCGTTTGCGGTAGCAGCCACTGGTATCCGTCCAGGGTCAGCCCGGCAAACATTCGGATTTCCCGCAGTTCGGCCAGCGTTATTGGAGCAAGCCGGTTCATGCGTGCAGCAACCTGTGAATCTGTTCGAGCAGTTCGTCTTCCATGAACGGCTTGGTCAGATAAGTATTGACGCCGACGGTCTCGGCCTCGCGCCGGTGTTTAACGGTGGAGCGCGAGGTGATCATAATGACCGGCAGGGCGTGAGTGGCCTGGTTGGCGCGCAGGTGCGCGGTCAGTTCCAGGCCGTTCATGCGCGGCATCTCCAAGTCGGCCAGCACCAGGTCTGGACGCTGGCCGTTGATGATTTCGATCGCCTCCAGGCCGTCGCGCGCGGTGCGCACCTCGAAGCCGGCATCTTGCACAAACTGCGCGAGCGAACGGCGCGCGCTCAGCGAGTCGTCCACCGCCAGTACGATCTGGCGGTGGGGGGTGGGAACGGCGGATTCAGCCGGTCGGACAGTTGCCGGCAACCGCTGGCCGGCGGTTTGGGCGCGCAGCAGTTCGGGTAGATCCAGCACTGGCGCCGTGCTACCGTCGCCAAGGATGGTGGCGCCCACGATGCCGGGGAGCTTGGGGATGTACTGGCCCATGTTTTTAACCACCAGGTCGCGGCTGTCCAACACTTCCTGCACCAGCACGGCGCGGAGGCCACCGGTTTCTTCCCGCACCAGCAGCACCGGCGCCGCGCCGTGGTCGCGCTCGCGTTCGCGCCGGTCGTGCGGCAGATTGAGCAGGGTCTCCAGCAAAGCGAATTCGTGGATGTCGTTGCCCAGTCGGTAGGTGGTTGTCTTGCCCAGCGTCTGTATCTTGCCGGCGCCGGAGTACAGGATTTGTTCGATGCCGCGGTCGGAGAGGGCATAAATCTGATCCCGCACGCGCAGCAGCAGCGCGTGGGTGGAGATCAGGGTGACCGGCAGCCGCAGTTCCATCAGGCAGCCCTTGCCGGCTTCGGTCTGGATGCGCAGTGAGCCTTTCATGTCCAGCAGCCGGCTGTAGACCATGTCCATGCCGATGCCGCGCCCCGAGGTTTGAGTGGCCGCGCCGCGGGTGGAAAACCCCGGCAGCAGGATCAGTCGGGCCAGCTCGTCCGGTTCCAGCGGTTTGTCGGGGGCGAGCAGTCCATGTTCCTCCGCCGTCCGGCGGATCGCCGCCAAATCCAGTCCGGCGCCGTCGTCCCGGCAGTGGATGGCGATGTTGTCGCCCTCACGCAAGAAACGCAGTTCGATCCGGCCGGTTTGGGGCTTGCCCAGGTGCTGGCGCTGCCGTGGCGGTTCGATGCCGTGATCGACCGCGTTGCGCAGGATGTGCATCAACGGGTCGATGATGTTGTTAAGCACGTTGCTGTCCATGGGGGTGTCGGCGCCGTACACCACCAGTTCCGCCTCCTTGTCCACCAGCCGGCAGGTTTGGCGCACGCTGCGCTGCAGGCGGGGCACCACGGTTTGAATCGGCACCATGCGAGTGCGCAGCACCGCCTCCTGACTGTCCCGGTGCAGACGGCCCTGGTCCACCAGCAGCGAATCCAGCAGTATCAGGTTGTCCTCCACGGTGCGGTTCATCTCGCGGGCGTCGATGGCGACTTCCACCAACCGGTGGGTGACGGTATTTAGTTCGTTGTACTGCTCCAGTTCCAAGGGGTCGAAATCGCCGCGCTGCATCGATTTGGATAGTGGCGACGACACGTTGCGAACATCAACCAGTTGCTCCAATTCGGCGGCCAGGTTCTGGAACAGCCGGTTTTGCGCCGTCACCGCCCGGGTTTGATCGATGGCTTTACGAATCCGCTCCTGGACCTGGCCGGTGAGGATGATGCTTTCGCCCACCAGTCGCAGCAGGTTGTCCACGAGATGGGCGGAAACCCGCAAAGCCGTTTCGGCGGTCGAAGCGGCGGGCTGCGGTGCGGGCGCGGTTTCGGGTGGTTGAGTGGCGGAGGGCGGAGGTTCCGGTTGGTCGGTCGCCGAGGGCGGGATTTCGTCACTGGCGGGCACTCCCGCCCGGTCGATGCGGTTGGCCCAGTCCAGCACGGTTTGCAGCACGGTCAGCGCCTGCGGCGGCGGCGCGCTCATGCCCAGCAGCGCCTCGCTCATGGTTTCCAGGCAGTCGGCGGCGTTGAGCAGGGTATCGGCCAGCGGTCGGTTGGGCAGCACGCCGTGCTTGGAGAGTGCTTGCAGGATGTCTTCCATGTGATGGGTCAGAGTGGCGATGCCGCGCACCCCGACAGTGTTGCCGGCGCCCTTCAAGGTATGGGCGATGCGCCGCGCCACTTCCACGTCGGCGAGTTGGCCGTCGCCGGTGGCCAGCCGTTGGATGGCGGCGGAAAAGCCGGCGGCTTGATGGGGCAGTTCCTGCAGCAAGCCGTCCAGCAAATCCTGGTTGACATCGGCCGGCAGCGCCAGCGATATGTCGTCGGGTTGCGCCTGTTGCTGCCGGGCTTCCACCTCGGTTTCCTCGGCCACCAGCTTCGGCGCAAGCAGTAGATCGGTCAGCGCGACCACGTCACTGGCCGCCAGCGGTTGCGGCCAGTGAGCCTCTTGCAGATGCCGGGCCAGTGCTTCGCAGGTCGAGCGGTCGTCGGGCGCTCGCAGGTAGTCAAACGCCAGCGCGGGCCAAGCTTCCACCAGGCGCTGCTGCTCCGAATGCGGTGGGCCATCCTGAGCAGCCAGTTCGAGCAGATTGGCGTACAGGTAAGCGCAGGTTTGTTGTAGTCCCGTCAAGTTGATGGAGGCCGAGGCTTCTCCCAGTCGCTCCAGGTATTCGGTATAGCCGGACCAGGCTTCGATGCGGGCTTCGGGCGTGCTGTCGGCGGCCGAGATCACGGCCATCGCTTCAGCGGTGGCTTCGGCGATCTGCGCGATTTCCTCGCAAAGGATTTCCAATAGTTCCTGTTGGGCGGCATCTGGCGTGAACGATGTTGCCGGACTTTCCAGCTCTGCCGCTGCTTCCAGCTCTGCCGCTGCTTCCAGCTCTGCCGCTGCTTCCAGCTCTGCCGCGGCTTCCAGTTCTGCCGCTGCTTCCAGCTCTGCCGCCGCGGAGTCTGTATCTTCCCTGGCGGTCGTCGGTTGTACACCGCTGATGGTCGTGGCTGGAAGTTCAAGTTCTTGCTCGACGGTTCCATCCACAACCTCAAGCGATTCCAACGGGGTTGCCACAGGGATTTCCCGCGCGGGTTCCGCCGCCGTGGCGGACATCGTTTCCTCGACGGTCGCGATGAGAGTTTCCGGCGCGGCTTCGATAGCCGGTTGCGGTTCCGCCGCTGGAGGGGCGGTCGTGGCATGATCCGTATCGGTTTGAGGTTCCTCCACCACGGCGACCGGAATCGCCGGCTCACTGGCCAGCGCCGGTAGTGGCGCGAGTGGGGGATCGGGTGGTTCCACCGGAAGTATTTCGGGCGTAAACCCTTCGGACTTCCGATCCCAGTCCTCCTCTGTCAGCGGAGAAGGAACCGGTGCCGAGTCGTCGGTTACCGACGCCTCTTCTCTGTCGGGGGAGAGCACCGGGAGGGGAGGGCGAACGCATGTTTCCGCCTGAATAGGTTCCGCCTCCGTTTCTTCCGCCATAACGGCGACGGGTTCGGCGGGCTCGGTCGAGGATTCCAGCGTTTCGCCCGATTCTTCCTGCTCCGCCGCCAACTCGGCCGGCATCAGCAGGTCGCGCAACACATCGGCTTCCGCCGCCGGCAGCGGCGTACTCCAAACCGGGTTTTGCAGGTGGTCGAGCAAGGCATCGCTGGCCTGTGTGTCGTTCGGCGACATCAGATAGCCGATGACCAGCGTCGGCCATTCCTCCAACCGTTCCCGTTCGGTGTCGCTGAGCCCCTGGCCTCGGGCGCTCAGAGCCGATCAGATTTTCCTGAAACAGCAGGCAGGTATCCTGAAGTCCCAGGAAGCCGGCCTCGCCGGCCGCCAAACCGATACGCTCCACTTGCCCGGCATAACGGTGGAGCACCAAGGCGATCCCGTCTTGGTCGGCGCCGTCGTTTCCCGCGGGCAACCCCTCCAGAATGCCGAGTGCTTCGGCGACCTCGGCTTCCAACGCCGCAACGCTTTCTTCCGATACCAGCATTAGCGCTAAACCCCTCTCGCAAGCAGCAGCAACCCGCGGCAATCATTTTGGCGATGGGTGTGGCCCCGCATTAGGCCGGCAGCCGGAACACCCGCACGGAGTTCAACAGGTTTTTGGCGTATTCCACCAGATTGGTGGTTTGCACCGTCTGCTCCAGCAACTGCTGGCTGGTTTGGCGAGTGCTGGCTTGAATCTGTTCGGCGCGACCCATGAGTTCGTTATTGACCCGTGCCTGCTCCTGCGAACGGGAGGCAATTTGCCGCACGGTAGCCACCAGTTCGGTGGTGGTTTCCTGGGTGCGCTGCATTTGTTCGCCGGCCTGTTCCGCCAGCCGGCTGCCATCCACCACCTGGCTGATGGCGGTATTCATCGCATTCACCGTGTCCGCCGTTTCGATCTGGATGTTGCTGACCAGGGTAGCGATTTGCGAAGTCGCCTCGCGGGCGTTTTGGGCCAGTCGCTGCACTTCGTCGGCGACGACCGCGAAGCCGCGGCCCGCCTCGCCGGCCGACGCCGCATGCATACTGGCGTTCAGCGCCAGGATGTGGGTGCGCTCGGCGATGGTGTTGATCAGGTTTACCACGCCGCTGATTTCCTGGGAACGTTCGCCCAGCCGCTTGATGCGCTTTTCCGTTTCGCGGATGGTGTCGCGGGTGCTGTTGATGCCGCTAACCGTGTTGGTCACCGTCTGCAGCGCCGCCTGAGTGGTCTTGATGGTGGTTTCGGCCGTGGCGTTGCACTCCTGCGCCAGTTGGGCGATCTGTTGCATGGTTTCAGCCGCGGCGGCCAGGTCGGCGGCGGTTTGCTCCACGGCCTGGCGCTCGTTTTCGGCCACGGCGATCACCGCATCGGACTGTGCTTTCACCTTGTCGGACGCGGTCGCCACTTCTTCGGAGATGCGGGTCACACCCCGCAACACCGTGGCGGTTTCGCTGGTGAGCAGATTCAAGGCGTCCGCCACCGGCCCAGTCACATCCTCGGTGACCGGCACATTGACGGTCAGGTCTCTCTGGCTGAGCAGGGACACCGCTTGCAGCAGATTGATGACGGAGTCGTTGAGCTGCTCGTTTTCGCGCTCCGTTTCCACCAGCGAGTTGACCCGTTCGTTCAACATCCGATCAAAAGATTGGCCCAGTTCCGACAGTTCGTCGGCGCCGGTCAGGCCGGTGCGGGCGGCGTAGTTCCCCTGGCCCACCTGCTGCACGGTTTCCATCATCTGGTTTAAGGGGTTGATGATGGCGCGGTAGGTGGCGGTGCCCATGAAGAAGGAGATGCCGATGCCGATCAGCCCGAGCACCGCGATCAACCAGGTGAAGGTATTGCCGGTACTCCGCGCCGTTTGCAAGTCTTGCGAGGAGCGTTCCTGGGTTCGATCCAGGCTGGTCAGCAGATTATTGAAAAAGGGATCGACCAGCGCGTCGAGGTCGTTGCTCACGAACAGGTTCAATTGGCCGCGGTCGCGGTTGCCGAATAGCCGCTCCAGTTCGGTGAATATCTCGTTGATACCGTCCAGACTGGCTTTGTACTGATCTTGCAGGCGTTCCCTGTCGGTGGGGTTCAAGGTGTCGAAATAAGCCTTTAATCCTTCTTCGAATTTGGTCTTGGCCACCGGTAGCGCGGCGTTCGCCTCCGCCCAGGTGCTGGTGCCTCGGGCTACTTGGTTGGCCGTCGTCAATAGGTCGGCACGCAAGGTTTCAGCCCAGTCGGCTCAGGTTCACCTGCTCGTTCACCGACTGGTTAAGTTGGTTCACGGCGCTGCCGATGCGATTCATGCCGAAGTAGGCGACGAGTCCGATCGATACCAGGATCACGAGTTGCACGATGATCGTAAGAGTCAAACGCGCATTGATTTTCTGACCGCCCATGACAGTTTTTCCTCAGTTCGGTGATCAAATCCCGTCAGATCCGACCGGGTCGTGGCGTGTGTATCCCCGGTTCATGCCTGGCGGCTTCATTGACTTTCGCTTGGGGTCCATTCGCGCTGTATCCCGTCAGCGCGATGTAAACCTGCTATTCGAACAGCGCCGCCAGTTCTTGTGGCGTGATAACCGCGAATTGGCCGTCCCGCAGATAGGTGATCATGACGAAATCGGAGCCTTGATTGTCGGTGGTGAAATCCACCCGGATACCGCCGATATCGTAGGGTTTACGGCGCGCGGCCTTGAGAAAGTTTTCCCGGGTCAGCGGTCCGTCGATGGCCCGCAGGATCGCCAGGAACAGCTTGCCGACGATGTAGCTTTCCAACGACTCGTAATTCAGTTCGCCACCCAACGCCTTGCGCGCTTCCGCGACCACCGGCAGCGGCGAATCGATTGCTGGCACGATCTGGGTGGCGATCACCTGGTCCCTAAGTCCGTATTCCTTGAGCGACATTGCCAGCCGCCCGCCCCCGGCTGGCGATGGTGAGCTGAATATCCAGGTTTCACCCTTAAGGCGAGCGTACCCCATGAACGTGGCGGCCGGGTCGTAAACCGCAGTGGTGGCCACCAGCCGGCAGCGGTTGCCGGTGTCGGCTTCCCACTTCTTCAACGAAAGATAGCCGGGCCGCGCGATCACGGTATCACGCTGATAAACGCCGACCGGGCCTAGGTTGTTGCGTTCCGGGTTGTCCCCCGGCATGTTCAGGATCTGGTCCACCTTGGCGACGATCTGTTCGGTGCCGGGCTGCTTGGCCAGGGCCGCGCGGAATCCCTGGACGCCGGCCATTCCGTAGGCGTCGTTCTGGGCGTAGGCGCAGACCTCGGTCGGTTTGATGCCCGCCGCCAGCGCCGCGTCAACCACGCTCTCCACTTCCTTGGCGTAGCTGGCGCGGAAGTTCAATACATCGCCCGGTCCGATGAAGGCCGCGCCGGTGTAAAAGCCGATCGCGGGCACTTTGTTCTCGGCCAGCAGCGGTAGCACCGCCTTGGTGGTCGGTGAACCGAAGCTGTTGACCATTGCAAAAATCCCTTTTTCAATTAATTGCTTGGCGGCTTTTACCGCTTCGGTGGGGTTGTAAAAGTCGTTGATCGCCACGAACTCGATTTGACGTTTCTGCACCGTCTGGTCGACCAGCGCCGCGTCCATCCCGCGCTTCATCGACACGCCATACACTTTGAAATCCCCGTCCAGGGGAATGGTGGCGCCGATGCGGATGGTTTTGTCGGTGACGCCGACCTCCTCGGCCCAACTCCAGGGGGCGATCGCGCACAGGCTCAGTAGTAGCCCCAGAGCGAATCCACTCTTCAGCCAGCGCTGGCCTGTCGCCGTGTCAGCGTTGGCGGCGGAGTCATTTTGTGTGTGCATGCGTGCTACCTCCCTTAGGTTTATTCGATTGTTCTGCCGAAATATTTTCCAGATCGCACCGTTCCAGGCCCGCTTGGGACCGGGATCATGATATTCCGGCGACTTGTCCGCCCAGGGTTCGGAAGAAGCTCCGATGGTCAAATTCAAGCCAGATTTGATCGTCTTGGGTGTAGCCTGCGGCGATATATGGTCGCAGCGCCGCGGGCAGTGGCGGCAGGCGGGGGAGGGCTTGGCGGGCGCTCGCGGGCTGAGGCAAGCCGTCGATAACAAAGCCTACCGCCCTCTCGCCTTGATCCAGGACCAGTAGCCAGCGTTTTTCCCGAACGCCTTCGTCCAGTTGCAGAAACTGTTTCACGTCGAAGACCGGCACCAGATTACCGCGTAGGTTGATCAACCCTAGAAACCAGGAGGATACGTTGGGTAGCGGATAAACCACCCATCGTTCTAGCACCTCGCTGGTGGTGTCCTGGTCGATCAGCAAGCCGATGTCGCCGATCCAGAAACCGTACCGTGCGCGCCGGCGCTCGGTGGGAGCCAGTCCGCCCATGATGCCGGGTGGCGGTTTGAAGCGGTTGAGCGCCGCGCTGGGTTCCAGCCAGCGCCGGGGAGTCCGGCCAGCCTTGTCGTTGTTCATCGGGGCTTCCATCGGACCAGGGCAGTTTACAGAAATGCTTTCAGTTGATCGGTGATGGCGTCCGGCGCATAGGGTTTGGTGATAAAGCCCTTACCGCCCTGCATCTGTGCCCACAGGCGGTCGGCCTTCTGGCTTTTGCTGGTCACGAAGATCACCGGAATGCCCTTGGTTTCCGCTTCATTGCCGAGCGAACGGCAGGCGGCATAGCCGTCCATGTCGGGCATGATGATGTCCATGAAAATCAGATCGGGTTTCTCCGCCTTGGCTTTCTCGATGGCTTCCTTGCCGTTGGTGGCGGTGACCGTGACACAACCCGCCTCGCCGAGAATACTTTTGATGTTCGCCAGATCCGTCGGAGAATCATCGACCACAAGAACTTTTCGTATCGGCATGGAAATCTCCTTAATTTTTTATTCGCTAAATCATAATAGCATGATTGATCTAGCATGGACCGTTTCTGTAATTACCCGTAGATAGAATATCGACCTGCTTTAAGTCTTCAGGTATTTCTTGACTGCCTTCTGAAAGGAATTCTGTTTGGCGGGTTTGGTCAGATAGGTGTCGCAACCGGCCAGCGCGCCCCTGACCCGGTCGAAGGGGGATGATTTGCTGGTCAGCATAATGACCGGCGTTTTCTTTTTTGCTTTATTCTTCTTGATCGTCTTGCAGATCTGATAGCCGTCAATTCCGGGCAATATCACATCCAGAAAAATGATGTCGTAGTCATTTAGGGAGAGCAATTCAAAAGCTTGCTCACCGGATTCAGCGGTGTCGGTTCGAATCCCAAGCAGCTTTAATTCCAGTTCAACCTGCGTTCTGATCGTACTGCTATCGTCCACCACCAAAGCCTTGAAAAATTTTTCCGGGGTTCCGCTAACCATCGGTCGTTCGCTAATGATTCGCTCTTCGGCTGGAATGGCTGATATTTGACTGGCAACCCGATCCAATACACTAAGTACGCGAGTCGCGATAAAGGGTCGGTGCAGGGTATAGGGAAATTCATTGGCAAGTTGATCTTTGACAATCATTACGCTAATTAGGGGAGAGGATGAGCCTTCATTAGGTGTGGCGGGCTTAAAGGAACGCCATTCCGCTATTGCGTCGGGATTTTCCGCATCGACCATCAGGATTTGGATCGGTTCGCCAGCGGCGGCAAAGGAATAGGCGTGAGGACGGTAAAGGGAAAGCTTGAAGATATTTCTCAGAACATTGCGCTCGTTTTCGGGAATTCCGATCAAAGCGACTTTAAAGGATTTCTTATCGCTCATTGGATCCCTGCTCCTCCCCCTGCCATCTTCTATTGTTCGTTATCCAGGGTGACTTTGTCGGAACCCGGATTGTCATTATATTGGTAATAACCATAAACCAAGAGCGACATGTATCATGGATTTCCCTTAATGGTGCCACCGCAAACCATCAGTAGTAGACATGAATTAACGTTGATTGTAGGTAACGGAAATTGCAATTCAAGGCGGGAAAGCAATAAATAACCGCATAACCGTGCGGGATGAAACGGGAGCAGTGTGAAGAGATGAAAGAGGTGTGGGTTTGTCGGCCAGCGGATCGGTTGTTCCGCTGAGCCGGTGCACCGTTGAGAGCGGCGTGAGAAGCGGGGCGGGGGCGGCTGGCTTATTCGCCCGACTGCAACAGCGAGCCGTGTTCCCGCGCCTGGCGGACGGCGGCTAAAAACAAGTTGATCGCCAAACCGAGATAGCCGGCGTTCAGCAGCAGGGCATACAGGAAATAGTCCAACCGGAATGTATGGTCCAGCAACACCGCCCGCATTCCCTCGAACACATGGCTGGCGGGCAAAGTCCAGGCCAACGGTTGCAGCCAGCCGGGCAGGGTGGCGATGGGGTAGTAGATTCCGCACAGCGGCGCCAGAGCGAAGACCGCCGCCCAGGCGATGCTTTCCGCGCCCATGCCGTGGCGCAGCACCAGGGCGGCGACCAGCAGGCCGATGGTCCAGCCCATCAGCAGCAGATTGAGAAAAAAGCCGGCCAGCGGCGGCCCCAGCGCAAACAGGTTGTAGCCGTAGAACGGTAGCGCCAGCGCCACCGCGACGCCGACGCCGACCAGCGTGCGAATCAGGCTGATCGACATCAACGCCAGGATCAGTTCGATCGGTCGCAGCGGGCTAACGAACAATTGCGCCAGATTGCGGGCGTGCAGCTCCTCGAAGAACACCACCGACACGCCCAGTTGGCTGCGAAACAGAATATCCCACAGCAGCACGCCCGACAGCAGTAGTCCCGTCGCCTGTCCGAGCACGTCGCTGTGCCCGGCCAGATAGCGGGTGATGAAGCCCCACAGGATCATCTGCACGGTGGGCCAGTAGGCCAGTTCGACGATGCGGATCCAGGAACGGCGCAGCAGGTAGAGGTAGCGCAGCGCCAGCGCGCCGATCCGTTGCGGGGACAGGCCGCTCATTCGATCACCTCGCCGCTTTGAATGCCGCGGGCGATGTCGAGAAACACTTCCTCCATGTCCTTGCGGCCATAGCGATGGATCAACTCGCGCGGCGCGCCGCTGGCAACGATGCATCCGGTCCGCAGCATGATGACCTGATCGCAGAGCCGTTCCACTTCGCTCATATTGTGCGAGGCCAGCAGCAGGGTGGCCCCACCGCGGCGCTGGTAGTCGGTCAGGATGCCGCGCATCCGGTCGGCGGTATCGGGGTCGAGCGAGGCGGTCGGTTCGTCGAGCAGCAGGATTTCCGGTTCGTTCAACAGTGCCTTGGCCAGCGCCACCCGGGTTTTCTGGCCGGCGGACAAACTGCCGTAGGGGCGTTGGAAGAAGGCGTCGATATCCAAATCCCGCCCCAGCGCCGCCAACCGCTCACGCACGCGGGGCACACCGTACAAGCGGGCGTAGACGGTCAGATTTTCCGCCACGGTCAAGCGTTGCGGCAGATCGACATAGGGCGAGGAGAAATTCATGCGCGGCAGCACGCGATGCTGGTGGCGCGGCACCTCTTCGCCGAGGATGCGAATCCGGCCGCTGGTCGGCAGCAGCAGTCCCAGCAGCATGGCGATGGTGGTGGTCTTGCCGGCGCCGTTGCCGCCGAGCAGGGCGCAGGTGGCGCCACGGGCGATGTTGAAGCTGATGCCGTCCACGGCCCGCACCGAACCGTAGTGCTTGCGCAGATCCTCGACCTGGATGACGGGTGGTTCAGCCACCGGCGCGTTCCAGGGGATCGAGCGCGATCAGCCAGCCGTCCCGCTCGATCAGCGCAACCGGTTGCAGCGACTGCCGGGCGCAGGGGCCGGAAACGCAATAACCGTCTTCAATGCGAAACAGGGCTCCGTGGATGCCGCACTGGATGACCGTGCCGGTGCAATCCAGAAACTGGTCGGGTTCCCATTCCATCGGCGCGCCGGTATGCGGGCAGCGGTTGCGGTAGGCGTAAATGCCCTCCCGCGTGCGCACCAACACGATGTCGGCATAGCGGGAAGCCGGATTGATCACGATGCCCTTGCTTTGATCTTCGGCCAGGTCGTCCAGGCGACAGAGAGGGTGTTCGGGCATCGGAACTCAGCTCGCCGCCCGCGCCAGTTTCGGCAGATCGCCCTCCAGCCCCATCGCCCGCCGGGCGATGCGGGTTTTCAGCGGTCCGGCGGCGTCAGTCAGGTTGAGGCCGAGATTTCGCAGCAGCCGCACCGGTGGCAGCGAATTGCCGAACAACCGTTTGAAGCCGTCCATGATCCCCAGCATCGGCAGGTTGTCGCTCTTGCGCCAGCGTTCGTAGCGCCGCAGTACTCTGAGCGCGCCTGCCTCGTGGCCGGCGGCCAGGCCGTCCAGCAGCACCTCGGCCAGCGTCGCCGCGTCCAGCAGTCCCAGATTCACGCCCTGCCCGGCCAGCGGGTGGACCACATGGGCGGCGTCGCCGATCAGGGCCAGGCCGGGTTTGACGTAGGCGCGGGCGTGCTGCAAGCGCAGGGGGAAAGCGCCGCGCGGTCCGAGATGCACGATCTCGCCCAGTCGCCGGTCGAACGCTTCCGTCAGTGCTTGACCGAAGTCGTGCTCGTCCAGCGCCAGCAACTGATCGGCCTGTTCCGGCGTGGTGGACCAAACGATGGAGCAGCGTCCGTCGTGCAGCGGCAGGAATGCCAGCGGCCCGGTCGGCAGGAAACGCTGCCAGGCGGTTTCCTGGTGCGGTTCGGCGGTGCGCACATTGGCGACCAGCGCTTTCTGGTCGTAGCTCCAGCCGCGGGTGTCGATTTCCGCCAGTTCTCGCACCCTGGATTGCGCGCCGTCCGCGCCGACCAGCAGCCGCGTCGTGAATTCGCGCCCGTCGGTCAAGCGCACTCGCCAGCCGCCCGCGTCCTCGGGCCAGGCGGTTTCCAGCGCCGCCGGACACAACAGATCCACCGCCGGCAGTTGCCGCGCCCGCTCCAGGAGGGCGTACTGAATCACCCGATTTTCGACGATCCAGCCCAGCAGCGGCTCGCCGAGGGTGGCGCTGTCGAAATGAATCTGGCCAAAGCCGCCGGCGTCCCATACCCGCATGTCGCGGAAGGGACTGACCCGCCAGGCGGCCATGCCGCTCCAGGCGTCCACCGCCGCGAAAATGCGCTGCGAGGCGCGATTGATGGCGGAGACCCGCAAGTCGGTGTCCTCGCCCGGACGGATGCGTTCCAGCGGCGCGCCTTCCAGCAGGGCGATTTTGAGATCGGCGTGGCCCAGCGCGCAGGCCAGCGTCGAGCCGACCATGCCGCCGCCGGCGATGATGAGGTCGTAATCGGGATTCGTCATTGGGTCGTCGCCCCCGAGGGTGATGCCGGCAGCGCCAGCCCGCGCGCCAGTTTCGGCACCCGCCCGTCCAGCCCCATGGTTTGTCGGGCGAACCAATGCTTGAGCGGTGGCAGCAGGTCAAATGCCAGCAGTCCCAGATTGCGGGCGGCCCGCACCGGTGGCAGCGGGTTGGCGAACAGCCGGTTCAGCGCGTCGGTGAATGCAATCGTCCGTCGCTGATCCCAGCGCCGCCAGTCGGCGTAGCGGCTGAGCACGGCAAGATCGCCGATGTCCTCGCCGCGCCGACAGGCGTCCGCGACCACTTCCGCCAGCGCCGCCACGTCGCGGATGCCGAGGTTGAAGCCCTGGCCAGCGATGGGATGCAGGGTGTGGGCGGCGTTGCCGATAATCGCCACGCGCTGGCGGGCGTGTTCGCGTGCTTTCAGCAGAAACAGCGGATACGCCTGCCGGCGGCCGACGCGGAGAAACGGCCCCAGCCGGTCGCCGAATCGTTGGTGCAGCAGCGCGATGAAACCGGCGTCGTCAAGGTCCAGCACCGCCGCCGCTTCGGCGTCGTCCACCGTGCAGACCACCGCGCAGCGGCCGTCGCTCGCCGGCAGCAGCGCCACCGGCCCGTCTGGGGTAAAGCGCTCGTAGGCAACGTGGCGATGCGGCAGGGTCGGGGTGACGTTGGCGATCACCGCCTGCTGGCCATACTCCCAGCGCAGGGCGGCGATGCCGAGTTGTTCGCGCACCGGCGAGCGGGCGCCGTCGGCGGCCACCAGCAACCGGGTCCGCAGCTCCACCGTTCGTTCGTCGCCAAAACGGACGCCGATACAGGCGGCGTCGGGCTCGATCCTGACGGTTTCCAGCCGGGCCGGGCAGAGCAGTTCCACATTGCCCAAGGTCGGCAATTTCGCCAGCAGCGCCGCGCCGATCAGCCGGGCCTCGGCCACGTAACCCAGCGCCTCCACGCCCTCGTCGCGGCAGTCGAGATGGGCGAAGCCGGGGCTGCCGCGCTCGGAAATGTGGATTTGGCGGATCGGGGTGGCGGTGGCGGCCAGCGTTTCCCACAGGCCCAGGGTCTGGAAGATGCGCCGGGTCCCCTGCGCCAGGGCAAGGGTGCGGTCATCGTAGCCGGGGTGTTCGCTGACGGTCAGCGGCGCGGCCTCGACCAGGCCGATGCGCAAATCCTGACCGTCCAGCGCGCAGGCCAGGCTGGCGCCGACCATGCCGCCGCCAATGATCAACAGATCGTAATCCGCGTCGCTCATCCGCCCTCCCGCATCCACGCTTCGATTTCGTCGATCTCCTTGGGCGCGGCCTCGGTCAGCACTTCGGGGTCGGCGGCGGTGACCAGCACGTCGTCCTCGATGCGGATGCCGATTCGCCACCAGCGCTCGTCCACATTCGGTTTCCAGCCGAACGCCGAGCCGCGCCCAGCTCTCCTCCATGCGCTTGCTGCCGGCGGGGATGTACAGTCCGGGCTCGATGGTGGTGACCATGCCCGGTTCGAACGCCCGCCAGTCGTCGCCGGTCTTGTAGTCGCCGACGTCGTGGACGTCCATGCCGAGCCAGTGGCCGGTGCGGTGCATGTAGAATCCCTTGTGTTGTTCCGTCTTGATCAGTTCGTCCACTTCGCCGTGCAGCAGGCCGAGCGCCACCAGCCCCTCGGTCAGAACGCGGACCGCCGCGTCGTGCGGCTCGTTGAAGCGGCGGCCGGGGCGGACCTGGTCGATGGCGGCTTTCTGCGCGGCGAGCACCAGTTCGTAAATGGCGCGTTGCTCGCCGGAGAAGCGGCCGTTGACCGGAAAGGTGCGGGTAATGTCGGATGCGTAGCCGTCGACCTCGGCGCCGGCGTCGATCAACAGCAGGTCGCCGTCGCGCAGTTCGGCGTTGTTTTCGGTGTAATGCAGGATGCAGCTATTGTCGCCGCCGCCGACGATGGCCGGATAGGACCAGCCGGCGCCGTTGCCGAGGAAGGTGTGGAAGATTTCCGCCTCGATCTGGTATTCCATCATTCCCGGACGGCAGGCCCGCATGGCCCGGCGGTGCGCTTCGCAGGCGATGCGGGCGGATTCGCGCATCACCGCCATTTCCTCGGGGTCCTTGCGCAGCCGCATGGCGTGCAGCAGGTGTTCGAGGGCGATGAAGGCGACCGGCGCCCGTACCCCGGTGCGGGCCTGGCCGCGGACCCGGTTGATCCAGTCCATGACCTGCCGGTCGAAATCCAGGTTGTAGCCGATGGCGTAGAACACCCGTTCGCGGTTTTCCAGCAAGGGCGGCAGCAGCTTGTCCAATTGGGTGATGGGATGGGCGTTGTTGGCGCCGTAGCGCTCCACCGCGCCCCGCGGTCCGGCGCGGCGACCGTGCCAGATTTCCATTTGCGGGTCGCGCTCGCGGCAGAACAGCAGAAACTCCTGCTCGCCACCGGGGGCCAGCACGGCGATCGCTTCCGGTTCGGGAAAACCGGTCAGATAATAAAAATCGCTGTCCTGACGGTAGGGATAGTGGATATCGCGGTTGCGCGGGGCCGACGGCGCGGCCGGCAGCACGGCGACCGAGCCGGGACCCATGCGTTCCATCAGCGTATGGCGGCGGCGGGCGAAAACGCTGGGCGGTATGGCGCGGGCGAGCATCGACGGTGGCTCCAGGTTCAGTGCAGGCGGGCGGAGAGGTGGCTCAGGTCCTGCTGGACGATCAGCAGCCCGACCCGCAGGTATTCGACCACTTCGGCGTAGGCGGTTTCATCGGCTTCGGTGGCGTCTTCGGTTTCGAAGCCGACCCGGGCGATTTCGGCCGCGTCGCGCAGAAATTCCCGGCTTTCCGCGGAGAGCGCGCCGTGGCGGTCCGCTTGCCCCAGGCCCAGGCCAAACAGCAGGCCCTGACACCAGGCGCCGAGCGCGTCGCTGCGCTGTTGCAGGGGCACCTCGTCTTCGGGCAGCAGTGGGGTTACCGCGCAGTCGGCGTCGCTCAACTGGGCGGCGCCGTATTCGAACAGCTTCCGCAGCAGATCGTCGGCGGGTTCGAAGTTTTCATCTTCATCGGCCAGCTCTTCGTGGACGCAACTCAGCCACCGATCGCAGTTCAAATTCGGGTCGGCGCATAGCAGGCCGCACAGCAATCCATGCAACTCGGCGGGGTTGAGGGGATCGAACAACCGGGTCAGGCGTTCGAATATGGGTGAATGGCTGGCAAGCATCGGGAGAACTCCTGCGCCTTGAAGCAACGCGTCGGCGGGCAATCCTAACATTCCTCGCTTTGACCCCGAAAGCGGGCGGAAAATTGACCCGGTTGGAATGACCGCTCTATAGTATTTATATGGAAACCGACGAACTGTACGAAACCACCGTGCCCGCCGAGGTGGGCGATCTGGAAAACATCCCTGAAACCGCCGCGACCGGCCTTGCCATCCTCGCCGAACGGCTGGATCGGCTGGCCACGTTGTGCGAGCGTTTGAAGGGGGACAACCTTTTTTTACGCGAGCAGAATCAGGCATTGCAGGCGGAATGCACCGCCCTGCGCGAGCAGAACGAACAGTCGCGTTCCCGCATCGAGGCCATGATCGTGCGCTTGAAGGGTTTGGAGCAAGCCTCATGAACCAGGAAACCGAGGGTGTCACCGTGCATCTAATGGGCAGTGAGTATCGCTTTGCCTGCCGGCCCTCCGAGCGCGACGATCTGTTGGAGGCGGCCCGCTATCTCGACGAACGGATGCGGGATGTTCGCGATCACACCAGCAAGCTGCTGAGCCTGGAATCGGTTGCGGTAATGGCCGCGCTCAATGTCAGCAACGAGTTGCTACGGCAGCAGCGTTTGTCGGTCGAAGCGGATACGCTGGTTGACCGTCAGGTGGGCGATTTATTGCAAAAAGTTGACGCTGTGCTTAGCAAAGCCGAGTCAGAAGGTTTATAATTTTAGCCAAGTTCACTTTTTCAGTTCGGGCGTTCTCTGCGGTGTTCGAGTAATGGGCCGGGTAACCCCTTGATCCTAGATATTTTTACCCAGGGAGCACGGTCGTCGGCGTTGTGTGCATGTCCGCCACGTTGCGGAAAGCCTGATATGCCGCTCTGTTCCCCCACTTGAGCCGTATGGTTCAAGGGCAAAGGCCCGAGACGGCACAGGTGGAGAGCGCCCCCTTAGACCCAGCGATGCTTTTTGCGTCGCTTTTTTTATGTTTCGCAATCCGTGATCGTCGACTCGCAATTGCTACGCCGGCAACTTCGCGCCCTGCGGCGTGGCTTGCCCGCCGCCGCGCGCCAACGGGCCGCTCTGGCCGTCGCCCGCCGTCTGGAATCCTGGCCGCTGGCCCGCGCCGTTCGGATTGCCGGTTACTGGGCTTGCGACGGCGAGTTGGACCCGGGGCCGGTGCTGGAGCGAGCCTGGGCTGAAGGCGGGCAGGTTTTGTTGCCGGTGCTGACCGGCGTGCCGCCGCGCTTACTCCAGTTCGCGCCCTACCGGCCTGGGGCGCCGCTGCGCCGCAACCGATTCAATATCCCCGAACCCGAGGTCGCTCCGGCGGAATGCTTGCAGCCCGCGGATCTGGATCTGGTCCTGGTGCCGCTGGTGGCCTTCGACTCGGCCGGTACCCGTCTTGGCATGGGCGGCGGCTTCTACGACCGCAGCTTCGCCTTCCTGCGCGGCGCAACCGAACTTGGCCGGAGGCCCCGCCTACTGGGGTTGGGCTACGAATTTCAAGGGGTTGCCGAGCTGGTCCGGCAACCGTGGGATGTGCCGCTGGATGCCGTGGCGACCGAGCAGGCGCTTTACGAGTTTTCCACTGCTAAAGGTCAGGCATGAGCTACTGGCTACTGAAATCCGAGCCGCAAGCGTTCGGCGTCACCGATCTGGAAAATGCGCCGGACCAAACCACCCCTTGGGAAGGGGTGCGTAACTATCAGGCCCGGAATTTCCTGCGGGATGACATGCGCTTGGGCGACCAGGCGTTTTTTTATCACTCCGGCACGGCAAATCCCGCCATCGTGGGGATCGTCGAAGTGGTGCGGGCCGGTTATCCCGATGAAACCGCCTTCGATCCCGCCAGCCCCTACCACGATTCCGGCAGCACGCCGGACCGGCCTCGCTGGTATCGGGTGGATGTGCGGCTGGTCCGCCGCTTGCGTCGCTCGATTACCTTGGCCGAACTGAAGCGCCAGCAGGAGGCGCTTGGCGATTTTCCCCTGCTGCGCCGGGGCAACCGCCTGTCGGTGCTGCCGGTGACCGCGGCGCAGTGGGCGTTCGTTCTGGCCCTGGAAGTCCGGCCGCCGACCTAAGAGTGACAAACCTGGATCACCAGCCCCAGTTCGTCGGCGAGCTGCTGCAACTCGACCTTCCAGAGCCGCACGCGATAGCCGTTACTGCCACCGCAGTCGGCGGTGATCAGCAGGCGCCGCGCGGCGGGGTAGAGTGGCTGGCCCATCTCGCGCCACCACCGGCGGATACTCTCGACCGCAAATTCCGCCGTGTCGTGCGTGATGCCGACACTCACCCAGCCTTGGTTGGCGCCCACGTCATACACCCCGTAAGGTGCGACCTTACCCAGTTGCGGATCGATGAAGTCGTAGACGCGTACGGCTTCCGCGCGGCCTTTCGGTTGCCACTCACGCCCGCCGTTCTTGAAGTCCCCGACCAGTTCTTTCTTTTTGGTATCAACGGACACCACCGGGTCGCCCGTCGCCTGATACCGCGCCGCCGTCGCCGCAATGTGGTTGAACTGCGCGTCGCGATCGGTCTGCCGCCCCCCTTCGTGAATCTTCCGGGTCGCTTGCAGGCTGTAGCTCGCCCGTCCAGAAACAGCCGGTAGGCGGGATTGTCGATCTCCTCATGAAAGGGGTAGCCGAGTTCGCGGATGAAGGTTTGGAACTTGGACCGTTCGGCGGCCGGGACCTGGATGCCCACCAGCACCCGGCCATGGTCGGAACCGTGATTACGGTAGTGGAACAGGCTGATGTTCCAGTCGTGCGCCATGCCGGTCAGGAATTTCAGCAGCGCGCCCGGCCGTTCGGGGAACTGGAAGCGGTAGAGCAGTTCGTCGCGGATGCCCGGCGCGTGGCCGCCGACCATGTAGCGCACATGCAGCTTGGCCATCTCGTTGTCGCTCATGTCGGTGACCGGATAACCGTGCTCGCGCAGGGCTTCGATGATTCGCTGCTTTTCCTCCTGACCTTCGGTGAGTTGCACGCCGGCGAACACCTGCGCCTGCCGGTCGTCGGCGTAACGGTAGTTGAATTCGGTGATGGAGCGCTTGCCGATGACCTGACAGAACTTGCGGAAGCTGCCGGGCTGTTCCGGGATGGTCACCGCCAGCAGGGCCTCGCGCCGCTCGCCCAGTTCGGCCCGCTCGGCGACATGGCGCAAACGGTCGAAATTGATGTTGGCGCCGCAGTTGATGGCGATCAGATTGGACCCGGCGATGCCGGTGCGTTCCACATATTTTTTCAACCCGGCCGTGCCCAGCGCTCCGGCTGGTTCGGCGATGGAGCGGGTGTCGTCGAAGATATCCTTGGTGGCGGCGCAGATTTCGTCGGTGGAGACCACGAGGACATCGTCCACCAGTTCCCGTGCCAGCCGGAAAGTTTCCTCGCCCACCTGCCGCACCGCCACGCCGTCGGCGA
The DNA here is from genome assembly GCA_963695105.1 of uncultured Gammaproteobacteria bacterium. Classification (GTDB taxonomy): domain Bacteria; phylum Pseudomonadota; class Gammaproteobacteria; order Competibacterales; family Competibacteraceae; genus Competibacter. The sequence continues at coordinate 42,342 of CAVOGC010000040.1, read as the reverse complement.
AAATCCCGACTTGGTCGAGCGTGACCCGTTCGCCCTGCTTGAGCGCCTCGTACATCGAAGCGGCATCTTCCGGTTCCACGCCGATGATTTTGATTTCGGGCCGCAGAAACTTGACGTAGGCGGCGACGCCGGCGATCAAACCGCCGCCACCGACCGCGATGAAGATCGCGTCAATCGGGTCGGGATGCTGGCGCAGGATTTCCATGCCGATGGTGCCCTGGCCGGCGATCACGTCCGGGTCGTCGTAGGGATGGATGAAGGTTAAACCCTTGTCCGCTTCCAATTGCCGGGCGTGCTGGTAGGCTTCGTCGTAGGTATCGCCGAACAGAACAGTTTTGCCGCCACGGTCACGCACCGCCTGCACTTTGATGGCGGGCGTGGTGCGCGGCATGACGATGGTGGCCTTGACGCCGAGCCGCTGGGCGGCCAGGGCGACGCCTTGGGCATGATTGCCAGCCGATGCGCAGATGATGCCCTTGTCCAGGACCTCGCGCGGCAGGTGGGCGATCTTGTTGTAGGCGCCGCGCAGCTTGAAGGAAAACACCGGTTGCAGGTCTTCGCGTTTGAGCAGCACCCGGTTGTTCAGCCGTCGCGATAGCCGGTTCATGACATCGAGCGGCGATTCGATGGCGACGTCGTAGACGCGGGCGGTGAGAATCTTTTTGATGTAGTCGTGCATATTGGCGATCAGGACTCAGAGGAGAATATTCCATGTCCAGCGATGACATGAAAAGGCGAGCCGCCGAGGCGGCGTTGGAGTATGTCGAGGATAATACGGTCGTGGGCGTCGGCACCGGTTCGACGGTCAATTATTTTATTGAGGCCCTGGCGCGCATCAAGCACCGAATCGAGGGCGCGGTATCGAGTTCCGAGGCGACCGCGCAAAGATTGAAAGCTTGCAAGATTCCGGTGCTGGATCTGAACGCCGTCGGACCCTTGCCCTTGTATGTGGACGGCGCCGACGAAGCCAACCGCCAGTTGCAGCTTATCAAAGGCGGCGGCGGGGCGCTGACCCGCGAGAAGATCGCGGCGGCCGCCAGTGAGAAATTTATTTGTATTGCCGATCAGTCCAAGCTGGTGGACGTGTTGGGGACGTTTCCGTTGCCGGTCGAGGTGATTCCGATGGCGCGCAGCCATGTCGGGCGCGAACTGTTGAAGCGGGGCGGACAGCCGGTGTTGCGGGAAAACTTCATCACCGACAACGGCAATCTGATCCTCGATGTCTACAACCTGCAAATCCTGGAGCCGGCCAAACTGGAAGCTGAACTGAACAATATCGCCGGTATTGTCACGGTAGGGTTGTTCGCGCTCCGGCCGGCGGATGTGCTGTTGTTGGGAACGCTGGATGGGGTGCGGGTGATTGAAATTTAAAGGACTATGAATGATAAGACCATTTTTTCTGATGGGAGAAACCATTCATGACTGAACTACTTGAACGCGCCATGGCGAAAGTGAAAACTCTCTCCGAACATGAGCAGGATGCTTTTGCCACTCTGATTCTTGAAGAAATTGAAGATGAAGAGCGGTGGCGGAAGGCATTTGCCAATTCTCAAGACGCCTTGGCTCGGCTGGCTGCCGAGGCAATGTCGGAAGATCGAGCGGGGAAAACGCAGCCATTGGATGTCGATGCCTTGTGAAGTCGCGCACTACCGAGCAGTTTCGCAAGGCCCTGGCAAGCCTGCCTCATCCAGTGCGGGATCAGGCGCGGGAGACTTATCGGAGATTTCAACGCGATCCGGAACATCCAGGTTTGCGCTTTAAACCCGTTCACACGATTCTCCCAATCTACTCGGTGCGTATCGGCAAAGATTATCGTGCGCTGGGTCGGAAGGATGCAAAGGGTATCGTATGGTTCTGGGTAGGGTCACATGCGGACTACGATAAGTTGTTATCTCAACAATAGATGTAATGTGAAAAAAACGGGCGCCGCCTTTCGGCGGCGCCCGCTCGCCCTTACGCCTGTTTTCCCAGGCTATGTATTAGAAGTCCACCCGGGTGCCGATCGAGACGGCGTTCTGATCGCCTAGAGTCTGTGTGGTGGTGGAGTCGCCCGGGACATTGTAAAGCTTGGCGCTGCGACCGATGTACTCCACCCAGATCGAAGTCCGCTTGCTGAAGTTGTACTGGTAGCCCACGATGTAATTGTCGATTTTATCGTCGCCGTCGACCCCGGTGTCCACTTGGCCGTAGGCGGCGCGCACGGTGTTGTTGCCGAAGACGTACTGGCCGGTCAGATACCAGTTGGTGGCGTCGTCGCCGGGAAAGAATTGGGCTCCCAATGGATCCTTAATCTGGGTGGGCAAGTTAAGAAAGTAGAGACTGCCCTGCTCGTAGATGAAGCCTAAGCCGAATGGTCCCGAGTTGTAGCCCAAACCCAAAACCCAGTTTGATGTGTCAAGACCCACGGTGAAACCTGGAAGGGTTACGGGATCGAGGGGGATATTTTTCTTGCCTTCCAATTTGACGTAGCTGAGACCGGCGAAGAACGGCCCGTTGTTGTAAAGGGCGGCGAGGTTCCAGATATCAATATTGTTCGAAACGAGTTCGCTGGGGCCATCCATGACCAGCATCGCTTGTCCGCTGAAACCGTTGAAGTCGGGCGTGGAATAATAAACGCTGTTCGGCCGCCGAATGAGATCTGCATCCGCTTGGCTGCGATTGCCGCTGAACGAAAATCCGCCCCCCAGCCACTGTGTAAAGAGGAAGGTTTTGCTGCTATTGAAAATATCGGTAATGCCGGCGACGTTGTAATAGGGGGTGTCTTGGGTACCGAGAGTCAGGGTGCCGAAACCACCCTTGAGCCCGACGTATTTGGGCCGGTTGCTATCCCAGTTGCCGCCTTCGGTCATATCGACACCGAATTCGTAGCGGTAAACGGCGCTCAGACCACCGCCCAAATCCTCGGAGCCCAGCACGCCGAGGCGCGAGGAGTTGTTGACGACATCCCAAGTACCATCAGAATCTATGGGGGGAATTTGGATGAGGTTAAGCTCGTCGTTGTAATCCACCGACACCCGCGCCGAGCCGTACAGGATGGTATCGGCCTGCGCCGCGAACGGAATAGCCAGAGCGCCAGCAACAGCCAAGGCAAGAATGGACTTTTTCATGGCATGATCCTCGAATTGTCTAGATATTGATCTATATTTCAAAATTTGCTTTCCAATCAATAGGTTGGCTTGATTGGAAAGCAATCTTAAAACTGCTTTCAGGGCTATTTATATAATGATTGCGGTAAAAACGCAACTGGTTTTTTATAAAAAATACAACTTATTGGTATCGGCGCAACGATTAGTCCAGGCAGGTATCATTCTGAGCCGGGAAATGAAAACGGACGCCCTTAGGCGTCCGTTTCGTTGGAACCAATCAGCAGCGGGGATCAGAAATCCACGCGGGTGCCGACGGAGACGGTTTGCGCGGTGCCGACCAAATCGCTGTCGATATCGCTGTTGATGTATTCAACCCACACGCGGGTTCGCTTGCTGAAGTTGTACTGGTAACCCAGAAGGAAGGTGTTGATATCGTCTTGATTCAACCTATCCCCTGATGGCACTAAAAGACCATCCGGACTCCGTGTGTAGAGAAGAACTGAGCCCTTATCGGGGGTTGTGTAGCCGTAGCCACCCCGGATGATGTTGTTGCCAAAGGTGTAGGCGCCGGTCAAATACAAGTTCGGGTTTTACCATAGTGAAGGGTGTTAGCATCCCCATCTTCGTAGCTCAGGGTGACCGCGAAGGGACCGGAGTTGTAGCCAAAGGCTAAACCCCACTGATCGCCATCCCAAGTTGGAGCAGAGTATGCGGGCTGACCAACGAGACCAGCTACCAGAAACGGACTTGTCGTTCCGAAAGAGGTGAGATTCAGCGGGCTGGTACTGAAATATCTGCCGAAGCCCGGGCCATCCAGGGCCATGTAGGCCGCACCCGCGAACCACGGACCGTTCTTGTAGGTGGCGTTGAGCTGGTACATGTCGATGCCGCTGTCAAGATTGCAGGGCAACTTGTTATCGGGGTTGCACCTCGCCAGTTCACCGGGATTGGTCGGATCATTATCCGTGAAGTCGCCATTCATGACCAGCATGGCCTGGAAACCGAAGCCGCTCCAGTTGGGCGAGGTGTACACCAGGCTGTTGTCCATGCGGGTGCCGTAGACGCTACCCAGATAACCGGTTCTTTGGAGAAAAGAATTGGCCGAGTTGTTAAAAACGTCGGCGACACCGAGCACATTGTAGTAGGGGGTCCACTGGGTGCCCAAGGTGACCGCGCCCCAACTGGTGCCTTTCAAACCCACCCACTTCGGCCGATTGCTGTTCCAGTCTGGGCTGCCTTCGGTCACATCCACGCCGAATTCATACTGATAGATGGCGCTCAGGCCGCCGCCGAGGTCTTCCTCGCCGCGCACGCCCAGCCGGGACGAATTATTGACCACATCCCACGCGCTAAAGCCCTTGAGGATCGGAAGCAGTGAGAAATCGACGGGGTTTCTGAGGCCGCTGTAGGTCGTGTCGAGATCAATGATAATCGACGGATACCCGGGCGGAACCGTACAGGGTGGTGTCGGCGAGGGCGGAGGTGCCAACCAGTGCAGCGGCAACGGCCAGCGCGATAGCAGACTTTTTCATGACTAAACTCCTAGGTTTGTGTTGTATGTACACAACAAAGAGGTGCTCTCAAATCATTGAGGAAATTTATACGCATTCTGAAGCAGAAATGCAACTGATATTTTCAAAAAAAACACAAAATTTAGTTTCTGTTTTATTTTAACAACAAATTGTTGTTTTTTGTTCGGGCGATAAAAAACCCACCCGAAATACATCGGGCGGGTGGGCGGTGGCTGGGGGACTAGGATTCGAACCTAGATTGACGGAGTCAGAGTCCGCTGTCCTGCCGTTAGACGATCCCCCAAGGAGATGCTTAACGCTTGGAGTATTGGGTGGCGCGGCGGGCCTTGCGCAGACCGACCTTCTTGCGCTCCACCTCGCGGGCGTCGCGGGTGACGAAGCCGGCTTTGCGCAGCGAGGGACGCAGGCTCTCGTCGTATTCGAGCAACGCCCGGGTGATGCCGTGGCGGATTGCGCCGGCCTGCCCGGTGATGCCGCCGCCCTTGACGGTCACGTAGACATCGAACTTGTCCTTCAGATCGGCGACTTCCAGCGCCTGGTACGCCACCATGCAGGAGGTCTCGCGTCCAAAATATTGGTTCAGGGGGCGCTGGTTGACCATGATATTGCCACTGCCGGGTCGCAGGAAAACCCGCGCCGTGGCGGTCTTGCGCCGGCCGGTGCCGTAATGCTGATTTTCGATCATTCTTGCCTTTCCATTAGTGAATGCGCCAGCCGCGGGCTACCCAACCAGTTCCAGGGGCTTGGGCTGCTGGGCGGTGTGCTGGTGTTCGGCGCCCGCGTAAACCTTCAATTTGCGGAACATCGCCCGCCCCAGCGGGTTTTTGGGCAACATCCCCTTGACGGCGATCTCGATGACGCGCTCCGGGGCTTGTTGCAACAGCTTGTCCATCGAGATGGACTTGATGTTGCCGACGTAACCGGTGGTTCGGTAATAGATCTTGTCGGTCCGCTTCCGCCCGGTCGCCCGCACTTTTTCGGCGTTGACCACGATGATGTAGTCGCCGGTATCGACGTGGGGGGTAAACTCGGGCTTGTGCTTGCCCCGCAAGCGGCGCGCGATCTCGGTCGACAGCCGGCCCAGAACCTTGTCCGTGGCGTCGATCACGTACCAGTCGCGCTTGACCTCGGCCGGCTTGGCGCTGAAAGTTTTCATTGTATTGTGACGTGCTCCGAAAAGTCCGTGTTCGCTTGGAAAGTCGGACATTGTATGCAAGCGGTATTCGTCCTACAACCCCCGCCGGCGGGCGGGAACCACAAAAAACGCCAAGCGGCCGCTAGATGAGCAACCGCTCCACCACCTGGCCGTGGACCAGATGCTGCTCGATGATCTCATCGAGATCGGCGCGGTCTACATAGCTGTACCAGGTGGCCTCCGGGTAAACGACCATGACCGGCCCTTCGGCGCAGCGGTCCAGACAGCCGGCGCTGTTGATGCGGACCTTGTCGGGAATGGCCGGGACCGAGTTGCTTGACCCGTTGCTTGACGTAGTCGCGGGCTTCCTGGGCGCCGCACTGCTGGCAGCACTGCGATCCGTCCGGCCGCAGGTTGGTGCAAAAAAAGACATGATAGCGATAATACGACACTTCAACTCCTCACCGATCCGAACCCAGGCTTAAGCCCATGACGACTCGTTACTATACCCCTGTTGACGCCCTGCTCGTTACCCTGGATCAGGCGCTCCGCACCGTATTCGGCAAGCCGACGACGACCGGCCGCGCCAATCCGGCCGCCGCCGCGCCACCCGCCGAGTTGCCGCCCGAGGCGCGCAAGCGGGCCGGACGGCTGATGCGGGTCAACCATACCGGCGAGGTTTGCGCCCAGGCGCTCTATCAGGGACAGGCGCTGACCGCGCGACTGGATGCGGTGCGTGGCCGCATGGAGCGGGCCTCCGGCGAGGAAAACGACCATCTGGCCTGGTGCGAGGCACGGCTGAAGGAACTGGGCAGCCATCCCAGCGTGCTCAACCCCTTATTCTACGCCGGCGCTTTCACCATCGGGGCGCTGGCCGGCAAGGCCGGAGACCGCTGGAGTCTGGGGTTCGTCGCCGAGACCGAGCAGCAGGTGGTCCAACATTTAAATGCGCATCTGGAGCGCCTGCCGGCCGAGGATCGGCCCAGCCAGGCCATTCTGGAGCAGATGAAGGAAGACGAGGCCCGCCACGCCGCCGACGCCCTGGCGGCCGGCGGCGCCCGCTTGCCGCTGCCCGTGCGCGCGTTGATGCAAGGCGTGTCCAAGGTGATGACCCAGACCACTTACTGGGTCTAGGCACGCTGTAAGGAGGCCAAGTGGCTGCTGAAAACGTCTCTCTCCCCGTATAAGGGACTGGGGAAGAGGGCTTTCTTCAAGATGCACCCGAGGGGCTGTGAAAAGCACCCCTAAATCCGCAAGCCCTTGTGCAGGTTCTCGCCGTAGAAGATTTCCGCCATTTCCCGCCGCAGGCGCCGCTCGATTTCCGCCTGCTCGCGCGGGGGCATGTCCTGCTTGTCCACGCTGAACAGGTAATTGTTCAACTCGAAGTCCTTCAGGATCATCTTGGTGTGGAAGATATGTTCCTGATAGACATTCACATCGATCATCTGATACCGCTCCCGGGTGTCTTTGGAGAGGTAGTTTTGAATCGAGTTGATCTGGTGGTCGATGAAGTGTTTCTTGCCGGACACGTCGCGGGTAAAGCCCCGCACCCGATAGTCGATGGTGACGATGTCGGACTCGAAGCTGTGGATCAGATAGTTCAAGGCCTTGAGCGGGGAGATGCGACCGCAGGTCGCTACGTCGATATCGGCCCGGAAGGTGCTGATGCCGTTGTCGGGATGGCTTTCCGGATAGGTGTGGACCGTGATGTGGCTCTTGTCCAGATGGCAGACCACCGCCTCCGGCAGCGGGCCGGGAGACTCCGTGTTGGATAGCCGGTCGGACTCGATCGGCTCCTCGGAAATCAGCATGGTGACGCTGGCGCCCTTCGGGTCGTAATTCTGCCGGGCGATGTTCAGAATGTTGGCGCCGATGATCCTGGATACATCGCTCAGAATCTGAGTCAGGCGCTCGGCGTTGTACGCATCGTCGATATAGGCGATGTAGCGTTCCTGCTGCTCTGGCGTCGAGGTGTGGCAGACATCATATATATTGAAGCTGAGCGTCTTGGTGAGGTTGTTGAATCCCTGCAATTGCAGTCTGGACACTGGCTTTGGAGTCATCGCAATTCCCCTCCCCAAAGGCGAAAAAGCCAAACCCGCCGACTCGCGCGCCGACGCGCTTTACGGAAGGCGCGCGAGTATAGCAGGCTTCGATGGCGGGATTGGGGGTTTGCGGCGAACGCGCGCTTAGGCTTCGCGGATTTCGAAGGCGTGGGTAATCTGAGCGGTTTTACCCAGCATGATCGAGGCCGAGCAGTATTTCTCCGCCGACAGGTGAATGGCGCGTTCGATATGTTTGGTGCTCAGATTCACGCCGGTGAAGATGAAGTGAACATGGATCTGGGTGAACACCTTGGGGTCCTCGGTGGCTCGTTCGGCTTCGATTTGCACCTCGCAGCCGCGCAGGTCCTGTCGGGCCTTGCGCAGGATGTTGACCGCGTCAATCGCGGTGCAACCGCCCATGCCCATCAGCAGCATTTCCATCGGGCGCGGTCCGAGATTGTGGCCGCCCAGTTCCGGCGGGCCGTCCAGCACCACGGCGTGGCCGCTGGGTGATTGGGCCACGTAAGTCATGTCTTCCAGCCAGGTAACACGGGTTTTCATGGTGGTTTTGCTCCCCGGAGGCGAGCATTTTTCCTCGTGGTTTGTTGGGTTGGTGGAGTTTAGCGGGTAGGGTAGCACCGACAGCCCTTGCGTGTCGGTAGCATGGTAACGTTTGGACGCGGGGTTATCCGTTCGGCCCACCATTGCCGGTGGAGCGGATAAGGGCTTGATGGAGGCGCAAGCAAACCGGAATCCGGATTTTCCCGGATTCCGGTTCCAGACACGAATCAGGCCAAATACACCCGCTCCAGCGCCCCACGCGAGACGTTGCCCTTGCCGTCCTCCGCTTCGATGTAATAGCGCAGGTCGCCGGCGCCGACCGGCAGTTTGGCGGTGTAGTAATTGGCGGTGAGGGCCGCCTCGGTCTGCGACGGATACGGGCCGTTGTCGGTCATCGCCAGACGGGTTTCACCCGTGGCGGCGCGCAATACCAGCGTCACCCGCTTCAGACCGGCGATGTCGTACACGAAGGTATGCACGGTGCCCTCGCGCGGCGCGTCCAGCAGGCAGCCCTGGCCCCAGCGCTTGCCGCCCGGGTTTTCCGGCGTCACCCATGGCGCGAAGATGGTGGGGCCGGTGCGATCCTTGCCCGCGGACAGCACGGCGTCCACCTCGCTCTTGACCATGCCGTAACCCTTGTTCGCGGCGTTGGTGACTTGTTGATCCCAGACGTGCTGCCCGGTCCAGTACCAGTAGCAACTGGTCTCGGCGGCCAGCATCAGCCAATTGATGTCGTCCAGCCACGGCTTGCCGGGAACGGCGTCTTCCAGCGAGTGAACCACGTTCTGGAACGCGGTCAGCACCGCCCAGGAATTCAGGTCGGGCGAATAGGGCTGGTCGTAGCGGCTGAACCACTTCATGAATTGCGGATCGCCGTTGTCGGCGCCGGCCCAGGAACCCGGCTCGATGTGCACGGCTCGTGCCGGATCGGGCGGGAAGCGGTCGAGATAATCATGCACCGTGCTCAGCTCGAAACGCGGATCGCCCTGTAGCCACCGCACCATTTCTCCGGTGTTGTGGTTGTAATAGCTGTCGGCGCCGCCGCCGTGGTTGTCGCCGTCCGAATGCAGCAGGAAGAACGGCGGATGTTTGGGGTCGAACGCGCCGGTTTCGACGATCTGGTTGTAAACCTGCCCCAGCACGTCGGGATATTGCAGCGCCCCGAAACCGCCGCGGGCGTCCTCGTTGCCGATATAGCGCTCGGCCGGCACGGCGATGATCTTGTGGATCTGGCCCTCCGGGTCTTCGTATTGCACGTATTCCGGCTTGAGCAGACTCGGCGAAATTCTCGATCCCGCCCAGATATTCCGCAGTTGCAGCCAGTCATTGACCGGCGGATTGACCTGTTCGGCGGGGTTGGGCGGCAACATGCCTTCGTTGATCCCGGCGTAGGGATAGTCCCGGCAGGCCCGGAAGCGGTGGATGGAATCGTAAATCACCGCCCTGATGCCGGCCTGGTTCAACGCCGGAATCATCCGGATGTGGAAAGCGGTCTCGGGCGGGAACATCACGCTGGACGCCTCGACGCCAAACGCGGAACGGATGATGTTGCGATGCCATTCGACCTGCTTGACGATATTGCGGGCCGGGGTCAGCGCCATCAGCGGGTGAAAGAAGCCGAAGGCCACGAAATCCACCCGTGGGTGGCCCAGCTCGGTCTTTTCCTGGGCCACGGCGCGCAAGTCGTTGTTCCAGCCGCCGAAGCGCCCGCCGCACAAGCCATCGGCGGCGCAGCGGTCCAATTGCTCGATCAGCGAGCCGCTCCAACTGGTGGACAAGCCAGCGTGGGGCAGGCCACCGCCGATGTACTGGCGCACGGCGGTCGGGATGAAATGAGTGTAGGGGCCGCCGCGCGCCCCGAAGATCGAATCCTTCTCGCCGTCCCAGTACAAGCGGTCGGTGGCGTTGTAGTAGGGTTGGTGCATGTGCTTGTGGATGCCGAAGTACAGCTTGACCGGCGCATCGCCCGGTCCGGTCGCCACCCGGATGACCGGCTGGGCCTTGGCGTTCGGCGCGATTTGCAACTGGCGGAACTCCTTGATCCAGTCGCCGCCGCCGGCCTGCTGGATGTCGGCCTTGCGGCAACCTTCCGCCTGCACGGTCAGGGTGTTGGGCCATAGCAATCCGGCGGGAATGCTGGCGGCATACCGGTAATCGCCTTCGACGACCGTTTCCTCCAGCGCCTCGCCCGTGATCAGGCGTTGTCCCTCGGGCGTATGCAGAATGAGCTGCGGGAAGGGGATTGGGCCATCGGCGACGAAGGCGATGGAAAAAGCCGGATTCTTGCCGGATTCATCGCATTGCAGCGAGTCGGGCAGTTCGATGCGCAGGATACGAGTGAAGACCTCAGCCATTGCTTAACCTCGTGTGGGTTCTACAGGGATGGAGTGAGTTTAGACCGCCGGACGCGACTTGCCGTCAAGAGTCGAAATGGCCGGCCCGCCGCGCAAACCGCTTTGAGCGGCCGGTGGTGTCCTTTACACTTCTTGAGCCCGACTATAAATAACAACAATTTGATTGTTCTGACTTTTATCCACTCTTTCAGCGAGGGGCGCGGCGAATATGTCGAAGATCATGAAATTCACCAAGATTGTGGCGACGCTGGGGCCGAGTTCCCGCGATCCGGAGACGGTCGAGCGACTGCTGCGGGAAGGCGCGGATGTGATCCGGCTGAACTTCTCGCACGGCTCCTTGGAAGATCACGAATTGGCCGTTCGGCGGGTGCGGGAAGCGGCGCAAAAACTGAATCGGCATGTCGCCATCTTTCAGGATCTGCAAGGCCCCAAGATCCGTCTTGGCCAACTGGACGGAGAATTTCTCGAAGTGGGTGCCGGCGAGACGCTGGTGCTGAGCACCGACGATCTGATCGGCGGCGTGCACGACGGCGTCAAGAAGGTGGCCATCGACCATCGCGGCCTGCACGAGGAAGTCAATGCCGGCGACCGGATTCTGATCGACGACGGCTTGTTCGAATGCATCGTCGAGCGGGTCGAGGGGCACGAGATATTCACCCGGCGTGGTCAACGGTGGTCGCCTGAAGCCGCGCAAGGGCGTCAACCTGCCCAACATCAAGCTGAATATTTCCGCGATCACGGAAAAGGACCGGCGCGATTTACAGTTCGCCTACGACCACGGCCTGGATTACGTGGCGCTGTCCTTTGTACGCGAGGCCGCCGATGTCAAGGAGCTGATCGAGCTGATGCTGACCGCGCACGGCCGCAAGCTGCCGATCATCGCCAAGATCGAGAAGCCGGAAGCGTTCCGGCACATCGACGGCATCATCGCGGTGGCCGACGCGATCATGGTGGCGCGCGGCGATCTGGGGGTGGAGACCTCGCCGCAGGACGTGCCGATCATGCAGAAAGAGCCTCATCCACAAGTGCAATCTGGCCGGCAAGCCGGTGATCACCGCCACCCAGATGCTGGAATCGATGATCAACAACCCGCGCCCGACCCGCGCCGAGGCCAACGACGTGGCCAACGCCATTCTCGACGGGACCGATGCGGTGATGCTGTCGGCGGAAACCGCCGCCGGTCAGTATCCGGTCGAGGCGGTGCGGATGATGAAGAACATCGCGCTGACCGTCGAGACCAGCGAAGTGTTCAAGACCCTGGTGCGCCGGAACGTGGTCACCCAGGAGGCGCTGCTGTCCAACGCCTGCCTGTCGGTCGAGGATGCCGTCCACTTCGCCACCATCGATCTGGCCGGCAAGGTCTGCGCTCGTTACCTGGTGAGTTTCACCAACAGTGGGGCGAGCGTGTTGGGCTCTGACCAAGTTCCGGCCGCTGATGCCGCTGATCGCCTTCAGTCCGAAGCCGTCCACCCTGCGCAAGCTGGCGCTGGTGTGGGGGGTGGAGCCGCTGCAACTGGGCGCCGTCCAGTCGGTGGACGATCTGCTGAGTTCCGCCACCGAGTTTCTGCTCAACAAGGGCATGGTGCGGGAAGGCGAGCGGGTGGTGTTCACCGCCGGGGTGCCGGTCGGCGTGTCCGGCGGCACCAACATGATCAAGGTGGTGAAGGTGGAGCGGGCGGATTAGTGCAGTGTGATCTCAACAAATCCTCGGCAACTGTTCCCCGCTCAGCCAGTCCACCAGTCGCCGCCCGCCAAAAACCGTCTCCATCTCCACGAAGCCGTGCGGGTCCGCCACCACCTCGCCGATCAGGGTGGCTTCCCGGCCCAGCGGATGGGCGCGCATCGCCGCCAGCAAGGTCTCCGCCGCTTCCGCCGGGCAGATCGCCAGCAGCTTGCCCTCGTTGGCGACGTAGAGCGGGTCCAGCCCGAGAAACTCGCACAGCGCCCGCACCGGTTCCTTCACCGGAATGGCCGCTTCGCGTAGCCGCATCCCGACGTCGGACTGGCGGGCGATTTCGTTCAGGGCGCTGCTCAAGCCGCCGCGAGTGGGATCACGCAGGCAATGAATGTCCGGAACCGCCGCCACCATCGCCGCCACCAGACCGTGCAAGGCGGCGGTATCCGACTCGATCGGCGCGTCGAAGCTCAGGTTCTCCCGTTGCGCCAGCACCGCCATGCCGTGCTCGCCCAGCGAGCCGCTGAGCAGAACCGCGTCGCCCGGCCGCGCCCGACTGGCGGAGATGTCCACACCGGGCGGAATCACGCCGACGCCGGTGGTGGTGATGAATACCCCGTCGCCCTTGCCGCGCTCCACCACCTTGGTGTCGCCGGTGACGATGGGCGCCTCCGCCGCCCGCGCCGCCCGCGCCATCGATTCCACGATGCGCTGCAAATCGGCCAGCGGGAAGCCTTCCTCCAGAATGAAGCCGGCGGCCAGATACAGCGGTCGCGCGCCGGCCATCGCCACGTCGTTGAGCGTGCCGTGCACCGAGAGGCAACCGATGTCGCCGCCGGGGAAGAACAGCGGCGACACCACATGGCTGTCGGTGGCCATCACCAGCCGCCCGGTCGGAACGGTCAAACGGGCGCAGTCATCCTGGGCGCGCAGCCAGTCGTTGTCGAACGCGGCCAGAAATAATTCCTCGATCAACTGCGCCATCGCCCGGCCGCCGCCGCCGTGGCCGATTTCGACGCAACCCCGGGCGAGATCGAGCTTGCGGGCGTAGGCTTCCCGCCGGGAACTCATGAGGCCACCGCCTGCCGGAATCGCCCATAGTGATAGTGCGCCGCGCAGGCGCCTTCGGCCGAGACCATGCAGGAACCGAGTGGATGATCGGGGGTGCAGGTGGTGGCGAACACCTTGCACTCTTCCGGACGCTTGACGCCGCGCAACACCTCGGCGCAGGCGCAGGCCTTGTGGTCGCTGGCCTGAATCGAGGCGACGGCGAAGCGGCGCTCGGCGTCCCAGTCGGCGAACTCCGGCCGGATCGCCAGAGCGCTGTCCGGCAATTCGCCCAGGCCACGCCATTCGAAGCTCGGGCGGACTTCGAACACCTCCTCCATCAACTGTTGCGCCTTGCGGTTGCCCTCGGCGCCGACGGCGCGAGTGTATTCGTTTTCCACCCGAACCTCGCCCGCGTTGATCTGGCGCACCAGCATCAGAATCGACTGCAACACGTCCAGCGGTTCGAAGCCGGCGATGACCAGCGGCCGGCGGTATTCCGTGGCGACAAAATCATAGGCGCGCGTGCCGATGACGGTGCTGACGTGAGCGGGGCCGATGAAGCCGTCAATGTGCCCCTTTTCTTCCGACTCCTCTCCCTTTTCGATCATGGCGGAGGAGAATAATGAGGGGGGAGGGAGGGTGGCCAGCAATGCCCGCAGCGCCGGCGGGGTGAGGACGTGATTGCAGTACACGCTGAAGTTGCCCAGCCTCTCGCGCCGGGCTTGCCGGATGACGACGGCGGTGGGCGGGGTAGTGGTCTCGAAGCCGATGGCGAAGAACACCACCGGCCGGTCGGGATGAGCGCGGGCGATCTCCAGCGCATCGCTGACCGAGTACACCATCCGCACGTCCGCGCCGCGCGCCTTGGCCTTGAGCAGGGTGTCGCCCTGGGCGCCGGGCACGCGCAGCAGATCGCCGTAGCTGCACAGAATCACCCGTTCGCGTTCCACTAGATCGATCGCCGCCTGCAAACGTCCGCCCGGCAGCACGCACACCGGACAGCCGGGACCGTGAATCAGCCGCACCTTGGCCGACAACAGGTCTTCGATACCATAGCGGCAGATGGCGTGGGTGTGGCCACCGCAGAATTCCATCAGCGCATACCGACGGTCCGGTTGAATCTCCCGCTGGATACGGGCAGCCAGGCCTTGCGCCAGCCGACCGTCGCGAAATTCATCCAGGTACTTCATCGTTCGCCACCTCCGAGAATTCGGCGATCAGCCGCAGGGTTTCCGCCGCCTCTTCCGGGTCCAGGCGGTTGAGGGCATAGCCGACGTGGACGATGACGTAATCGCCGATTTGCAAGTCGTCCACCAGTGCGATGGAAATCAACTTGCGCACGCCGCCCATGTCCACCACGGCGTGCTCGATGTCGACCAACTCGGTTACTTGCGCGGGAATGGCGAGGCACATTCTGAACGACCCTCCAAAAGCACGACATGGATGAGGCGGGGTAGGGAACACAAGATAGAGAAAATGAGATGCTCGATGATGTGCATACGCTGATATCGATACCATCAACATACTCTGTTGCATCAGCTAAACTTGAATTGATTTTGGTCGCTGGCTTCAAGTGATACCAAATACGAACCGTTTTGGACAGTTCATCAATCACAAGCCTGCGGTTTTATCCGAGGTTGACGATTTTTATTCATCTTTCGTTGGAGACACTATGTCGCTTTCCGCCCAACTGCTCATATTACCCCAATGGCTAGCTGTCTCTTCATTGGTGGTTATTGCGATATCTTTTTCAATTATAGGGTTTCTCATGGTCCACCGCTTCGTGCCGGTTAAAATCAGACAGATTCACAATGATGTAGCCGGTTTCGTTTTTGCGACCTTGGGCGTCACTTATGGCGTGCTGTTGGCGTTTGTGGTTATCGTCGTGTGGGAGCAATTTAATGATGCCAATGCGAATGTCGAAAATGAGAGCAGTAGCGTCATAGTCCTGTATAAAAATATCGTAACCTATCCAGACAAGACAGCATCTGATGCCATGAGGGATGGACTGTTAAAGTACGCCAGTCAGGCTGTTGAAGAACAAGACCCAGTACATGCCGAACAATTGTCCAGTGGCCCGATAACAACCATGAATCAGTTGCTTGCTCTGATCGACGGTATTATTCCCGACAGCAGACATGAACAGATTCTATATACCCAGATTCTTGCAAACCTGAATGACTTGGCAAAATATCGTAATCTCCGCTATCAGGCTACACATGAAGAATTGCCGAGCGCCATCTGGATTGGAGTCGTGGTTGGAGCCATCATTACCATCAGTTTCACCTTCCTTTTCGGAACCGAGAACGTCTGGGCACATATCATCATGATGTCTCTTCTGGCGGCCCTGATTGCGGTCGTGGTCTATGTGGTTATCGAGATGGATCATCCCGCGATGGGAGAAGTCAACATCGGTTTTCCGCACGGTTACTCAAGAATCCTCGAAATCGCGAAAGCCCAGAAATAGGTGCGCGCCGGTTGGCGCGGATGGCAAGGCGGGCTCCTCATTCCGTGAGCCCGCCTTGAGCAAGTGCGAGGTTAAACCCAGCTCACTTCATCATTGAGTTCGCTGGCTTCGATGGCGCTTTTCACATCCGCTTGAGCACCGGCCACGGAGAGTTTGAAGGACGATCCGAAGGTCTGCTTGCTGAACACGATGTAACGCAGGGCCTCGCTGCTGATGGAATCCAGTTTGCCCATGTCGAATAGAATACCACCGACGTTCCGCGCTCGCGCCGCTTCGACCTGTTCCTCCAGATATCTGATGCCTCGCGGTCCGAGCGCGCCTTGCAAGGCGATCTTGGCCATGCCGCCGACCACTTCGACCAGATCGGCGGTGAAATCCACTTCGGTTGGGGCAATGCGCACTCGCACGGTGATTTCGCCATGACCCTCGGGTAGTTTCACCGTCAAGGCGTCGGCGTCGAAGTCGTCGTAGGCATGGCCATTGACCCACACCTCGCTGATATGAATGCTGCCCTTGGGCAGAATGTCCGGCTGCACCCGCAACATGTTGTCGGCAAACCCACCCGGCATGGGTTTGAAGTAGAAATCCATCGGCTCCTTGGTGATCAGCAAATTGGTATACACCGCCGATAGATAAGCCAGTTCGAAGGAATGATAGCCGGCCATCGAGTGGCTGCCTTTGCCGCGCTCGGTGCCCAAGGCATAGGGTTGGCCGTTGGCCAGAACGTTGAAATACACCCCGCCGCTGTCGGTATCCAAAAACCAGGCGTTGTAGAACGCCGAGGACTCGCGGGCGATGCGCAGATGCTCGGGCTCCTTGAGTACGCCATGCAGAATGAGATAGGCCAGAATGCCTTGCTCCTGCTGCCACCAGGCTTTGCGATCGTGCCAGGCGAAGCGGTGGAATTTCTCGCCCGGACCGAGGACGCGCTCAACCACGTCATACCAGCCGCCACGTTGCGGGTCGCCGCCCGCCTTGGGCATCAGTCCTGCAATTTTGGTCGCCAGGGCCACATAATCTTCCTTGTTCTTCAGGCTGTTCATGCGCATCAGATTCCAGGCGATCTTGAGGTTATGGCCGACCACCGCCCGGTTCTGCTGCCAGCCCCAGGTCTGGTCCTTGGACCAATCGTCGTGGAACTTCTCCTGCACGAAATCGCTTTCCTCATAATCGGGAAAACGCCGGGCGATGGTATCGAACGTGTATTCCAGGAAATCCGCGTATTCCGGTGCTTCGGTCGCCAGCCACAAGTTGATTAAATAGGCGGGTGCGTGATCGCCGACCGAATTCCAGTTTTTTCGCGCCCGATTGTGTCCCAGAGTCTCGCTGTAAGGGCTTAGGGTAATGGGGTCGATGTGCGAGTAATAACCGCCTTTCTCGCTTTTATCCTTGTAAAAACGGTTGAATAAGTTAATGGTGGATTTGATGTCGTCCATGATCAGCCGGTCGCCGGTTGCCCGGTAAGTTTGGGTAGGTCCGGCCAAGGCGTAGATTTGCTCGTAACAGGGAAGGGCGTGATAGTCGTCACCGAATTCGGAGGCGAAAATTTTTTGCTCGGTGCCGTCGTCGTTGAGGTCAACGGCGTGATACCAGTAGCAAATATCTTCGCTCTTGTCCTTGAAGCGGAAGTGGTCGCGCAGGTACTTGGTGCCTTTTTGCGCGGCTTCCAGATAGCGTTCATCCCCGGTCAGCAAAAACGCCGAGGAAAAGCCGTACACCAGTCGGGAAATAGTGTCGGTTTCCTGCCGACCGCTGCGCAATTTCTCGCCGGTAAGCGCCAGATTGGTGCGATACCGGGCATAATCGATATCGCCATCACCGAATTCAGCGGTGAGATAGAAATCGGCCAATTGACGGATCTGGTGAATCCACCAGTCCTGTTTTTCGAATAGGTACTCGTTCTCGGTCCGGCCCAGAAAAACGATGTGTTTGACATCGAACCGACAATCGCCGTTGGCACCGTCTGGATAAAAAATGCCGTAGGTGAACAGAAACCGGCCGGGTGTCAGCATCTCGCGCATGGCTCCGCTGGCATCGTGGAATGCCTCGCCCAAATTCCGGACCAGTTCCGCATAGCAATTGACGGCAATATGCACCGTGTATTCGCGGCCGTCCGAGGTTTTCAAGCCAAAACTGTCGCTGGCATTGTCATGGCGGGTGACATAACCGGCAATTAAGTCCGAGAAGGTGAAATTAATGCTATTCATGAAGTGGGCTCTCTACCGTGGGTGACTACAAGATCGGTGGGTGAACATCAGGCGTGGAGACCAAAATCTAACCGTTTTTTTCGATTTCGGTCAGGAAGATTTCCATAAAACGGTCGGTGACGGCCGGATGCTTACCGGAAATCAGGTTGCCGTCGATCACCAATTCAGCCGTCTGATCACCGTCGAAAATCACTTCGCCCCCGGCGTTTTCCACGTCACAAATGATGTTGTGGGCGCAGGTCACCTTGCGGCCTTTGAGCAGTGAAGAATCGGCGCAGAATAGCCATAGGCTGTGGCAAATGGTGCCTATCTTGAGATTCGATGTGGCCACCGCCTTGCGTAAAAACACCACGGCTGGCGACATGTTTGGCTGTCCCTTACGGGGATTGGTTTCATAACGCAGGCGATCGGTGGCATAGGCGCCGATCAGAATGATGCCTTTAAAATCGGCTGCTTGCACATCGTTGAGTTCGGTGCCGACGATGACATGTTCTTCCACATAACCCTCGTCGGGATTCGAACCGAAGGTTAATTCTGGATTGCCCCATAGATGAGAGAGATAGACGACCTGGTAACCCCGTTCGGGGAAGAAAGTGTTAAATTTGCGAAATTCGGTCTGATCGAAATGATCCTCGATCAATACACCAATTTTTCCCTTGATGGGCTCGCCGAGAACACCCCGGACAGGATCTTTAGCCATAATAACCTTTCCTCGAAAGTAAAGATGGAAACAAGTCCGATTCAGTCAAAATCTTTGGCTACGATGTCTTCCATGCAACGCTCCGCAACAGCGGCAATGGTCAAGGCAGGATTCGTGGCCGCCGTACATCCCGGTATAAGCGCGGCATCGACGACATAAAGCCCTTGGTAGCCTTGTACCCGACCGTACATATCGCACGCTTTGCCCAACACGACCCCACCGCAGGGATGCGCCGTAACTCCAGCGCCGGCTTGGGTTTTATCATGGGCGACGCTTTGGCTGCCCGGTTCCGGGAAGCCATTGACCGGGCAGAAGTAATGACCGGTAAAATTAAGGCTGCCCTTGACCGGCATCTCATAGGGATTGTTGTTGTCCAACAAGGCGTAGGTCAGATTGACCGCTTCCAGCATTTTCTGATTACCGGGCGAATCCAGATGGAAGGATAAACGCGCCTGATCGGTATTGGGGTCGTAGCGGAAAGCGCCCAAATCGGCGGGCAGGGTCATGCCCAGAGTCGTTAATGTGCCCTCGGGGGCATCCCATTCCGGAAACACGATGATTGCTTGCGGCAGAATCGGATTGTCGTGATGCTCAATGATGATCGAGGCTGGTCCCCCTTGTCCGCCGTTGGTGCGCGCGGACACTTTGCGGGTGGCGAAGGTGTCGCCGTTATTGCCCCAGAATTGACCCACGTAATCGTTTAATGCCGGTAGTTTGCCGGTGGCCTTGGCTCGTACCAGCATCTTCGAGGTGCCCATGGAGCCGGCCGCCAAGAACAGCTTGGCGGTCACGAAGGTCTTGGTTTCTTGTGCTTCGCCCTGCTCATTGATCCGTTGGCAAGTAATTCGATAACGACCTTTGCCCTCCTCGGCGATCTCGGTCACCTGATGCAGGGCAAGAATCTCGACCGAGCCCGTGTCCTGGGCCAAGGACAGATAATTATGATCCAGGCTGCGTTTAACGCCACTGTTGATGCCGTACCAGATTTCACCGGCGATGGCGGCCGGTTTTTTTTCACCTTGCAGTTCTTGGCGAACCACATCCCAATCCGAACCCAGGTCGGCACGGCGAACCTTCATGCCGGCTAACGCTGCCTGTTCCGCCATGATCCGGGTTGACAAATAATGCTCGGACTCCAGCACGTCGCCCGGAATGGGCGAAGGCTGGATTACGCTACGCACTCGGGGGTAATAAACGGTATCCATTTCATCGTAAGGGATTTCCAGCGGAAAAACCCGGTTCCAGTTGGCGCGGCTCGGTTGGTAAAGCACGGTGTTGTAGACCAGCGAACCGCCACCGACGCCCGCCGCGCACCACACGGTAATTCCATCCTCAATATGACGCTCCAATAGGCCGACATATTTATTGATCGGCTTGGGTTCAAACATAACCGTTTCATCGCTGAGCCAAGCCGCCCGCCCATCCGGCTTCCGATAAGTGCAAAACGTATCCTGTTGCTCAGTAATCGGCCACCATTTTCCACGTTCCAGGACCAGCGTTTTAATCCCTTTCTCCGCGAGACGGTAGGCAGCAATGGATCCACCAAATCCGCTACCAATTACAATCGCATCGTAATTTTCTTCAGCCATCGGCTGTTCTCCTTGCTTTGGTTTTGTCTGGTCGGCATGGTGGGACTACACCTTTTTCCCCGTCTTGGCCTCAGACTGGAGAAAATATGGGTAATCCCACCCAAGCATTTTTAGGTCTTGATCAGCTTTAGCAGTTCAGCGCTGGCGAAGACATCGCGATAGAAGGTGAGTTGTTCGCTCTTGAAATGACAGCCACCGCGATGCCCACGCCGCACCCAGCACACGCTGCCTTTGGCAATCGTTTCATGGGTGGTATCGTCCATACAGGCCCACTCGAAATGCACGAACTCGCTGTGAAACATCGCGATCGGCCATGTCATGGTAACACCCGGCTGGGCAATCAAGGCCCACCAGTGCTTTTCTCGCACTTTCTGCTGATTAACTCCGTAATAAGGACCGTCTTGGCAGAAGTAAACGAGATCGTCGCGATACTCGGCGATCAGGATATCGCCACGCCCTTGGCGCAGTGCTTCACAATGAGTTGGCCACCACGCCTTATTTTCTTTCTCAATCTGCTCGGCGGGGTAATTGGAGTCTATCGTTGGCAGAGCCGTTTCTTTCATGGCCGCAAAACGCAACCCATCCTCGATCAACTGTGATCGAAGCGGTTCTGGCACAGGATTCGGTTTGGAATAATCCGCACTCAATCCATCGTAATAATTTCGTCTTGCCACACTCAGTCCTCCTCTACATTAGTTGAGATCGGTCTCCGCTGAAACGCAGAGCAGAAGGGATTACGACAGCTTACTTGGAAATCAATACCACGACGCTACGTCCGTTTACCTCATATCGGTCGGTGGTAATCTTGGTTTCCTGACCTGACACCACGATGTCATCCGGGGCTTCCAAACTGGTATCGATGACCCGATACCATTTACGTCCTGGAGCGGGCGGGATGGCAAAATTCAGCGATTCCCAATACATGTTCATCATAACGTGAAGGTCCGCTTCGTCGCCCATCCCGCCGGAAGTGGCCGCCAGGGCCCGGGCATTGGGATCGTCCCAGCTTGGCTCATTAAGTTCGCAACCATGCCAAGTGAGATCGGTAAATCCACGCTCGTTGACGGCTCCGGTGAAATAACGGGACCTGTGCGCCGTATCATGGCGCAGCCTAAAGGCGATAAGTTCTTTCCAAAACCGAAACAGGTTTTTGTTTTTATCAACCAGATTCCAGTCGAACCAACTGATCTCATTGTCCTGGCAGTAGGCGTTGTTGTTGCCTTTTTGGGTACGCCGTACTTCGTCGCCCATGACCATCATCGGCACGCCTTGGGACATCATCAACAGGGTTGCGAAATTTTTGATTTGCCGGTTACGCAGGGCCTCGATACCGGCATCGTCCGTATCCCCCTCCACACCACAATTCCAGCTCAAATTCTCATTAATGCCGTCGTTGTTATGCTCGCCATTTGCCCAGTTGTGCTTATCGTTATAAGCGACAAGGTCGTTGAGAGTAAAGCCGTCGTGGGCGACCAGAAAATTAACACTGTTGACCGGCAAATGACCGCGCCATTGATATAAATCGGCACTGCCTGAAAGACGCGAGGCCACAGTACCGATGATGCCGGAATCGCCCTTGACGAAGCGGCGAATATCGTCGCGGTAACGACCGTTCCATTCACCCCAGCGATAGCCGGGAAAATGACCAATCTGATACAGCCCAGCGGCATCCCAAGCCTCGGCAATGACTTTAGCATCAATCAGATCTTCATCTAATTCAATCTGCCACAACACGGGTGGATACTGCATCGGTGCTCCATCCTCGCCGCGGGACAGCACTGAGGCTTCGTCGAAGCGAAAACCGTCCACATGCATTTCCTTGACCCAATACTTCAGGCATTCGACGATGAATTTTTCGCCTATGGGATGATTGCAGTTGAAGGTGTTGCCGCAGCCGGTGTAGTCATAGTAGTAACGTCGGTCCAGCGGTGACAGGTAGTAATAGTTGCTGTTGTCGATGCCTTTGAAGGAAAACGTCGGCCCTTGGTGGTTACCTTCGTCGGTGTGATTGAATACCACATCGAGAATGACTTCAATACCGGCTCTGTGAAGTGCCTTGACCATATCGCGGAATTCCCGTACATGGCTACCGGCTTCCGGGCTGATGCAATAGCTTGGGTGTGGGGCAAAATAACTCATGGTGCTGTAGCCCCAGTAATTACTGAGTTTTTGACCCTCGAACTCCCTGGTTTCCGTATCGTCGAATTCGAAAACCGGCAACAGTTCGACTGCTGTGACGCCGAGTTCTTTTAGGTAGGGAATTTTTTCCATAACAGCGGCGAAAGTGCCTGGATGTTTGACTCCGGCAGTGGCTGATCGAGTAAAACCGCCAACGTGCAACTCGTATATTACTGTCTGGTTCAATGGGCGTTTGAGTGGTTGATCGCCTTCCCAGTCGTAATCGCTGGTGTCGATCACCACGCTACGTAAGGAAGTGGTCAGATTATCGCCTGGTCTACAAGCGTCGCCGCGTTTCCATAGTGCCTTATTATTTCCCTTTGAGTACGGTTCGATCAGTATCTTTTCCCGATCAAAGCGATGTCCGGCGCCTGGATCGTTCGGGCCATCGACGCGCAAAGCGTAATGAATACCCGCCTTAGCGTTCTTTACGAAAACGTGCCAGAAATGAAAGGTCTTGTTGACGGTCGGGTCAAGGGTCACGGTTTGGAATGGGTGGACATCGTCATGATTATCGAACAACAGCAGTTCAACGCCGGTGGCATGTTCGGAGAACAGGGAGAAATTGACGCCATTCTCCACAACGGTCGCTCCCAGGGGATGGGGTGATCCTGGCTCGACTGAAAAAGATATGTTGCTTGCTTTGCTGATTGCTTTAGGCATTCGGATATACCCTCCCAAGATTTATGGTTGAATTTTGTAATATTCCGCGCGCTTGCATAGACTTTCAATCCCATCCTTCAATAACGATTCAAACCAGGGTACGGTGGTCATCCAAGGCTGTGGCATACAGGAAAACCACGATGGATCTCATTGCTTATTCAATCAAAATCAATGTGGATTTTGGTCGGTTCAATACAGGATGGGACCATCTATCCTTGTCTGGATGAACCAGTCTGAAGCGTCCGGAATCCATGAGTCTGCATTGAGACTAGCGCCTATGATCGTTACGTCAAGGGTAGCTAGAAAACCATATTCCATGCGGCAGATATGGAAATATGAATGGTTTCACCAAATGTGCTACACTGCGTTCCATTACAGTTTCACATTCAACGGTGCTGTCCGATTTACCGCCGGTCAGTGGATTCGTGAAGGTTCCAAACTTACCTGGTATTAATAATAAAAGCTCACCGGGAAATCGGGTCACTCACCGTAAATCAATTCGTTTCCAAGATAGCGATCAATCCGGTTCGGCCAGCATGGCCACCCATGCCTGACCCAGGCTGAGGCCACCGTCGTTGGGTGGCGCCTGCCGGGCGGTCAATACCCGCCAGCCGGTCGCTTCCAGCCGAGTCTGGAGTTGCGCGCTCAGTAGGCGGTTGAGGAAACAGCCGCCCCCCAGCGCCACCAGTTTCAATCCGGATTGATCGCGCGCCCAACCCAGCCATTCGCTCAGCGCCAGCGCCAGAGTGGCATGGAAGCAGGCCGAGCCCTGGCCTGCTTCCATGCCATCGGCCAGAGCGGCCAGCAGCGGCAGCAGATCCAGCACGCCGTCGTCGCGCGGGAGAAAACCTTCCGCCAACGGTCGTCCTGGGCCGTGGCGGTGCGCCAGCGCCTCCAGTTCCATCGCGGCCTGCCCCTCGTAGTCGTTGGCTTCTCGCACGCCCAGCAGGGCGGCGGCGGCGTCGAACAGTCGGCCCGCACTGCTGGTTTCTGGAGTATTGACGCGCTGTTCCAGCATGTGCCGGATGATTGTCGCCTTGACGCCGAAGCGGCGGTCGATCTCCTCGTCCCGACCGAGCAGGTGCAGCACCGCCGCCGCCAGTCGCCACGGTTCGCGGGCGGCCTGGTCGCCGCCGGGCAGGGGCAGTGGTCGCAGATGACCGAGCCGTTCGAAGTTCGCCCCGTCCACCCGCAGCAGTTCTCCGCCCCAGATGCCGCCGTCCGCGCCCAGACCCACGCCGTCCAGCGCCAGCCCCAGCACCGGTTCCCGCAGACCGTGCTCGGCCGCGACCGCCGCGATGTGGGCGTGATGGTGCTGCACGGCGATACAGGGCAGAGCCCGTTCCGCCGCGTAAGTCGCCGCCAGCCGGCTGCTGGGGAAATCCGGATGCAGGTCGTGGGCGACTCGCTCCGGTACGATCCGCAGGATGTCCCGCAAGTGGGTCATGGCCTCTTCCAAGGCCCGGCAAGTGGCGACGTTGTCGAGGCTGCCGATGTGGGGTGAGAGATAGGCCCGGTCGTCGCGGGTCAGGCAGAGGGTGTTCTTGAGATAAGCGCCCAGCGCCAGCGTCGAAGGTCCGGCCTGGGGCAGGCGGATGGCTTGCGGGGTGTAGCCGCGGGCGCGGCGGATGAAGATCTTGCCGGCCACCACGCTGTCCTCGCAGCGGGCCAGAATCGCCCGGTTATGGCTGACGAAACCGTCGGCGATACCTTGCAGCCGCCGCACCGCCTCGTCGTCGTCGATCACTAGGGGCTCGCCGCCGGGATTGGCGCTGGTCATGACCAGCAGCAGCGGGTGCGGCTGTGCCAACCAGGTCGTTCCGGCGGGACGACCGGCCGCTTCGTGGAACAATAGGTAATGCAGTGGCGTGTAGGGCAGCATGACGCCCAGATGCGCCAAACTCGGCGCGATGCCGGGCAGGGGTTGCTTCAGTAAATCGACCTTCACCCCCGATCCCTCTCCCGAAGAGCGAGGAACGCGCAACAGCACGATGGGGCGTTGCGGCGATTCCAGCAACCGCCAGTCCGCCTCATCGCCTTCCACCCAGTGCGCCAGCGAGGCAGCGTTGGCCACCATGACCGCAAACGGCTTGGCGTCGCGCTGCTTGCGCTGGCGCAGGCGGGCCACGGTGGCGACGTTTTGGGCGTCGCAGACCAGGTGAAAACCGCCCAGCCCCTTGAGGGCCAGAATCTTGCCGGCGCGAAGTCGTTCCAGCGCGGCGGCGATGACATCATCCGTTTCGACCGGCGCGCCGGCGGCGTCGCGCAGGCGCAGGCGAGGGCCGCAGGCCGGACAGGCGTTGGGTTGGGCGTGAAAGCGACGGTCGCCGGGATCGTGGTATTCCCGCGCGCAGGCCCGACACAGGACGAAATCGGCCATGCTGGTGTTGGGGCGGTCGTAGGGCAGGGCGGCGGTAATGGTGTAGCGGGGACCGCAGTTGGTGCAGTTGACGAAGGGATAGCGGTAACGGCGGTCGCCGGGATCGAACAATTCCGCCAGGCAATCGTCGCAAACCGCCGTGTCCGGGGTGATGTCGGCGCTGACCGCGCCGGCGTCGCTGGCGGCGATCACGAACGCGGGTTCCAGCTTATGCGGAGCCAGTTCGCTGATGCCGAGCGCGTCGATGCGGGCCAGCGGTGGGGGTTGACGCAGGGCGCGGAGAAAGTCGTCCAACGCGGCGGGGTCGCCCTGAATCTCGATGGTCACGCCCGCGCCGTCGTTGCGGACGAAGCCGCTCAGTCGGCGCGCTACCGCCAAGCGGTACACAAACGGGCGGAAGCCCACCCCCTGCACCTGGCCGCTGATCTGGACGGCGCGGCGTTGCGGCGCGGTCATGCGTCACCTCCGCCGCCAGCGGCGGGCGCTGGTTCGGGATTTGGGTCAGGCGGGGCTCTCGGCCAGGCGCGCCCGCGCCGCGGCCAGATCCGCTTCCAAGCGGCTGACTTGTTGCGCCAGCGCCGCCCGTTGGCCCCGCCGCAGCCAGTCCAACCAAGCCTCCATGCCTTCGCCGGTGCGGGCGGACAGTTGCAGAATTCGAATGTTGGGATTGACTCGCCGGGCGTAGTCCAGGCAGCGGGCCACATCGAAATCCAGATGAGGCAGCAGGTCGGTCTTGTTGAGCAGCATCAAGCCGGCGGCGGCGAACATATTCTGGTATTTCAGTGGCTTGTCCTCGCCCTCGGTCACCGAAAGCACCACGACCTTGCACGCCTCGCCCAGATCGAAATCCGCCGGGCAGACCAGGTTGCCGACGTTTTCGATGAACAGCACCCCATGTTCCGGCAGCGGCAGCCGTTCCAGGGCGTGACCGATGCCGTGGGCGTCCAGATGGCAACCCTTGCCGGTGTTGATCTGCAGCGCGGGCGCTCCGGCGGCGCGGATGCGTTCGGCATCGTTGGCGGTCTGCTGGTCGCCACCGATCACCGCAACCGGAAATTCGGCGCCCAGCGCCTGAACCGTCCGGGCCAGCAGCGTGGTCTTGCCGGAACCGGGGCTGGAGACCAGGTTCAGGACGAAGACGCCCCGTTCCGCGAACAGGCGCCGGTTGCCGGTGGCGAATTCGGCGTTTTTCGCCAGAATGTCCTGTTCCAGGGTGATCCGCCGGGCTTCTGGCGCATGATCGTGGGCGTGGGGATGCGCGAGAGGGGGGTCGTGCGCGTGGTCGTGCGCGTGGATGGCCAGTTCGCTTTCGCCGCAACCGCAGGTGCTGCACATTTACTCGACCTCCAATTCCTTAATCCGCATTTCGTTGCCGCCCGTCAGTTGCCACTGAAAACCGCCGCAGCACGGGCAGGGATCGTAATACTGATGGACCGTGACCGCTTGCGCGCAGTCCAGGCAATAGGCTTGACCCGGCAGCGTGACGATGTCCAGCTCCGCCGCGTCCGCCACCGTGTCCCGACGGGCGATCTCGAAGGCGAAGCGCAAGGCGTCCAGTTCGATATTGGCCAGCGCGCCGATTTCCAGCCACACCCGCCGCACCCGGCTGAACCCCTGCCGGCGGGTTTGAACGGTGATGGTTTCGATGATGCTTTCGCACAGCGAAAGTTCGTGCATGACGGGTGTCGGGCGAATTAACCCCCTCCGCCCCGCGCGGCCCGGAGCGGAGGGGGGATAAGGGGGCGGCTCAAGCCGCCAGCAGCAGCACGCCGCTGGCCGCGATCACCGCGCCGCCGACCCGCAGCAGTCGCGCCGGAATACCCGACCGCGCCGTTAGCGCAACGCCGATGCCGGTCAGGTGCAGCGCCGCGGTGGACAGCATGAAGCCCAGGCCGTACCACAATGCGCTGGACCCCGCCGCCATTTCCGTGCCGTGGGCGTAGCCGTGAAACAAAGCGAACAGCCCGACCAAGGCCATGCTGGCCGCCAGGGGCAAGCGCGAAGCCAGCGCCACCAATACCCCGAACACCAGCACCGAACCGGCGATACCCAGTTCCACCATGGGCAGTTGCAGGCCCAGCAAGCCGAGCGCACCGCCCACCGCCATGGTCAGCACGAAAGTCAGCGGGACCAGCCACAGGGCGCGGCCGCCCAGTTGCGCCGCCCACAATCCGACCGCCACCATCGCCAGAATGTGATCCAGACCACTGAATGGGTGCTCCACCCCGGTGAAGAGATCCATGTGTGGCAATCCCGACGTATGGGCGTGGGCTACGCCTCCGGCAGCCAATAGCACCAACGTCATCCAACTAACCACTTTCGACAACACTTGCATGCGCGCGCTCCCCATGATGATCAATTGAAATAACCAACAGCCGATTAGTAAGTGTAACAAGCGTTCTCAAGACAGAGATGAAAAACCATCGGCCGGCGATTTATGCCAGGCAACCCGCTGCACGACAGCGGGCCGGGCGATTCGGACGGCTCAGTCCTTCAGCGTTGCCAGAAAGGCGATGATTTGGTCGCGTTCCTGGGGGTCCAGGCCGGAAATCGTTTTGCTGGTGCCGGGCAGAAATTGATTGGGGTTGGCGAGATAACGGTCCAGGTCCTGCTCGTTCCACACGCCGCCCGCCGTGGCCAGCGCGTGGGAATAGCCAAAACCCCGGGAGCCGGCTTTCGGCGCGCCGACGATGCCCCAGAGGTTGGGGCCAATCCGATAGGAGTCGCCTTTTTCCAGGTTGTGACAGACCACGCATTGCCCGGCGGGTCCGTTCCAACCTATCGGCTTGCTGGCGTACCGGTAGCTTTCCTTGGCGGACGCTCCCGGAAACAGGGAGAAAAGACCGTCGCTGGGGTCGATCACCCATAACGATCCGCCTAGAACCAGCAGGGCGATGACGATCGCCAGCACGGGCTGCGTCGGGAATCTTGACATGTCCGCTCTCCTTTTGCTCATTCCTGAACTATAGTTCAATCTAAATTATAGTCATGAGTTTCAGTAAGATCCCTGAATACGGGGCCTAACGAAGTCATGACGCTACCAAAACGAAATGGTTGAAGGAGGATGCGGATGTGGAGCAACGCAAGACCATGCCTGGCGTCAACTGCTTTGTGTGCCTGCCGCGCGAGCACAACGAATGGAGCGTCCTGAACGGTGAAGAGCTCAAGCTGCTGGCGCAAGCGAAGAAGTGCCGCAAATATCATGCCGGCGAGTCGATCTTTGCGATAGGCGAACCCAGCCATGGCATTTATTGCATCGTGTCGGGTGGGGCGGCCATTCGCAAGATCGACGAGGTGGGTAATTCGGTTCTGCTTCATCTTGTCTACCCCGGGGAAACTCTGGGCTATCGCGGCGTGCTGCTTGACGAGGAACGCCGATTCAGCGCCGAAGCGCTGGGGCCGAGCAAGATTTGCTTCATCGACCGGCGAACCGTCCAGGTCTTGCTGGAAAGAAACCCGGCTTTGGGCCAGCAGTTTCTCCGCCGCGTGGTGACCGATGTGGACGACGCGCACGACAAGCTGGTACGCAACGCAACGCTTTCCAACCGCACCAAGTTTGTCCACCTGCTGCTGGCCTTGATGAACCGCCACGGGCGAACCGCCACCGACGGCAGCCGGGTGATGGAGTTGCCGTTGTCGCGGCGCGACCTCGCCTCCATGATCGGCGCCCGGCATGAAACCTTGTCCCGAATCATCGGCCGGCTGGAGGAGGACGGTGTGGCCCGCTTTTCGGGACGCACCGTTTGCGTAAGCCATCCCACCTCGCTTCTCCATGAAATCAGGCCAACGCTGCTAGGTTAGGCCGCTGTCGAGGGCGGCCAAAAAAACTCATAAAAATTGATGATCGTCAACCTGTGGGATTTTCTCCCCGCTAACTTTATAAGTGGCCAAATCCGCGGGGGAAAACGGGTGATGAATGTTGCCAGCGAGACCGATCTTGACCGCGCCGTCCAGAATCCCGACGGCTACGAGGGCGCACTCGGCGGACTGACCCGCCGTCAGTTCCTGACTTACTGCACCGGCGTCGCCGCAACCTTGGGGCTATCGTCGATGATGGGGCCGCGCATCGCCGCCGCCGCCACCGCCGCGGCCCGGCCGCCGGTCATCTGGCTGTCGGCGCAGGAATGCACCGGCTGCACCGAGTCGCTGTTGCGCGCCTACCATCCGACGCTGGAAACCCTGATCCTCGACATGATCTCCCTCGACTACCACGAGGCGTTGTGCGCGGGCGCCGGCCATCAGGCCGAGGCGTACAAGGCCAAGTCGATGAAGGAGAACTGGGGCAAGTTCGTGTTGGTGGTGGACGGCTCGATTCCGACCAAGGACGGCGGCGTCTACTGCATGGTCGCCGGCAAGCCGATCCTGGAAACGGTTCGGGAAACGGCCGAAGGCGCGGCGGCGATTATCGCCATCGGCTCCTGCGCCTCCTGGGGCGGCATTCCGTCGAGCGATCCCAATCCGACTCACGCCAAGCCGGTGCACGAAGTGCTGCCCGGCAAAACCGTGATCAACCTTCCCGGCTGCCCGCCCAATCCCTACAACTTCCTGTCCACCGTCCTGTACCTGCTGACCTTCGGCAAGCCGCCGGCGCTGGACATCAAGAATCGGCCGAAATTTGCCTATGGCCGGCTGATCCACGAAAACTGCGAGCGGCGCCCGCACTTCGATGCCGGTCGCTTCGCCCTGGAATACGGCGATTTCGGCCACCGTCAGGGCTGGTGCCTGTACAAGCTGGGCTGCAAGGGACCGGAGACCCACGCCAATTGTCCGGCCATCGGCTTCGGCGATGTCGGCGAAGGCAACTGGCCGGTCGGCATCGGCCATCCCTGCTTCGGCTGCACCGAGGAGGGGGTGGGGTTCACCAAGCCGCTCCATGCGCTGGCCAAAGTCAAGACCTTCACGCCGCCGACCGCCTTTCCGGCGGTGAACTCCCCCAAGGGTGAGGGCGTCAGCCCGGCGGCGGCGGCGGTCGTGGCCGGCGTCGTCGGACTGGGGATAGGCGCGGGCGCGATGGCCCTGCGCGGCATGGACAAAAAGGATGAACCCGCCGACTCCGATCACGATACCCCGCGGCAGTAGGAGGGCGCGTCATGGCTATCAACCGTCGTCAGTTTCTGCGGGGCGCCATCGGCGCCGTCACCACCGCCGCCGCCGTGCCGGTCGCCGGGGCCGCGGCTTTCGACCGGCGCGAACCGAAGACCCTGCCGCCCAAGGCGGTCGGGATGCTGTACGACTCGACCCAGTGCATCGGCTGTAAAGCCTGCGTCGCCGCCTGCAAGGACGCCAACGGCATGCCGGTCGAGCAACCGCAAAGCCTGGCCGCTTGGAACGAAGGGACCTGGGATACCGCGGAAGACATTTCCGGCAAGACCTTGAACGTGATCCGCGTTTACCAGAACGGCGCCATGACCCAGAAGGACCGCGAGGTCGACGGTTATGCCTTCGTCAAACGCCACTGCCTGCACTGCGTCGATCCGTCCTGCATCTCGGTCTGCCCGGTCAGCGCGATGCAAAAGGACCCGGTCACCGGTATCGTCACCCACAACCCGGATGCCTGCATCGGTTGCCGCTATTGCGTCTACGGTTGTCCGTTCAACGTGCCCCAGTATCAATTCGACGAACCGCTCGGCCGGATTGCCAAGTGTCAGTTCTGCAACCACTTGCAGAAGCAGGGCAAGATCCCGGCCTGCTGCGACGTGTGCCCGACCGGCGCTTCGCTGTTCGGGTTGGTCGAGGAGTTGCAGCGGGAAGCGGAGCAGCGCATGGCCCTCAAGCCCGGAGATCTGTACGAGTTCCCGCGCGGTAAGCTGGGCGGCGATCGGTCCGGCCAGGTGGCGCCGGCCGGCGAGTATCAGCCGCACATCTACGGCGAGAAGGAATCCGGCGGCACCCAGGTGCGCTATCTGACCGGCGTGCCCCATGAAAAGCTGGGGCTGCCCAAGCTGCCCGATCACTCCTTCGCCGCCGTTTCCGAAGGGATGCAGCACACGCTCTACAAGGGCATGATCGCGCCGTTGGCTTTGCTCGGCGGTCTGGTGGTGCTGGCCCGGCGCAACGCCAAGGGCGACGAAGAACGGAAAAAAGACGACGAGGAGCGGCCATCATGACGGCGATCACCCATCGGCCGCTCGGCGGTAAAGTCGTCACCAAGCCGTTTCTGATTCTCGGTTTCTTGCTGCTGATCGCGGCTTATTTCATTGTGCGCCGCTTTCTGTTTGGGATGGGCGACGTTTCGAACATGAGCAACGGTTACCCCATCGGTACCTGGGTGGTGCTGGATGTGGTGATCGGCACGGCCTTCGGCTGCGGCGGTTTCGCCATGGCGCTGCTGGTCTATATCTTCAACCGCAACGTTTATCACCCGCTGATGCGACCGGCCCTGCTCGGCGGGGTGTTCGGCTACACACTGGCCGGCCTGGCGGTGATGATCGACCTCGGCCGCTACTGGAACGCCTTCAACCTGTTGCTGCCCTGGTACGCCCAGCCGAATTCGGTCATTTTCGAGGTGGCGCTGTGCGTCATGGCCTACATCACGGTGTTGTGGCTGGAGTTCTGGCCGGCGTTTCTGGAGCGGATGCCGCTTGCGTTCAAGCAGCGGTACAGTCTGGATAAGCTCCAGGCTTTCCTGAAACGGTACATGTACGTGCTGATTGCGGTCGGGGTATTGCTGCCGACCATGCACCAGTCCTCGCTGGGATCGGTGCTGCTGATCATGGGCTCCAAGCTCTCTCCCCTGTGGTACACGATATGGCTGCCGTTGCTGTACCTGATTTCGGCGCTGGCCATGGGTTACGGCGTGGTGATGATGGAGGCCACCCTGGTCAATCGGGCGTTCAAGACGCCGTCCGAGGTGACGTTGTTCGCGCGGCTGGCGAGGGTCGTCGCCGGCCTGCTGGCGGGCTACCTGCTGCTGCGCTGGGGCGATCTGGCCTATCGCGGTTATCTGGGTCTGGCCTTCGCCGGCGATTGGGACGGCAACCTGTTCCTGATCGAAACCGTGCTGTTCCTGGCTGCCCATCTTCGTACTGGTCTCGCGCCGTCGAGCCAGCCAGCGCTGGCAGTTTCTGTCGGCGATTTCCCTGCTCGCCGGTGGGTCGCTGTACCGGCTCGATTCCTATCTGATGGCCGTGCAGCCCGGCAATGGTTGGACCTATTTCCCCTCGGCGCCAGAGCTGATGATCACCATCGGCGTCGTTTGTCTGGAAATCATGCTCTATCTGCTGTTCATCAAGACCCTGCCGGTGCTGCACGGCGCCCATCAGGCCCAACAATGACGATTGGAGGCTGTCCGTGGCCAGAATAACCATTGATCCCATCACCCGCATCGAGGGTCATCTGCGGATCGACTGCGAGGTCAACAACGGTAAGGTGACCAACGCCTGGTCGTCGGGGCAGATGTGGCGCGGCATCGAGGTCATTTTGCAGGGCCGCGACCCGCGCGACGCCTGGCTGTTCACCCAGCGCATCTGCGGGGTTTGCACCACGGTCCATGCCATCGTGTCGGTGCGCGCGGTCGAGAATGCCCTGGACCTGGAAGTGCCGCTCAACGCCCAGTACATCCGCAACATGATCGTCGCCGCGCACGGCATTCACGATCACATCGTGCATTTTTACCAACTGGCGGCGCTCGATTGGGTCGATATCGTTTCGGCGCTGTCGGCCAGCCCCGAGGGCGCGGCCAAGCTGGGAGCCAGTCTGTCCGGCTACCGCCGCAACAGTCTGCCGGAGATTCGCCAGGTTCAGGAAAAGCTCAAGGCGTTTGTCGGCACCGGCCAGTTGGGCGTGTTCGCCAGCGGCTACTGGGGTCACCCGGCGATGAAACTGCCCCCGGAAGTGAATCTGTTGGCCGCGACCCATTACTTGCAGGCGTTGGAGTATCAGCGCATCGCCAACCGGATCGTCGCCATCCTGGGTTCGAAGACCCCCCATATCCAGAACCTCGCCGTCGGTGGGGTGGCCAACCCGATCAACCCGGACAGCCAATCCACGCTGACGCTGGAACGGCTGTTCGCCATCAAGGCGGAGATCGACAAACTCGGCGAGTTCGTCAATCAGGCCATGATTCCCGACGTGGCGGCGGTGGGCGCGTTGTACGCCGACTGGACCGGTTATGGAGCCGGCGTCACCGACTATCTGTCGGTGCCCGACCTGCCGCTGGACACCAAGGGCACTCAGTTCGAACTACCCGGCGGTTATGTGCCCAAGGGCGATTTGTCCCAATTCAAGCCGATCACCAGTTATCAGGACGCCTACTTCCGCGACGGGGTCAAAGAGAGCGTCAAGCACGCCTGGTATCAGTACAAAGGCGACCACGCGGCGCGCCATCCCTACGAGGGCCAGACCCACCCGCATCACACCGACTTCCAGGACGACGGTAAATATTCCTGGGTCAAGGCCCCCACCTTTTACGACCAAAGGGTCCAGGTGGGGCCGCTGGCAAACGTGCTGGCCATGGTGGCCGCCGGCCACGAGCCGACCCAGCGCCATCTGAAGCGGGTGCTCGACATCGCCGGCAAGGTGGCTGGCTCGCCGATTCCGGTCGAGGCGTTGCATTCGACCATTGGCCGGATCGCCGCCCGGGCGGTGCGCTGCGCGGTGATGCTGGAATCGTTACAGAACCAGTGGCAACTGCTGGTTGATAACATCGCCAAGGGGGATTTCACCACCTTCAACCGGCCGGTGTTTCCCAAGGGCGAGATTCGCGGGTTCGGCTACCACGAAGCCCCGCGCGGGGTCTTGTCGCACTGGACGGTGATCGAGAACGGCAAGATCAAAAACTATCAGGCCGTGGTGCCCAGCACCTGGAACGCCGGTCCACGCGACGACTCCGATGCACTGGGGCCGTATGAGGCATCGCTGGTCGATAATCCGGTCGCCGATCCCGAACTGCCTTTGGAAGTGTTGCGCACGGTGCATTCCTTCGATCCCTGCCTGGCCTGCGCGATCCACCTGACCGACACCCGTCGGCGGTCCACCGTCCAGGTGAAAGCATTCTAATGAGAATCGTGGTCCTGGGCCTCGGCAACATCCTGCTGCGCGACGAGGGCGTCGGGGTCCGGGTGGTCGAGGCGCTGGCCGCGCGCTACGTTCTGCCGGCGACAGTCGAAGTGGTCGATGGCGGCACCGTTGGCATGGATCTGTTGGACACCCTGGCCGGTTGCGATCATCTGCTGGTGTGCGATGCGGTGCAAACCGGCGCGCCGCCAGGGTCGGTGGTGAAACTGGCCGATGCCGAAGTGCCGGCTTTGTTTCAAACTCGCTTCTCCCCGCATCAGTTGGGTTTGGCGGAGGTGCTGGCGACCTTGATCCTGATGGAAGAAGCGCCGGCCGCGCTCACCCTGATCGGAGTGGCGCCGGCCGATTTGGAATTGGGCGTCGAACTGTCGCCTGAGGTGGCGGCGGCGCTGGAGCGGGCGGTGGAGTGTTTGGCCGGCGCGCTGCGCGGGCTGGGGCTGCTCCTGACGCCGCGCCGCGCCGCGCCGGTCGCGGTGACCTAGGCCCATGTGCGTCGCCATCCCGGCCCGAGTGGTCGGAATCCGCAACGCCAGCGCGGTGGTGGAGCGCTACGGCGAGCGGCTGGAGGTGAGCTTGCTGCTGCTTCAGGATGAGGTCGCCATCGGTGATTTCCTGATCCTGCAAGCGCGCGCCTTCGCCGTGGAAAAGATCGCGCCCGAAGAGGCGGCCGAGATTTACCGTCTGTTCGACGAATTCGTCGGCGCGACCGGCGACAACGCGTCGGCATGACGGCGAAGTCGGTCAGCGCGTTGCTCGATCCTCGCATCGTCCCACGACGGGGCCGCTAATCCTGACATGGCCGGTGGCGCGACCGGTGGGGTCGAAGGCGGCCTGAACATCCGGGTCGCGGTGCAAAGCGGCGCTATCGCGGTGGTCGATCTGCGTTCGACCCGGCCGATCAATCTGTGCGCCGTGCTGGTGGGACGCGATGTCGGCGCCGCCATGGCGCTGCTGCCGCGGCTGTTTGGTGTATGTCGCATCGCGCAGACCGTCGCTGGTCTTGCCGCCGTCGAAGCCGCCCTCGGCATGGTCCCCGTACCTCCCCAACTGGCTGCCCGCCGTTTTCTGGTGGCCGCCGAATCTCTCGAACAAACCGCCTGGCGTCTGCTGCTCGACTGGCCGCGCTGCGTCGGTGCGAATCCCGCTCTCGAACCCCTGAAACGGCTGCGGCAACTTTTGTCCGCCCTGCCGCTCAAGCTGTTCCCCGATCCGGCCTGGAATCGCATCGGCGGCGCACGACTGGCGCCGGCTCTGGCGGATCTCGCCGCGATGCTCGACCAGCTCCAGCACACGATCCACCAGGCAATTTGCGGCGACGCAATCGGCAATGACTGGCCCTTGACCGACCGTCGGAGCTTTGAGCGCTGGCTGCGCCACGCCTCCACGCCGGCGGCGCTGACGCTGCGTTGCTTGTGCGAGCAGGGTTTGGCGGGTTTCGGGCGCAGCACGGTGGAGCCGTTGCCGGCGTTCGACCGGGTCGTGCTGGAGCGACGGATGGCGGCGAGTGACGGTTATGCGTTTTGCGCCCGGCCCGATCTGGATGGCGCGGTCCATGAAACCGGGGCCTTGGCCCGGTTATGGCGACATCCGTTGATTGCCGATCTGCGCGCCGACTACGGGAATGGTCTGCTCGCTCGCTGGGCGGCGCGCTGGGTGGAGATGGATGAGCTGCTGGCCGAACTCCGCGCACAGTTTGTGCTGCTGGTGGATCATCCTGGAGTGTTGATGGAGCAGAACGGCGCCGGTACCGGTCTAACTTGCATGGAAAGCGCGCGTGGTCGCTTGTGCCACCGGGTAGCGGTAGTGGCGGGAAAGGTGACCGATTACAAGATCCTCGCGCCGACGGAATGGAATTTTCACCCGGAAGGTCCATTGGCGCGTAGTCTGTTGGGCGCGCGGGTCGCTGAAACCGGCGCGCCGCCGGTTCGCCGCGCCGTGGCCCTGCTGGCGACGGCGCTCGATCCTTGCGTCGGTTTCGAGTTGGTCGTCGAGGAGTCCTGAACGGCCCTGTGATAAAGCGCAAAAATTATTGCAGCGCAACATTCGATTTGTTAGAATATCCTCAATTCGGTTGCACTATAGAAGGAAGGCCAAGCCTCTTGTCAGCAGGAAAGAGAGGTGTTTCGCCGCAGGCAGCCTCGAAATGACTCGTTTAAAGGACACCCGAAGCACGAGTCTTCACACGTTAGGCGGCGAACCAGAAGGCTGGATCAGCCTTCGCTTGATAATTCTGATCCCGGACGGCAAGCGCACTGTCAGAATACGAAGCCGCCCGCGACCGAGCTTCTGACATCTAAACAGATGGAGGACGCAGGTGGTCTCTGTCCTGAGAGACGGGGTTTCCGCCGCGTGAATATCATGACAGACATCATCAAAATGGCGGTTCTAGCAATTATCGTTTTGGCCTTATCTCCCGTGCTGGGTTTTTGGATCGTCGCGCTGCTCGGAGCGGCGCTGTTCCTGCTCCCCGCCGGCGCCGCGGTTTCGGTTCTCTTTCCGAAGGCGTGGCGACATATTGAAGACAGCCTATTTTCCAGGACGCACTTTTTGCCAAGCGCTTGATCTCAGCCAGTGCATAAAAAAACCCGGGCAAACCGGGTTTTTTTATGCCGATCGCCGGGGGCTGGCAGCCGGGTTGCGGGTCGTCGCAAATCCCACATGCCGAGCGGCGGAATCGACTACCATTACAACGAAGCACGCTGCTGGCGATTTTCGGCGGATAACGGTGGCGGGAAGCGGGGAGAGAGGCGACATGTTCAAGACAGCGCATCGCGAGAGCCGGGTGGTTGCCGTTTCCACCGAGCAGATGTTCGACCTCGTCGCCGATGTCGAGCGCTATCCAGAATTTCTGCCGTTGATGCGGGAGGCGAGGATCATCGGCCGTCACGCCAGCGGGTATGAGACGGAGCAGGTGCTGATGCTGGGCTTGCTGGCGTATCGCTTTCGTACCCGCACCGAACTGGAGCCTCCTCATTCCATCACCGTCACGTCGACCGACCGCCACTTCCGTTATTTCGATATCCGCTGGTTGTTGGCGCCCGCGACCGAAGGGGGTTGTCGCATCGACTTTGCGCTCGACTGCGAGATCCGCTCGCTCTGGTTCAAACCGCTCGGCGACGTGTTGGTGGCGCAGATGGCGTTGACTACCGTCAACGCCTTCGCGGCGCGGGCACGCCGGCTGGATGCCGGGCAAGCCCTGCCGGTTCAGCGCCCTAGAGCGTGATGACCACCTTCTGATACAACCCGCCGAAAAAAGTCTCTTTCTTGACGGTTGCGGTCCGTGCCCGTTCTTCCGGAATCCATTCGGTGATCTCCTTGCGCCACAGGTCCATGGCGAAGGGTTCCAGCGTGGTGAGAATGGGCACCATGATGTAGCGGAAAGGATTGCTCAGATGGGGGCGATGGTAGTC
This sequence comes from uncultured Gammaproteobacteria bacterium, assembly GCA_963695105.1. Taxonomy (GTDB): domain Bacteria; phylum Pseudomonadota; class Gammaproteobacteria; order Competibacterales; family Competibacteraceae; genus Competibacter. The sequence continues at coordinate 4,295 of CAVOGC010000040.1, read as the reverse complement.
GACGAAGATCACCTTGCCACCTGGTTTCACCACGCGCAGCGCCTGCGCGATGGTTTGCGCCCGGACCTCTTCCGGCTGTTCGTGCAGCAGGAAGAACAGCACCACGTAATCGTAGCTGGCATCGGCGAAATGGAGGTTGGTCGAGTCCTGATGATGCAGTGCGATGCGTGGAGCGCCGCCATCCAGCTTGGCCTTTAGGTTTTCCAACTGGACGGGCGCCACGTCCACCACATCCAGCCGCGCGTTCGGTTCCAGCCGTTGGGCCAGCCGCTCGGTGAAATCTCCATAGACGCAGGCGACCTGAAGGATGCTGCCGTCGATGGTGGTGCCCATTTCGTCCAATGCGACGTCGCGCAGTTGAGCGAAATTGCCCCACAGGATCAAATTGACCAGCCACTGTCGCTCGAACACGCGCACCGCGGCCGGGTGAAGATATGCCCACCAGTAGATTTGCTGCAGGTAAGCCGGCAGCGGGACCTGCGCCGGGGTTGAGATCTCCTGATCGGACTCTTGGCGGTGGGTCGCGTTCTCGATGTCGGTGACTACTGGCTGTAAAACCATGTCTTCATCCGATGACTGCGGCCGAACCAGCGCGGCCGTAGCAGGTTGGGAACTCATGGGGAGGTTTCCTCAATTGTGGGGTGTACGCGCACCTGCGCCGGGTTTAGGCCGGCGTTGGCCGGATACCGCATCTCGATGGCGGCTATCCCAAGCGGAGCAGGTTTGCACGGTACGCCTCGATTAAAAGGTCTAAATTTTACAGGGTTTTTCGTCGCCTTAGCCAGCTTCCGCTCACCCGAACAGACAGAACGCCGCTTCCCACAGTTGCGAGGAGCGGCGCCACGGTTATAGAACGGATAGGTTCGGGCCTCCCCCTGCCGCGGGTCTGGGCGGGTTCGCGGCAGGGGGAGGCCGGACTCACCAGCCTCTTTAGATGCGCAACAGGTAAACCAGCGTCATGAGCGTGCCTAGGCCGGCGAGCCCATAGACGACATAGGCGATCAGTGTGTCGGCGCGGATGCCGAAGTCATGAAAAGTAACCCGCAAGCGATGCGCGGCATGCCACAACGACAGCAGGATGATGCCGAAAATGACCAGCTTGCCCAGCCAGTTGGCGGCGAAGGCGTGCAATTGATCGTAAGTGAGCAGGTTCGGCACGAAACCCAGCGCGGCGAACAGCGTCAGCAGAACCAGGACTGGTGTCACGAACGCCGTGACTGTGCCGCCGGCGGCGAACAGCCCCCAGAAGATCGGTTTGTTGGATTTGGCCATGACTACAACACTCCCAGCAGCAACACGATGAGCGAGACTACCGCCCAGGCGCCGTAATGAGCGCCGACGATGATGTTACCCGGCACGAACTCCTCGCCCCGCTGGATCGGCATGGCCTGTGGCGTCACGTCGAACCACGACATGCTGTGGTACACCGTCACCACCAGCGTCGCCAGATTGAACAGGATACCCAAGGGGCTGTTCAGCGCGTCCAGGAAGCCTTGGTAGGCTTCCGGTCCATTCGCCAGGCTGCCGAGAGCCCAGATCAGCAGGAAAGTGTAGGCCATGATGAAAATGCAGGTGACCTCGCGCGCCATGTAGCGCTTGTAGCGCGGCTGACTGAGAAACCAACGAGTCTTGGAAATCTTGGGGATATAGGGATTACGGTTCATTTTTTCATCCACGGCATCAAGTGCTCTTTATACCAGTCGATGGTGCTGGCCACCTTGACCTGCTGCAATGCGCCCGCCGGGTCGACGTGCTTGGGACACACTTCGGAGCAGGCGCCGACAAACGAGCATTCCCACACGCCTTCATCGGAAGCGATCACCTCCTGACGTTGATCTCGTCCGCCATCGCGGGAGTCCTGATTGTAGCGGTGCGCCATGGAGATCGCCGCCGGGCCAAGGAATTCCGGGACCAGGCCGTATTGCGGACACGCGGCGTAGCACAACATGCAGTTGATGCACAGCGTGTACTGCTTGAACTTCTTCAATTCCGCCGGCGTCTGCTTGAACTCGCCAGCGCTGACTGGCTGATCTGACTTGGGAATCAGGTAGGGCTTGACGCTGGCCAGCTTGGTGATGAAGTCTTCGACCGACGTGACCAGATCGCGCTCGATGGGGAAATTCGCCATCGGCTCGACCTTGATCTGATCGGCATACTCGTGGATGAATGCCTTGCAAGCCAGTTTCGGCTCGCCATTGATCATCATTCCGCAACTGCCGCAGACCGCCATATGGCAGGACCAGCGATAGCTCAACGTCGAGTCCAGGTGGTCCTTGATGTAGTTCAGCGCATCCAGTACCACCCATTCATCGAGGCAAGGCACCGAGTAGGACTGAAACCGGGGTGCACTATCGGTCTCCGGATTGTAGCGGAGCACCTCCAGTTGGATCTGGCGTTTCTGGAGTTCGCTCATTTCTTGGCTCCTGAGTAGTCACGAACACCGGGTGGCGACTTGGTGATGACGACATCGAGATATTCGATGTGCGGCGGTTCCTTCGGATGGTAATGGGCCAGCGAGTGCTTCAGCAGGTTCTCATCGTCGCGGGCGGTGAAATCCAGTCGCTGATGTGCGCCCCGCGATTCCTTGCGATCCCGCGCGCCCACCGTGACCGCTTCGGCGCAGTCGAGCATCGACCCCAGTTCCAGCGCTTGCATGAGGTCGGTGTTGTAGACGCGACTCTTGTCCGTCACCGAAATGTTGGCGTAGCGTTGGCGCAGCTCGGCGATCTTTTCACAGGCCGCCGCCAGACCCTCGCCGCTGCGATAGATGCCGACGTTCTCTTCCATGGTGTCCATCATTTCCTGACGCAAGCCGGTGATGGTCTCCGTGCCCTTGCTCTTGTCGAACAGGGCCTGGATGCGATCCTGCGACTCATTCGCCTTGGCGGCCAGCGCGGCGTCATTGCTGGCGGGCAAGCCGGACTGGAGATGGGCGATCGAGCTGAGCGCCGCCCGGCGACCGAAGACCAGCAGTTCCGTCAGCGAGTTGGAGCCGAGCCGGTTGGCGCCGTTGATGCTGACGCAGGCGCATTCGCCGGCGGCGAACAGTCCCGGCAGCCGGGTCGCGGCCTGGAGGTCGGTATGGATGCCGCCCATCATGTAGTGGACGACCGGACGAATCGGGATCGGTTCCTTGACCGGGTCCTTGCCCAGATAGCTGATCGCCAGATCGCGCACGAACGGTAGCCGTTCATTGATCTTTTTTTCGCCCAGATGGCGCATATCCAGCATCACGCAGTCGCCCCACGGGGTCTTGACCGTGTTGCCCTTCTGCTGTTCGTGCCAGAAGGCCTGACTCAACCGGTCGCGCGGACCGAGTTCCATGGTCTTAAGCACCGGTTGGCCCACCGGCGTTTCCGGACCCATGCCGTAGTCCTGCAAATAGCGGCGACCGTCCTTGTTGAGCAGAATGCCGCCTTCGCCGCGACAGCCCTCGGTCAGCAGGATGCCGTTATTCGGCAGACCGGTCGGATGGTATTGGACGAATTCCATGTCCTTGAGTGGGGTCCCGGCGCGATAGGCCAGAGCCATGCCGTCGCCGGTCTTGATCGCGCCGTTGGTGGTGAACGGGAACATTTTGCCCCCGCCGCCGGCCGCGATGATGATCGCGCCCGCCTGGAACTGCTTCATTTCCCCGCTGCGGATTTCCAGCGCGGTGAGTCCCTGACAGCGCCCCTCGTCCACCAGCAAATCGATGGCGTAATACTCGTCAAACCGCTGGATGGTCGGATACTTGAGCGAGGTCTGGAACAGGGTATGGAGAATGTGGAAGCCGGATTTGTCGGCGGCGAACCAGGTCCGTTTGATTTTCATGCCGCCGAACGGCCGCACCGCCACCGAGCCATCCGGTTCGCGACTCCACGGACAGCCCCAGTGTTCCAGTTGGGTCAGTTCCTTGGGGGCTTCGTTGATGAAGTATTCGACCGCGTCCTGGTCGCACAGCCAGTCGCCGCCGCCGACGGTGTCGCTGAAGTGCAGGTCGAGGCTGTCGTCGGATTTGATGACGCCGGCCGCGCCCCCTTCGGCCGCGCAGGTGTGGCTGCGCATCGGATACACCTTCGAGATCAAGGCGATGCGAAGCTTGGGGTCGGCTTCGGCGAGTGCGATCGCGGCGCGTAGGCCCGCTCCTCCCGCACCGACGATGGCGACGTCTGTTTTGATGATCTCCATTACTTCGGCTCCTCGGCGTGATGCCAGGCAGATTTTATTGAAGCTTACGAGAGTACATGATGCCAGATCGACAGTTTAGCCTGTTCCGTAAAGCGGCGATCAAGAACAATCCGCGAACATGGATT
>CAVOGC010000039.1:0-9851 GCA_963695105.1 uncultured Gammaproteobacteria bacterium | reverse complement strand
GCCCAAGCGTTCATGACAGCGCCGCACACCCCGGGCGCAGAGATCTGCGGTCTTCACACGTCCAGACCTCGCTCATAACACGATCGGGCCATTGCCCAGTCCCCTCGCTCTTCCCAGCAAACGCCGATCTCTTCCAAACCTTTCAGATACCGGTCGCGCAAGCGATCCCGAGTTTGCATCGCCCAAGGTTCCGGGTCCTGGCCTAGAAACGGGCCATGATAGGCGCGAAGGAGTGCATCGGTCGCGGTCGCCAAATCCGCTGGCGCAACCCCTCCATTCATCTCACGAGCCCGCGCCAGGGTTTGATTAATGTGGCGTTCCAGGCACCACACGTCGACCCAGCAATAGCGCGAGTCCAGGGACAACCGGCCGTCCCGCACGCTCAAGGCGTGTTCGTGACCCAGCAACCGGCGTAGCCGATGGAGCGTGGTGGCCAGGGTTTGTTGGGCCGCATCGCCTTCCGCATCCGGCCACAGCACGTCGGCAATGCGCGCCTGGCTGACGTCTCGCCCACCCCAAGCGATAATAATTTTTAGCAATTCCAGCGGCTTGTGTTGCATCTTTCGGCCGAAGGTGACCGGCTGATCATCCATCAGCAACGCGAAGCGCCCCAGGGTGTAAATCTTCACCGACCAAGGCCAGCGTTCGGAGGTAGCAATAGACAGGTCCGGCAATAACCCGCGTTTGCGGATGAGGGTTTGGACATACTCGACTTCGATGTCGGCATCCAGTGCCGCCACACAGAGCCGGACAATATCGTCCGGTTTGAAGACGGGGAAAAAGATGTAGCCTTGCTCGCGCCCCAGCGCAAGCGCCCGGCGCAGCAGTCCTAACGCACGGGTTTGCCGACCCCAAGCCAAGGCAAATTGCGCAGCCGCCAGGGTGCGTAAGAAAGCCCCACTTTGACTGTGCGTTGCCCTTATCCAGTGGCGCATACCGGCCAAATGGCGCAAGGCGGCCGCGCGCTTGCCCAGACTGGCCTGCAATTGCGCCAGGGCTAACTGGGAGAAACCCACTGATTGATAAAAGGAGTGGCTTGATATCTCCAGGGATTGCTCAAGCCTATCCAGCGCTTCAGGCATACGCCCGGACAGCCAAGCTTCCCAGCCGCTCAGCCAGGCGTAGTGCCCGCGTTCCACGGTTCGGAAGGAATTTAGCACCGGCTCAAAGCGCGCCAACGCTGCCCGTCCGGCCTCCACTTGCCCGGCGCTCAGGTGAGCATACACGGAACTCGACAACGCGAGGCTGTTGAAGAGGCTGATCCCGTGTTCGACGGCAGTGTCCCATCCGGCCTCGGCGAAGGCGAGACAGCGTTCCAGGTCGCCTTCATACCAGTATTGATAACAGAATTCCCAGCACAACCAGGCGCAGCGCAGCACCGGCTCGACCTGAGCGGTCTGGGCATGGGCGGCGCGCAAGCTATTCAACACCCAGGTAGCCTTGCCGTGCTGGCCGACATTCCAGATGTAATGGAACAGCAGGTTGTTGAGCGAAACCAGGTAGAGATCCGGCGGGCAGTCGCTCTGCAACAACCGAATGATACGCTGTTCCCAGTCGGCAAATTCCGGGTGATCCGGCCGGGCGTGGATCAGGAGGTTGAATACCCCGCAAGTGACGCGTGCTTCCAGGGTGGTGGAGACAAAGCTGGGATAGCGGGTTCGCAGCCGCTCGAATTCCACCAGCCAGCCGCCGGCAATCCGAAAATTGTCCCAGGCCAGCACATAGGTCTCGGTGATGGCCGCCCAGGTCAGCCATAGCCCGGTAACCTCGCCGGCATGCTTGAAACGGCGATAGGCGCGGGCAAACGTGGTGCGGGCGGCGATCGCGTCGCGAGTCAACTGGCATTGCCCCAACCAAAACAGCAGCCAGGGCGACTGGTTCCGGAGCGCGGGTGGAAAACGGTTCAGCCAAGCTTCCAAAAGTTGGCCGCGACCTTGCCGCAGCAACGGTTCGGCCTGTTGAATCACCAGCCGGCTGAGCTGTTCCCAGTCCTCAAGCACCTGCCAAAGTTCGACCGCCGCGCTGGTTTCGCCGGCCGCTTCCAGAATCACGGCCGCCCGACGCTGATCTTGTTCGCGCTCCGTGGCGCTGAATGCCTCGCGTCCTCGATTCAGCAGGAAATCACGAAAAAGGTCGTGATACTGATAGGTCGTGATTCGGGTCGCCGCATCGGCAGCGATTTCACCCCGGAAGGTGAAACAGTGACGTCGCACGAGCGTGTTCAGCAGCATCTCCGCCCCGTCGCCACCAGTCAGTTGGTCGGCCATCGCGGCGGTCATCTTCGGTAACAGAGCAGTCTTGAGGAGAAAGGTTTGCGGCGCCAGGTCGATCTGGTTCCACACCTCGGCGGCGAAGTAGTCGAAGACCAGCTCGGTCGTCGTCAGCGGCGGCAAAGTCTTGACCGGGTGGGAACGCCGCAACAGCAGGTTCAAGCCAGCCGGCCAGCCCTGCACCCGTTCGTTCAACGACTGCACCTCGGTCGCGGTCAAGCGGTGTTCGGTCTGTAACCCGGCAATCCCTTCGGCCTCCGCCTGAGTGAGACGCAATTCCTCGGCCGCGATGACCGTCAGTTGCCCATGCAGGCGTGCCCGCGTCAGTGCTGGCGGCGGCTCTCCCCGGCTGGTAACCAGCCAGCGCACCCCGGCGGGCAGATGATCCAGTGCTTCCGCCCATACCGCATGCAACGGCGACGACGTCGGAAGACGGTGGTAATTGTCGAACAGCAGGACGAAGGGGGTATGGAGCCGCTGACCCAGCGCCTGCACGTAGCGGCGGGTAAAGGTGGGCAGGTTGTCTTGGTATTCCGGGGTTAACAGCGGCAAGGCCGGGCCGGCGCCGTGCGCGGCCGCCGCGACCCCGAGGTAGTAGAAGAAGGTCGCCGGGTCCGCGTCGTCTTCGTCGAACTGGTACCACAGGCCAGGAATTCCGCGCGCCTCCACATAGCTCGCCGCCAGCGTGGTTTTGCCGTAACCTCCCGGCGCCCCGATCCAGACGCAGGGCCGGTCCGAGAGTTCGTCCAGCCGGGCGAACAACCGTTCGCGAGGAAACACCGCCGGTAGCCAGGGTTGGTTTAACTTGGCCAGCTCGGCGGGGCGCGCAGATAGACGGGCCTCTTGATTTTCCATTCCCTGAATCTCTACAAATAAAAATGGATGAAGTCAACCATCCGACCTGCTTTGCCGATTGATCAAGCAAGAGACAAACCAACTTGATCCAGATATTCATTAAATAGATAAGATACTACTTAAAAGTTGATTTATAATGATTATTTTAAAATTTTCTTCAGGAAAACCAGCAATATCATTATATTGACATGTTAATAGCTTAGGTCAATATATGAATAATTCGAGTTAATTCAGTCAACGCCCATCTGGGAAATTGGATGAAGTGGTTTGCTAAATATTTCAACTAGTTGATTTTTAAATTTAATTTTTTCATGACCAGGCTCTTCATCTGTTTGCCCACATGAGCCAATTTAGAGTCCATCATGGCGATTCTTGGACTAAAATTAATTATCAAGATTTTGATATTAATACAAAATTTATTTTTCAACGAAAAGTAGACCGAAAAGTAACGATGCCTTGAGAATTGCTTGAGCATTTCAATATTGAAACTTAATGCTTGGCCGATTTCATTTTGAAACATCGCGGCGCGGTTGAACGCGAGCGTTCAACCGCGGTAAGTGATGAGGACGCCTGTCCGCCTGGCTCGAGATCCACGACCGCGCGGACTTGCTGGACCCGTCGAGGCCTCGGACACCGAACATTATTAAAAGACATGGCTATTATCGTTCCTGAGCTCCGCCTCTTCCATGTGGAAAATCCTCGAATGAGTAAGCCATCTGTAAGCTCCTTGCGTCCAAAGTAGCTTTTCGGCGGCCTCGCCAGCGCATCGGTGGCGGGGCTGGGGTGGGTTAGCCAACGCGGGAGAGACAAAATGGCTTTAAACCAGGTGGTTAAGAGAGCAGATTTCTCAAACCGACACGGCCGACTCGAACCTCAGGGAAATTTCTGTATTCGACCGGTCATTTTGGATGTCTGCGCCCGCTACGAAGCGCGCCGCATTCTTTGCCTGAGGTGCGGCAACCGGAAACCGAACCATGACAGGCAGGAGGCGGGCTGTGCCGTTGGAATGGAATGCGGTGGGAACGGCACGGCCAACTCGATCAAGTGGACGTCGGCGAACAAGTCCCCAGGAGAACGGATTGACGGTCCTTGCGGGGTCGAGGAGAGTGGCGTCGATCTGGTCGTGGACATCGAAGTCAACGACCCGCATCTGAGGGCATCCGCGCTGATCGAGTCGGCCAACCGATGGCTCCATCGAAATGGCATCCTCATGATCGTGCTGCCAGTCTGGAGCGCCTGGGAGACATTGTGGATCGCCACGCGCGCCTGGTGGGACTACTGGAACGGGAGCGATGCCCAATTCTGGTCGCGGCAAGCGTTGAGCGCGCTGCTGGAATCCAGCGGCTTTACGATCCTGGAGTCCATCAAGGTCAGGGCTCTTTCCAATCAGAGGCGCGCGATCGTCCTGGTCGCCAGAAAGACCAGCCAGTCGAGTCCCACAAGTGCGTAGTGCTTGGGACGGGTTAGCGGCGGCATAACCCACCGGAACCAGGATTTCACTCAAAGCGGGTTCCGGGCTAACGCCCGAGCCCGCTTTACCGCTTCGTGGTACATTTTTCGGCGATACTCAGCGGGAGAGCCGGCGACCGGGCATTCGGAAATCCCTGTCCTCGAAATACCCAGGGTGCTCCCGTCCATCAAGAACACCACCGTCATGAGGTTGGCCGAAATGAAAGTTGAACTTCTGGTTCAGAATGTGAAATGCGGCGGCTGCGCCAGCGCGATTCAAACCGGCTTGAGCAAGGATACCCGGGTCAAGGAAGTCGCGGTGGACGTGCCAACCGGTCGGGTGAGCGTGGAAACCGAAGGGGACATTGGAGCGGAACTGCGCGCGGCGCTGCGGGAGTTGGGGTATCCCGAGAAAACCGCTTGAACGAACGTGGCGGCGAGAGGAAAGCACCGCCTCTCCCGCCGCCGTGATCGGCTCGCGATTAGAAACGCATGCCGATATTGATGCCGACCACCCAGGGATCGATGGCGACCGTACCGAGGCTGGCCCCGTCCAGCTTGGCCTTGGTATCGATGTCCATATAGGCGACGACGCCGTTCATGAACCAGTTTGGCGCCACGTCGATATCGACCCCCAATTCTCCCGCCAGACCCCAGGAAGAATCCAGTGAAAGGCTGTTGCCGGACAGAGCGCCGGTGGTCTTTTCATCCCAAAAATAGGTGTAGTTCAAACCGATGCCGGCATACGGGCGGATGTTGCTGGCCGGCATGAAGTGATACTGCACGAAGAGCGTCGGGGGCAACTGCAAGGTATTGGCGACCTTGCCCAGGCCGGTGATTTCGATGTCGTGCTTGAACGGCAGGGCGAGGAGCAGCTCGATACCGATATTGGGATTCACCATGTAGGTGAAGTTGAAACCCAAACTGTAGCCGTCGTCCACATCGATATCGACGCCGGGTTGGCCCAGGAGATTGGTCAAGTTGTCGGATTTGGGAAACACGCCCCAGGCGCCGGCTCGAACCAGCCAATCGCCCGTCTCATAGGCCTGTGCCGCCGCACCCGCTAGAAAAGCGCCCGCCAGGGCCGCCGCCACCGCGCTTTTAACCAGTTTCGAAGACATGATGCGTTTCCTATTGTTATTGAACCGATTGTGTATGTGGATAATGAATTAAAAACCGCATTGCAGCAAGGTTATTGTGTGCCATTCGCAACACTTTAGTCAAAAAAAATGAGGTGTATCACGCAAGCAAAACTAACTTTCCTGTCCGTCATCCAGCGGGGGCAGCACCTGCATGACCTCCTCGAAGGTGGTCAAGCCGGCGGCGATCTGACAGGCCGCGCTGACTCGCAGCGGACGCATGCCCTGTTCGAAGGCGCCGCGTCGCACGGTCTCCTCATCCGTTTCCGTCCGAAACAGTCGGCGCAGCTCCGGCGTCACCATCAACAGTTCGTACAAGCCCACGCGACCCAGATAACCGGTCTTGCGGCATTCCGGACAGCCGTGCGGCACGCCGACGGCGGCGGGTTTCGGCAGCGGCCAGGGCCGGACCAGCGCTTCCCACAGTCCCATCCTCCATTTCGCCGCTGGCCTTGCAGTGCGGGCAGAGCGTGCGCACCAGTCGCTGCGCCATCACTCCGATCAGCACGTTCTGGAGCAGGTAATACGGCACGCCCAGGTCGAGCAGGCGGGTGACCGCCGAAACGGCGTCGTTGGTGTGCAGGGTGGATAGCACCAGGTGTCCGGTCAGGGCCGCCTGCACCGCCATCTGCGCGGCCTCCAGGTCGCGGATTTCGCCGACCATGATGATGTCGGGATCTTGCCGCAACAGGGTGCGAATGCCCTGGGCGAAGGTCAGATCGATCGCCGGCTGGACCTGCATCTGGTTGAGTTCCGGCACGATCATTTCGATCGGATCTTCGACCGTGCAGACGTTGACCTCCGGAACCGCCAACTGCTTGAGCGTGGTGTACAGCGTGGTGGTCTTGCCGGAACCGGTCGGACCGGTCACCAGCACGATGCCGTGCGGCCGGGCGATCATCTTGCGCCACACCGTTTCCTCGGCCGGCGCAAAGCCCAGCTCGCCAAAATCCTTGGTCACGGTGTCCGGATCGAAAATTCGCAGCACGCATTTTTCGCCGAAGGCGGTGGGCATGGTGGACAGCCGCAGTTCGACTTCCCGGCCGGCCGGGGTGCGGGTCTTGAGGCGGCCATCCTGCGGGCGGCGCTTTTCGGCCACATCCATCCGTCCCAGAATCTTGATGCGGCTGGTGACCGCGCTCATCACCACCGGCGGCAACTGATAGATCGCATTCAGCACGCCGTCGATGCGAAAGCGGATCTGGCCCTGCTCGCGGCGCGGCTCCAGATGAATGTCGCTGGCGCGCTGGGCGAAGGCGTATTGCAACAGCCAGTCCACGATTTGCACGATCGGCCGTTCGTCGGCGCTCAGTTCGCCGCGCCGGCCCAGTTCCAGCAACTGCTCGAAATTGAGGATGCCCGAGGTCGGCTCCAGCGAACCCTGCATCGCGCCCCGCACCGAGCGCGACACGCCGTAGAACTCCATCTGATAGCGGTTGATATCCAGCGGACTGGCGATGACCCGTTCGATCTCCTTGCGCAGAGTCTGCCGCAAGATGTCCTGCCACTCGGTCAGGTAGGGTTCGGTGGTGGCGAACACCACCCGGGTCGCGTCCGCCGCGACCGGTAGAATCTGATAGCGGGCGGCGTACTCGTAGGACACGAACGGCAGCAGCCGCTCGACCGCGGCGATATCCAGTTTGAGAGGGTCGATGCGCAGGTACGGCAGCCCGACCTTGCCGGCCAGCCACTCGGTCAGCAGCTCCAGACTCAGCACCTGATGCGGCGGCTCAATCTGGCGCAACTGCTTGTTGGCGATCACCACCAGTGGATGCAGCTCGCCGCCCTCCGGTCGGACACCCATTCCGGCCCGGTCGGCGTCCACCTTGGCCACCAGCCCGTCGGCCACCAGCTCGCCGAGCACTTCCTTGAGACCCAGCCGATGCGGTGGGACGCGCGGCCGGGACGACGGTCCCGAACGGGAATCGGCGTTCGGGGCGGAACGGAAAGCCGGCGCGGTAAAATCCAGTTGGGCTCACAGCGTTTCCAGCTTGGCGTAGGCCACCACCAGCCACTTGGCGCCGCCGGCCGCCGGGAAATCGATTCGCGCCCGGGCATGGTAGCCGGCGCCCTCGACCTCCAACACGACCCCCTCGCCGAAGCGGGCATGGCGCACCCGCTGCCGGGGCCGCAGACCGGCGGGGGCGGCCCCGCCGGCAGGGGTCCGGGGCGCCGGCGGGATCTTCGCCGGCCGCTTGGCGCGAGCGCGCACGTCGCGGGTCAGTTCCTCGGGAATTTCGCCGACGAAACGCGAGGGGGATGGGTAGTTTTCGCGGCCGTACCAGGTACGCCGCTCGGCATAGGACACATACAACTGGCGGCGGGCGCGGGTGACGCCGACGTAGGCCAACCGCCGCTCTTCCTCCAATTGGCGCGCTTCGGCGATCGAGCGGCTGTGCGGAAACAAGCCTTCTTCCATCCCCACCAGGAACACCAGCGGGAATTCCAGACCCTTGGCCATGTGCAGCGTCATCAACTGCACGCAGTCCTCGCCGGCCGAGCCCTGCCCCTGGCCGGATTCCAGGGCGGCATGGGCGAGAAAAGCGTTCAGCCAGTCCGGCTCGGTCCGGGTCGGCGCCGACCACGACCGGGTCGGTGTTGGCGGTGAAATCGCCGCTGGCCTTGATCAGTTCCTCCAGGTTCTCGGCCCGCATCTCGCCCTTGTCGGCCTTGTCCTGCTCGTACATCGCCAGCAGGCCGCCGTGGGTGACGACGTGCTCCACTCGTCCCGCCAGCGGTCGGTCGCGGCTGTCGCGGTCCAGCGCCTCGACCAGTTGCAGGAAACCGCGCACGGCGTTGGCGGCCCGCCCACTCAACCCACCGTTCGCCAGCAGTTGCAGAGCGGCTTGCCACAGCGAATCACCCCGGGCGCGCGCGGCTTCGCGCAGCAGGTCGAGAGTGCGCTCGCCGATGCCGCGCGGCGGGGTGTTGACCACGCGTTCGAAGGAAGGATCGTCGTCGCGGTTGGCGATCAGGCGCAGGTAGGCCAGCGTATCCTTGATCTCGGCCCGCTCGAAGAAGCGCAGCCCGCCGTAGATGCGGTAGGGCATCGCCATCCCGATCAGCGTTTCCTCGAACAGCCGCGACTGCGCATTGGAGCGGTACAAAACCGCCGCGTCGCGGTAACGACCCCCTTCCTCCACCCACTGGCGGATGCGCCCGGCAACGAAGCGCGCTTCGTCCACTTCGTGGAGCGCGTTGTAGATCTGGATCGGTTCGCCGTCGCCGTCGGCGGTCCACAGATTCTTGCCGAGCCGGGCGGTGTTTTGCGCGATCAGGGCGTTGGCGGCCTTGAGGATATTGTGCGTGGAGCGGTAGTTCTGCTCCAGGCGGATGGTTTGGGTGTTGGGGAAGTCCTCGGCGAAGCGTTGAATGTTCTCGACTTTCGATCCTCGCCAGCCGTAGACGCATTGGTCGTCGTCGCCGACGATGAACACGTCGCCCCGGCCGCCGCCCAGCAGCCGCACCCATCTGGTATTGAATGGTGTTGGTGTCCTGGAATTCATCCACCAGCACATGCTGGAACCGCTCGCGGTAATGCGCCAGCAGGTCCGGGTTGTCGCGCCACAATTCATAGGCGCGCAGCAGCAGTTCGCCGAAATCCACCAGCCCGCCACGCTCGCATTCCTGCTGGTAGACGGTGTAGATGCGCTGGTACTGGCGCTGGACCGGATCGTCGCCGGCCAGATCGGCCGGGCGCTGGCCTTCGTCCTTGCAGCGGTTGACGAAACCGGCGGCCTGCGGCGGTGGCCATTTTTTCTCGTCCAGATTCAGGCCGCGCAGCACCCGTTTCATCAATCGGGTCTGATCGTCGCTGTCGAGAATCTGGAAGGCGCGCGGCAGCCGGGCTTCCTGCCAGTGCTGGCGCAGCAGGCGGTGGGCGATGCCGTGAAAGGTGCCGATCCACAAGCCCGCCCAGCGGCTGGTCCATCCGCTCCTCGACCCGGCCGCGCATTTCGGCGGCGGCCTTGTTGGTGAAGGTCACCGCCAGGATCGACCAGGGCGAGGCGTTTTCCACCGCCAGCAACCAGGCGATGCGTCGGGTCAGCACCCGGGTTTTGCCGCTGCCGGCCCCGGCCAGCACCCGCAAGGGACCCAGCGGCGCCGTTACCGCCGCACGCTGGGGTTCGTTGAGATC
>CAVOGC010000038.1:0-145298 GCA_963695105.1 uncultured Gammaproteobacteria bacterium | reverse complement strand
TGGAAATTTAGCCAGTAGGTCGCCACCACCGCGATGTTGCGGGCCAGCGCCGCGATGTCTTCACGCGAGGCGCTCATCACGCCTGCCTCCACCAGTCCTTGGCAGATGGTGGCGGCGGTATTCATCTGCGCGCTCGAGGATGCGGCGGAAATGGGTGCGCAGTTCTTGTTTCGGCCAGAATGTTGTCGAGGTCGCGGTACAGAAAGCGGTATTCCCAGATGGTTTCGAAAACCAGATGCAGGTGAGAGCCGCTGTGTCCCCATGTCCGGGACACGGCGCTCGGGGACCTGCACGGGTCGATTTCCATGCGCCGCTCGAACTGCTGGAACAACAGGGCGATGATTTCATCCTTGTTACGGAAGTGGTAATACAGATTGCCCGGGCTGATCTGCTCCAGTTCATCGGCGATGTGATTGGTGGTGATGGGGGGTTCGCCGCACTCGTTGAAGAGTTGCAGGCTGGTCTGTAGAATGCGGTCTCGGGTTTTCATGGGTGCTGGCGGGTCCAGGCGGAACATTGAAACGGCGGGAGGCGTATAGTCATCCGCTAATTGTGCGTGTATGCACATTATTTTTCAGCAGGCCCGTCCGGCCGCGAATACCAACACGACAAGAGGAGAAGCAAGTGGAAAAAATCTGGCTGCGGGAGTATCCGGAAGGTGTGCCGGCCGAAATTGACCTGAACGAGTTGCATCGCTGAAGGACATCCCTGGAAAAAAGCTGCCGGCGCTTCGCCGAGCTGCCGGCCTATTCCAACATGGGCGTGACCCTGCGCTATCGGGACATCGACCGGCTCAGCCGCGATTTCGGCGCCTGCCTGCGCCAGGGCCCGGGCTGGGCAAGGGCGATCGGATCGCCGTCGATGATGCCCAACACCCTGCAATATCCGGTCGCCCTGTTCGGCGCGTTGCGGGCCGGCCTGACGGTGGTCAACGTCAACCCGCTGTACACGCCGCGCGAGCTGGAGCATCAGCTCAAGGACTCCGGCGCCACCGCCATCGTCATCCTGGAAAACTTTGCCCGCACCTTGCAAGAGGTGCTGGACAGGACGCCGGTCAAGACCGTCATGACCACCCAGTTGGGCGATCTGTTCCCGTTCCCCAAGCGTCCGCTGGTCAACTTCGTGGTCAAGCATGTCAAGAAAATGGTGCCGGCCTGGCGCATTCCAGGCATCGTGCCGTTCCGGCGGGCGCTGGCTCAGGGCGCGGGGCAGACCTTGAAAGAGGTGCCGCTGGGGCATGAGGATCTGGCGTTCCTGCAATACACCGGCGGCACCACCGGCGTGTCCAAGGGCGCGATGTTGACTCACGGCAACCTGGTGGCGAATCTGCAACAGGCCTCGGCCTGGCTCAGTCCCTTTTCCAGGCCAGCCGAAGAGACCATCATCACCGCTCTGCCGCTGTATCACATCTTTTCCCTGACCGCCAACTGCCTCACCTTCATGAAGGTGGGCGCCCACAACATTCTGATCACCAACCCCCGCGACATGCCGGGCTTCGTCAAGGAACTGGGCAAGGTCCGCTTCACCGTGATTACCGGCGTGAACACGCTGTTCAACGGCCTGCTGCATGCGTCCGGCTTCGAACGGCTCGATTTCAGCGCGCTCAAGATCAGCCTGGGCGGCGGCATGGCGGTGCAACGGGCGGTGGCGGAGCGTTGGAAGCGGGTGACCGGCACGCCGCTGATCGAAGCCTACGGCCTGACCGAAACTTCGCCGGCGGCTTGCATCAACCCGCTGACCCTCCAGGAATACAACGGCAGCATCGGCCTGCCGATCTCGTCCACCGAACTGTCGGTGCGCGACGATGAAGACCGGGAGTTGGGCATCGGCGTGGACCAGGTCGGCGAGATTTGCATCCGTGGCCCGCAGGTGATGCGCGGCTACTGGAACCGGCCCGAGGAAACCGCCAAGGTCATGACCCCCGACGGTTATCTTCGTACCGGCGACCTGGGCTATGTCGATGAACGCGGCTACGCCCGGATCGTGGACCGCAAGAAAGATATGATCCTGGTGTCCGGTTTCAACGTCTATCCCAACGAGGTCGAGGACGTGGTCGCCCTGCATCCGGGCGTGCTGGAAGCCGCCGCGGTCGGCGTACCGGACGAGAAGTCGGGCGAGGCGGTCAAGATCGTGGTGGTCGCCAAGGACCTCGCGTTGACCGCCGAGGCGTTGATCGAACACTGCCGTCAGCACCTGACCAGCTACAAGGTGCCGCGGCAGGTCGAGTTCCGTACCGAATTGCCCAAGACCAACGTCGGCAAAATCCTGCGGCGGTTGCTGCGGGAGGGGTAGGCAAGAGTCTCCCCTCTCCTTCCGGGAGAGGGTTGGAGGCGAGGGCGTGTTTCAGGCCGCCGCCGCCGGGCGGGCGACGACCTGCTCCAGCCAGTTCAACAGGGACTCGGCCGCCTCGTGCCAGTTGAGTTCCAGCATCATGGCGTGCGCCATGTTGGGGACGATGTGGGCCTCGGTGCGGTAGAAGTGGGCGGTTTCCCGCACCATCGCCGGCGAGATGAAGACATCGTGTTGCGCTCCCTGCACCAGGATCGGCAGCCGCAGTTGTTCCGGCTTCAGCCGTAGCGGGTTGATGCCCATCATATCCAGCGACACCAGTTGCGACTCCGCCTGCACGTAGTCGAAATACTCCCGCAGCTTCGCAAGGGGCATATCCTGGGAAAACAGCAGTCGTCGCATCATTTCGGGCGAGCCGACGCTGGGGCCGAGCAGGGAGAACAGCGCCATTTGCTGGAACAGGAATGGATGCCGCATCGCCATGTGCAGGTTGGTTGGCAGCAGGCCCTGCGGCGGCACCGAGGCCATCAGCACCACGCCCGGTATTTCGGGATGAGTTTCCAGGTATTTTTGAACCACCATGCCGCCCATCGAATGTCCGACCAGCACCGGCGGGGCCGGCAGGGTCGCGGCCGCCTGGGTCAGGTCGGCGACGTAATCGGTCAGCCGCCAGGTGTGCAGATGCTGATGGCCCTCGCTGAGACCGTGGCCGCGCAAGCTGACGGCGTGCGCCTCGTAACCATGCCGAGTGAAGTAGGGCAGGAAATTTTCATCCCAGACTCGGGCATCCGTGAACGAGCCATGCACGAACAGCAAGGGGGTCGGCTTGGGCGTGGTATCCGGATAGCGGCTGATCAGATCCAGCTTCATGAGGATAATTCCTGTTGGGTGAAAAGGGTGGAGAGCGGTTTTGGCCGCGCCGGCGAAATACGGACCGGCGCTGGTTGAAGCGATCACCGCCCGAGGCCAGGATGGAACCGTCAGCGCCACGCCACGGTTTCCAGCCAGATCAGTTCGCAGGCGCCGTTACCGGTATCCTCGCGGCTCAGGGAACTGCGCCATTGCCAGCCATCGTCGCGGTGGGCTTCGACCAGATAGCCGCGCAGGCTGACAATATGACCGGGGCGGATTAATTTCAACTGGTCGGCGATGTAGCTGGTTGCGGGAATCAGGTGCATGTTGGCGCTGTGGGTTTCGATGTCCCGGCGCGGCATGAAAAAATCGTTGACGTGCCAGTAATAGAAGCGGTGGCGTTGCTGGATCTCGATTCGCTCCAGCACGCTGCTGTCCGACATCGGTCCCCAACCCAGCGCCAGATCGAGCGGTGCGAGATCCGCGCCGCTGTCGAAGCGGTAATCCTCCCGACCCAGCACCCGGGCTTCCAGGGTGAATTCCGCCAGCGCCTTGATGTGATAGCGGTCCTTTTGAAAGACCGGTGCTCCAGCGTCGAGCGATCGCTGCGAAGGCGGGTCCGGCGCCAGCACGCCGGGCGGGCGGTCGATGGGGCGGTCGCGCCAGGCCCAGTAGGCGCCCAGCGCGCAGACGAGTAATAACAATCCCAGGCGGCGCATCGGTTATGGTTCCTCGGGCTCGATCCCGAAATCGGGCGATGGCGCCCGATTCTCGACATCGATGGCGGTGATTTCGCAGCGCAGACGACCGGAACCCAGCAAAGCGTCCACCGGGTCGCCGATCTGAAGTTGGTCGGCCTGTCGAACGATGGTTCCGTCCGGGTAGCGGCGCATGATCGCATAACCGCGCTTCAGGGTTGCCAGCGGGCTCAGGGCATGCAGGGCGCCGCTCAGATTTTGCAGGTGTTGGCGGGTGGCCTGGAAACGCTGATGCAGCGCCGCGTTTTGGCGCAGCACCAGCGCCTGCAACTGCTGGCGAGCCGAGCGCAGCCGCGCCGCCGGAGCCTGCGCCCGCAGGCGCGTTCCCAGTCCGGCCAGCCGCAGCCGCTCGCGGTCCAGGCGGTTGTTCAGTGCCTGCCGCAGCCGCTGGTCCAGCTCATCCAGCCGCTGAGCGCGATCATGGAGACGACGGTGCGGTTGCAGCCGCGCCAGCCGCTCCGCCAGTGGGTGCAGCCGCTGGCGCCGCTCGCCGAAGCGACGCCGCAGTGCGCGTTCCAGCCGTTCCGCCAGCAAGCGGGTCGCGCGCAGCCATTCCTGACGGTCGGGGCTGCTTAGTTCGGCCGCCGCCGTGGGGGTGGGCGCGCGTAAATCGGCGGCGAAGTCGGCGATGGTGATGTCGGTTTCGTGACCGATGCCGGCCACCAGCGGAATGGCGCAGTCGACAATCGCCCGGGCGACGATTTCTTCGTTGAACGCCTGCAAGTCTTCCAGCGAACCGCCGCCGCGCGCCAGCAGCAGCACGTCGCAATCCTGGCGTTTGGACGCCAGTCGGATGGCTGCGGCAATGCGTTCCGCCGCGCCATCGCCCTGCACCGGAACGGGATAAAGCAGGACCGGCAGGTTGGGAGACCGACGGCGCAGCACGCTCAATACATCACGCAGCGCCGCGCCGCTGGGCGAGGTGACCACGCCGATTCGCCGGGGAAAGCGGGGCAGGGCCTTTTTGCGGTCCGGCGCGAACAGCCCTTCCCGTTCCAGTCGCAGCCGCAGTTCGTCGTAAGCCCGCCGCAGCGCGCCGGCCCCGGCTTCCTCCACGTATTCGACGATGAGCTGGAAATCGCCGCGAGGTTCGTACAGGCTGACACGGCCCCGTACCAGCACCTGCTGGCCGTTGCGTGGACAGTCGCGGAACAGGAAGGCGCGGTTCTGGAACAGCGCACAGCGGATTTGCGCCCGGGCATCCTTGAGCGAGAAGTAGAGGTGGCCGGAGGATGGGCGGGACAAGTTGGAAACCTCGCCTTGTACCCAGACATCGGGAAAGCGCTTTTCCAGCAGCCCCCGAACCGCTTGCGATAGTTCGGAGACGGTGTGGATGTTGCGGTGGGATAGCATTGAAACGTTAAAATCCAAATGTTTTTGTCATCTCGGTCAGCCGTTTTCGCTTACCAGTTCACCCAGCGATTGGCGCCGCGCCCAGCCTTCCTGTTCCAGCATCGGTTTGCCATGGAGCTGCCCGACCGGTCCCAGACACAGTATCGCCACGGGTCGCGCGCCCGATGGCTTTGTGCGCCGCGCTGATTTCAATATCACTGAATCGGTGCGCCGGGTCGCGCGCCGGGGTGTCGCTCGCTCTGTGAAAGGGTTGATCGATAGCTGTCATGGTGATTTTCAGCATCTTGCCGGTATCGGGAAAACGGCGGGGGCATTCACGCCGACGTTGTCGCGGCTCCGGTCGGTCTGGCCGATTTCCCGTTTACCGGGGGGGCGTCATGGCATAGACTTACCGGCTTGTTTTTCGCCCAGTCTTGAGGTCCCGCCATGCGAATCGTTCAAGAAGCCCTGACCTTCGATGATGTCCTGCTTCTTCCCGCCTATTCCGCGGTGTTACCCAAGGATGTCAGCCTCAAGACGCAGTTGACTCGCGCCATCAGCCTCAATATCCCGCTGATGTCGGCGGCGATGGATACGGTCACCGAATCGCGGCTGGCCATCGCCCTAGCTCAGGAGGGTGGTATCGGCATTATCCACAAAAATATGCCGGTTGAAAAACAAGCGCAGGAAGTACGGCGGGTGAAAAAGTACGAAACTGGGGTCATCAACGATCCGATCGTCACCGGACCCTCCACCAGCATCCGCGAAATACTGGCCTTGACCCGGGCCCACCACATCTCCGGCGTGCCGGTGGTCGATGGCGAGAATCTGGTCGGCATCGTGACCAGTCGTGACCTGCGCTTCGAACACAATCTGGACGCGCCGGTCAGCGCCGTCATGACGCCGAAGGAGCGGTTGGTGACGGTGCGGGAAGGCGCCAGCCGCGAGGAAATCGTCGCCCTGCTGCACAAGCATCGCATCGAAAAAGTGCTGGTGATCAACGACAGCTTTCAGTTGCGCGGCATGATCACGGTGAAGGATATCCAGAAATCCACGGACTTTCCCTTGGCCTGCAAGGATGAATGGGGCCGTTTGCGCGCCGGCGCGGCGGTGGGCACCGGCGGCGACACCGAGGAGCGGGTGGGGGCCCTGGTGAGTGCCGGCGTCGATGTGCTGGTGGTGGATACCGCCCACGGTCATTCCCGCAACGTGCTGGATCGGGTGCGCTGGGTCAAGGCGCATTTTCCCCAGTTGCAGGTGATCGGCGGCAACATCGCCACCGCCGCCGCCGCCCGCGATCTGGTGGAGGCGGGCGTGGACGCGGTCAAGGTCGGGATCGGTCCCGGTTCGATCTGCACCACCCGCATTATCGCCGGGGTCGGCGTGCCGCAGATCAGCGCCGTGGCCAACGTCGCCGAGGCGCTGCACGATTGCGACGTGCCGGTGATCGCCGACGGCGGCGTGCGCTATTCCGGCGATTTGGCCAAGGCTATCGCCGCCGGCGCCCATTCGGTCATGATCGGTAGCCTGTTTGCCGGCACCGAGGAAGCGCCCGGCGAGGTGGAACTCTATCAAGGGCGGTCCTACAAGTCCTACCGCGGCATGGGTTCGATCGGCGCCATGACCCAGCAGCACGGCTCCAGCGACCGTTATTTTCAGGAGGGCAGCGCGATGGAGAAACTGGTGCCGGAAGGCATCGAGGGCCGGGTGCCCTACAAAGGCAGCGTGCTGGCCATCATCAATCAAATGATGGGTGGGTTGCGCTCCAGCATGGGTTACGTCGGTTGTTGGGATATCGCCGAGATGCGCGTCAAGCCGGCATTTACCCGAGTGACGAGCGCCGGGATGCGCGAAAGCCATGTTCACGACGTCAGCATCACCAAGGAAGCACCGAACTACCGGGTGGATTGAACATGACCTCCCGCGATATCCACCTCGACCGTATTCTGATTGTCGACTTCGGCTCGCAGTACACTCAACTGATCGCCCGCCGGGTGCGGGAGATCGGGGTCTACTGCGAAATTCAGCCCTACGACGCCGACCCGGCGGCGCTACGCGCGTTTCAACCGCGAGGAGTCATCCTGTCGGGTAGCCCCGAATCGACCACGGTGGCCGACGGGCCGCGCATCCCTCAGGTCATCCTGGATTTGGAGACGCCGCTGCTTGGCGTCTGCTACGGCATGCAGGCCATGGCGATGCAACTTGGTGGTCGGGTGGAGCCGTCCGACCATCAGGAATTCGGCTACGCCCAGGTCCGGGCTCACGCCCATTCTGCCCTGCTGCGCGACATCGAGGATCACGCCAGCCCGGAAGGCTACGGCCTGCTGGATGTGTGGATGAGCCACGGCGATCGGGTGATCGATCCGCCGCCCGGCTTCATCCGCATCGCCAGTACCGAAACCTGCCCCATCGCCGGCATGGCCGACGAGCACAGACGTTGGTACGGCGTGCAATTTCATCCGGAGGTGACGCATACCCGCCAAGGCGAGCGCATCCTGCGTCGTTTCGTGCTGGACATCTGCGCTTGCGCCCCGCTGTGGACCACCGGCAACATCATCGAGGACAGTATCGCCGCCATCCGTTCACAGGTGGGCGGTGATGAGGTGCTGCTGGCGCTGTCCGGCGGGGTGGATTCCTCGGTGGTGGCGGCGCTGTTGCATCGAGCCATCGGTACGCAACTGACCTGCGTATTCGTGGATACCGGTCTGTTGCGCCTGCACGAGGGCGATCAGGTGATGGCGACCTTTGGTCAGCATCTCGGGGTGCGGGTGATCCGGGTGGACGCCGGGGAGCGTTTTCTGAGCGCCCTGGTTGGCATTACCGACCCCGAGCAAAAGCGCAAGATCATCGGCGGGCTGTTTGTGACGATCTTCGAGGAAGAAGCGGCCCGGTTGCGCGATGTCCAATGGTTGGCCCAGGGCACCATCTATCCCGACGTGATCGAATCGGCCGGCGCCAAGACCGGCAAGGCCCACGTCATCAAATCCCATCATAACGTTGGCGGCCTGCCGGCGGCGATGCGGCTGAAGCTGGTCGAACCGCTGCGAGAGCTGTTCAAAGACGAGGTGCGCCGGTTGGGGGTGGAACTGGGTTTGCCGTCCGAAATGGTTTATCGCCATCCTTTCCCGGGGCCGGGGCTGGGGGTGCGCATTTTAGGTGAGGCGCGCGGGGAATATGCCGAGCCCTTGCGCCGGGCCGACCACATTTTCATCGAGGAATTGCGCCAGCACGATTTATACGACCGCGTCAGCCAGGCGTTCGCGGTGTTCCTGCCGGTCAAGTCGGTCGGAGTGATGGGCGACGGTCGCCGCTACGATTACGTCATCGCCCTGCGCGCGGTCGAGACGGTGGATTTCATGACCGCCCGCTGGGCGCATCTACCCTACGAGTTTTTGGATCGGGTATCGCGGCGCATCATCAACGAAGTTCGCGGCGTCTCGCGGGTGGTCTACGACGTGTCCGGCAAGCCGCCGGCCACGATCGAGTGGGAGTGAATCCCGCGCCGGGCATGGGCGGGTTCGTGGAGAAGCAACATGGACGCCGAGAGCCAGGCGCCAGGCGCCGAACAGGATCAGTATTGGATGCGCCGGGCGCTGGATCTGGCGCGGCGGGCGGCGGCGGCCGGTGAGGTGCCGGTCGGAGCGGTGCTGGTGCGGGATGGCGAGAGGATCGGCGAGGGCTGGAACCGTCCGATCGGGGGCTGCGATCCGACCGCCCACGCCGAAGTGCTGGCGTTGCGGGCGGCGGCGGAGCGAATCGGCAATTACCGCTTGGTGGGCAGCACGCTGTACGCAACGCTGGAGCCTTGCCCGATGTGTGCTGGCGCTCTCGTGCATGCGCGAGTGGCGCGGGTGGTGTTCGGCGCGACCGACCCACGCGCCGGCGCGGCGGGTACGGTGTTCGATCTACTGCAATCGCCCTTGCTCAACCATCGGTGCGCGGTGGTGGGTGGCGTTCTTGCCGGGGAATGCGGGCTGTTGCTGCGGGAATTTTTCCGTGTTCGCCGGATTAGACCCGAGACGGGCGAGCCATCCCAGGTCAACGCTGGTTGAAACCGCCGCTGTTTTGATAATTGGGTTGTTGCTGCCACCAGGGTTGTTGGGCCTCCACCTCGCGCTGGCGGAGTTCTTCCTGCTGCTGCTGTTCAGCCTGCTGGAGGCGTATTTCCTCCAGCAAAGCCTGCTCTTCCTGTTCTCGCTGTTTGGCGAGTTGGGCCTCGCGGCGCAGGTTGAGCAGCGCTTGATCGTTGGGCGCGGCGCGCAGCCCACGGCCAAGGTAAGCCAGGCTTTCATCCGGTTGTCCCTGCCGCAGGCTCTGTTCCGCCACGTTCTGATAGTAGGCGGCGATGCGCTGGATGCCAGCAAGCGCCACCGGGTTTTCAGGCTGCAATTCCAGTACGCGCCGGTAAGTGCTCAGGGCGTTGCCGCTGGCGGGGGCGGTGATCCGGCGGTTGTCCATTTGTTGCTGGGCTTCGGCGAGCAACCGCTCGATTTCCACCTGCGGCGTTGGAACAGGGGCCGGTTCTTCGGGGGGCGGCGCGGCCGGCGTGTCGGTGGATGCGGTTTGGCTGTCCGGCCCGTCCGGTTGAGGTTCCGGGGTGGTCGGGGGCGCGTCAGGGTCGTCGGCGAGATCCGCGACGGGGGTGGGCGGCGAACCGGCGGGAGCGGCCGGCACGGTGGTCGGCTGGGATAAAGTATCCCGCGGCGAGGTGGTCGGTCGGGAGGATGGCGTCACCGCCGCCGCGAGAGGTCTGGGAACCCCCTCGCCGCTGTTGAGCAATTGCGGCAACTCATGCACGACAGGAATTTGCCAAAGAAAGAAAAGGCCAGTCGCACAGGCGGCCAGGACCGCGCCCAGGTAAACGGCAAAGTGCCGCAGCCATCTGAGGAAGCCCGACAGCAGGACCGTGCCAATAGGTTCGGAATCCGATCCATCGTCGATCGGCGGCGGGCTGTCCGGGAAATCGGGGTCGGTGGTAGGGGGTGCCAGTTTCATCGCGTCAGTACGGCGGGGTAAACGATTTTCCCATCGGCTGGTTTGCGCGACCGGGAGTCGGCGGGGATTGCGATGGGGATTGGAAAAACTTCTCCATGCGGTAGAATATAAAGCTCTTCCGCATTTGCTCCAAGCGATTCTTCCCGGAGAGGTACCGAAGCGGTCATAACGGCGCCGACTCGAAATCGGATGGGGGCCTAATCGCCCCACAAGGGTTCGAATCCCTTCCTCTCCGCCAATTCAAGCACTTGCATCGTTCCACCGGCTGTCGAGATTGACCACGTTTTCCGAGCGTGGTGAAAGCGTGGCAACGCTTCCGCAAAGGGGCGTAGTGACTCGGCATTCGGGTGGGCGTAGCGCCGCGCCATCTCGTAGGACACCAGCCGCCCAACTTCATCAGCGTCCGCTGGTCGTGGCTTGGGCGTGTCATGATAACCAAGTGTGGCGCGGGTCGTCCCGGCGGAAATCGGCGATGGCGGCGCTCCAGCGGCGCGGATCCCAATTTCTGGCGATGGGTTGGTGGGTCGATCAGGTGCGGTTGCTGTATACCTACGATCAGTTCTGTAGCTCGAACACCAGCGGATGATTCGCGAGGTGGCGACGGTGTTTTTGAGGTTGGGGCTGGACCCGTAGCGGCGGCGATGATCGGGAAGGCATCATGCGAAGCATTCCTCGAAGCCTTGCCCTGATGAAGAAAGGATTAGGGCGACCTGCGCGGCTCAAGCTTTTCTGAGCTGCCTATCCGGCAGTGAAGGACGGGGATGAGCACGGTGCGCGAAGGGTGGCTTTCTGAGCTGCCTATCCGGCAGTGAAGCTGTTGAAAATCGACCTGGCGGCCCGTCGGCATTTCTGAGCTGCCTATCCGGCAGTGAAGTTGCCCGGCCGGGCGCGGGTGTAACCACCAAATTTCTGAGCTGCCTATCCGGCAGTGAAGCTGCGGCGCATCCCGCAACACATGCTCGTCGATTTCTGAGCTGCCTATCCGGCAGTGAAGATTACCTTTCCTCATGCTGTCGGCGATCATTATTTCTGAGCTGCCTATCCGGCAGTGAAGTTACCTGACGCACGGGTATTTAATTCCTATGATTTCTGAGCTGCCTATCCGGCAGTGAAGAACGTGCGGGGCTTGCAAGGCCAAGCCTACATTTTCTGAGCTGCCTATCCGGCAGTGAAGTAGCCGAACCCCAGGACATATTGCTGTTCGACTTTCTGAGCTGCCTATCCGGCAGTGAAGGCAACAAATTTTTGTCCTGGTGTATTCGACCATTTCTGAGCTGCCTATCCGGCAGTGAAGATCAAGGTCCTGGCTTTTTAACGCTGCGGCAATTTCTGAGCTGCCTATCCGGCAGTGAAGCCACTCGATCTTGACCTTTCCGCCGGCCGGGTTTTCTGAGCTGCCTATCCGGCAGTGAAGCATTGGTCAATGTCCTAGTTGTGTAGGGTATTTTTCTGAGCTGCCTATCCGGCAGTGAAGCGGCGTTGACGAAATCTTACAGCTTGCGGATCTTTCTGAGCTGCCTATCCGGCAGTGAAGAACGTCCGGGGCGCTGCAGGGTCAAGCCTACATTTTCTGAGCTGCCTATCCGGCAGTGAAGTTTTCACTGATAGCCTAATGGTACATATTCACTTTCTGAGCTGCCTATCCGGCAGTGAAGTGGCGAACAGCATTAACTATCGCGTGGTCGGCTTTCTGAGCTGCCTATCCGGCAGTGAAGGGCAAGCCGTGGCGGAAACAGCTACACCGCATTTTCTGAGCTGCCTATCCGGCAGTGAAGAAAGACATAGCCGATGCGGCAAGAGGTTTGACTTTCTGAGCTGCCTATGCGGCAGTGAAGGGCGACATTGGCGGGCGCAATCGGAATGCGTATTTCTGAGCTGCCTATCCGGCAGTGAAGGGAAACGTCAGCGGGCGTTGTGTCTGGCAATATTTCTGAGCTGCCTATCCGGCAGTGAAGCTTGGCGGTTTGTTGCCCTTCCAGCGGGGATTTTTCTGAGCTGCCTATGCGGCAGTGAAGTCAGCGCCGCGCCCAGCAGCACGGAGCCATGATTTCTGAGCTGCCTATGCGGCAGTGAAGATTCGTGTTTCCGTGCCCATGGGATCGCTCTATTTCTGAGCTGCCTATGCGGCAGTGAAGGGACATCGGTTTCGATCCGGGTCTGCACACCCTTTCTGAGCTGCCTATGCGGCAGTGAAGAACCCGTGCCCGGAAGCGTAGGTCAGGGTTGCTTTCTGAGCTGCCTATGCGGCAGTGAAGGTGGTGCGCGGCTGATGGCTTGCGGGGACTGCTTTCTGAGCTGCCTATCCGGCAGTGAAGGTGGTCATTTTTCGCCCTGTAGTCCTCGCATATTTCTGAGCTGCCTATCCGGCAGTGAAGCAACTGGAAACGGAAAGCGGATAAGCGCAAAATTTCTGAGCTGCCTATGCGGCAGTGAAGAGGCTTTGGGACGGTAGGCATGACGTTATCGGTTTCTGAGCTGCCTATCCGGCAGTGAAGGCGCTGGCTGAACTGGTCGTGGATCGTGATGGATTTCTGAGCTGCCTATCCGGCAGTGAAGTATTCGACCGGCCGATACCGCACCGCGCTGGACTTTCTGAGCTGCCTATCCGGCAGTGAAGTATCGTAGTGGCCGCATCGCGGGCGTCACCATTTTCTGAGCTGCCTATCCGGCAGTGAAGAAGCTCCGCTTGTTGTTCAACAAGATCAGAAATTTTCTGAGCTGCCTATCCGGCAGTGAAGCACCCGGTTGCGGTCAAGCAGGCGCGGCAGGTATTTCTGAGCTGCCTATCCGGCAGTGAAGGCACGCCGAATGGGAGCGAACGAAATCTGGAATTTCTGAGCTGCCTATCCGGCAGTGAAGGAAAAGCTCGCGTCTTGTGGTCAATCCATTCTTTTCTGAGCTGCCTATCCGGCAGTGAAGGAAGATGCCGAAACTTCCGGCATCTATGTACTTTTCTGAGCTGCCTATCCGGCAGTGAAGTTTAGCTCAAGCCATTCGTCGTTGCTTAGCTGTTTCTGAGCTGCCTATCCGGCAGTGAAGGTACGGCAACATGAAAGTAACCAGTAAACAAAATTTCTGAGCTGCCTATCCGGCAGTGAAGGAATACTTAACTTGGAAAACTTCATAAAGCGCTTTCTGAGCTGCCTATCCGGCAGTGAAGCGTCGGCTCCTATGACTCCAACATCATGGTCATTTCTGAGCTGCCTATCCGGCAGTGAAGAGTTTTAAGGCAGAGCCCGCAACGCCCATTGCTTTCTGAGCTGCCTATCCGGCAGTGAAGTACGAAAACGGGCGAAGTTTATGGCGGGAAGTTTTCTGAGCTGCCTATCCGGCAGTGAAGATCGTTGATCTTGCTGGACAGTGAGAGTGTTATTTTCTGAGCTGCCTATCCGGCAGTGAAGGCGGTCGTAGGCCGTCCGCTTGACCGCAAAGATTTCTGAGCTGCCTATCCGGCAGTGAAGATCGTTGATCTTCTGGACAGTGAGAGTGTTATTTTCTGAGCTGCCTATCCGGCAGTGAAGGCGGTCGTAGGCCGTCCGCTTGACCGCAAAGATTTCTGAGCTGCCTATCCGGCAGTGAAGTGCGCTCTGCTGCGGACTGGTCCGAAAATACCTTTCTGAGCTGCCTATCCGGCAGTGAAGCCAATGGGGCCGAGAGACTTAGCGAGTTTTAATTTCTGAGCTGCCTATCCGGCAGTGAAGGAATTTTTGCGACGATTACGGCGTCCATCCAGTTTCTGAGCTGCCTATCCGGCAGTGAAGGTCTTGCAGCGTTCCTTTCGCTTCCATCCATTCTTTCTGAGCTGCCTATCCGGCAGTGAAGGCGAAGAGGCTTTTCAATTTATAACGGCGGAATTTCTGAGCTGCCTATCCGGCAGTGAAGGAGACGGGAAATCATCATGAGGTGCGTGCTCATTTTCTGAGCTGCCTATCCGGCAGTGAAGTAAAACAGGCGTCTTCCTTATCGCAAGCGGTCTTTCTGAGCTGCCTATCCGGCAGTGAAGTATCCGCGTCATCATCGATGATAACGGCCGGATTTCTGAGCTGCCTATCCGGCAGTGAAGGCTATCGATCAAGCGGACCTCTTTGAGTTGGTTTTCTGAGCTGCCTATCCGGCAGTGAAGATGCCAAGCACTTCAGCGAACGAGACCGGCGATTTTCTGAGCTGCCTATCCGGCAGTGAAGTGCGCTCCAACAGCAAAGCCGATGATTTTACCTTTCTGAGCTGCCTATCCGGCAGTGAAGATTTTCTTGATGAAACAGGCCGAGGTAGCCAATTTCTGAGCTGCCTATCCGGCAGTGAAGGTCCCAGTGCCGGCGCATACAAACGCATGATATTTCTGAGCTGCCTATCCGGCAGTGAGGGCTTCGTTTCGCGCTACCCACAAGCGGTCATATTTCTGAGCTGCCTATCCGGCAGTGAAGGCAAACTGTTGCAGTGGTTGAGGCGTTTTCAGTTTCTGAGCTGCCTATCCGGCAGTGAAGAAATCGCCGGCGCGACCCAAACGGAATACAACTTTCTGAGCTGCCTATCCGGCAGTGAAGGCCGATCTTCAGGCCAAGTACAGCGGCATCGTTTTCTGAGCTGCCTATCCGGCAGTGAAGGCGATCTTGCCGGTATACATGCCTGCCCAATTTTTTCTGAGCTGCCTATCCGGCAGTGAAGGGGTTGCGCCGGGCGCGTGGCTGACCCCGCCCTTTCTGAGCTGCCTATCCGGCAGTGAAGGTGGCGGGAACTGTAATGGCCGATCCGGTTTTTTTTCTGAGCTGCCTATCCGGCAGTGAAGATAGATAAACTGAACGCTGGAACTACCGCCGCCTTTCTGAGCTGCCTATCCGGCAGTGAAGTTCCTCGGTCTTGGTGGCATCGCCGGTGATGACTTTCTGAGCTGCCTATCCGGCAGTGAAGGGCAAGATGCGCCTGGTCGCACAAAAGTCGCTTTTCTGAGCTGCCTATCCGGCAGTGAAGCCATGAGTGGCGAAGCCGAACCGGCCGCCGACTTTTCTGAGCTGCCTATCCGGCAGTGAAGTTGATCGTCATGCCGGATGGCGTGGGCGGTACTTTCTGAGCTGCCTATCCGGCAGTGAAGCTGATGTTAGATAGCCGAACGATCATAGTTGATTTCTGAGCTGCCTATCCGGCAGTGAAGTTTCGTGGTACAGCGTCGCGGACTAGCTTCGTATTTTCTGAGCTGCCTATCCGGCAGTGAAGGTAGTTTCAGATCGATGATGCTCATCGCCGAGATTTCTGAGCTGCCTATCCGGCAGTGAAGAAGGCGCTGAATGTCAGCAGCGTCGATACGACTTTCTGAGCTGCCTATCCGGCAGTGAAGTCGAACTCGCCGGCAGACCCCTCGCGTGGCTTTTTTCTGAGCTGCCTATCCGGCAGTGAAGTGCTTGCGCGCGCTGTGGCCGCGATTTGTGCTATTTCTGAGCTGCCTATCCGGCAGTGAAGACTTGAGTCGCCAGCCACGGTCGCAGCGGTCGTTTTCTGAGCTGCCTATCCGGCAGTGAAGGCCTACGGTCTTGCTCGCGGATCGCGGTCAGTTCTTTCTGAGCTGCCTATCCGGCAGTGAAGCAGCCCTGTATCGGGCGGCGATGGCATGCTTGCCTTTCTGAGCTGCCTATCCGGCAGTGAAGACGAATTACCCAACCGCGAACTGAAGTTCACATTTTCTGAGCTGCCTATCCGGCAGTGAAGGCCGCGCCCGACGCGGGTGCGTGCCGGCTTACGATTTCTGAGCTGCCTATCCGGCAGTGAAGCCCAGGGGTCTGCCGCGAATTCATCAGCGACCATTTCTGAGCTGCCTATCCGGCAGTGAAGAACTCGTGGTCTGAATCAGGCCATCAATTTATTTTCTGAGCTGCCTATCCGGCAGTGAAGGCACGGGACGATCCTGCGCCACGACGACCCGTATTTCTGAGCTGCCTATCCGGCAGTGAAGCCTGTGGTGCTGACCGCTACGGCCTGCGACCTTTTCTGAGCTGCCTATCCGGCAGTGAAGTGCACGGCCTGGCGCGCTGGGTCATCCTGTCTATTTCTGAGCTGCCTATCCGGCAGTGAAGGTGCAGCGCGGTAATGCGCGATCCGCCGGGCAATTTCTGAGCTGCCTATCCGGCAGTGAAGCAGCGGCGAAGCGGATCGATCCGTTTCTGGACATTTTCTGAGCTGCCTATCCGGCAGTGAAGGACGGATGTATCCAGCGCCGATGCTGATTGGCAATTTCTGAGCTGCCTATCCGGCAGTGA
The DNA here is from genome assembly GCA_963695105.1 of uncultured Gammaproteobacteria bacterium. Lineage (GTDB taxonomy): Bacteria > Pseudomonadota > Gammaproteobacteria > Competibacterales > Competibacteraceae > Competibacter. The sequence continues at coordinate 128,824 of CAVOGC010000038.1, read as the reverse complement.
AGCAAGACATCGCCGAAGCGTCTCGCGTCTCGACTTTTTCTGAGCTGCCTATCCGGCAGTGAAGGCGGTTAGCCGCTGACCGTGCATGAGCCGCGAATTTCTGAGCTGCCTATCCGGCAGTGAAGCGGATCGAAGCGCCATCGCGTCATAGATCCTACGTTTCTGAGCTGCCTATCCGGCAGTGAAGCAGTCGCGTCATGTCTGCGCGGACTTCCGATCATTTCTGAGCTGCCTATCCGGCAGTGAAGGGACGCATATGGCTGATCCGCGATCTGCCGATCTTTTCTGAGCTGCCTATCCGGCAGTGAAGGCATATCCGCCGTGCACGAGCGACTTCACGTCTTTTCTGAGCTGCCTATCCGGCAGTGAAGTGTCAATCTCGTCACATGTCACGATTCGCGAATCTTTCTGAGCTGCCTATCCGGCAGTGAAGGCTGGTCATCGTCCGACAGCTCGCGTCGTCATGATTTTCTGAGCTGCCTATCCGGCAGTGAAGAGCCATCCGTCGACCAGCATTGCCGCATGACGATTTTCTGAGCTGCCTATCCGGCAGTGAAGCAGACGTCTGTGGCTAGTCGTATGCCACGATCTTTTCTGAGCTGCCTATCCGGCAGTGAAGTAGATGTTAACCCAAGTCTCAAGTTGATTGTTAAAGAAAAAACGGTCATTCAGCCGTGTTGACCCAACGAAAAGACACATCCACCGAAGGCTTACAAATCAAAGCCTTGGCGGATGTGTCGAAAAAAGGGTCAGAACCAGGGCACCGTTGCGTCAGACCCAAGGCCGTATGCACTGAAGGCACCAGGAACAGGGTGCTCCCGCAAAGGGACGTTGCTCGATGAAGAGGCGGAACTGCTGCCCTGTGCTGCGGCTATTGAGCACCACGAACGGGAGATCAAGGTGCTTGACACGGGTATCCGGAATAGCGGTCATGGCCTCTTCCTTGGAAATCCCTTTGCGCGTGATCAATCGGCGGCGTTCCCGTTCCGGGTTGCTCTTGGCCTGGACACGACGCACGACGCGGTGGCGTGCACTTGCAGGCACTGTGGCGGGCGCGTTCGCGGATACATGGTCGCGCATCCCCGCCAGCCAGTCCGTCTGCTGGAAGCCCCGCAGCGCTTCTGCCGCTCCATGAAGGCGAAGACGGCTACCGAGGGATCGATCCCCGTCTTTTACGTCGGGGAAGCTCACTCCAATAGCGCCTTCTCCATAGTGGACCAAACCCCGATGGAACTTGCTAAACAACGCGCTCATCAGGGTGGTGGCCGGAAACTCAGGGTCAGGCAGGAGACGGATATCGATATAGGCATTCATAATCGCCCCATCAGTCCTTGTCGCTGTCGCCAAAGACCCCGCCGCGAATCAGTGTGGCCATCACGAAATGCTGACCACCCCCGTCAGGCGCCTTGTCCTTCAACACCCAGCCATCCAGCAGGGAATAAAAGTCGGCCTTGGCCTTGGGTTGGCGATAGGCCCTGCCTTGATTGGTGACCGAACCGTACGGCTCCACCGCAATCGGGCCGAGGTCTTCGCCGGCCTCGTTCGGGATACCAGGTATCGATGGTGCGCAGAGCATTGCCGATCTTCTGACTATGCATGGCGGCCACATCGCCCACCGTGTAGAGGGTCTTGCTCTTCTGGCCCTTCTTGTCGCCCTTGTCGAGGATCAATTCCTGGGAAGGATAGACCTCCTGGCCGTCGCCCACGCGGGCAAAGGCCATCACCTCCAGCAGGGTATAAACCTCACCGGCACAGGCCCGCCTTGATGACAGCAGCCAGTTCAGTCGACGCTTCGCTTTCGCATCGTCAGGCGCGGCGAAGCCACGCAGACTGAAATCCAGGGCGTTGAAGGCCAGGTTTGATCGGCCTTGCCGTCTACCCAGTGGCGAACCTCGACAGTCACCTGTTCCGCGCCGATCCGGTTGCGCCATAGAAAGCGTCCGTTGGCGAGGTTGTGTGGCATAGCGCCGGGCCAGTTCGCCGAAACCGACCTGATCGACATAACTGCTTTACGGTCGTGCGCAGCTTGGCCTGGTAATCCGCGTTATTGCAGGCGCGAGGCGCTCCGGCGCCACCGAGCACGCGCAGCGTGAAGCGCACCCGCAGCGTGTCGGCGTCGTTGGGCAGGGTGGCGACATCCACGGTCTGCAGGTTGGGGTTTTCGATGTCCGCGTCGAGCTTGGCGGTGTCCTGATCCTTGGTCTTGAGACGGTTGGAGATGGTGCCGCGCACGGATTTTTCGCGCAGCGCCGATGATGGGCCATTGGCGCTCGTTGGCAACGCGTCGTCCCAGCGCCCGGCGCTGAAAGAGGCCATCGGAAGGGTCGAGCTTGCGCTCGAAGGCGAGGACGGAGGCGGTGGACAAGTTCGGTTCTTGGCCATGATCAAGTCTCCTTGAAGTGATTCGGATTCGGTGATGGGAAGGGTGTCGGAATAGCGATTGATGCAGCGATAAAGGCCGGCGTCCGGATCCGCCGCGCCGTGCCAGAGCAATTGTCTCCAGGCTGGACAGCGATGAGGAGCGATGCCACTGGCCGAGGGAGTAGAGGCTCTCGACGAAGCGGAACGGGGTGACTCGGCATCGCGGGCGTTGGCCACCTCGCCGGGGGCGTAGAGATTGGAGATGCCGGCATAGCCAATGGGCAAGGGAACCAGCCAGCCGGGGCGCGCCCGCACCTGCCACGCCACCCGCGAACCGCTGTCGCCGCCCGGCGCATCCGGGCTGGCGGGCGGGTTGGGTGTGCCGTTTTCCGCTCCGTCCGCAATCCTCTCTTCAGCCGGCGCGACTGGGACTGGCTCATGGTTCAGTCCGATCAGGTCCAGCAGGGCGTCCAGCACGCCGGCGGCGTTGTCGCCGTTGGGGTTCGGTTTGGCAAGCCGCTGGCCCAGCAAATCCGGGCGATGCACCAGGGCAAATCCGGGCAGCAGTCGGCGGCGCAGACGGGCAAAAGCCTTGCGTTGATCAACCTGGGCTTCGGGCCAGGGGACCCATTGAGGTTTGGGCATCCTCGGGTCCAGGGTCGGCAACACGCTGCCACCCGCCAGCCGCATCCCCAGCGCCGTTTGGTAGGCCGCTTCGGCGAAATCCTGCTCTTCTTGCGGTTCGTCGAAGCCCCCGTGAACCGCAATGATGAGACTCACCACCAGATGGGCGCGGCCTTCCTCGACGATGGCGGCGGGCGTGCCTTCGGCGATGAACTTGGCGCATCTCGTCTTGAGGTACACCGGGTTGCGGCTTTGGGTGAAGATCCGATGCTGGCGCCGGTTGGGCTTGAAGGTTTGCGGCTCGAACCCGTGGCAAACGATGCCCACCCCATCGAAGACCTGCCCGAAGGGTTGCGCCAAATGTCGTTCCAAAGCGTGGATGAACCCCAGGAACGCGGTCGGCGACGGAAAGCCCCAGGTTAATGGGCTGGAGATGGCGTTGGCGTTCCGCACTCGCAGTCGAGGCAGAACGAGCAGGCCGCTTGGTTGACCAATCGGTTTACTCATCGCCCACTTCCTCCCGCAACATTTTGAGTTCCCGCTCCAGCAAGTCTTTCCACTCCAGGGCTTCTGGACCACCGAACAAAGTCTTGTCGGTCTTCAAACGACCGTTGAGCCAATTGGCGAAGCGCAGGCACACCTCATCCTTCCAGTCGCCAAGCCGATAATGAATGGCAAACTCCTCGTCCGTCAGGCGGCGCTCTGGATCGAGCCAGCATTGTTCATCCAGATTCAGCCGGCACTCTGCACCGGCGCTCCAACCAGGTTCCAGTTCCCGCAATTCCGCTGCCATCTGGAGAGCTTGGTCAGAGAGATCCGCAACCATTTGATGACGTGTGGCGCGGATGCGCTCGTTGTTCTTCGCGTCGGCCACGCGACGCAGGAACTTTTTCAGTCCTTCCACTAGCCGCCGGACTTCGCTGCGCCGCTCGAAATAGCGGGCAAACACGGTCTCGGTCTTCAGGGGCGGTCGGATCGCGGTGGATGCCCAGATAGGCGGCAGCGAAGCCAGCAGATAATTCTGGCCTCGCCGCTCGCTGTTGAGTTGGCTGATGTTCTGGGGCTTGGAGCCGCCGAAACTCTGAATGGCGAGATCGGGGTAATCTCGATACCCATGAGGATGGGCCTTGCCAGCGCGCCGGGCCTCCCGCGCCGCTTTGGCGGTTTCCGAAAAACGGTCTTCGGCAATCCGTTGATGGACGGCATGGGCCAGCGGGGAGGACAGCAGCGGAGCCAACAGATGATAGGCGCCGTTTCCCACTGGCCAGTAAAGCTGTTTGGCCAGTTTGTGCGAGGCGGGCTTGCCCTTGGGATCGGGCAACGTGGCGAAAGCCGCCATCCATTCGGCGGCCAGGGCGGCGTCTTCGCTCAAGGCTTCGGCGAAAGCGGGGTCGCGAGCAATGGCCCGTTCCAGCAAGCTGCGGTCATCGACCGTGAGGCGCAGGAATTTGTAAACGTCCAGCGCGGCGGCATTTCCCACCACGTCCGGCGCCCTTTCCCCCGCCAGGCTGTGCGTACCCAGCTCCAACGCCCCGGCCTGCGGATGACCGGCACTGGACAAACTGGAACCGTCTGCGGAGGGATGGGTGAACTTGATGGCGTGGGAAACCTGCTGGATTTGCCCGACTCGTCGGGCGGCGTCGGCAATCCAGGCCACAGGCTGATGTTCGGCGATCAACTTTTGCCGGGCTTCGTCATCGCCATCCTTGAGCTTGTCTAGCTTGGGCTGGAGTCGTTCCTCGCGCAGAAAGCGTGCGATCTCAGCCTTAATACGTTGACTCTCATCGAATGGCAGGGGCGGCTGTGGCGAGTCGTCCATAGGATTCTCCTTTGGAAAAAGGTCGATGTTCATGCGCGACTGAACCCCAACGCCGGGTGGTAACGCCACCGCCGGTCACCTTCGCGACCGGGCAGATCGACGATGCCGAACTGGCGGGCGCAGTCGGCGGGGTCCACCTCCAACGCTTCGGCAAGCGTTTGCAGGGCGTCGAGGTAATCGGGAGCGCCCCAGAAGGCGATGCGGGGACCGGCGGGCAAATCAAGAAGACGTTGCAGCAAATTGGCTTCGACCGAGACTTCCTGACCGGTTACTTCGAGCTGGAAAAACTCGGTATCCGCGCAATCTTCGTCCGGTTGGAAGTAATAGGTTTGATGACCCTGTGGATCGGCGCGGAACCGGGTCTTGGCCTGTAGCACGCCGCAAAGATGGGCCTGGGTCTGCCACCACCACTTCACCGGATTTTGCTTTTGCTGCTGACTGGCTTCCGCCCCCAGCATGAGGTCGGCCAGTCGGGCGTGCTCCAAATCCGCGAGATTGCCCCCGGCATCCAGGGTTTCACGGGGGCGAATGCGGGCGCGAGCGTCAATGATCTGCCATTGCTCCGGCGTGAGCAACTCGCTGAGGCGGTGCGTTTTCAGGGAAAATTCCGCGCTCTCGAAACCCGGCCAATGGAAAGCCCGCGCGCCATCCCCATGTTTCAGAGTCCTTACGTTGACATCGAGCAGCAGGATATTCGGCTGGTCGGGCGGGCAGTCGAATATCCTGTGCCGTTTCACCCGGCCGGCCAATTGAATGATGGAACGCATCGACGAGGGCTCGACGATGGCCCAGTCGTAACAGTGGTCGCGCCCCACTTCGGCCACGGCGGTGGCCAGGACGATGAAGATGTGGTCGGTTGCCGGGTGAGCATCCAGTTTCTCGCGCAGGTCGGGTTGTGCAAATACCACGGCGTCTTTCCGATCCCGCTTGAGAACGGCATCCAGTTGCCTTTCGATTTCGGCGCGCACCAACGTGGGATGGCGGGCGTGGTAGGCGCACAGGTGGATGCGGCAACCCTCCGGCGCGCCCAAGGCATAGAGACTCAGAGCCACATCGAACAACGGGTCGATGTTGGCCATGCGGATCAGGCCGAAGCTGAGCCCGCTTGCCGGTGATCGGGTCGGTGGTGTGATGATGGCGGTGCAGCGCTATCGCCCGATCCCGCAGCAGGGCCGCCAGTTGGCCGCAGATATCGGCCTGTTGGCGGGCGCGGTCGTTGGCGCCGGAAGGGGTCACCAGCACCGGGAGAATGGCGGCGCGGCGGCGTACTTCCTTGGCCGAAGCCAACCGGGCGATGCGTCGTTCCACGAAGGCCGTATGGCTGGCGCGAAAAGCAGCGCCGTCAGGATCGCTACCATGACTGCTGCTTGCAACACCGAATTCGTCGAACCAGCCACAGCAGATATCCAGTCCCGCGCCGGGTCGCCCGCGATGGCGCTGGAATTCCTCGCGACCGGCTTGATAAGCGAGGAACAACCCTTGCACCAGGGCCGGCGGCAGCGTCGCGGACGAGAGCAATACTCGACTGCCCAGCAGGCCAGCCCAATGGACGAAACGCGATAGCGCCGGTAGGTCATCCATGTCGAAATCATCGGGTTCATCCAACACTAAATCCGACGTCATCAGCCGCAGCATCGGTAGGATCTGATGACCGCCACGGGTGCTTTCGCAGGCCGGCATCAGGTGATCGACGGTGCAAACCAGCACCGGCGCATCGAGCAACGCCCTGGCCTTGTGTCCTTGCTTGTTGTTCTGGAGCCAGCGATTGAGCGGGCCGTCCTCCAAGCTGCCCGCGTAGCGCACAGGGTAGTAGTCGGGCAGCAGGGCTTCGGCCGATTCACTACCTGCGCCGGCCGTGGCTTGAGCCTTGGTTTGGTAATACTCGTGCAGCGCCTTGGTGGCGGCGCCCCCGGCCAGCACCGCGAGATCTTCCTCGCCAAGGTTGAGGCGATTACGGTAGGCATCGCCAGTTTGCAGCGTCAGCGTCCGCAAGCCCAAGGCTACAGTGAAGCGCGCGCCTAAATGCGGGTTGGCGAGACCATAGAGAATGCGGGCGTTGGCGAAGGTCTTGCCGCAGCCGGTAGACGCCATATTGACGCCGAAAAACCCGTGTTCCGTGCTCCGTTCCTGCAAACTCTCGGCCAGATCAAACGCTTGATTCTGCCAAAGAAAAGACCCTTTGCTCCGTTCGCGAAAGCCCTTGTGTCGCGCAATGCGCGGCAAACTCTGCTCCAGTCGGGGCAGGGTGCGCATCAGACGGCTGGCGTTTACCTCCACGCCGATCAAGTGCTCGTCCAGGCGTTGATTGAGTTGGGGTTGTTCGCCCTTTTCCCGTCGGGTGTTGGCATAGAGGACCTTATCATTGGGCTGCACGGGGTCGCCATAACGGGCGTGGCTGGGCTGGGAGGAGTAGTAATGGTCGGCCAGCATCAGCACCAGCCGAGAGAGGTGAAGCACATGGGGGCTGCCGAGAATGGTTTGCGCCGGATCGCCCAGCAGGTTGGGCCGTTTGAGAAGGGCGTCGGCGGCTTTGGCTACATGCTGCCGCCAATGGGTGCTGTCGAAGGGCAGACCTTTTTTGAAACTCCAGCAGTCAGCCAGGGTTTTGGCTTTTCCCTCCTGTAAGCGGCTGCCGCACCAATCGTGAAGCACGCCGTCGGGCAGCTTGCCCAGGGTAGATGCATTGAGCACGCGATCAAAACTTTCCTTGTCACTGGGCGTGGGTAGCCGATGGTGGCTGACGATCAGCCAGCCCAACGCACGGGCAAGAGGTGATTGCAGGGTTTTGAACGGTCTGTAGATTTTTCTGATACTGACGCCATCCTTGTTCAGCCGTCCATCATCCAGAACCCATTTGGTCTCGCTGCCGTCCAGCGTCAGCAGGCGCTCCAGCCACGCTCGATCATCGTTGCAGGCTTCGCCAACGAAGGACTCGAAAAGTCGCAGCGAGACCCATTCGTGCCGAAAGGGGTCGGCGCTCGCCTGGGGGCTTTTGAGCTTCTTTTGGAAGACTTCATTGGCCTTGCCCAGATCGTGGAACAGGGCGGCGAGTCGGGCCAGAAGCCGAATGTCCTCGCCCGAGTGCCAATTGTTTTCATTATTCGCCCGCAGCACATCGCGCTGAGTCATATTGGTCGGCGTCGCGCCGTGGGCGTTGAATTGCCGGGCATCGCCCACGATCCAGATCAATTCGCTGTGATCCTTGCCGCGTATCCAATGACAGGCGACCGCCGTATTCTTGCGCGCGGTTTTCCGGAGCAAACGATGCAGGGTATCCAGCCCCTGCTGGGTGATGGGGGTCTGCCAGGTCCGGTCGCCGCGCCGTTCGGCGAATTGATCGAGAATACGGCGGGTTTCGGTGAGGGCGTTCTTGCTGCACTGGGAGATCAGCAGCACGTTCATCGCCCACGATTCCCCATTTCGGACGCGACCGTCTTCACGGTGTCGATCATGAAATCCAGCGATTCGGTACGAGAGAAGCTCTCGATGCAAGCGTGGCGGAAGGTTTGCTCGTCGTCGCCGCGCGCGGCGGAAATGAAAGCTTGGGGAAGAATCACCGCATCCTTAATCAGGTCTGCCACGTCGAACACCAGTCCACCCCGGCGGGTCTTGCCGTGCAAAACGGCGAGCCCGTGCGGCAGGCCGAGCACCCAAGTGGCCGTGGCGCCCAACCCGTAGGCCAGATAGTTGCCGTGGTCCAGAAAGCGATTGGCCGGGTCGGCGCCGCTGCCGTTTTTGGCGCGGACGAAATCGCCGTAGTCCACCGCGTTGACCGCGAGCTTGAACAGTTTCTTGGTGAGGCGCGCTTCTTCGGTCAGCAGGGCCGTGTTATCCACGGCCTCATCCAGCAGACGCCGCGATGCTTCCAAAGCGGCCAGCAGGGGTTCGCGCGGAATCTGAAAGCCGCTATCGGCGAGTTGTCGATTGTCGCACCAGTGCTCGGCGATGCGCTCCAGCCGGGCGCGTTGGAACGCCTTGGCGGCTTCGAGGCGCAGGTCGTCGTCGAACCAGAAGCGCACCCAGCTTTGCAGGTACTCCGTCGGGCGATATTCGCTCTGCGGGGCAAACCAGACGGCTTCGACTTCCCTCTCGTTCGCGCTGTAGAGCGGCGTACCACCCCCGCCGCAAAAACCCACCATTACACCGGCCTTGGCCAGTTCGCGCATGGCCGCTTGGGTAATCGAAGTGCCGGTGCCGAGCATGATGGATGTGGTATTGGTGATGGGAATGTTCCAGTACAGGGAATGCTTTCCCTGATCGGTCACGTATTCCACACGCCCGCCATTGACCAGTACGCGACAATGTTCGAGGTAATACAGGTTGGCTCGCTTGGAATGCAGGATGGTCTTCAGATCTGAAGGAGAAAAATGGTCCATGGGGTTCAGTTCTCACGCTCCGGTCGGATCCAGTACGTCAGCAAGCACCGGGTCATGGCCGTCGTCGAGAATCATGCCCTGAACCCGGTTGGAAAAGCGGCGGCGCTCCCGCGCGACTATTGCGCGTAGACCCTGCTTGCCTTGGGATTCGATCCGCGCCACAAGCATGGCGGTCCGACAGTTGACCATAACGGCCCTCCGGTGGTTTTTTGTTGCTTTTGCATGACTACCATAGCGCGCCAGATAGCCATAAGCACCTGTTTCCTGGGTTAATACACTTTAAGGTGCGATCTGTCTCTTATTGAGACGCCTCCTTGGCGGGGGCGGGCGGTGACCCGTTCAACCAGCGCCGTGGGCCAGCTTCAGGCCGATGATGCCGGCCACGATCAGGCCCACCGAAACCAGCCGCGCGGCACTGGCCGAATCCCCATAGAACATCACCCCGATCATGAAGGCGCCCGTCGCGCCGATGCCGGTCCACACCGCGTAAGCGGTGCCGATGGGAATGGTTTTCTGGGCCAGCCACAGCAAAAACCCGCTGACGGCCATGCCGGTTACGGCGATCACCAGACCCAGGGCTACCCGGCCCGGTGTCTGCGCCAGTTTCAGGCCGACCGGCCAGGCGATTTCAAACAGGCCCGCGGTTATCAGATAAAGCCAAGCCATGAATTTGTCTCCAGATGTTGGGGTTGGCGCAGGTTGACGCACGGTACGCCGGCGCAGCCGGTACAATCTAGCCGAAGCGGGCGGCGTACTGGCGGATGAACGGGTTGTCGCGGCCCTGAATCGCCGCGATGTCGCCCTTAACCGCGCCCAGTGCAAGGTATTCGGTATGACGGGGAACTCCCACAGTTGGGAGAAGGGGAGCTTAGCCGGTGATACGGCTTTGGGGTATGATCGATGCCCGAGACTCTCCGGGCGGGATGAGCGAATATTGTTAATCGATAGCGCGCTCGCCCGTTGCTCTGAGGTCCCCTGTCGGTCAGCGCGACATTCGTTCCGCCAGGATCTGCCAGTAAGTCATGAGACGGGCCGTCCGTCCAACCGAGTTCCGTGGAGAGCCGTGATGCCAGTTTGGGCGAAGGTGTTTTTGGCGCTGGGCGGCTGTGGGATGCTGCTGGCGGTGGCGATGGGCGCGTTCGGCGCGCATGCCCTGAAAAGGACATTGGCCCCGGATCTCATGGCCGTTTACGAAACCGCGGTGAACTATCATTTCTATCATGCCCTGGGATTGCTGGCGGTCGGGTTGCTGGCGCTGCACGTTCCGCCGACGGCGTTCCTGCGTGGTTCGGGCATCCTGATGATTGTGGGCCTGTTGCTGTTCTCGGGTAGTTTGTATGCGCTCGCTTTGAGCGGCATCCGCTGGTTGGGCGCCATCACTCCGGTGGGCGGTACGAGCTTTCTGCTGGCCTGGTTGTTGTGGGTGATCGCGGTCATCCGGGCGAGCTAGACCGGCCGGACGGCGATCCGAAGCGAGAATATCCGGGGTGGACATGACGACAGCAAGCCCTTCAGACGAGGAAGATGGAGTTGAACGTGGAAAGAACTTACGCCCTGGGATTCGATGTCTACGGTACGCTGGTGGACCCGCTGGCCCTGGCCGAACCCTTGCAAGCCCTGGTCGGCGAACAGGCCGTCCGTTTCGCCGAGCTTTGGCGGATCAAGCAGTTGGAATACTCGTTCCGGCGCGGCTTGATGCAGCGTTACGTGGATTTTGACGCCTGCACCCGGCAAGCGCTGCTTTATACCCAGCAGGCGCTGCGTTGCGACTTGCCGGAATCCGATCAGGGCCGGCTGCTGGAAACCTACCTTTACCTGCCGACTTTTCCTGAAGTCACCGCGGCGCTGACCGCGCTCAAGGCCCAGGGTCATCGGTTGATGGCTTTTACCAACGGGGTGGAGGTCAGCATCCGCGCGTTGCTGACCAACGCCGGGGTATTGCCGTATCTGGAGGATGTGGTCAGCGTGGACGATCTGCGCACCTTCAAGCCCGACCCGGCGGTCTATGCCTATCTGGCGCGGCGGTCCGGGCATGCTCCAGGTGAAACCTGGCTGGTGTCCAGCAACGCCTGGGACGTGATCGGCGCCAAGGCCGCCGGTTTGCGCGCCGCCTGGGTCCGGCGGCAGCCGGAGGCGGTGTTCGATCCCTGGGATGTCGAGCCGGACGTGGTGGTCAGCCGCCTGGACGAACTGACGGAGTGGTTCGCCGACCGACCGGTGTAAATCCCCGGTTGCCGAAGATTTGAAACACGGCGGCCGGCCGGAGCAGAACCGCTCCGGCCGGCCGTTTGGCGTTGATCCCAACGGGCGCGGTGCTTCCGTTCCCGTCGTCGCTCAGGTGATGAAAGGCACCAGGATCAGCGAAACGATGGAGAGCAGCTTGACCAGGATGTTCATGGCCGGGCCGCTGGTGTCCTTGAAGGGATCGCCCACGGTATCGCCGATCACCGCCGCCGCGTGCGCGTCGCCGCCCTTGCGCGAGCCTTCCAGCTTGCCGGCCTCGATCGCTTTCTTGGCGTTGTCCCAGGCGCCGCCGGCGTTGGACATCAGCAGCGCCATGGTCATGCCGGTGAGCAAGGCGCCCAGCAGCATGCCACCCAGCGCCACCGGCCCGAAGAAGAAGCCGACGATCACCGGCGAGAGCACGGCCAGCAGGCCGGGCGGAACCATCTCGCGCAACGCCGCATCGGTCGAGATGGTCACGCAGCGAGCGGTATCCGGCTTGCCGGTGCCTTGCAACAGGCCGGGAATCTCGCGGAACTGGCGGCGGATCTCGGTCACCATCTCCATCGCCGCCTGGCCGACCGAGCTCATGGTCATGGCCGCCGCCATCAGCATCACCACCCCGCCCAGAAACACGCCGATCATCACCTGCGGGTTCGGTGATGTCCATCGTCGATTGGTTGACCAACCGCCAGCGTTCACTGCCTCCTTGTAGGCGACAAACAGCGCCAGCGCGGTCAGCGCCGCCGAACCGATGGCAAAGCCTTTACCGGTGGCGGCAGTGGTGTTGCCGATGGCGTCGAGTTCGTCGGTGATCTTCCGAACCTCGGGCGGTTGATGCGACATTTCGGCGATACCGCCGGCGTTGTCGGAGATCGGGCCGGAGGCGTCGATGGTCATGGTCACGCCGGCGGTCGCCAGCATCCCGACCGCCGCGATGGCGATGCCGTACTGGCCGGCGGTCTGGTGGGCGACGAAGATGGTCACCACGATGATCAGGATCGGCAACGCGCAGCTTTCCAGTCCCACCGCGAGACCGGTGATGATGTTGGTCGCTGGTCCGGTCTTCGATGCCTGAATGATGCGCGTCACCGGCTTGGACGAGGTGTAGTACCAGGCGGCGCGGCCGATGGCGACGCCGGCCAGATTGCCGGCCAGAATGGCGAAGAACGCGACCAGCCGTAGCCGAACAGCAGCATGATCAGCATCGTTAGTAGTCAGAAAGAGCCCGGCGGAGCTGGACTCCGAAATCGCCAGCGCCTTTTCCGGTCCGTATTTCTTGAAGGCGGTCATGCCGTAAATTCCGACCAGCGACGAGAGCAGACCGATATTCGCCAGCACCAGTGGCAGCCCCAACAACATAGGCCGCTGTCACGTCCGCGCCGAAGTACTGGGTGAGTTCGGCGGCGCTGGAGGTGGCGGCCAGGGTGATCGTTGCCACCATTGCCCCGACATAGGACTCGAAGATGTCCGCGCCCATGCCGGCGATGTCGCCGACGTTGTCGCCGACGTTGTCGGCGATCACGCCCGGATTGCGCGGGTCGTCCTCGGGAATGCCGGCCTCGACCTTGCCGACCAAATCGGAGCCGACGTCCGCCGCCTTGGTGAAGATGCCGCCGCCGACCCGGGCGAACAGGGCGATGGAAGACGCACCCATCGAAAAGCCCCAGATGGTGGTGACGGATTCCGGATCGACAGCGAACTGGGCTGACAACCCGGTGAAAAACAGGCCCAAGCCCAGCAGACCGAAACTGGCCACGGCCAAGCCCATCACCGCGCCACCGTCAAATCCGACCAGTAGCGCCTCGCCGGCGCCGTGTTCCCGCGCCGCGGCGGTGACGCGAACGTTGGCCTTGGTTGCCGCCCGCATCCCGATCAAGCCCGCCAGCGCCGAGGTCAGGGCGCCGGTCATAAACGCGAGGCTGGTGCCGAAACCGTGCTGTTTGGAAACGGCCAGCAGGATGGCCACCACCAGCGCGAAAATGCCAATCTTTACGTATTGGGCGCGCAGGTAGGTCATGGCGCCCAGTTGGATTTCGGCGGCGATCGAGGTCATCAACTCATCGCCGGTGGACCGGCGAACAATGCCCTTGTAAAGCCTTGCGGCAAAGGCGAGCCCGCCCAGGCCCAACACCAGCGATAGAATTCCGACAAACATACAATTCCCTCCACAATGTACTTGTATTTGCATGGTCCGCATGCGCGGTGGCCAAGACTGGGCAATAATACCCGAATGAGGCGTTGCCAAGCCGACTAATATAAAGTCCAGATTCCAGACACGGTTCGGGGCGACGACCGAAGCCCGGTACCACCGGTCAAACCCAGCGGGAGAAATTAAAATGAAGTGCAAACACTACATGGCGTCCGCGCCTACTTACGTGTTCGACACCGCGCCGTTGTCGGAAGCGCTGGCGATCATGGAACGTAAGCACATGCAGGATCTGATGGTGGTCAACGAGCGACTGGAGTTTGTGGGCACCATCACCTCGTTCATGTTCTCCAAGATGCTGCTGCCGCCGGAACCGCAATTGCCGGACGATGCCGAAGCCGAAACCGCCGAGGATGTCGATAACCGCCTCATCCCGCATTTGCACCGCAAGGTGGGCGATTTCGCCGTCGCCCATCCGGTGGTCGAGCCGGAAGCACCGCTGTCCGATGCGCTCAGGCTGCTGGCGGAGGGCTATATCCGCCTGCCGGTGGTCGGGCCGGACCGCAAGCTGGTCGGCTCGCTGTCCTCGTTGACCATTCTCCGAAGGTTCCGCTTTTAAGCCGTAAGCAAACGAGGAACGTTCCCCGGCGGGCAAGAACGGCGCGCGGCGCCGGGGCGGTTGGTTCGGACGCGGTAATCGCCTTTCGATCTCTGATTGATGGAGGAAATCGGCCATGCAACGTCGTCGTTTTCTAACCGCCCTCGGGGCGGGGGCATGGGCCGGCGCCGGTCTGGCGCTGGGTGGTTATGGTCGCCGGTTATCCGCTGGCGAGCCGCCAGCCGGAAACCCCGATCTGGTGGCGGTCAGAAACGGCGATCCGGAAGTGCTGTTCGACCGTGGCATCGAGGCGCTGGGTGGCATGGAACGCTTCGTCAAGAAGGGCCAGAAGGTGGTGGTCAAGCCCAACATCGGCTGGAACGTGCCTCCAGAGCGAGCCGCCAACACCAATCCGCGACTGGTCCGCCGCATCGTCGAGCACTGCCTGCAAGCCGGCGCCAAAGAGGTCTACGTTTTCGACCACACCTGCGATGCCTGGCGCGACAGCTACCGCGCCAGCGGCATCGAGCAGGCGGTGAAGGACGCCGGCGGCAAGCTGGCGCCGGGCAACAGCGAGAGCTATTTCCAGACCGTCGCGATTCCGGGCGGGCGCCGGTTGCGTCGAACCCAGGAACACGAACTGGTGCTGGAAGCCGACGTATTCATCAACGTGCCGGTGCTGAAGAGCCACGGCGGCGCCCGGCTGAGTGTGGCGATGAAGAACCTGATGGGCGTGGTCTGGGATCGCGGCGAGTGGCATTCCAACGATCTGCATCAGTGCATCGCCGACTTTGCCACCTACCGCAAGCCCGACCTGAACGTGGTGGATGCCTGGAACGTGATGCTGCGCCACGGACCGCGCGGGGTGTCGGCGGCCGATGTGGTGAATATGCGGTCGCAATTGTTGTCCACCGATCTGGTGACGGCGGATGCCGCCGCCGCGCGACTGTTTGGCTTGAAGCAGCCTGAAGAGGTGGACTACCTCCGCATTGCCGGCGAAATGGGCGCGGGCCGCATGGATCTGGAGAATCTCGCCATCCGGCGGATCGTGCTCTAAGAGGCGTTTCTGTACGGCCTCTGGGGACTGAAAGCGTTGAAAAACAACCCCTCACCCCCAGCCCCTCTCCCACGGAGAGAGGGGCTTTGGTACGGTCTCTGAATCCGGTGGCGGGAAACTCCCGGCGCGGCTGGCGTGGCTTTTCTCGGGAGGGCGGTTCATGAACCAGATGTGGTTGAAACGCATCCGGGTGGTGGCCTCGCTGGTTTTTCTGGCGCTGACCACGCTGTTGTTCGTCGATTTCGACCGGATCGGCGAAACGCCCGTCGCAACGGCGGCGTTGTACCCGCAGTTCGTGCCATCGCTGCTGAAATTCAGTCAGACCTTTGCTTGGGGGGCGGCCGGCTTTTTGGCGGTGCTGGCGCTGACCCTGCTGTTCGGTCGGGTGTACTGTTCGACCATTTGTCCGCTCGGTACCTTGCAGGACATCGTGATCCGCGTTGCCGACAAGTTGCGCAAGCCGCGCAAGGTCAAATTCCGCTACCAGCGACCGCGCAATGTCCTGCGCTATGGACTGCTGGCGCTGGCGGTTGGTTTGTTCCTCGGCGGTAGCACGCTGGCGCTGAGCCTGTTGGACCCGTTCAGCAATTTCGGTCGCATCGCCGGCGGCTTGCTCCGGCCGCTCTATGTCGTCGTCCACAACGGGTTTGGGCAATTGCTGGAAAGCTTTGGGGTTTACGGACCGTTTCCACTGCACTGGAAAGCGCCACCGCTGGCCGCCCTGATCTTTCCGGCGTTGTTTTTGCTCGGCCTGATCGGGCTGAGCGCCAGCAGGGGCCGGCTGTTCTGCAACACCCTTTGTCCAGTGGGTGCGCTGCTGGGGCTGGTTTCCCGTTTCGCCCTGTTCAAGATCCGCATCCCCAAGGATGCCTGCGTGCTGTGCGCCCAGTGCTCCATCCACTGCAAGGCCGGCTGTATCCGGCTGAAGACCAAGGAGGTGGATTTCAGCCGCTGCGTCGCCTGCTTCAACTGCATCACTGTCTGCGAGGCTCACGGCATCGGCTACGCGCGGTCGGAGCTGGCGCCGGTGCTGTTTCATCCCTCAACCCCAACCGCTCTCCCTCGGCCGCAACCGTCGAATGCCCCCGGCGCTTCTCCTCCCTTATCCTTGTCCAGGGAGGGGAAAGCGCGGCGGGTGCTGTTGCGTGCCGGCGCGACGGCGCTGGTCGGCTTGGCGGGTCTGTCGCGGCCGTCGAGCGTCGAAGCCAAGCCGAGCAACCGCGTCCCCACCCGGTTAAGCAATGCCAAAGCCTGGCCGGTGGCGCCGCCCGGCGCCGGCGACATCGCCCGGTTCAACGATCTGTGCACCGCCTGCCATCTGTGCGTGAGCGCCTGTCCTTACGGTGTGTTGCAGCCATCTCTGCTGGACTATGGGTGGTCCGGCCTGCTGCAACCGCGCCTGGATTTCGCGACCGGCTATTGCAGCTACGAATGCAACCGCTGCGGCCAGATCTGTCCGACCGGCGCGATTCTGCCGCTGGATCTGGTCGCCAAGCAAACCGTCCAACTGGGCGTGGCTCATTTCATCCGCGCCAACTGCATCGTCCATACCGATCACACCGCCTGCGGCGCCTGCGACGAGTACTGCCCCACCAAAGCGGTGCACATGATTCCGTACCGGGATGGCCTGACCATCCCCGAAGTGCGGCCGGCGCTGTGCGTGGGCTGCGGGGCTTGCGAGAATGCCTGCCCGGCCCGGCCGCATCGGGCGATCTACGTGGACGGCCATCCGGTGCACCAGCAGGCGCTGCCGCCATCGGCCAAGCCACTCGAACACCAGCCCCACGGTGGGTTTCCGTTCTGACGGCTCCGTTCGCCGCCGCCAGAAGCTTTGCCGGAGGTGGCTTGAATAAAATTGGAACTTTCCCGGAAGCCGTTTTTGTGTTTCCGTGCCCTTTTCGCCCACCGCCCACCGACCACTAACCCGAGCGATGAACATCCTCTATTACGACTGCTTTGCCGGCATCAGCGGCGACATGCATCTGGCGGCGCTGCTCGATCTGGGTCTGGATTACGATGAACTGGTGCTCGAACTGGCCGGGCTGGGGCTGGACGGTTACGGCGTCCAGGCCAGCCGCGCCAGCCGCCGGGGAGTCGCCGGCACTCAGGTACGGGTGGTGATCGACCCCAAGCAGCCCAGCCACCGCAACCTGCGGCAGATCGAGGCGCTCATCGGCGCCAGCTCGCTCAAGGAGTGCGTGCAGGCGCGGGCGGTGGCGGTGTTCCGTCGGCTGGCCCAGGCCGAGGCCCGCATCCACGACACTTCGCCGGACCAGATTCATTTTCACGAGGTCGGCGCGTTGGACGCCATCGTCGATATCGTCGGTGGCGCCATCGCCCTGGAGCGCTTGAACGTGGACCGGGTGTTGTGCTCGCCGGTGGAACTGGGCGGCGGCGTGGCGCATTGCGCCCACGGGGTGCTGCCGGTACCGGCGCCAGCCACGCTGGAACTGCTCAAGGGCGTACCGGTCAAGCTGGGCGCGGTGCCGTTCGAGGCGACCACCCCGACCGGCGCGGCGCTGCTGGCGACCTTCGTGGACGAATTCGTGGCGCGTCCCGCGCTGCGGGTCCAGCGGGTTGGCTACGGCATCGGCCACCGCGACGGCCCGATTCCCAACGTGCTGCGGGTCTTGCTGGGCGAAGCGCCCGGCGACGAGGACGAGCAGGGTGAATTGTGCGTGCTGGAATGCAACATCGACGACATGAATCCGGAGTGCTACGACTATGTGCTGGAGCGGCTGTTCGCGGCCGGCGCCCACGATGTCTGGCTGACGCCGGTGCTGATGAAGAAGAACCGGCCAGGCACGCTGCTCGGCGTGTTGTGCGCTCCGATGCTGGCGCTGGCGCTGACTGACATCTTGCTGATCGAGACCACCACGCTGGGCGTGCGTCATCATGCGGTGGGGCGCGTGGCCCTGAGGCGGGAAATCCGGCGGATCGCCACCCGTTACGGCGAAGTCGCGGTCAAGGTTGCCCACCATCAGGGCCGGCCATTGCGCGGCAAGCCGGAATACGAAGACTGCAAGCGGTTGGCGCTGGATAATGGTGTGCCGATTCACAGGGTTTACGCGGCGGCGCTGGCGGCGCTGGCGGCGCAGGGACTGCCGGCGGAGCCGGCGGAGTGGTTACTGTGACCGCTGGATCGCTCTCGCCCCTGGACGAGCCCGGCTACCGGGACTTGGTGGAACTGCTGCGCGGCCTGGGTTCGGTTGCGGTGGCCTGTTCCGGCGGGCTCGACAGCAGTCTGTTGCTGGCGGTCGCCCGCGCGGCGCTGGGCGAGCGGGTGCTGGCGCTGACGGCGGCGACGCCCTACATGGCGTCCTGGGAGATTGCCGAGGCCCGGGAACTGGCCGCTCTGCTGGGCGCGCGCCATCGGGTGCTGGAATTACCGCTGCCGGCGGAGATCGCCCATAACCCGCCCGATCGCTGCTATCGCTGTAAGCTGAAGCTGTTCTCCGAACTGAAAGCCGTCGCCGCCGAGGAAGGATGCGCCTGGCTGGCTGATGGCACCAACCGGGACGATCTCGAAGACTACCGGCCCGGGATGCGCGCCTTGCGCGAGTTGGAGATCCGCAGCCCGCTGCTGGAAGCCGGGCTGGGCAAAGCCGAAATCCGCCGCTACGCCCGGGCCTTGAACCTGCCGGTCTGGAACAAGCCGGCCTACGCCTGCCTGCTGACCCGTTTGCCGCACGATGCCGAGGTCCGGCCCGAACTGCTGCGGCGGGTGGAAGCGGCCGAGCGGGCGCTGCTGGCGCTGGGTTTCGGTACGGTACGGGTGCGCTGCCACGACGACCTGGCGCGGATCGAAGTGGACCAGGCCGATCAAGTGCGCCTGCGGGATGAGGAAGTGGCCGGTCAGGTGGTGGCGGCGCTGACCGGTTGCGGTTTCCGCTACGTCACCCTGGATTTGCAGGGCTATCGCAGGGGAAGCTTCAATATCGTGACCTAATGCGTAGATGCCGGGCGTTTCTCAATCATCGAGGATCGTCGGGGGTGGCGGCGCCGGCGCCGGGATGCAGGACTTTGCGTCGTACTGACTCTGAGCGCTGCAATCGTCATTTGTGTAGGGAGGCTGAGTCCAGGAAGGCGGCGGATCAGGGTTGTTGGCGCAGCCTGACGCGACGGATAGCGTCAGGCCAAGAGCGGCAAGAAGAGCAGGCGATTTGAGCATGGAATGGCATCGAACCAGAGTGGGTTTGGTGAAGGGGATTGGACGCAAGCGTCTGACGGAGTATTCAAAATGTATATGAAGCGTCGCCGGCAACACAATAGGGTTGCGTCGGCCAATGGAGGGTGGTGGTGAACGAAGCGTCCTTGCGCGCGCTGCTGGAACAGGTCCGGTCGGGCGAACTGGTGGTGGAGCGGGCGGTGGACCGATTGCGGGATCTGCCGTTTCGCGATCTGGGCGAGGCGATGCTCGACAGTCATCGCGAGCTGCGGCGCGGCTATCCCGAGGTGATCTATTGCGCCGGCAAGACCGTCGCTCAGGTTCGAACCATCGTCGCCGCCCTGCTGGAAGCGGAGGGCGACGTGCTCGCCACCCGCGCCACGGAGGACATGGCGGCGGCGGTCGCGGAGCTGTATCCGGCGACCCGCTACAACCCACTGGGACGAACCATCGTTATCCAGCGCCGCGAGCGTCCGCTGACGGAAACCGCCATCGCCATCGTCACCGCCGGCACCTCCGATCTGCCGGTGGCGGAGGAGGCGACCGAGACCGCTCTGTTGTTCGGCAACCGGGTGACGCGGGTCAACGATGTGGGCGTGGCCGGCTTGCAGCGTCTGCTGGCGCGGCTGGAGCTGATCCGGGACGCGCGGGTCGTGATCGTCGTCGCCGGCATGGAAGGGGCGCTGGCCAGCGTGGTGGCCGGACTGGTGGCGCGGCCGGTGATCGCGGTGCCGACCAGCGTCGGTTATGGGGCCAATTTCGGCGGTTTGTCGGCGCTGCTGGGGATGCTGACCTCCTGCGCCGGCGGGGTCGGGGTGGTGAACATCGACAACGGCTTCGGCGCGGCCTGTCTGGCCAGCATGATCAACCAGCCTTAACGAGAGTGAGCGATGACCGCACCCAAGCCGCTGCTGTTGGTGGATGGTTCGTCCTGGTTGCACCGGGCCTTTAACGCGCTGCCGCCGCTGAGCACGAAATCCGGCGAACCGACCGGAGCGTTGTACGGTGTGCTGAACATGCTGCGTCGGTTGTTGGCCGATTACCGGCCGGACTATCTGGCGGTGGTGTTCGACGCGCCCGGCAAGACCTTCCGGCACGAGCAGTTCGCCGCCTACAAGGCCCACCGGCCGCCCATGGACGAGCAACTGACGCGGCAGATCGAACCGCTGCACGCCTGCATCCGCGCCATGGGCCTGCCGCTGTTGCAGGTTTCGGGCGTGGAGGCCGACGATGTGATCGGTACGCTGACTCAACACGCAACCGCGAAAGGCTTGCCGGTCCTGATCGTCAGCGGCGACAAGGATCTGGCGCAGTTGGTGGGCGAGCAAGTGCGGATGCTGGACACCATGAAGAACATGGTGACCGACATGGCTGGAGTAGAACAGAAGTTTGGAGTGCCGCCGGCGTTGATCGTGGATTTCCTGGCGCTGGTCGGCGACACCTCCGACAACATCCCCGGCGTGCCGGGCGTGGGACCGGTGACCGCCGCCAAGTGGTTGCGCGAATACGGTTCGCTGGATGCCCTGGTCGCCAACGCCGCCGCCGTGTCCGGCAAGATCGGCGACAAGCTGCGCGCCGGTCTGGAACAGTTGCCGCTGTCCCGGCAACTGGCGACCCTGGATTGTCAGGTGCCGCTGCCGATGGCGTTCGAGGATCTGCGGCCGGCGCCGCCCGATACCGCCGCGCTGCGAGCCCTGTTCGAACGCTATGAATTCCGTTCCTGGCTGCGGGAACTATCCTCGCCTCCCTCGCAAGTGGGAGCGGGGTCGGAGGTAAGGGTGGATGCCGAAAATGCCCCTCTTACCCCAGCCGTCTCTTCGTTGCCGGAGGGGGAGGGAAGTGAAAACCCGCCGCCCGTCCATGATCTGATCATGGATCAGGCCGCGCTCGACGTCTGGCTGGAAAGGCTGCGGACGGCGGAGTTGTTCGCCTTCGACACCGAAACCACCAGCCTGAATTATCTGAACGCCCGTATTGTCGGCGTGTCGTTTTCAGTCCGCCCCCATGAAGCGGCCTACGTGCCCTTGGCGCACGACTATCCCGGTGCGCCGGATCAACTGAATCGGGAACAGGTACTGGAACAGTTGCGCCCGTTGCTGGAGGACCCGGCGCGACCGAAGCTGGGCCAGCATCTCAAGTACGATTCCCATGTGCTGGCCAATCACGGCATCGCGTTGCGCGGCATCCAGCACGACACGCTGCTGGAATCCTACGTGCTGGACTCCACCGCCCGTCACGATATGGATTCGCTGGCGGAGCGGCATCTAAACCTGCGCACCATTCATTTCGAGGATGTGGCGGGGAAAGGCGTCAAGCAACTGACTTTTAACCAAGTGTCGCTGGAACAGGCCGGACCCTACGCCGCCGAGGACGCCGACGTAACCTTGCGCCTGCATCGTTGCCTGTGGCCGCGACTGGAGTCGGAACCGGGTTTGCGGCGTTTGTACCAGGAGATCGAAATCCCGCTGATCGACGTGTTGGCGCGGATGGAACGAATTGGGGTGCGGGTGGACGCTGCGGCGCTGCGTCGGCAGAGCGGCGAGTTGGCCAAGCGGTTGTGGGAGTTGGAACAGCAGGCTTACGAGTTAGCCGGCGAGACGTTTAATCTGGGTTCGCCCAAGCAATTGCAGGCGATTTTGTTCGAACGGTTGGGGTTGCCGGCCGGCAAGAAAACCGCCACCGGCCAATCCTCCACCGCCGAGGACGTGTTGCAGGAACTGGCGCTGGATTATCCCCTGCCGCGAGTGATCCTGGAGCATCGCGGTCTGAGCAAGCTGAAATCCACCTACACTGACCGCTTGCCGCAGCAGATTCATCCGCGCACCGGCCGGGTGCATACCTCCTATCATCAGGCGGTGGCCAGCACCGGCCGGTTGTCTTCTTCCGATCCGAACTTGCAGAACATTCCGATTCGCACCCCGGAAGGGCGGCGCATCCGCCAGGCGTTTGTGCCGGAGCCGGGCTGGGTGATGCTGGCGGCGGACTATTCGCAGATTGAGTTGCGCATCATGGCGCACCTGTCCGGGGACGAGGGATTGCTGCGGGCATTCGCCGCCGGCGCCGACGTGCATCGCGCCACCGCCGCCGAGGTGTTCGGTGTGGCGCTGGAGGCGGTCAGCGGGGAGCAGCGCCGCGGCGCCAAGGCGATCAACTTCGGGCTGATCTACGGCATGTCGGCGTTTGGGCTGGCCCGACAACTGGGCATCGAACGCGGCGCGGCGCAGGAGTACGTGAACCGCTATTTCGCCCGCTATCCGGGGGTCAAGGCGTACATGGACGACACCCGGCGTCGGGCCGCCGCGCAGGGCTACGTCGAGACGGTGTTCGGTCGTCGCCTGTATCTGCCCGATATTCGCGTCCGCAACCCGCAGCGCCGGCAGGCGGCGGAACGGGCCGCCATCAACGCGCCGATGCAGGGCACCGCCGCCGACATCATCAAGCGGGCGATGCTGGCGGTGGATCGCTGGTTACAGGAATCCGCCTTTCCGGCGCGGATGTTGATGCAGGTTCACGACGAGTTGGTATTCGAGGTGGCCGAAGACGCCGTGACGGAAGCCGGGGAACGCATCCGGGCGGCGATGGTCGCGGCGGCGGAACTACGGGTGCCGTTGGAGGTGGATATCGGCGTGGGCGCGAATTGGGATGAGGCGCATTGAGCGGAGTGGCGATAGCGCATCGCTGGATTTTTAAATGCCAAGAAAAATTAGAGAACTTATTGAGGATTTGAAAAATGCGGGATTTTAATAAATCCCAAGTGGCGGTAAAGGCTCGCATCGTAAATTTACTCATTCCAGGTATGCTGGTGCAGTAACGATCAGTGGAAAATTTGGCGAAGATGTCAAGCCTTATCAAGAGAGGCAGGTGAAACAAGCTTTAGAAAAGGTGAAGCAATGAAGCAAAGCGACCTATATCATAAATGGGTAGAGTGGAGTGAAGAAGATCAAACCTATATTGGAAAATGTCCGGATTTGATTACCGGAATCCATGGGGATGATCCAGTGAAATTATACAGCGAATTATGTGAAGTTATTGAGGATATCATTCATCATTTTGAGATGGAGGGACGCTCACTTCCCAATCCTCGCATTCGCCCCATGCAGGAAGTGGCGTGAAAAACCCAAAACTCGAACTCACCTGGATTGGCAAGGAGAACCGGCCGAAGCTGGAGCCGCGCATTTTGTTGGAAGATCCAGCACGGTCGTATCATGCCGCGCATCGGGTGACGGACAGGGATATTTTCGACAACCGGTTGATCTTCGGCGATAACTTGCTGGCGTTGAAGGCGCTGGAAGCGGAGTTCGCGGGCAAGGTGAAATGTGTGTTCATCGATCCGCCGTACAACACCGGCAGCGCATTCACGCATTACGATGACGGATTGGAACATTCGATTTGGCTGTCGCTGATGCGAGATCGGTTGGAAATTATCCGACGGTTGTTATCGGAGGATGGCTCGCTGTGGATTACCATCGATGATAACGAAGCGCATTACCTGAAGGTGTTATGCGATGAGGTGTTTGGGCGAGCGAATTTTGTGGCGAATGCGATTTGGGAGAAAGCCGATTCCCCTCGAAATTCCGCTCGTCAGTTTTCCACTGACCATGATCACGTTCTCGTTTTCTCGAAAAACCCAGAGTGGTTGCCGCTACGTCTTTCTCGCACTGATGAGGCTAACGCGATCTACTCAAATCCTGACCATGATCCGCGAGGATCATGGTTGCCTGGCGACCCGTATGCAAACAAACCCTATTCACGAGGACAGTATAAGGTCACGGGTCCGACTGGGAGAGAATTTTCGCCACCGCCCGGTCGTTTCTGGCGTATATCAGAAGAGCGACTCCGTGAACTTGATGCGGATGGGCGCATTTGGTGGGGACCGAACTGTGATGCTCGACCCAGCATCAAACGGTATCTCTCTGAAGTTGGAGATCTCGTACCTCGAACGTTGTGGTCGAAGAATGATGTGGGCAGCAACCGCACATCAAAAAATGAGATGCGAGCTTTGTTTCCGGGCGACGAGTCATTTGGAACACCAAAGCCTGAAAGACTTCTTGAGCGGGTCCTCAACATTGCAACATGTCCCAACGACCTCGTTCTCGACTCCTTCGCTGGTTCCGGCACGACCGGCGCGGTCGCCCACAAGATGGGCCGGCGCTGGATCATGGTTGAACTCGGCGAGCACTGCCACACCCACATCATCCCGCGCCTGAAGAAAGTCATCGACGGCGAAGACCCCGGCGGCATCACCAAGACGGTGAACTGGCAGGGCGGCGGCGGCTTTCCGCTACTACCGACTCGCGCCCTCGTTGCTGGAGCAGGACAAATGGGGCAACTGGGTCATCAACAAGGACTACAACGCCGCCATGCTGGCCGAGGCGCTGTGCAAGCTGGAAGGCTTCAGCTACGCGCCGTCCGACGCGGTGTACTGGCAGCACGGCCATTCCACCGAGCGCGACTTCCTCTACGTCACCACCGCCGCTTGAACCACGAACAACTTCAGCAACTCTCCGACGAAGTGGGGTCGGAGCGCACGCTGCTGGTGTTGTGTCCCGCCTTCCGGGGATGTGGCGAGTATCCCAATCTCACGGTCAAGAAAATCCCCAAACAGGTGTTGAACCGCTGCGAATGGGGCCACGACGACTACTCGCCTGCGGGTGGAGAATCTGCCTCGAAGGCCGCTCACCCCGCCCTCTCCCAGAGGGAGAGGGAGCAAGAAAAGGATGCACTTCTCTCGCCGCGAAAGGGAGTGCCGGGCAGCAGAGATTGGACTTCAGTGAGGAATTAACCCATGAAGCGCGATCAGATATTGTCGATGTTGCGAGAACGACACGCGGAAATCGAGCGACGCTTTAGCGTCAAACATCTTGCCCTTTTCGGCTCGATGGCCCGGGATGAAGCACGGGAAGATAGCGATGTGGACGTACTGGTGGAATTCGAGGGTTCCGCGACTTTCGATGGCTACTTCGGCCTCAAGGATTATCTCGAACAACTGCTCGGTCGGCCGGTGGATTTGGTGACCGAAAAGGGTTTGAAGCCCCGCGCCCGGCCGCATGTCGAAAAGGACCTGATCCGTGTCGCGTGATTGGCTGCTCTATCTGGATGATTTGATCGAGAGCGGAGAAAAGATCGAACGCTTCGTGCGCAACCGAACATTCGAAGCTTTTCTCGCCGATGAGGCCATCTTCGACGCGGTCTTGTTCAACCTTCAAGTCATTGGTGAAGCGACCAAAAAAATGCCCATCGAGGCGCGTTCCACGCTGTCGGAAGCCGGCGGTTCGGCGCCCGCAAGGCTACGCGACTTGATCGCGCATCACTACTTCGCGCTGGATGCCGAGATCATCTGGGAGGTCGCGACCACGCACATCCCGAGAATGCTGGTTCAGGCGCGGGAACTGCTGAACAAGATCCAGAACGACCATCGCCGCACGGACAATCCACGGTGAACCGCCACGTCAACGCCATCGCCGGCCGCCTCTCGTTGCGCCCGCCGCAGCGCCGCTCGCTGGAAATTCTCGACCGCGTCATGGAAATCGCGCCGCCCGGCAAGGCCGCCGATACCGCCGCTGTGTTGGAAACGATCCGTGGCGAGTTCCCGTCGCTCGCGGATTTCGAGCGCGAATTTCCCTCGCTGTGCTTCGCGCTCGCCACCGGCGTGGGCAAGACACGGCTGATGGGCGCTTTCATCAGCTATCTGCACCTGGCGCATGGCATCAACAACTTCTTCGTGCTGGCGCCCAATCTGACCATCTACAACAAACTGATCGCCGACTTCACCCCCAACACGCCGAAGTACGTGTTCCGGGGCATCGCCGAGTTTGCCGCCGACGCGCCGGAGATCATCACCGGCGACACCTACGAAGCGCGGGCGCGGACTTTGTTCGACGAGACGATCCGCTGCAAGGTCAACATCTTCAACATCTCGAAAATCAACTCCGAAGTGCGCGGCGGCAAGTCGCCCCGCATCAAGCGCCTGTCGGAGTACATCGGCGAGAGCTATTTCGACTACCTGGCCGATCTGCCCGATCTAGTGCTGCTGATGGACGAATCACACCGTTACCGGGCCAGCGCCGGGGTACGGGCGATCAACGAACTCAGACCGATCCTGGGCTTGGAACTGACCGCCACGCCGTTCGTGGAAACCGGCAAGGGCGCGGTGGCGTTCAAGAACGTCATTTACGACTACCCGCTGGGCCGGGCGATGGCCGACGGCTTCGTCAAGGAACCGGCGGTGGTCACCCGCCAGAATTTCAACCCGGCCGGCATGTCGCCGGAAGAAATCGAGCGGCTGAAGCTGGAAGACGGCCTGCGCCTGCATGAAAGCGTGAAAGTGGAGTTGGAAACCTACGCCCGGGAAAGCGACAACCCCATCGTCAAGCCCTTCCTGCTGGTGATTGCCCGCGACACGACTCATGCCGGGGAACTTCTGAGGCTGATCCAGTCCGACGGCTTTTTCGGTGGGCGCTACCGCGACAAGGTCATCCAGGTGGATTCCAGCAAGACCGGCGCGGAAGAAGAGGCCATGATCGCGCGTCTGCTCAAGGTCGAGCACAGCGAAGAACCGACCGAGATCGTCATCCACGTCAACATGCTCAAGGAAGGCTGGGATGTGACCAACCTCTACACCATCGTCCCGCTGCGCGCGGCCAATGCGCGCACCCTCATCGAGCAATCCATCGGTCGCGGCCTGCGCTTGCCCTATGGCAAACGCACCGGCGTCACGGCCGTGGACCGGCTGAACATCGTCGCCCACGACAAGTTTCAGGAAATCATCGACGAAGCCAACCGGCCGGATTCCGTCATTCGCTTGCGGACCGTGGTGCTGGACGTCGACCAACTTGGGCAAAGGACGGCGACCGTGGTGGCGCAATCGCAACTCGCCACCAAACTGGGGATCACGCCCGCGCAAGTGACCAGCAATACCGTGGTGGCCGGACAGGATGAAGCGCCGGCTTTCAACCTGCCGGAAGAGCAAAGGTTGGCGCGGATCGCCTACGAGGCCATCCACCAGCTTGAAAACCAGCCGCAAGCCGTACCGACCATCGAGCACCTCGGGAAACCGGAAATTCAGGCCGCCATCGTCAAGGCCATCGAGAAACAACACGCGCCGGCGCAAGGGGAACTGGAAGGCGTGACCGAGCAGCCGGACATTGCCGCCATCGTGGCGAAAACCGTGGAACTGGTCACGCAACGGACCATCGCCATCCCGCGTATTCTCGTCGTGCCGAAAGGCGAAGTGAAATCAGGCTTCAAGCCTTTCACCCTCGAACTGGAGACGCTGCGATATCCGGCGGTTGCCGACGAATTATGGGTTCAGCATTTGCGCACTCGCCAGTTGGAGATCGTGGCGCTGGGTCGTGGAGACGGCGAGCAAGCGCGGCTGGAAGATTACATCGTCGGCGGACTGGTGGAGTTCGACGACATCGACTACGACAATCACGCCGATCTGCTCTACGATCTGGCGGCGCAGACAGTACGGCATTTTCGCGGCTACCTCTCCGTCGACGATACTCGAAAGGTGCTGCGTTGTTACCAGCGCCCGATTGCACGATTCATTCATGCCCAGATGCAGGCCCATTATTGGGAAGACGCGACCGGCTACGAAGTGAAGATCAGCAAGGGTTTCACCGAGTTGAAGCAAAGCGCCTATACCTGCGCCGTACACGAGCCGCCAGCCGATTACCGGGTCGCGCCGGCGGACAAGAACAACATGGCGAAATATCTGTTCGGCGACTTCAAGCGATGCCTCTACCCGGTGCAGAAATTCGATTCCGACGCCGAGCGCAAGCTCGCGGTCATTCTGGAACGCGACGCTCTTAAATGGTTTCGGCCGGCCAAGGGCCAGTTCCAGATTTTCTACCGGCACGCGGCGGATCGCCTGGAATACCAGCCGGATTTCGTCGCGGAGACGGAAAACACCATTTTCATGTTGGAGCCCAAAGCCAGCAATCAGATGGATGATCCGGTCGTTCTGGCGAAGAAAGCGTCGGCGCTCCAATGGTGTGCAAACGCCTCGGCGCATGCGGCGACCCATGGCGGCAAGCCGTGGCGTTACCTGCTGATTCCCCACGATGAGATTGCCGAGAACCACACGCTGGCCGGTTTCGTGGCGCGGTTTGGTGGGTAAGCGATTGATGAAAATTATAATAAATCCCCTCTCCCTGTTGATCGTCGCCCACGCCCGCGCGCTGGGCCTGACGCTGGTCACCGACAACTCGCTCGCATTCTCGTGCGTGCCGGGCCTTCGGATCGAAAACTGGCCGAGCGCCGATCTCTGAGTGTTTCGCCATGGCTACGTCAAATTTACTGACTGACTGACGACGGGATGCGGCAGTCGCGACAGTCTCGACTATTATTCTGGAAGAGAGGTTTGGCGAATCCCTGGCTTCCACAACCGCGCCGCGCCGGTTCTCGAGGTGGCTGAAAGTTGTCGAAAAGCAAGTGTCAGATGCGGTTTTACGAGGAACTGAACGACTTTTTGCCGCCCGCGCGCCGCAAGGTCCGTTTCATTCACGAATTTCAGCGCCGCGCCTCGATCAAGGACATGATCGAGGCGCTCGGCGTGCCTCATACGGAAATCGATCTGATTTTGGTCAACGGTCAATCGGTGGATTTTACCCATATCGTCCGGGATGGCGACCACATCAGCGTCTATCCGTTGTTCGAGGCGTTCGATATCCAACCGCTGGTCCGGGTTCGCCCGCACCCGCTGCGGGTCAGTCGCTTCGTGCTGGACGTGCATCTGGGCAAGCTGGCGCGTTACCTGCGCTTGCTGGGATTCGATACCCTGTACCGTAACGACTACGAAGACGCCGAACTGGCACGGTTGGCCAGCACCGAACGGCGGATTTTGCTGACCCGCGACCGCGATCTGCTGAAGCGGGCGGTGGTGACCCACGGCTACTACGTGCGCGCGGTCGAACCGCGCCGGCAGGTCGAGGAGGTGGTGGCCCGGTTGGACTTGTATCGCGCGATCCAGCCGCTCCAGCGCTGCGCCCGCTGCAACGGCTTGCTGGCGGTGGCGTCCAAGCAGCAAGTCTGGGAGCGGCTGCCGCCGGAAACCCGCCGTTACATCGAAGCGTTCTGGGAATGCAAGGAATGCGGCCAGTTGTATTGGGAGGGCAGTCACATGCCGCACATCCGACGCTTCATCGACAGCCTCCAGGTGCGTGCCGGAAACGAAATGCCGGAGAGTGGCCCAGTCGCCGGGCCTGACCAATGATGCGAACGGCTTCGAAGTGTGCAGGTTTCACGGGTTCGAACGGACCCGCCGGTGCATTCACTCACCCAACCATTCTTGAAAGGAGCAGCCATGCGCTCGCGCTTTTTGATCCCGTTGTTGCTGGTGCCGGGCCTGGTTTGGGCTCAGGACGCTTCACAACCCGCCGGCCTGGAACCCATTCCCGACGGCTCTCCGACCGGGGGCGTCGAGCAAAGCGTCCCGGCGCCGGAAGTGACCATCCGCCGTCGTGGCGACGAGGGCACGATTGAGGAGTACCGGGCCGGCGGGGTGCTGTACATGGTCAAGGTCAATCCCGCCAAGGGCGTTTCCTACTATCTGGTGGATAGCGACGGCAACGGTAGCCTGGAAACCCGCTTCAACGACCTGGAAAGCGGTCTGGCGATTCCGGCCTGGGTGTTGCTGCGCTGGTAGCGGGTTTGGCGGGGGAGGGTTGGGGCGGGAGAAGTCCGAACGCTCAGTCGCGCCAGTGCCGCCACTCGTTGGCATCCCGCTTCAATTGGGAGCGACTTTTGGTCCGTTCCGCCGTTTTCGACTTCAGGTGCGCGCCGCCCTTGCGCAGGATGGGTGCGGCGGCGACCGGGTTGCGCCGCCGCTGGTGGGTTTTTTCCATGACGGTGTTTTCCTGTTTCTCGGGCGATCAGCCCTTGACGCACATCACCTGCTTGAGGGTATGCACCACCTCGACCAGGTCCGACTGATTGGCCATGACCGCGTCGATGTCCTTGTAGGCCCCTGGAATTTCATCCAGGACGCCGGCATCCTTGCGGCATTCCACTCCGGCGGTCTGGGCGATCAGGTCCCGTGGGTCGAACTTCTTCTTAGCCTGGCCCCGGCTCATCCGCCGACCGGCGCCGTGCGAGCAGGAGCAGAACGACTGCGGTTCGCCCTTGCCGCGCACGATGTAGGATTTAGCGCCCATACTGCCGGGGATGATGCCCAAATCGCCTTCGCCGGCGCGGATGGCGCCCTTGCGGGTGACGAACAAATCTTCCCCAAAATGGTGCTCCACCGCCACGTAATTGTGGTGGCAGTTGATGGCTTCCCTGGTCGCGGCGAACGGCGGCAGTTGCCGGGCCAGCGCTTCCAGGATCAGCCGCATCATCTCGCGGCGGTTGGTCATGGCATAGTCTTGCGCCCAATGCACGGCGTCCACGTAATCGTTGAAATGTTCGGCGCCCTCCCGCAAATAGGCCAGGTCGCGGTCCGGCAGGTTGGCCAGGTGCTTGCCCATGTCCTTGCGGGCCAGTTCGATGAAGTAGCGGCCGATGATGTTGCCGATGCCGCGGCTGCCGGAGTGCAGCATCACCCACACGTCCTGGTTTTCGTCCAGGCACAGCTCGATGAAGTGGTTGCCGCCGCCCAGGGTGCCGAGTTGTCGCATCCAGGTCCGCTCGACGTTCTTCTGCATTTTCAGAATGCCTGGATGCTGCTTGGCGATGCGGTCCAGCCCGCCGGACAGGGTCCGAACGGTCGAGGCCGGAGCGCCGCGCCCTTCGGGGTGCATGTCGAAGCCGACCGGCACCGCCGCTTCCACGACGTGGCGCAGGGGCCGCAGGTTGTCCGGCAACTGCCCGGCCTTGAGGCTGAGGCGGACGGCGTTCATCCCGCAGCCAATATCGACACCGACCGCCGCCGGGATAATCGCACCCTTGGTGGGGATGACCGCGCCCACGGTCGCGCCGATGCCGACGTGGACATCGGGCATCGCCGCGACATGGCTGTGGACGAACGGCAACCGGGCGATGTTATTCAGTTGGACCAGTGCCTTGGGGTCTACGTCGTCGGTATAGATTTTGACCGGGACCTTGCCCTCGGTCAGAATTTTCTGGATCGGCATGATGGGTTCTCACCGTGATGCGTGGCCTGATCCCCAAGCAAGAAACCCTGGATGACGGGTGGTCATCCAGGGTTTTCCAAAGTCGCGGGGGGAAGCAGACTCGGAAGACAGGCAGTGCCTTCCGGAGACCGCCCGGAAGGCGTCACATGAGGGTGTGTTCTTGTATGAGCATGCAGTTCACCTTCCGCGCGTTGGGACGGTATGGGGCGTCCCGTGAAAAAATTTGCAGACTACTGCCAGAAACTACAATTAAATTATAAAGATATTCCTGGAGGTTGTCAAAAGCCCGTGTGCTGAAGGCAAGCCGCGATGCGAACCGTGGGCGAGCTTCGGCGCGCGGGATGCAATCCGGTTTGGGTCTGATAGAGTTATCCATGTCCGGGACTGGCGATTTTTGTCCAGTATCCAGGCCCCCTGAAACAACATTTCATACCAATAATCATGTGGAGGATAGTGATGGAGCGTCGCGATTTTATTAAGAAAACCAGCCTGGGTTTGGCTGCCGCCGCTGGTACGGCCGCCGTTCCCGCGATGGCGCAGACCGCCGCGGCGTTGCCCGCCATCAAATGGCGGATGGCGTCGAGCTTCCCCAAGAGCCTGGACACGATCTATGGAGCGGGCGAGGTGTTGGCCAAACGGCTGGCGGAAATCACCGAAGGCAAATTCGAGATCCGGGTATTCGCCGGCGGCGAGATCGTGCCGCCCTTTGGGGTGCTGGACGCCGTGCAGCAGAACACGGTCGAGATCTGTCACACCGCCTCGTACTACTTCCACGGCAAGAACAAGGCGTTTTCGCTCGACTGTTCGGTGCCGTTTGGCCTCACCGCCCGACAGATGTTCGCCTGGATCTATCACGGTGAAGGTGGTCCCCTGCTGCGCGAGTTGTTCGCCAAGTACAACGTGGTCAATTTCCCCGGCGGCGATACCGGAACGCAGATGGGTGGCTGGTTCCGCAAGGAAATCAATTCACTGGCCGATATGAAGGGTCTGAAAATCCGGATACCCGGTTTCGGCGCGGAAGTGTTTTCGGCGCTGGGGGCAGTACCGCAGTCGCTGCCGGGCGGCGAAATTTATCCGGCGCTGGAGCGGGGCGCCATCGACGCCGCCGAATGGGTCGGTCCCTACGACGACGAAAAGCTCGGCTTCTACAAGGTTGCCAAATTCTACTATTACCCCGGTTGGTGGGAGCCGGGTCCGGTGCTGTCGTTCTACGTCAACAAGGAACAGTGGGACAAGCTGCCCAAGCCCTATCAGGCGGCGTTCGAGGCGGCGGCGGCCGAGGCCAATGTCGGCATGTTGGCGGCCTACGACATCAAGAACCCGCTGGCGATCCAGCGGCTGGTGCAAAGCGGCACGCAATTGCGCCGCTATCCAGATGACGTGATGAAGGCGGCTTACGAGACGGCGCAGAAGATCTACGCCGAGGAGTCGGCGAAGAATCCGGACTTCAAGAAGCTGTTCGACTCGATGCGCGCCTTCCAGCAGGTGTCCGACATCTGGGCCGGATTGCCGGAAGGCACTTTGGCCAACTTCATGCAGGCCATGTTGCGCTCCGGCAAATAGCCGCCGCGCCGTCATGTACCCCTCTCCCCAAGGGAGAGGGGTTAAGGTCCACTCACTGTCCCGAGGGTTGAAGCTGCCGGAACAGGTCGGCGGCATCGTTCCGGTTGACGCCGTCCCGGTTATCCCCCGGCATGAGCAGTTGCACGGGGGTTGGCTGGCCGGTGTGCGTGGGGCGATCCAAACCTATCGTGACCAGCGAGGGGAAGGTGATGATCAGCGCCACCATGATGACCTGAATCACCACGAACGGCACCGCGCCCCAGTAGATGTCGCTGGTGCGGACCGTCGATGGGGCCACGCTGCGCAGATAGAACAGCGCGAACCCGAACGGTGGATGCATGAACGAGGTCTGCATGTTCACCCCCATCAGGATGCCGAACCAGACCAGGTCGATGCCGAGCTTTGCCGCCACCGGCGCCAGCAGCGGCAGGATGATGAAGCTGATCTCGAAGAAATCGAGAAAAAAAGCCAGCAGAAAGACCAGGATATTGACGAAAATCAGGAATCCCATCGCCCCGCCGGGCAGGTCGAGCAGCAAATGCTCCACCCACAGATCGCCGTTGACCCCGCGAAACACCAGACTGAACACGCTGGAACCGATCAGGATGAAGATCACGAAGCTGGCGATCTTGGCGGTGGAGCGCAGGGATTCGGTCAACATCAGCCGGTTCAGCTTGCCCTTGGAAAACGCCAGCAGCAGCGCCCCGACCGCGCCCATCGCGCCACCCTCGGTCGGAGTGGCCCAACCGATGAAAATGGTCCCCAGCACCAGGAAGATCAGCACCAGCGGTGGAATCATCGTCACCGCCACCCGTCGGGCCAGCCCCCAACCGCGCAAGGTGCGGGCTTCGGGCGGCAAGGCCGGAACGAGGTGCGGACGGAACAGGGTGTTGAGCAGCACCCAGCCGACGTAGAGCCCGCCAAGGATCAGGCCGGGCAGCACCGCGCCCTTGTACATGTCACCCACCGAGCGGCCCAGCACGTCGGCCATCACGATCAACACCAGCGAAGGCGGGATGATCTGCGCCAGCGTTCCGGAGGCGGCGATCACCCCGCAAGCCAGCGATTTATCGTAGCCGTAGCGCAGCATGATCGGCAGCGAGATCAGGCCCATGGCGATCACCGATGCCGCGACCACGCCGGTGGTGGCCGCCAGCAGGGCGCCGACGAAGATCACCGCGAACGCCAGCCCACCGCGGATGTTGCCGAACAATTGGCCGATGGTATCCAGCAAATCCTCGGCCATGCCGCTGCGTTCCAGCACCAGGCCCATGAAGGTGAAAAACGGGATGGCCAGCAGAATCTCGTTCTTCATGATCCCGAACACGCGGTCCGGCAGGGCTTGCAACAGGTTGGGGGTGAGCAGGCCGAGTTCGATGCCGATCAGGCCGAAGACCATGCCGACCGCCGCCAGCGAGAAGGCCACCGGATAGCCGATCAGCAGGAACACCATCAGCGCCGTGAACATGATCGGCGCCATGTAGGCGATCAGAAATTCGGCCATGTCAGTGCCCTCCCCGGAACTCGGGCATCGGTCGGTCGCCGGTCAGCACCGCCACGTTTTTGATGATCTCGGACAGACCTTGCAGGCTGAGCAGGGCGAAAGCCGCGGGGATGGCGAACTTGAGCGGCCACCACGCCAGCCCGCCGGGATCGGGCGAGGCTTCGCGGGTGTGGAAAGAGAGCAGGAAGAAGTTCCAGGAATCGACCACGATGAGTAGGCAAACCGGCAGCAGAAACAGTAGCGTTCCGAAAATATCGATCCACACTCGGACCACCGGCGACAGCCGGGAGGACAGGATGTCGATGCGAACGTGGCCACCCTCCCGCAGGGTCCAGGCCGAGCAGAACAGGAATACCAGGCCGAACATGAACCATTGCGCCTCCAGCAGAGCGTTCGAGCCCCAGTCGAAGGCGTAGCGCAGGGTGGCGGCGGTGGCGCTGGTCAGGGTGCAGAACAGGATGAGCCAGGTCATCCAGTGGCCGATCGCCGTGTTCAGGGCGTCGATGGATGCCGCGATGCGAAGCAGGAATTTCATGCGCCTCCTCGTGGTCGGGCGCGGGGCAGCGGAGTGGTGATGGTGTCGGTCGATAACACCATCGCCATCTCCGCAAGTGTAGCGTGGGATCGACAGATTTCGCAAGCGAATGTAATGAGGTTTCACAAGTGTAGTTGCTGAAATCGGGCCTGCCACCGTGGCGGCGATACCGGGAATGCCGGACCGGTTCATGCTGCTAAAATGCCGCTTGCGTCCCCTGCGGCGCAAGCGGATTTGCACTCGCCATCCCGGCCCGCCCAAGACCCCGAACCTGCGAGATGTCCTTCATGCATTACAAGGATCTGCGCGATTTTATCGCTCAACTGGAACGGCTCGGCGAGCTGAAGCGGGTCCGGGTCGCCGTCGATCCGCACCTGGAAATGACCGAGATTTGCGACCGGGTACTGCGCGCCGGTGGACCGGCAATTCTGTTCGAGAATCCCAAGGGTCATGCGGTTCCAGTGCTGGGCAACCTGTTCGGCACGCCAAAGCGAGTGGCGCTGGGCATGGGCGCGGACGATGTGGAAGCGCTGCGCGAGGTCGGCAAACTGCTGGCTTTTCTCAAGGAGCCGGACCCGCCCAAGGGCATGCGCGACGCTTGGGAGAAGCTGCCGATTTTCAAAAAAGTGCTGGACATGGCGCCGAAAAAGGTCAGCCGGCCGCCCTGTCAGGAGCGGGTGATCGAGGCGGCCGACGTGGATTTGGCGCGGTTGCCGGTGCAGCACTGCTGGCCGGAGGACGCCGGGCCGCTGATCACCTGGGGGCTGGTGGCGACCCGGGGGCCGCACAAGTCGCGCCAGAATCTGGGCATTTACCGCCAGCAGGTGATCGGGCGGAATAAAGTGATCATGCGCTGGCTGGCCCATCGTGGCGGGGCGCTGGATTTTCGCGACTGGCGGCAGGCCCGGCCCAGCGAGCCGTTTCCCATCGCGGTGGCGCTGGGGGCCGATCCGGCGACCATTCTGGCCGCGGTGACGCCGGTGCCGGACACCCTGTCGGAATACGCCTTCGCCGGGCTGCTGCGCGGGTCGCGCACCGAACTGGCGCAATGTCTGGGCAGCGAGTTGCAGGTGCCGGCCAGCGCCGAGTTCGTGCTGGAGGGGCACATCGCCCCCGACGAAACCGCGCTGGAGGGGCCGTTCGGCGACCACACCGGCTACTACAACGAGACGGACCGGTTTCCGGTGTTCACCATCGAGCGCATCACCCACCGCGAGAATCCGATTTATCACAGCACCTACACCGGCCGCCCGCCGGACGAGCCGGCGATTCTCGGCGTGGCGCTGAACGAGGTGTTCGTGCCGATCCTGCAAAAGCAGTTTCCCGAGATTATCGATTTTTACCTGCCGCCGGAGGGCTGTTCCTACCGGCTGGCGGTGGTGGCGATGCGCAAGCAGTATCCGGGGCACGCCAAACGGGTGATGCTGGGGGTGTGGTCGTTTCTGCGCCAGTTCATGTACACCAAGTTCGTGATCGTGGTGGACGAGGACGTGAACGCCCGCGACTGGAAGGATGTGATCTGGGCGATGACCACCCGCATGGACCCGGCGCGGGATACGGTCATGCTCGAAAACACGCCGATCGATTATCTGGATTTCGCCTCGCCGGTGTCGGGGCTGGGCTCGAAGATCGGCTTCGACGCCACGAATAAATGGCCGGGCGAGACCACGCGCGAATGGGGCCGGCCGATTGCGATGAGTCTGGAGGTGAAACAGCGGGTGGATGCGCTGTGGGGCGAACTGGGCCTGTAGGGCTGGCGAACCGACTGGGTGAATCGGCTTCTAAACAGCCCGTGCCCCATAAAAAGAGACGAATCGATCATGCCTCATCACGTCACAATTCGGCCGAGCGGTCATGAATTCCAGGTCGCGGAAAACGAGTCGGTGCTGGATGCCGCCTTGCGCGAAAAGGGCAGTGTGCTGCCCTATGGTTGCCGTAACGGTACTTGCGGGTCCTGCATGGGCACGATTCTATCCGGCGAAATCGTCTATCCTGACGGGCGCCCGCCGGGCTTGAGCGAGGTCGAGCAGGCGGCCGGCAAGGCGTTGTTGTGTCAGGCCCGGTCGCTCTCGGATCTGGTGATCGAGGCGCGCGAGGTCAAGGGTGGAGCCGATATCGCGGTCAGGACCCTGCCGTGCCGGGTGGAGCGGCGGGAACTGCTGGCGCCGGACGTCATGCGGCTTTATCTGCGGCCGCCCAGCATCGAGCGGCTGCAATTCCTGGCCGGTCAATATGTGGACATCCTGCTGGCCGACGGCCGGCGGCGCGGGTTTTCCCTGGCCAACCCGCCCCACGCCGACGATGTTCTGGAACTGCATGTGCGCCGCGTGCCGGGTGGGTTTTTCACCGATTACGTGTTCGAGCGGATGAAGGACAAGGCGCTGCTGCGATTTCAGGGGCCGCTGGGGACTTTTTTCCTGCGCGAGGATTCGCCGCGACCAATGATTTTGATAGGTGGTGGCACCGGTTTCGCGCCGTTGAAGGGCATGCTGGAGCACGCCTTTCACATCGGACTGGACCGGTCGCTGCATCTGTACTGGGGTGCGCGGGCGAAGGTGGATCTTTATCTGGATGCGCTGCCGCGCCGTTGGGCGGCGGAACACCCGAACTTCCGCTATACGCCGGTGCTGTCGGAGCCGTGTCCAGAGGATGATTGGCAAGGACGTATCGGCTGGGTGCACGAGGCGGTCGCGGCGGATTATCCTGATCTGAGCGGCCACGACGTCTACATGAGCGGCCCGCCGCCAATGATCGAGGCCGCCAAACCGGTGTTCGCCGCCCAAGGGTTACCGGCCGAACAACTGTTCTACGATTCCTTCGAGTTTTCGGCGCACTAAAATCATCGCGCCGGGTTGGGTTCCGGCGAAAGTAGCGCTCCGCTCTTCCTGTTAGGCCAGAGCGGAGCAAGGGAGAAAAATTTCGGTCTCAGCTTGCCGGCGCCGGCGCTTGATCTGGAGGCCCCTCAAGCTGTTGCACCGGCCCATCGGCGGGCAGCATCGCACCCTGTTTTTCCTGCGGCTTGCCGACCAGCAGCCGCAGGCCGGCGTGGAAACACTGGCCGGCGTAGGTCAGTTCGTGCATGGATTGCAGCAGTTCGCCCAACTCCTGATAGGCGTCCGGAGTCGGCATCAGCCGGATGCTGCGCTCCAGGTAGTCGCGAGCCTTGCCGTTCTGCTGGCAGCGCTTGGCCAGCCGGCCCAGCGTCAGCAGCAGGTATGGATCGTCGCCGTGCCTGGCCAACCAGCTCTCGGCGGCGGCCAGTTGCGCGGTGGCGTTGCCTCGCCCCAGCATCCCGTAACCGACCACCAGCTTCGCACTCCAGCGCCGATCGATCGCCTCGCGCAACAGCGCCTCGGCATCGTCGATCGCCTCGCAATCGCACAGGGCGATGGCGTAATCGACCAGAAACGACTCGTCTTCCTCACGCAGCGCCGCCGGCGCCTGTTTCCATAGCGCCCGCAGCCGGTCCAACGAGCCGCTGGCGGCGGCGCTTTCCAGCAGCGCCCGGTAGGTTTGGCTTTGCAGTGCGGCAAACAACTCGGCGCCCAGCGCCTTTTGCTTCTGCACTTCCGGCAGCAGTTTTTGCAAGGGTTCCCAGGCGTGCAGTTGCTGGTAGCTTTTGGCCAGCCATTGCAATACGCCCGGATGGCGTGGGTTGAGGTTATGCAGCGACTCCAGAATGATGCGGGCCTGTTCGGCGTCCCCATCGTCCAGCAGAAACTCCGCGCGGGTCAGTTGTACCGTCAGCTTGTCGGCGTCCGGCGAATCCTCGGCCCGGCGCAAGTGCAGGTCGCGGCGCCACTTGAGTTCGTTGAGATGGTGGGTGGCGCGCGCCGCGCCCAGATAGTGCAGGGCGGGGGTTTCGCCGTATTCCGCGCCTTTTAACAGCGTTTTCTCGGCCATTAGCCACTGACCGGCCGCCAGTTGCCGGTTGCCGAGGTCCAGCAACCGCCGCGCTTTCTTGTTCAGCCGCCGCTGGTTGGCCTGCAGGGTTTGCCCCGGCGTTTGCCACAGCCGGATCGCCAGCCGTACCAGCAGATAAAACACGAAGAAGGAGATCGCCAGGAAAATGGCGAAGAAGGTCAGGCTGGTTTCGACGGTCCACTGGCCCATGCTGAACATGGCGTAGCCAGGATCTTGCCGGAGCGACAGCGCCATCCAGACCGAAACGAATAGCGTGACGATAACGCCGATCAGCAGCTTCATGGTTTTTCCCCTTCAGTCGCCGCCGATTGTTCGGTCGAGACTTCCGTCGCCGGTACGACCGTCGAGGCCGCTGGAGCCTGGCGCACGGCGCGAATCGGTTGCCGTTGGGTCATAAAGTCGTTGAAGGCCTGGTTCAGGCTGGTCAAGTCCGGAATGTAGGGATTGAACTGCACCGCCTGCAGGGCTTGCAGTTCCGCGAGGAACGCGGCGACCCGCGGGTCCTGGCCATCGAAATATTTTTCGACCCAATCACGGGTCAGTTGATAGGAATCCTGAAAGGCGGTGGCGTCACCGGCTAGCAGCGCCATCCGCATGCTCTCCAGCTCTAGCCGCAGGTTTTGGCGCAGAAAGTACTCCTCTTCGCGGGCGATCAGCGGTGGCGCTTCGCTGCGCTCGCGCCGGATCACCACGATGTCCTTGAACTGGTTCCAGACCGCCTCGGTGGCGCGGTCCCACCAGGAGCGGCTGATGTCGTCGCTCACGGTGACGCCGGTGGCCGGCTTGACCCGGTTCTTGATGTCGGGTACGCCCGAGTCGAGCTTCAGCGGCAGCGCGTCGGCGTCTTTTTCCAGTTCCAGAATCTTGTGCGCCAAGCCGGAGAAATCGGGCATCTTGACGCCGCGCAGGCTGGCGATGGCTTCGCCGAGCATGGTCCGCAGCGGGGCCAGACCGCTTTCGTTGACCGCTTTAAGCCGCTGCTGGGCCGCTTCCAGCGCCAGTCGGGCGGCGGGGACGTTGCGTTCCAGCTTGAGCTTGGCATCGGCCAGCCGCAGCAGGTAGTTCACCTCCGCCAGCGGGAAAGCGTTGACGTCGCCGCCTTGCGAAGCCACGGTCTTGACCGTTTCCAGATTTTCCGTCAGGCCGTTATGGCTGAGTTGCAGGTTCCGCAGGTGTTCGCTCAGCTTGCCCAGGCGGGTTTCCTGTTCCCGCAGCGTGGCTTCGAGCTGTTCTTTCTGCTGCCGAACGGTGGATTTGTGGGAGTCCTGGCCTTCTCGCAGCAGGTTGATTTCCCCCTTGACGATGTCGACCTCGCCCTTGCTCAGTTCCATGGCATTTTTCAGCGGTTGCAAGTCGCCGGTTAGGCCCAGCAGTTGTTCCTTGAGCGCCTGATCATCGGTGCGCAACTGATCGAGTCCGCCCTTCAGCGCTTGCAGTTGCTGGACCTGGCTTTTCAGCGCCTGAAACTCGGGGTCGCGCTGGGCAATGGCTTGTTTGATCGCCTGATCCAGCCGGGTGGTCTGGGTGGCCTGGTCCTGTTGCCCCATGTACCAGAGATAACCGCTGCCGCCGCCGGCGCCCAGCGCGACCAGCAGGGCGAACGCCGCCAGCCCGCGCCCGCTCTTGGGTGCGGGCGCCGGAGGGGGTGCGGTGGTTTTGGCGAGCTGCGGGGTGGTTGGGGTCTCGGGTTTGGCCGCTGCGCCGTTGGCGATTTCGGGATCGGTTGCTTTGTCTGTCATGTCGTATTTACCGAACGGGTGAGAGGGAATGCGTCGTTAGGTCGAGCAGCGCGGCGGCGATGGCGTCGTCGCCGGCGTCCCGGGCGAGCAAGAGGCGGCGGCAGCCGTATTCCGCGGCGATCCGGCGGATGCGGGCACTGACCACGATCAGGGGCGTATCACACAAATAATCTTGCCCGGCTACGCCAAGCATATCAAACAGATTCCGCAGATTTTCACTGCTGGTGACCGTTACGGCGCCGATTTCACCACACTTCCAGCGTGTCAGCAGTGTCTCAATGCCGCCGGTCGCTGGGCGCTCGCGTCGGTAAACCTCGGCGCGCTCCACCCACGCGCCGCGAGCGGCCAGGGTTTCGACCAGCAGTTCCCGGCCGTCTTCGCCGCAGACAATGGCGATGCGCTGGCCGGTCACCTGCCGCAGGCGCGGCAGCGCCAGCAGCCCTTCGCTGCTGAAATCGTCCTCGGGTTGCAGGCAGCGGTCGATGCCGTGCCGGGCCAGCGCCTGGGCGCTGGCCCGGCCGACGGCGGCGATCTCCAGTTGTTCGGGGATACCGCCGCGCTCGCGGATCGCCGGCAACGCCCGCTCCACGGCGTTGGCGCTGGTGAAAATCGCCAGATCGTAATCGACCAACCGGTTGAACAGGGCCAGGGCCGGCGCTGGGTCGCGCGGTTCGGCGATGATCAGCGCCGGCCAGCGGATGGCGACGCCGCCGTGGCGCTCGATCAGCCGGCACAGGCTGTCGGCCTGATGTTCCGGCCGGGTGACCAGCACGCCGAGGCCGTTCAAGGTCGAGGTGATGACGTCCATGGGCTTTTATAGTAGTCGCCGCAGGATCGCGTCGGCGCCGCGTCCGAGCAACTCCTCGGCCAGCGCTGTTCCGAGTGCCGTCGCCTGCTCGGTCGGACCTCGGAGTTCGCCGGCCACGAGCCGGCTGCCGTCGGGTTCGCCGACCAGGCCGCGCAGCCAGATTCGATCCCGCTCCAGCAGGGCATGGCCGGCAATCGGCACCTGGCAGCCGCCTTGCAGGCGGGCGTTGAGGGCGCGTTCCGCCGCGACCCGGGTATGGGTGGAGGTGTCGTCGAGTGGAGTGATCAGCGTCCGGGTTCGAGGGTCGTCCATCCGGCACTCCACCCCGATCGCTCCCTGGCCGATGGCCGGCAGGCTGAATTCCGGTTCCAGGGCGACAGTGATGCGTTCTTCCAATCCCAGCCGCTTCAGGCCGGCGGCGGCCAGAATGATGGCGTCGAACTCGCCCGCGTCCAGCTTCGCCAGCCGGCTGTTGACGTTGCCGCGCAGGCCGCGAATCCGCCAACCTGGATAGCGGGCCGCCAACTGGCATTGCCGGCGCAAGCTGGAGGTGCCGATCCGGGCGTTGCTCGGCAGGGCATCGGGGTGGGGGTAAGCGTTGGAAACGAAGGCATCGCGCGGGTCCTCGCGCGCCAGAATCACGGGCAAGCCCAAACCGGCGGGGAAATCCACCGGCACGTCTTTCATGGAGTGAACGGCGAGATCGGCGCACCCGTCCAGCAGGCCCTGCTCCAGTTCCTTGACGAACAGGCCCTTGCCGCCGATCTTGGCCAGCGGGCTGTCGAGAATCCGGTCGCCGCGGGTGACCATGCCGACCAATTCGACCCGCAGGCCGGGATGAAACTGACGCAAGCGCGCGGCGACGTGTTCGGCCTGCCAGAGAGCGAGCGGGCTTTTGCGGGTGGCGATGCGCAAGATGTCGGAGGGCATGATTTTGCTAAGCTATGGCTTCTCTTCATTTAACACACAGAATATCTCATGAGCGACACACAGACCAATCAGACTTGGGGCGGACGATTCACCGAGAGCACCGATGCATTCGTGGCGGCGTTTACCGCCTCGGTCGAATTCGACCGACGGATGTACCGCCAGGATATCGATGGTTCGATGGCTCATGCCCGGATGCTGGCGCGGGTCGGGGTGCTGTCGCGGGAGGATTGCGCGGCCATCGTGCGCGGATTGGAGGAGATTCGCGCCGAGATCGAACGCGGCGAGTTCGAGTGGTCGCTGGCACTGGAAGATGTGCATATGAATATCGAGGCGCGGCTGATCGAGCGGATCGGCGACGCCGGCAAGCGGTTGCATACCGGCCGCTCGCGCAACGATCAGGTCGCCACCGACATCCGGCTGTACCTGCGCGACGCCATCGACGCGATCCGGGTCGAACTCCAGCGCCTGCTGAGCGGGCTGGTGGATCTGGCGACGCGCGAGACCGATACCATCATGCCCGGCTTCACCCACCTGCAAGTCGCGCAACCGGTGACTTTCGGCCACCATCTGCTGGCCTGGTTCGAGATGCTCAAGCGCGATTACGAGCGGCTGGTGGACTGTCGCAAGCGGGTCAACGTCATGCCGCTGGGCGCGGCGGCGCTGGCGGGCACCAGCTATCCGCTGGACCGTCATTACAGCGCGCAACTGCTGGATTTCGCCGCGCCCTGCGCCAATTCCCTGGATGCGGTCAGCGACCGGGATTTCGCCATCGAGTTTACCGCCGTCGCCGCGATTCTGATGACCCATCTGTCGCGGATGGCCGAGGAACTGGTGCTGTGGTCCTCGGCGCAGTTCGATTTCATCGACCTGCCGGACCGGTTTTGCACCGGCTCCTCGATCATGCCGCAGAAGAAAAACCCCGACGTGCCGGAACTGGTGCGGGGCAAGACCGGCCGGGTCAACGGCAACCTGATCGCGCTGCTGACGCTGATGAAGAGCCAGCCACTGGCCTATAACAAGGATAATCAGGAAGACAAGGAGCCATTGTTCGACACGGTCGATACCGTGCGAGGCTGCCTGCGCGCCTTCGCCGACATGATCCCGGCGTTGCGTCCCAAACGCGACAATATGCTTCAGGCCGCCCGGCGCGGTTTCGCCACCGCCACCGATCTGGCCGACTACCTGGTGTGCAAGGGTGTGCCGTTCCGCGATGCTCATGAAGTTGTCGGCAGGGCGGTGCGGTTGGGGGTCGAGACCGGACGGGATCTGGCGGATATGGCGCTGGCGGAGTTGCAACGAGTTCTCGCCGCTGATCGAGGACGATGTGTTCGCGGTGCTGTCGCTGGAGGGGTCGGTGGCGGCCCGCGACGTGCTGGGCGGCACCGCCCCGAACCGGGTGCGGGAGGCGGCGGCGCAGGCGCGGACCTGGCTGGCGGAGTTGCCCTGACGGTGGGCGCGACAAACCGGATCCAGGGTGCCAAAAACCATTTAAAATTTAATTGAAATGATATGAAAATGATACTCTGCTATAATAACCATGAGCAATGAATGCTCTATTTTTCGGACATGATGTCTAAATATCGTTCAATAACGGGACGCATTCGGTCGATAAGTCGGAATGGATGACCCGAAGGAGGACGGACATGTTCAGAAAAGCGGTTGGCGTGTTGTTTATCTTCATCCTTGCCGTCATGGGGTTGGCCTACGCGGGTGAGCGGGGCACGCCGGAAGACGCAAAGATGATGGTGGAAAAGGCGGTGGCCTATCTCAACGAGCATGGCAAGGATAAGGCTCTGGCGGAATTCAATAAACCCGATGGCATGTTCGCCAAGGGTGATCTCTATGTTTTTGCCTACGACACGGATGGCGTGATGGTCGGCCACCCCAACCCCAAGCTGATCGGGGTAAATCTGCTGGACAAACCAGATAGCAAGGGAAAACTGTTCCGCAAGGAAATCAATGAGCTTGCAAAAAACAAAGGGTCGGGATGGGTGGATTACACCTATCTGAACCCCGTGAGCAAGCAGGAAGAGCCGAAGACAACCTACATCCAGAAGGTGGATGGTCTCATCATCTGTGGTGGTGCATACAAGTTGCCCGAAAGCAAGTGAACCAATGAGGGGC
Organism: uncultured Gammaproteobacteria bacterium; assembly: GCA_963695105.1. Classification (GTDB taxonomy): domain Bacteria; phylum Pseudomonadota; class Gammaproteobacteria; order Competibacterales; family Competibacteraceae; genus Competibacter. The sequence goes on along the minus strand of CAVOGC010000038.1, from coordinate 84,248 downwards.
GGGATTGCCGTATCGTTTGTCCGGGCCGATTCCGCCCTTTGCAATTAGCTGTTCCGGTCAGGCACGCCGCTGGGAATGGGCGTCGGGTTCAGTCTTGTTTGCTTGATCTGTGGGTTGCGGTTAGTGAGTGGTGTAACGGCCATGAAGACATTCGGTTTGCTGGTGCTGACGGGAGTGCTAGGTTGCTTCCCCGGTATTTCCGCCGCCCAAACCGTACAGATCACTTTGGCTTGGGACGCCAGCACGGCTCCGAATGTGGGGGGTTACATCCTGCACTATGGGCGTTCCAGCCGGAATTACACCACCAGCGTCGATGTCGGTGATCAGACCCGCTACACCTTGACGGACCTTGAGGCAGGGATAACCTACTACTTCGCTGTCACCGCCTACGACCGGACTCAGACCGTCAGGAGCGATTTCTCCAATGAAGTTAGCTACCCTGCCCCGACCAACTCTTCGGAAGCCTCCCTGGAAAGCCCGCAACAAGGTTCGTTCGAGAGCGGGATCGGGCTGATCCGGGGCTGGGCCTGCCAAGCCGGCACGGTGGCAGTGCAAATCGACGGCGCCGCGCCACGGACGGTTGCCTACGGCACCGCGCGTGGGGATACGGCGGCGGTCTGCGGCGATGTGGATAACGGCTTTGGGCTGACGGTCAACTGGAACGCGCTGGGCGACGGCAGCCATAATCTGCGGGCCTTCGCCGATGGCGTGGAGTTCGCCAACGTCAGCTTTACCGTGACCACTCTGGGGGTTGAGTACCTGCAAGGTGCGAGTGGCGAGTACGTTCTGCCCAACTTCCCGGTCACCGGCAACGATGTCGCGGTACGCTGGTCCGAACCTCACCAGAATTTCGTGATCGCCGACGCCAGCCGGAATCCGACCGATCCGCGGTCGGCCGAGGCGGTCCCACTGGGCGGAACTGACGCTCATCTGGAAAGCCCCCAGCAAGGCTCGTTCGAGAGCGGGATCGGCCTGATCCGGGGCTGGGTTTGTCAGGCTGGCACGGTGGAGGTGGAAATCGACGGCGGCGAGCGCCGGCGGGTGGCCACGGCGCCGCGCGGGGCGATACGATTGAAGTCTGCGGCGATGCTGACAACGGCTTTGGCTACACCTTCAACTGGAGCGCGCTGGGCGACGGTGGCCACAATCTGCGGGCCTTCGCCGACGGGGTGGAGTTCGCCAATGTCAGCTTCACCGTGACCACCCTGGGCGTGGATTACCTGCAAGGGGTCAGCGGCGAGTACGTTCTGCCCAACTTTCCGGTCACCGGCAACGACATCGCCGTGCGCTGGGCCGAATCCCATCAGAATTTCGTGATCGTGAACGGGCAGACCAACCCACGCTAGCCGGATCGTTCAAGCCCTGGCGGCAGCCAATACCCGTCCCAGCCAGTCGGCGACATCGCGGATTTCCTGCCAGCACACTTCGTGGCCCATGCCGTAATCCCGCCATTCCACTCGATAACCCAGGTTCTCCAGCGACTCGGCGCTTTGCTGGCCGTAGCGCATTGGAATGACCGCGTCGTAATCGCCGTGGGCCATGAAGATCGGTGTCTGCTGATTGGCCGGCCGTCGTTCGCCATTGAGCTTGCTGGCCAGGGGAAGGTAGCAGGACAAGGCCAGAATGCCGGCCAGTTGGTCGGGGTAACGCAGCGCGGTATGCAGCGCCATGGCGCCACCCTGGGAAAAACCGGCCAGCACGATGCGCTCGGCGGGGACTCCGCGCTTTTTCTCGCGTTCGAGCAACTCGTAAATCGCCCGCTCGGAGGCGTAAACGCCATCGGGATCTTCCTGACGCGGCAGGTCGATGCTCAGCACATCGTACCAGGCCCGCATCCGCATCCCGCCGTTGACGGTGACCGGGCGAATCGGCGCGTTGGGAAAGACGAAGCGGATCCCCAGTTCCGGCGGCAGGCGCAGTTCCGGCACGATGGGTTCGAAATCGTGGGCATCGGCGCCCAGCCCGTGCATCCAGATCACGCTGGAGCGGGCGGCGCCGGCGGGTTCGATCTCGACGGTGGTCAGCGGCATATCGGTCATGAGCAATTCCCGTGAATTGGCGGTCAGGCGGCATTACCGGGGAAAGCGGCCCGGCTTGTCAAGCCGCGCCGCCCGGCCAATTGCGCGCTATACTGGCGGCGTTTTTCGTGTCCGACCTCGGGGGAACCCCTCAAATGCCTGGATTTCGTCCCGGACCGGTGCTGGCGGGGCTGCTGTTGGCCGCGTTGCTGGCCGGTTGCGGCCAGAAAGGTCCGCTGTATTTGCCCAAACCCCAGTCGCAACCGCCATCGTCCGAGCAGATCCCCACCGCGAAGCCTTGAAGCATGGATTATTTCGAATACCGCGACGACCGACTGTGCGCCGAGGGCGTGCCGGTCGCCGACATCGCGGCGGCGGTCGGCACGCCGTGCTACATCTATTCCCGCGCCACCATCGAACGGCACTGGCGCGCTTTCGACCATGCCTTCGGCGAGCATCCGCACTTGATCTGCTACGCGGTCAAGGCCAACAGCAATCTGGCGGTGCTGAACGTGCTCGCCCGGCTGGGGTCCGGTTTCGATATCGTGTCGGGCGGCGAACTGGAACGAGTGCTAGCGGCCGGCGGCGATCCCGGAAAAATCGTGTTTTCGGGGGTCGGCAAGCGCCGCGATGAGTTGGAACGCGCCCTCGAAGTGGGTATCCACTGCTTTAACGTCGAATCCGAGGCGGAGCTGGCGCTGCTGGAGCGCGCGGCGGCGGAGCAGGGCCGGCGGGCGCCGGTGTCGCTGCGCATCAACCCCGACGTAGACGCCAATACCCACCCCTATATTTCCACCGGGCTCAAGCAGAATAAATTTGGCATCGATGTGGAGCGAGCGGTGGCGGTTTACACGCGGGCCGCCGCCTCGCCGCATCTGGACGTCGTTGGCGTGGATTGCCATATCGGCTCGCAGTTGACCCGGGTGGCGCCGTTCGTGGATGCGCTGGAGCGGGTGCTGGCGCTGGTGGGGCGGTTGGAAGAGCAGGGAATTGCGATCCGTCATCTCGATTTGGGCGGCGGACTGGGCATCCGCTACCGCGACGAAGAGCCGCCGCTGCCGGCCGAACATGCCGCTGCCCTGATGGAACGCCTGCGCGGCCGGTCCCACGAAATCCTGATCGAGCCGGGTCGGGCCATTGTGGGTAACGCCGGTATTCTGGTGACCCGAGTGGAACTGCTTAAGCAGAGCGAGGACAAGAACTTCGCGGTGGTGGACGCGGCGATGAACGATCTGTTGCGGCCGGCGCTGTACTCGGCTTGGCAGGCGATTGTCCCGGTCGAACCGCGTGCTCGGAGCGAACCGCGCCGCTACGACGTGGTCGGGCCGATCTGCGAAACCGGCGATTTTCTCGGCAAGGACCGGGATTTGAACGTCGAGCCCGGCGATCTGTTGGCGGTGCGTTCCGCCGGCGCCTACGGTTTCGCCATGAGTTCCAATTACAATTCCCGGCCACGCGTCGCCGAAGTGATGGTGGACGGCGAGCGGTTTCATGTGGTGCGTCGGCGGGAGACGGTGGCGGAACTGTATGCCGGCGAAGCGGTATTGCCGTGAGCTCGAATTATTGAAGCCCCGCGATGGTCTAGTGGAAACCACGCAAAGAGCCAACTTCATGAATACCGGTTTTGCCAATCCCTCTTCGGATGAAATCCGCGCCCTCCTGGAGCGGATCAAGACCATCGCCGTGGTCGGGCTGTCCGCTTCGCCGGGGCGGCCCAGCCATGGAGTCGCCCGGGCGCTTCAAGGGTTCGGTTATCGAATCATCCCAGTCAATCCGGCGGTGGCGGAGGTGCTGGGCGAGCGAGCGTATCCCAGCCTGCGCGATTTGCCCGAGCCGGTGGATCTGGTGGATGTGTTTCGCGATCCCAGCCATGTCGCCGCCATTGCCGACGACTGCATCGCCCTGAAACTGCCTGCTCTCTGGCTGCAAGACGGGGTGGTGGAACCGGCGGCGGCGCTGCGGGCGCGTGCGGCTGGTCTGACCGTGGTGATGGATCGCTGTATCTACCGCGACTACATGCGGCTGATGCCATGATCGCGCTCGCTGTAGTTAACCTCTAACCTTGCAACCTTGATTGTCCAATGTCCGATAGAACCTCCGAACACCCGGTCCAGCACCGGCTAAAACTACGCAACCTGCGCCTGTCCGACTACGGTGATGTCGAGGAGATGATGGAAGCGGTCTACCCCAGCATGGATGGCGCCTGGAGCCGCGAGCAGTTCGCCTCGCAGATCGCGCGCTTTCCGGAGGGGCAAATCTGCATCGAGGATAACGGCAAGGTGGTGGCGGCCGCCATCAGCCTGATTGTGGACTACGGCCGCCACGGCGACCGTCACACCTACAATCAGATTATCGGTGACGGCTACCTCACCACCCACGACCCCAACGGCGACACCTTGTACGGCGTGGATATCTTTGTTCATCCCGACTACCGCGACATGCGGCTCGGTCGGCGACTGTACGACGCCCGCAAGGAGTTAAGCGAGAAACTCAATCTGCGCGCCATCATCGTCGGTGGCCGGATTCCCGGCTACGGCAAATACGCCCGCGACATGACCCCCCAGCAGTATGTGGAACAGGTGCGAGCCAAGGAGTTGGTGGACCCCATCCTGACTTTCCAGTTGGCCAACGACTTCCATGTGCGCAAGATCGTGACCGGCTATCTGCCCGACGATACCGAGTCCCAGGCCTACGCCGTGCTGCTGGAGTGGCTGAACATCTACTATGAAGAGAAGGAAGTCCTGATCGGCGGCCGCAAATCGGTGGTGCGGATCGGGGCGGTGCAGTGGCAGATGCGGCAGACTGTCTCGCTGGACGATATGCTGCAACAGGTCGAATATTTCGTGGATGCGGTAGCGGGCTACAAGACCGATATTGTATTGTTCCCGGAATTCTTCAACGGCCCCCTGATGGCTCAGTTTAACCAGCGCAACACCGCCGAAGCGGTGCGGCAACTGGCCGAGTACACCGAACCGCTGCGTGATGCCATCACGCAGTTGGCTGTAGCCTATAATGTCAACATTATTGCCGGGAGCATGCCGGAATATGGTAGCGGCGCATTATACAATGCCACTTATTTGTGTCGGCGTGACGGTACTTGGGATAAGCAGTCCAAGCTGCATATTACCCCGGACGAGCGGTCCTACTGGGGCTTGCAGGGTGGCGACTCGCTCAAGGTATTCGAACTGGATGTCGGCAAGATCGGCATTCTGATCTGCTACGACGTGGAGTTTCCGGAGCTGCCGCGCTTGCTGGCCGATCAGGGCATGCAGATTCTGTTCGTGCCGTTCTGGACCGACACCAAGAACGCCTACCTGCGAGTGCGGCGTTGCGCGCAGGCGCGGGCCATCGAGAACGAATGCTATGTGGTGATTTCCGGCAGTGTCGGCAACCTGCCGCGGGTGGAAAACATGGACATGCAGTATTCTCAGGCGGCGGTGTTCACCCCGTCCGACTTCGCCTTCCCGCACGACGCCATCGCCGCCGAGGCCACGCCGAACACCGAAATGACGTTGATCGTCGATCTGGATCTGGACAATCTTAAGGAAATGCGCATGCACGGCAGCGTGCGCAACTTCCGCGACCGGCGGCTGGATTTGTACAAGATCGCATGGACGGGGAGGAGTTAAGGCTTAAGTTTTACAGCGAAGGAGTGTGCTTGAACTGATCGGAGTCGAGGCGATGAAACTTCATTTCACCAAGATGCACGGACTCGGCAACGATTTTGTGATGATTGACGGCGTCAGCCAACCGGTGGCGCTGGAGCCGGAGCGCATCCGCCGGCTGGCCGATCGCCACTTTGGCATTGGTTGCGATCAGGTGCTGGTGGTTGAATCCGCCGACCGTGAGGATGCCGACTTTCACTACCGGATCTTCAACGCCGACGGCGGCGAGGTGGAGCAGTGCGGCAACGGCGCCCGTTGCTTCGCCCGTTTCGTGCGCGACCGGGGCTTAAGCGACAAGGACAGCCTTTGCGTGACGACCGCCGCCGGTCTGCTGAGCCTGGAGATCCAACCGGACGGCCGGGTGACGGTGGACATGGGTCAGCCGCGGCTGGAGCCGGTCGACGTGCCCTTCTTCGCCACCGAGCGCGCGCCGCTCTATCCGATCGCCGCCGACGGGATCGAACTGGAAATCGGCGTGGTGTCAATGGGCAACCCGCACGCGGTACTGCGGGTGGACGACGTGGAACACGCTCCGGTAGGTCATCTGGGGCCTTTGCTGGAGCGGCACGGCCGCTTTCCCCAGCGTGCCAACGTCGGCTTCATGCAGGTGGTCGCCCCCGACCAGATCCGGCTACGGGTCTATGAACGCGGTGTCGGCGAGACACTGGCCTGCGGCAGTGGGGCCTGCGCGGCGGTGGTCGCCGGCCGGTTGTGGGGTCGGTTGTGGCCGAATGTGCGGGTTGAATTGCCTGGCGGCGTGCTGGATATCCACTGGGCGGGCGAGGGTGAGCCGGTGACCATGACCGGGCCGGCGGTAACGGTGTTCGAAGGTTGGATCGAGCCATGAGCGAAGAGCGACCGGCTGCAAGGTGGATCAAATGATGAGCGAGGAACAGGCGACGCTGGGTCCGGCGGAGGTCGAGCGCGTCGTGGTCAACTGGCTGCGCGAACATCCCGAATTTTTCATCCGCCACCCCGATTTGGTGGAGAGCCTGCGGGTGCCTCATCCCTGCGAGCCGGCGGTGTCGCTGCTGGAGTACCAGAACCGTTTGTTGCGGGAGCGCGGCCAGCGCCTGCACGGCAAGCTGTTGGAACTGGTCGCCATTGCCCGCGACAACGACCGGCTGGCGGAGCGGGTACAGCGGCTGGCGCTGGACCTGCTGGATGCGCCGGGTGAACTGGATGGACTGCTGCATCGCATAAAAGCGGTGCTACGGGACGAATTTAACGCCGATTGCATCGCCCTGTGTTTGGAAGCAGCGCTCGCCGTCGGCTCGGGGGCGGCGGAATTCCTGCGTCCGGATGCGCTCACTCTGTTCGAAGGCTTGCTGCAGGTTGGCAAACCGCGCTGCGGTCGCTTGCGCCTGGAGCAGGCCGCCGCTCTGTTTGGCGACTGCGCGCCGCAGGTGGCTTCGGCGGCGCTGGTTCCCCTGGGCGACGGTCAGTGGCGCGGACTGTTGGCGCTGGGCAGTTGGGACGAACAGCGCTTCCATCCCGGCGCCGGCACGCTGTTTCTGGGGCGGGCCGGCGAACTGGTCGGTCGGGCCCTGCGGGCGCGTCTGTTGGGCGGCGAGTGGCGGGCGCGGTCCGATCCGCCCTCGGCGCACGAGGTCTAGGGCGCTTTCACTGCGTTCCCTGATCTCCCAGCCAGCTATCGAGTCGCGCGTGGGCCTCGTTGATGCCCTGGCCGGTCAGCGCCGAGAACAACTGGGCGCTGGCGCCCGGGTAATCCGCGGCCAGCCCCCGTTTCAACTGGGCCAGCGCCGCCAGCGCCGCGCCCCGGCTGAGCTTGTCCGCCTTGGTCAGCAGGATGTGCGCCGGCAGTTCGCGGAAGGCGCAGCCGTCCAACAGTTGGCGATCCATTTCGGTCAGCGGATGGCGGATGTCCATCAGCAGCAGCAGCCCGCGCAGCGCCGCGCGCCCGCGCAGATAGCGTCCCAGCAGTTCCCCCCAGTGCCGGCGGACCGGGTCCGGAACCCGGGCGTAGCCATAACCCGGCAGATCGACCAGATAGCGGTCCGGCTCCACCAGAAAAAAGTTGAGCAGTTGGGTCCGCCCGGGCGTTTTGCTGACCCGGGCTAGCCGCTGCTGGCCGGTGAGCAGATTGATAGCACTGGATTTGCCGGCGTTGGATCGGCCGGCGAAGGCCACTTCCCGGCCGGTATCGGGTGGAAGCTGGGCCAGGGCATTGACGCTGTACAGAAAGCGGACGCCGCGCCAGCGGGCGGTCGGCGCGGCTCCGGTGGAGATAAAAGAAGTAGTGTCGCTGGGGTTTCTCATTGAACTCAAAGGCCGAAACTGATATATAAAACTGCCGCTTTCGGGACGGGACCGATCCAGGCAAGCACTGGTTCCGTCACCGTCGAGCGAGGCTTGACCACCGGTCCGCGCTGCTTGTTCCGCGCCGGCGGCAGGTCGCCTGAACTGAATACCGTCATCGTACAGGAGCCTTCCAAAAATGAAAAAACTCGTTGTGATCGCCGCGGCCTGCGCATTGCTCGGTTCCACAACCGCCGCGCTGGCCGCTGGCGACGCCACCGCCGGCAAGGCCAAGTCCGCCACTTGCGCGGCTTGCCATAATCCGGACGGCAACAGCGTCAATCCCCAGTATCCCAAACTGGCGGGGCAAAGCGCCGACTATTTGCTCAAGCAATTACAGGAATATAAGAGCGGAGCCCGCGCCAACCCGATCATGGCCGGCATGGTCGCGCCGTTGAGCCCGCAGGACATGGAAGACCTGGCGGCTTATTTCTCGTCCCAGCAAATCGCCCGCGCCGCGGCCGATCCGGCCCTGGCGCCGGTGGGCGAGGCGCTCTTCCGTGGTGGGGATCTCAACAGCGGCGTTCCGGCCTGCGCGGCTTGCCACGGCGCCACCGGCGCCGGCAACCCGGCCGCCAAATTCCCGGCACTGGCTGGTCAGCATGCGGAATACGCCGAGATTCAGTTGAAGGCCTTCCGCTCCATGGAACGCGCCAACGACGCCGGCCAGATGATGCGTGGCATCGCGGTGAAATTGACCGATCCACAAATCAAGGCGGTTTCGTCCTACGTGCAGGGCTTGCAGTAAGTTTCCGCCGAGCCGGGTCGGATATCCGCCGGTTTCGCAAAAGGGTGGCCATCCGGCCACCCTTTTTTCTTCCGTTCCGTCCGGCCGTGCCGGCGATCAGGCTTAAACCGGTTCGGAATGCTTGAACCGATTCCGCCCAGTCGGGTCGAACAGGCTTCCCGCACGCTTTCCCGAACCACGCCGTGAACGAAACCGCCGCCCGTCAAGCCGATCATCGCCGTACCCTAGGCTGGGTGTTGCTGGAATTTTTCGGTTCCATGAACCTGGCGATCACTCTGCTGGTGGTGGTGGCGGTCGCTTCGGCGATCGGCACGGCGTTGCAGCAAAACCAGCCTTATCCGGATTACGTGCTCAAATTTGGACCATTCTGGTTCGAGGTATTCCGCCGGCTGGGGTTATACGATGTCTACGGCGCCGGCTGGTTCGTCGGTATTCTGGCGTTCCTGATTTTGTCCACCAGCGTTTGCCTGTACCGCCAGGTACCGGGGATGCTGCGGGAGATGGTTCGTTTCCGCGCCAACGTCCAGGCTCGTTCGCTGCGCGGTTTCCACCAGCACGCCGAGTGGCGGCTGCCGGATCGCGACCTCGAAGCCGCGCTAGGCGCGGTGACCGAGGTGCTGCGGGCGCGAGGCTACCGCTGGCGTGCTCACGATTGCGGCGATCACCGGGTGGTGGCGGCGATGAAAGGGCGCTACAACCGCCTCGGTTATCTTTTCACCCACGCCGCGGTGGTGATGATCGGCATCGGCGGCCTGCTGGATGGCAATCTGTGGCTAAAGCTGAAGGAGTGGCGTGGCGAGATCGTGCTGGAGACCCGCGACCTTGCCGCCCGCGACATTCCTCCAGCCAGCCGGCTGCCGCCCGGCGCGGTGCCGGCGTTCCGCGGTAACGTGATGCTGCCCGAGGGCGCCGTGGCTAATTTCGTGTTCGTGCGGGCGCGCGACGGTTTTGTGCTGCAGGAGTTGCCGTTTGCCATCGAACTGAAGGATTTTCAAGTCGCCTACTACGACACTGGCCAGCCCAAGTCCTTCGTTAGCCAGGTGCGCATTCATGATCGGGAAGAACTGGGCGACCAGCCCCTGGATGCGACCATCCGCGTCAATCATCCGCTGAGCTATCGCGGTTATTCGATTTACCAGTCCGATTTCGGCGACGGCGGCTCCAAACTGGATTTGCGCGCTTGGCCGTTGAACGTGGCCCGGCTGGAGCCGGTCGAAGCCAGAGGCGAAGTGGGCGGCTCCCTGAAGGTGGCGGGGTCGGCCGGACCGCTCACTCTGGAAGTGGACGACTTCCGCCTGTTCAACTTGCTGCCGGAGCCCGACGCCCGGCCCGGCGAGCGCAAGTTCCGCAACTTCGGTCCCAGCATCGGCTTTAAGCTGCGCGACGCGGCCGGCGAGGCGCGGGAATACTTCAATTACATGGCGCCGGTGCAACTTGAAGACCGCTGGTTTTTCATCAGCGGCATGCGCGCCCGGCCCGGCGACCCCTTTAATTACCTGCACATTCCGGTGGATTCGAACAACAGCCCCGAGCGCTTCCTGCGCTTCAACGCCCGCTTGCGCGATTCCGACTGGCTGCGTGATTTCCTGGCCCGCTCCGCGCCAGCATCGGACGAAAGCCCGGAATTCCGCCGCGACCTCGAACAGGTGCGCTTGAGCCTGGTCGAACTGTTCGCCCAAGGCGGATCCGCCGCGGTGATGGAGCGGGCCAAGGCGGTGGTGCCGGCCGAACGACTACAGGAAGCGAGCGCGCTGTATCTCAATATTCTGCGCGATACCCTGGCCCAAATCTTCATCGAGGTGCTGCGCGCGGAGGGGGTCGATGTCGAGCGCGGCGTCGGCGAGCGCGAGGAGGCGTTTTTCAACGATACCGTGTCCGCGTTGTCCGCGCTGCCGGCCTATGCCTCGCCCTTCTACCTGCAACTGAGCGGTTTTCAGCAGGTGGAGGCTTCCGGATTGCAGGTCACCCACAGCGGCGGGGTTGGCGTGGTCTACACCGGCTTTACTTTACTGGTCATGGGTGTCTTTATCATGTTTTATACTTCGCATCGCCGGTTGTGGGCCTGGCTGGCGGTCGAGGACGGGGCAACCCGGTTGATTCTGGCCGGTACCGGTAATCGCCGCCAAGCCGAGTTCGCCCGCGAGTTCGCCGGTTTGCGGGCGATGCTTGAGCGGCGACTGGGGCCATCCGAGGAAAGATAGTCCGCTCCGTCCGCCGTCTTGGACCCGGACGCACTGGCCGTGGACGCAGTGGCGTGGTGGCGATCGCTATGAGAGGAGCAGAGTGGCAATGGCGGTAACGCGCGAAGCGATGTTGGACCAGTGGGAACAGCCGCCCTTCTGGCGGCGATTGACGATTTGGGATGCGTTTTGGGTGCTGCTGGTGACGGCTGGCTCGATCCAGGTCTGGTGGCTCTATCACTCGTACATGGACGGCTACGAAGTCGCCATCCAGGCCGGCGGCACCCTGGGACTGATCGCTTGGGGGCTGTACTGGAAACCGGTGCGGCTGTTCGTCCTCGCGGTGGCGCTGCTGGCGGTGCTGGCGCTGTGGCGCTACGGCGCGGATTACGCGTTGCGCCTGAGCGATTTCTGGCTCAAATACTTTTTGGAAAGCCAGGCCGCGTTCATGTGGATGAGCGCCTTGTACGTGCTGGCCACCGTCGCCTATTTCGCCGCGTTGTTTGGCCGCTCCGATTTCATCGGCAAGACCGCGACCGCCCTGACCTGGACGGCGACGGTCATGGGCTCGGCCGGCCTGCTGGTGCGCTGGCGCGAGTCCTATCTGCTGGGAGCCGACATCGGCCACATTCCGGTCAGCAATCTGTACGAAGTGTTCGTTCTGTTCGCGCTGATTACCGCGTTGCTCTATCTGTTCTACGAGGACCGCACCCGCACCCGCGCCATGGGCGGATTCGCCCTGCTGGTGATCAGCGCGGCCGTCGCCTTCCTGCTGTGGTACGCTTTCGAGCGCGAAGCCCATCATATTCAACCGCTGATTCCGGCCTTGCAGAGTTATTGGATGAAGATCCATGTGCCGGCCAACTTCATCGGTTACGGTGCGTTCGCCCTGGCGGCGATGCTGGGGGTGGCCTACCTGCTGCGATCCGGCGCCGAGGCGCGCTGGCCGGATGGCCTGCTGGCGCGGGTGCTGCCGCCGCTTGAGTTGCTGGACGATGTCATGTACAAGGCCATCGCGCTGGGTTTCGCCGCCTTCACCATCGCCACCATCCTTGGCGCGCTGTGGGCGGCCGAGGCTTGGGGCGGCTACTGGTCCTGGGACCCCAAGGAAACCTGGGCACTGATCGTCTGGCTGAACTATGCAGCCTGGCTGCACCTGCGGCTGACCAAGGGCTGGCGCGGCGCACCGATGGCCTGGTGGGCGGTGATCGGCCTGTTCGTGACCTTATTCGCTTTTCTGGGGGTCAACATGTTTTTGTCGGGGCTGCACTCCTACGGCTCGCTGTAAAGCCGGTCCACCGCCCCGTTTCCGCCACCGTACCGAAGGAATTCCCGCAATGCCGAAGCCGTTTCGTCGCCTGCTGCTGATCGTGCTGGCCTGCGCGTTGCCGCTGGTCGCCGCCCGAGCCGCCGATCCCGCCGCGCCACCGTTCCAGGAAGGCAAGGATTACATCCGTCTGTCGTCTCCGGGGCCGACCTCCGCGCCTGACAAAATCGAGGTGGTCGAGCTGTTCTGGTACGGTTGCCCGCACTGCTTCGATCTGGAGCCGGTGAAGCGGGAATGGCTGAAGCGTAAGCCGGACAACGTCGTTTTCGTGGAGATTCCGGTGTCGTTCGGGGCGAACTGGGAGCCGGGCGCCCGCGCCTACTACGCCGCCGAGGCGCTGGGCGTGCTGGACCAGATCCATCAACCGCTGTTCGACGCCATGCACCGGGAAAAACGCAAGCTGAGCACCGAAGACGAACTGGCGGTGTTCTTCGCCGAGCATGGGGTCGATCAGGATGCTTTCCGCAAGGCCTACAAATCGTTCCAGACCGAGACCCAATTGCGCCGCGGCAACCAACTGGCGCAGCGTTACGGGGTGCGGGGCGTGCCGGCGGTGATCGTCAACGGCAAGTACGACGTGCGCTCGCCGCGCATGTTTGAAGTCGTGGATTTCCTGATTGCCCAGGAAGCCGCCGTGCCCGAAGGCTAGTGGCGCGCGATGGCCGACCAAGGCGAATCGCGCCGCTTGCGGCTGCTCAGCTACAACATCCAGAGCGGGCTGACCACCCGCAAGTATTCCCAGTATTTCACCCGCAGTTGGAAACATCTGGTGCCGGTGCCATCGCGGATGAGCAATCTGGACGGCATCGCCCGGGTGTTGGCCGACTACGACCTCGTGGGCTTGCAGGAAGTGGACGCTGGCAGCCTGCGTAGCGGTTTCGTCAATCAAATAAAATACTTGGCGGACTATGCCGGTTTCGAGTACGTGTTCGATCAGTCCAACCGCCGGATCGGCATGATTTCGCAGCACGGCAATGCGGTGCTTAGCCGCATCCGGCCATCCGCTATCACCGAGCACAAGTTGCCTGGGCTGATTCCGGGCCGGGGCGTGCTGGAAGTCCGGTTCGGCGCGGGGAAAGATGCCTTGCACGTACTGATCGTCCACATGGCGCTGGGCCGGCGCGGCCGACTGTTGCAAGTTGGGTTTCTGGCCAATTTGGTGCGAGATTACCGTCACATCATCCTGATGGGCGACCTCAATTGCCGGTCGGATAGCCCGGAGATGGAGATATTGTTGGCGACGGCCCGTCTGTGCGAGCCGGCTCCCGGACTGCAAACCTTTCCCAGTTGGCAGCCGGACCGGCATCTGGACCATATCCTGGTATCGCCGTCCATCGCGGTCGAACGAGTGGAGGTGTTGAACCACACTTTTTCGGATCATCTGCCAATCGCCATGGAAGTGCGGTTGCCGGAGGAATTTAGATTTCAGGGTTCGGAGGACAGAGATCAGGTCCAGGAATTGCGTTCTTTCCCCTGTTCCCTGAACGCTGTTCCCTGAACGCTGTTTCCTGCCTTATCCTCTTGAATCCCGAACGTTTCTGGAATGCTTTGGAGCAGCACGTCGGTGCGGTGACCGGCCAGCGCTTCGTCGCCCGGCAACGCCAGCCGCTTGGTGGCGGCTGCATCAATCAGGCTTGGCGGATTGGAGACGGCGAGCGGGATTTTTTCGTCAAAACCAATAGCGCCACCATTGCCCGGACCATGTTCGAGGCGGAGGCCGCCGGTCTGGCGGAACTGGCCGCGACGAGGACCGTGCGGGTTCCCTTGCCAGCCGGGCACGGCGTCGCCGCCGGTCTGGCTTTTCTGGTGCTGGAGTACCTGCCGCTGGGTGGTGGTGGCGGAGCGCGAGCGCTGGAGATGCTGGGTCGCCGGTTGGCCGCGCTGCATCGCATACCCCAGCCATTTTTCGGCTGGCGGCGGGACAATACCATCGGCTCGACCCCCCAGCCCAATGATCGTGGCGATGATTGGATCGCATTCTGGCGTGAGCGGCGGCTCGGCTTTCAGTTGGAACTGGCCGCTCGCAACGGTCATGGGGGCGAACTACGCCGGCGGGGCGGGCAACTGCTGACGCGGTTCGATGGGCTGTTCGCCGGGTATCGGCCGACGCCGGCGCTGCTGCACGGCGACTTGTGGAGCGGTAACGCCGGCTGCACGATGGAGGGGGAGCCGGTCATCTTCGATCCGGCCTGCTACTACGGCGACCGCGAGGCGGATCTGGCGATGACCGAGTTATTCGGCGGCTTTTCGGAACGCTTTTACGGCGCTTACCGGGAAGCGCTGCCGCTGGATGTCGGTTACCCGCAACGGCGGACGTTGTATAACCTGTACCATGTACTCAACCATCTCAACCTGTTCGGTGGCGGCTACCGCGCCCAGGCCGAGCACATGATTGACCGGTTGCTGGCGGAATTGGGTTGATAGAGAGCAAGAGACAGGGGACGGGGGGCGGAAATAGCGGCTTCAGTGCTGGTGTGGTCGCCGATAAATCCGATGGAGCCGACTTGGCCGACGGTCTGGAGAGCGGCCACTCTGGTTTTGCCTCCAACCCGTCGATCGGCCCATTCATGGTCAAGCTCCCACATATCGCGATGGCCTTGGTTCACCAACCCGCTTGATTCAGGAAAACACTCAATGCCCACGGCCACCGATCACTTCGAATTGCCCGCGCCGGCGCCCGGTACACGGCGAGCGCTGCGGGTCCATCGCTACGGCGTGCCCGGCGCGCGGCCCAAAGCCTATTTTCAGGCCGCCCTGCACGCCGATGAAATACCGGGCCTGTTAGTGGCGCAGCACCTGCTGCGCGGATTGGAGCAAGCCCAGGAACAGAGCCGGATGGTGGGCGAAGTGGTGGTGGTGCCGGTCGCCAATCCGATCGGCTTGAACCAGCACTGCAACGGTCGCCTGCTGGGCCGTTTCGATTTCGAGGGCACCGGCAATTTCAACCGTGGTTTTCCCGACTTGGCGCCGTTCGCGCTGGAGCGGTTGCAGGGGCGGTTGCGCGTCGATCCGGTCGACAATGCGGCGTTGGTCCGCACGGCCCTGCGGACGGTGCTGGCCGAGCAGCGAGCGGCGCGGGAGGCGGACGCGCTCAAACTGGCGCTGTTGGGTCAGGCCATTGACGCCGATCTTGTCTTCGATCTGCACTGCGACGGCGAGTCGCTCTTGCACCTGTATGCATCGCGCTGGCAGGCGGACGAGGCGCGGGCGCTGGGCGCCGAACTGGGGGCGGCGGCGATTTTGCTGGAAGGAGAACCGGGCGGCAATCCGTTCGACGAAGCCTGCGCCAGTCCCTGGTGGAAGCTGCGCGCGGCGCTGGCGACAGAGGGTCCGGTGCCGCTGGCCTGTTTCGCGACCACGGTGGAACTGCGCGGGCAGGCCGATGTAAGCGATGAGTTCGCGGTGGCCGACGCGGCGGCGCTGCTGCGGTTTCTACAACGACGCGGCGTGATTGCCGGGGAGCCGGGACCGTTGCCGGAACCGCGCTGCGCGCCGACCCCGCTGGATGGGGTTGACGTGCTGACCGCGCCGGCTGCCGGTGTGCTGGTTTACCACAAACGCCTGGGCGATCGGGTATCGGTCGGCGAGGTGGTGGCGGATCTGGTGGACCCGCTGGGTGATCCGCCCGGCGCGGCGCGGACGGCCGTTTGCGCCGCGACCAGCGGTCTGTTGTTTGCCCGCATGACCGAGCGGTTGGTCAGGCCGGGACAGAAATTCTGCAAGGTGGCGGGGCGGGAATCGCTGAGCTACCGTCAATCCGGGAAGCTGCTGGAAGATTGAATGCGGGCGGTTCAACGCCCCGGCCAGCGATCTATCGGGATACCCCACACCCCAAAACCCCGTTGCCGGGCAATTTTTTCCAGCACGACATATTCAGGCGGAGCGTTGGGCGCGGCGGCGGCCCAACCTTGCTGAATCAGCCAGGCGGCCAGATCCTCTTTGTTGACGGTGCAGCGGGCGATCACGTCGCCGTCGGGCCGGCGTTCCCTGATATCGCAGTGGACGAAGTTGGTCCCAATCTTGAAATTCAGCGCTAGCGCGGCACGCGGCGCGCAGTGGATGGGGCGGACGTTGTCTTGGCAACTCTGATCGGTCGGCGGGATGATGATGCCGTACAGCCGCACGGTCTGGCCGCGGATGCGCAGGCTGCCGTCGTCGTTGACGAAGGCAAAGCTGGACAAATCGCTGGCCGGCGCGGCGGAGGCGTACAGCAGGGCGGCGAGCAGTAGAAAAATTGCGGGCATGGTGGAAATCGCAGGACAAGCAATGCGGTGATCGAAGCGCATTCTGGTCCCTTTCGAGCTTACAGTCCAATTTTCGCATATGGCCGTCATGCGCTATGATCGATGGAACCGCAAGCAACTTTACACGGGGTAACACCATGGATTTAATTGGATTTCTGATTATTGGTCTGATCGCGGGCTGGATCGCGACCACCTTTATGCGTGGCGGCAGCATGGGGCTGGGTGGCAATTTGGTCGTCGGCGTGATTGGCGCTTTCGTCGGCGGTTTACTGTTTCGCTTGATCGGTTTTGCCGCAGTCGGTCTGATCGGCAAGCTCATCACCGCCACGGTGGGCGCCATGGTCTTGTTGTACGTGGTGCAAGTCCTCAAAAAAGCCTGACCCTTCCTTTGCAACGCCTCGATTCCAGCCACTGAAAAATGACGCGGCTGGCGTCGCCTGACCGAGTGGGATGCATCGCAACCGTCCCGCTTGTGTTTTCACAAGGTTCCGTGCTTGGAGTTTTTTTCACCAATGGATGCTTTCTGGCTCGCGCTCGCTTTTTTTCTGGGATTGCTGTTTCGTCAATTGGGTTTGCCGCCGCTGGTCGGCTATCTGGCGGCGGGGTTCGTGCTGAATGCCCTAGGTCAAGAGGGCAGCGAACTGCTCGAACAGATCGCCCATGCCGGTGTGTTGCTGCTGTTGTTCAGCGTCGGCCTCAAGTTGCGGATCAAAAGTCTGACTCGCCCCGAGGTTTGGGGTGGCGGGCTGCTGCATCTGGCGGTCAGCGCGGCGTTGCTGGGGCTGGGCCTGCTCGCGGTTTTGACGCTGCCGGTGGGGCAGGCGTTGCTACTGGCAACGACCCTGGGTTTTTCCAGCACGGTGCTGGCGGCCAAGAGCCTGGAGGAAAAGGCGGAGCTGCGTGCTTTTCACGGTCGGGTGGCGATCGGTATCCTGATTATTCAGGATTTGGCGGCGCTACTCTTGATGACGGTGGCGGGAGTGGGAGCGCCGTCGCCGTGGGCCTTGCTGGTGCTGGGGCTACCGTTGTTGCAGCCGCTGGTGATGAAATTCCTGGACTGGAGCGGCCACGATGAGTTGCTGGTGCTGTACGGACTGGCGCTGGCGCTGGTGGTCGGCGGCCTGGGTTTCGAACATCTGGGGCTGAGTTCGGAACTGGGCGCGCTGCTGCTGGGCGTGCTGCTGTCGAATCATTCCCGGGCAGTGGAACTCTCCAAGGCCTTATGGTCGCTCAAGGAAGTGCTGCTGGTCGGTTTTTTCCTGCAAATCGGTCTGGAAGGCTGGCCCAGTCTGGCCACGCTGGGCGGAGCGCTGCTGCTGGCGTTGCTGCTGCCGCTCAAGGCGGCGCTGTTTTTCTTTATTCTGATTGCCTTCCGGCTGCGCGCCCGCACCGCCTTTCTGACCGCGCTGGCGCTAGCCAGCTACAGCGAGTTTGCGCTGATCGTGGTGAAGTTCATGGTCGGCAACGGACAATTGGACTCCGAATGGCTGGTGTTGCTGGCCCTGACCGTGGCGTTGTCCTTCGCCATCGCCGCGCCGCTCAACCGCTTCGCCCATGTCCTGTACGAGCGGCTGGAACACCGGCTGGCGCGGTTCGAGCGGGCCGACCGACATCCCGACGAGCAGCCGGTGTCGCTGGGCAGCACGCAAATCCTGATTCTCGGCATGGGCCACGCCGGCACTTCCGCCTATGATTTTCTCAAGAAGCGCCAGCATGTTCCGGGCCAGCAGAAGATGCGGATGGTGTCCGGCATCGACTCGGATCTGGTCAAGGTCGAACGGCATCTCCATGAAGGCCGACGGGTGGTTTACGCCGACGCCGAAGACCCGGGATTCTGGCATCGGCTGCGGTTGGACGGCCTCAAGGCGGTGGTGTTGGCGATGCCGGACCCGGAAGCGAAGAACATCGCCACCCGCCAGTTGCGGCGGCACGGCTTTAAGGGGGTGATCGGCGCGATCAGCAGCTATCCCGAGGAGGCGAAAGCCCTGAAGGCGGCGGGCGCCGACATGACCTTTCTGGCGTTCAACGAGGTCGGCGTGGGTTTGGCCGAGCATGTCTGGGAGGCCTTGGAGAAACAGGCAGGCCGGCGGGACTGAGCTTGGCTCGACACCAATTCGAGCGGTCGCGGTCTATCGGGCGTAGGTTCCAACCCACATGAGGAGCAGCCATGAGCTACAAAGTCAGCAAATCCGACGCCGAATGGCGGGCGCAACTGAGCCCGGAGCAATATCGAATCTGCCGTCAAAAGGGCACGGAACCAGCGTTTACCGGCGCGTATCACGATTGTCACGAACCAGGCGTTTACCGCTGTGCGTGCTGTGGCGCCCCGCTGTTCGATGCCGAGACCAAGTTCGACTCCGGCACCGGCTGGCCCAGTTTCTGGGAGCCGGTGGAGGCGGCGAAGGTCGCCACCGCCGAGGACCGCGGTTTGTTCATGCGCCGTACCGAGGTGCTGTGCGCGGACTGCGGGGCGCATTTGGGTCATGTGTTCGACGATGGCCCGGCCCCGACCGGCCTGCGCTACTGCATGAATTCGGCGGCGCTGAAGTTGGGGGACAAAACGGATCAGTGATCCGGCGGGGCCGGGTTCGGGGCGCGGCCCGCCCGGAAACCGGGTTAGCGCCGGGCGGTGGCGCTTTCCAAGACAAAACCGCAGGCTGCCGGCAGCTTGTCCTCGGACGGCGGTTCAGGTTTCCGGTAAGGGCGCGGCGACAGTACCGCCCGCACGATGTCCCGCACCCAGTTGGCCAAGTCGGAGCCGCAGCCGTCGTCGAGCGGGATCGGTTTTTGCGCCTTGCACTGATCGGAACCGGGCGGGCAGGCCAGCCGGACGTGAAAATGGGCATCGTGCCCCCACCACGGCCGCAGTTTATACAGCCAGCTTCGGTCGGTTTCGCTGGCGCACAGCGCCTGTTTGATGATCGGATTGACGAAAATCCGCTCCACTTCGGGCGCCAGCGCCGCTTGTTTTAGCGCGTCCCGGTAGCGCGGCGACCAGCGCGAACCGTTCAACGCGCCTTCGTCGGCGCGTACCATCGATAACATCTTGATCTGCTCGACTTCGGTCCGCGACAGCAGCCGGTCGCGCGGCTGTTGCAGGAACCAGATATCCGCATCCAGCCCGCTCTGGTGGCTGCGGTGACCGTTCGGCATCGGGCCGCCGCGCGGTTGCCCCAAATCGCCGATCAGCAGCCGTCCGCCATGCACCGCCGTTTGCCGGCCCAGCCGCTCCACCAGTCGCACCAGCAGGGGATGACCGTAATAACGGTTGCGGCTGGGACGCATGACTTGGTAGCCCTCGCCCGCCAGCGGTAGCGCCACCGCCCCACCGATGCAGCCGGCGGCGTAGGAGCCGATCACCTGCGGCGGACCCGCCAGTGGATAACTGATCCGGCTCCACGCGTTGCCAGCCCAAGCCGGCGCCCACCCCAAAAGCAGCGAAATCAGTAATGCGGCGGACCGAAGCGTCATGGTATCTCCCTTGAAATGTGACCTAGTCTTCCAAGCTTAACCAAATTACCCTGGTTTGGGCAGTCGGGCCGACTCTTTCAGGCAAGCCGGGAATATGGCCGGGCAGCTATGCTGGATTCGAATTGACCGTCAAACAGGTGCTTGTCCGTCAAGCATCGCAGGAGAATCCCGCCATGCTGCCCGAGTATTTCGAATTTTCCCTGCCGACCCGCGTCATCTACGGTATCGGCGTCATCGACCAGTTGCACGATGCCGTGGCGCATTACGGTCCCCGGCGGGCGCTGCTGGTCACCGATGCCGTACTGGTTCAGGCCGGACTGGCGGAGCGGGTGCGGGCCGGTTTCCGCGACACCGCCGTGGAGATTATCGCGACCTTCGATCAGGTGCCGCCCAATTCCACAATCAAGACGGTCGAGGATTGCGCGACGCTGGGCCGGGCGCACGGCTGCGATCTGATCGTCGGGCTGGGCGGCGGCAGCGTGTTGGATACCGCCAAGGTCGCCAACATCCTGATGGTGAAAGGCGGACAGGTGGCGGATCATCAGGGCGCGTATTTGTTGGGCCAGGCCCGCCTGCTGCCGCTGTTGCTGATTCCGACCACCGCCGGCACCGGTTCCGAAGTGACCAAAGTGGCGGTGATCGCCGATCCCGCGCACGACGTGAAGCTGCCGTTCGCCGAAACCCAGTTTCTGCCCGATCTGGCCATTCTCGATCCAGAACTGACGCGCACTCTGCCACCCAAATTGACCGCCATGACCGGCATGGACGCGCTGACTCACGCCATTGAGGCTTATGTGGACAAGGAATGGTCACCGGCCGCCGATGGGCTGGCGCTGCAAGCGATTCGCCTGATTCGCGACAACTTGTTGCTGGCCTGTGCCCAGCCGGACAACCTGCAAACCCGTGGAGGAATGCTGGTGGCGAGTTGCCTGGCCGGCATCGCTTTTTCCCATTCCATGGTCGGCATGGCCCACGGTATTTCCCACGCGCTCGGCGGCGTTTACCACATCCCGCACGGGCTGGCGAACGCGCTGGTGCTGCCGGAAGTGATGGAATACAACCTGAAATCCCGGCTGGACCGCTACGCCGACATCGCCGAGGCGTTGGGCGTGGTGTTTCCCCGGCCGGGCGCGGTGCTGGAGAGTTTGCTGCGCCATGGCGGATTGAATTTCGCGATGCCGTTGGTCAAGCCACTGACGGCGGTGGATCGCTGGTTCCGGCGTCGGGCGGCGAAGGCGGGCATCGCCCGCGTCCGCGTTCTGAACCGACAACTAGCGCATTTGACCGGGATGCCGCTCAATTTGCGCGATGCCGGCGTCAAGGACGGATTGGCGAAGCTGGAGCAGGTGGCGGATACCGCCATGACCGACGGTTCGATGCTGTACAACCCTTGCGAGCCGGAACGGGAGGCGGTGGCGCGGATCGTCCGCGCGCTGCACGAAACCACGGTCACGCCGTTGTCGGTCGTCGCGACGGCTTTGCGGCCGACGGGAGAGATGGCGGCGAAGCGGGAACTTCGCAATGTTTTCCCGGATACCGAGACGCTGTACCGGGTGCTGGGCGGCTTTTTCGAGCGTTTGAAGACCGATCCACACATCGGCGGGCCGTTGAAGGCTTCGCGGTTGTGCGTCCAGTTCGCGTTCGAGAATCCGGCGGCGGTGATGACTATCGATGCGCGGGGCGACGAGGTGCGGATTTACCGAGACACGGAATTCGACGGCGAGCCGGAAGTGACCATGCGCATGAGCGCCGATTTCGCCCACGCCTTCTGGCACGGGCGGGTCAATCTCGTTGCGGCGCTGACCCGCCGCCAGGTCGTCGCCAAGGGCAACGTGCCCAAGACGCTAAAGCTGTTGCCGATCTTGAAGCCGGCCTATGCGCTGTATCCGCGCTATCTGGCGGAAATCGGGATGAAGGACGCGGCTTGATATCCCCACGGGTGGCCAGTCGGCAGTCACATGTCATGGTGTTTGCAGGCGATGATGATCGGAGTATCGGCTTCCACCTTAAATCAGCCGATGCTCGTTGGTGATGCGCCGCGACCAGTAGTCTTGCAACTCATCATGGCGGACCTCCAGCGCGGAATGCGTGGGGATGATATCGGTTTGGTCCGTGATCATCACCGTCCTCGCGCTGGCGGGCATTCCCCGATCAGCTCCACCCGGTTGTTTTCGTCCGCGGCTTCCAGGCGCACCGTGAAGCCCCACAGCCGGTGCAGGTGCTTGAGTACTTCCTGGGCGCTGTCGGCATGCAGCGGCCGGCGGTTGTAGGGGGTATGGCGCAGGGTCAGCGAGCGGTCCTTGCGATGGGCGACGTTCCACACCTGGATATTGGGCTCGCGGCTGCCGAGGTTGTATTGATCGGCCAGCGCCAGCCGCAGCCGCCGGTAACCGGCCTCGTCGTGGATGGCGGTGATCTCCAACTCTTCCTGCACGTCGTCGTCCAGCACCGCGAACAGCTTGAGGTCGCGCATGACCTTGGGCGACAGGTATTGGGCGATGAAACTCTCGTCCTTGAAGTTGCGCATGGCGAAATCCAGCGCCTTCAGCCAGTCCTGCCCGGCGATATCCGGAAACCAGTACCGGTCTTCGGCGGTGGGCTCCTGGCAGATGCGCCGGATGTCGCTCATCATGGCAAAACCCAGCGCGTAAGGGTTGATGCCGGAATAATAGGGATGATCGAACGGCAGTTGCTGGATGACGCTGGTATGCGATTGCAGGAACTCGATCATGAAGCCGTCGTTGGCGTAGCCCTCATCGTACAACTGGTTTAGCAGGGTGTAATGCCAGAACGTGGCCCAGCCTTCATTCATCACCTGGGTCTGCCGTTGCGGATAGAAATACTGGGCGATCTTGCGCACGATGCGCACCAGCTCGCGCTGCCACGGCTCCAGCAGCGGCGCGTTCTTCTCGATGAAATACAGCAGGTTTTCCTGCGGCTCGCTTGGGTAGCGCGACTCGACCGCGGCGGCGGCTTCGGACGGCCGGACCGGCACGGTCCGCCACAGATCGTTGAGCTGCGATTGCAGGTAGGTTTCCCGCTCCTGCTGGCGCAACTTTTCTTCCCGCAGCGACAGCGGCGCCGGGTGCTTGTAGCGGTCCACCCCATAATTCATCAGCGCATGACAGGAATCGAGGAATAATTCCACCTCTTCCTCGCCATGGCGCTCTTCGCACTCGGCGACATAGTTGCGGGCGAACAGCAGGTAATCGATGATCGCGTCGGCGCTGGTCCAGGCGCGGAACAGATAGTTGCCCTTGAAGAAGGAGTTATGGCCGTAGGCGGCGTGGGCGATCACCAGCGCCTGCATCATGGCGGTGTTTTCCTCCATGAGATAGGCGATGCAGGGGTCGGAGTTGATCACGATTTCATAAGCTAGCCCCATCTGCCCGCGCCGGTAATTCTTCTCGGTCAGCACGAACTGTTTGCCGTAGGACCAGTGCTTGTAACCCAGCGGCATTCCCACCGAGGAGTAGGCGTCCATCATCTGCTCGGCGGTGATGATCTCGATCTGGTTGGGGTAGGTATCGAGCCGGAACTCCTCGGCGGCAATGCGGCCGATGACCTCGTTGTAACGTTCCAGCATCGAGAACGTCCATTCGGACGACTCGGCAATCAGTCGCGACGAACTCATGACACGCGCCTCTTGAACAGGTCCCGGAAAACCGGATAGATGTCGGCCGGTCCGTCGATCTGCCGCATGGCGAAGTGCGGGTGCTGGTCCTTCACGTCCTCATACGCTTCCCACAGGCTCTGATGGCGGTCCGGGGTGATTTCGATGTAGGCGTAGTAGCGCACGAACGGCACGATCTGCTTGAGCAGGAGGTCCCGGCAGGCCGGCGAGTCGTGATGCCAGTTGTCGCCGTCCGAAGCCTGCGCCACATAGAGATTCCAACTGGCGGTCGGGTAGCGCGCGGCCATGATCTCGCCCATCAGGTGCAGGGCGCTGGATACCACGGTGCCGCCGGTTTCGCGCGAGTAGAAGAACTCCTGTTCGTCCACCTCCTTGGCCACCGTATGGTGGCGGATGAACACCACCTCGATTTTTTCGTAGTTGCGCTTGAGGAACAGGTAGAGCAGGGTGAAAAAGCGCTTGGCCAGATCCTTGCGCGCCCGGTCCATCGAGCCGGACACGTCCATGATGCAGAACATCACCGCCTGCGTGGTCGGCTGCGGCTGCTTGACCCGATTGGCATAGCGCAGGTCGAAGGTGTCGATGAACGGCACCGCCCGCGCCCGCGCTCGCAGGTGCTCGATCTCCTCCATCAGTTCGCGGGCGCGGCTTTCGTCCACCGGCGGTTCGGCCAGCAGTCGTTGCAGTTGCTCTTCCGCTTCGCGCAGCCGGCGAGTGTAGGGCGCGGCCAGCGCCATCCGTCGCGCCAGCGCCCCTTTCAGCGAGCGCACCACGTCAATGTTGGCCGGGTTGCCGGCACTGCTGAAGCCGGCGCGCACCGATTTGAATTCGGTGAGCTTGGCCAGTTGGGTGCGCACCAGGTTGGGCAGTTCCAGATCCTCGAAAAACAGTTCCAGGAACTCCTCGCGCGACAGTTCGAACACGAAATCGTCTTCGCCCTCGCCGCTGTTGCTGGCCTGGCCGCCGCCCGCGCCGCCGCCCGCGCCGCCCTGCGGCCGGGCGACCCGGTCGCCGGTGACGAACTCCTTGTTGCCGGGGTGGATGGCCTCGCGTCGGCCGCCCGGCCCGTGGCCGAACACCGGTTCGGACAGGTCGCGGGCGGGGATGTTGACTTTCTCGCCGTTGTCGATGTCGGTGATGCTGCGGCCGTTCATGGCCTCGGTCACGGCCTTCTTGATCTGATTTTTAAAGCGCCGGATAAAGCGCTGGCGGTTGACGGCGCTTTTATTCTTGCCGTCCAGCCGTCGGTCGATAAGCGTGGCCATGCCCGGTTTCCTCCGTTCAGGATGCCTTGCGAACCCGCAGGTACCAGTCGGACAGCAGGCGCACCTGCTTGGCCGTGTAGCCCTTGGCGACCATGCGGTCGACGAAATCGGCGTGCTTTTTCTGCTCTTCGGCGCTGGCCTTGGCGTTGAAGCTGATCACCGGCAACAGGTCCTCGGTGTTGGAGAACATCTTCTTCTCGATCACCGCCCGCAGCTTTTCGTAGCTGGTCCAGGCCGGGTTGCGGCCGGCGTTGTTGGCCCGCGCCCGCAGCACGAAGTTGACGATCTCGTTGCGGAAGTCCTTGGGGTTGCTGATACCGGCGGGTTTCTCGATCTTTTCCAGTTCGGCATTGAGCGACGCCCGATCGAACGCCTCGCCGGTGTCGGGATCGCGGTATTCCTGGTCCTGAATCCAGAAGTCGGCGTAGGTCACGTAGCGGTCGAAGATGTTCTGCCCGTACTCGGAATAGGACTCCAGGTAGGCCTGTTGGAGTTCCTTGCCGATGAACTCAGCGTAGCGCGGCGCCAGGTAGCCCTTGAGGTAGGAGAGGTATCTTTCCTCGGTCTCGGCCTGGAACTGCTCGCGTTCGATTTGCCGCTCCAGCACGTAGAGCAGATGCACCGGGTTGGCGGCGACTTCGGCATGGTCGAAGTTGAACACCTGCGACAGAATCTTGAAGGCGAAGCGGGTGGAAATGCCGGTCATGCCTTCGTCCACCCCGGCGTAGTCGCGGTATTCCTGCATCGACTTGGCCTTGGGATCGGTATCCTTGAGGTTCTCGCCGTCGTAGACCCGCATCTTGGAGAAGATGCTGGAGTTTTCCGGTTCCTTGATCCGGGTCAGGGTCGAGAACTGGGCCAGCATCTCCAAAGTGCCGGGCGCGCAGGGCGCCTGCGACAGTGAGCTGTTGGTGAGCAGTTTCTGGTAGATCTTGACCTCGTCCGACACCCGCAGGCAGTAGGGCACCTTGACGATATAGACCCGGTCGAGAAACGCCTCGTTATTCTTGTTATTCTTGAAGCTTTGCCATTCCGACTCGTTGGAGTGGGCCAAAATGATCCCCTCGAAGGGGATGGCCGACAGCCCCTCGGTGCTGTTGTAGTTGCCTTCCTGAGTGGCGGTCAGCAACGGGTGCAGCACTTTGATCGGCGCCTTGAACATCTCCACGAATTCCATCAGCCCGCGATTGGCGCGGCACAGGGCGCCGGAGAAGCTGTAGGCGTCCGGGTCGTTCTGGGCGAAATGCTCCAGCTTGCGGATGTCCACCTTGCCGACCAGCGAGGAAATATCCTGGTTATTCTCGTCGCCGGGTTCGGTCTTGGCGACGGCGATCTGATGCAGGATCGACGGTCGCAGTTTCACCACCCGGAACTGGGTGATGTCGCCGTTGTACTCCTGCAAGCGCTTGGCCGCCCAGGGCGACATGATGTGGCGCAGGTAGCGGCGCGGGATGCCGAAATCCTCTTCCAGGATCGGGCCATCCTCGTCGGGGTTGAACAGCCCCAGCGGCGATTCGAACACCGGCGAGTCGGCGATGGCGTAGAATGACACCTTCTCCATCAACTGCTTCAGCCGTTCGGCCAGCGAGGACTTGCCGCCGCCCACCGGACCCAGCAGGTAGAGGATCTGCTTTTTTTCCTCCAGGCCCTGCGAGGCGTGTCGGAGATAGGAGACGATCTGCTCGATGGCGTCTTCCATCCCGTAGAATTCCTCGAAGGCGGGATAGACCTTGAGCACCTTGTTCTGGAAAATCCGCGACAGCCGCGAATCGTTGCGGGTATCGACCAATTCCGGCTCGCCGATGGCCTTGAGCAAGCGTTCGGCGCCGCTGGCATAAGCGGTCGGGTCGGTCTTGCACAGCTCCAGGTAATCGTGCAGCGATAGCGTCTCTTCGCGGCTCTCTTCGTAGCGCGATAAATAGCGATTGAAAATCTTCATCGGTCATACCTCTCTATGATGGTCGCGGGAGCGGGGCGGCTTCCCGGTGCGAGCCTTCGGGTTCAGCTTCGACGATTTCTTCCTCGATCCTTGCGTCCCGGATTCGGGCCGGTGGAGAGGGCCACCTTGGCGTTCCGGCATGTTCTCGGCCGGATCGACCCATGGCTCCGTGGCGGATGGCTGCGACTGGTTCCTCCCGCGGACGCTTCTCAGGGAAAATGAAGCAATTAACGGACCAACCTTGCTGGTGGCTGGCCAGGCCGGGGTCCGGTTTTCGGATGGGGGGCAAACGGAGGCCATCCGGGTATTGTTCGAGGTGAAGACAACAAAATCAGTTGCTTGATGATGATTGATTCACCTGAAATCAGGCTGAACAACTGGTGGGGCCGGCCGTGGGTGGCCGCGGGGCGCAATTGAGCAAATATAATGATCAGTCCGCCGCTTGCACAAGTTTAGTGCAATACGCTCAAGCTGATGGCCAGCGGGTTTGACTGGTTTGTCCGTTGCGCCGCGCGCGCTTGGCGCGGGCCGCAGGGGTCCGGCTTCAAGACCTGATAGACCACGGTGGCGGCGGGCGGTTCAGCCGACCGCCGGACGGTTGGGACGGGGCGGCTTTGTTGCTAACATCGCCCGCCGCGTCGACGCACAACGCCACAAGGCACGACATGAAGATAATCAACGAGTGGTTCCAACGGTTTTTTAACGACCCTCAGGCGGTCATTTTGACCGTCGTGCTGGTGCTGGGCACCAGCGTGGTCCTGACCATGGGCCGGGACCTGGCGCCGGTACTGGCCAGCATGGTCATCGCCTATCTGCTGGAAGGCGTCGTGCAACTGTTGCGGCGCTGGCTGCATCTGCCGCGCCTGCTGGCATCGGTGCTGGTATTCGCTCTGTTCGTGGCCTTCGTGCTGTTTCTGTTGCTGGGCTTGTTGCCGATGGTGTCCGGGCAGTTGTCCCAGTTGATCCAACAACTGCCCAACATGATCGTCAAAGGTCAGAACCTGCTGCTTAGCCTGCCGGCGATGTACCCGGAATTCATCACCGAAGTGCAGGTGCTGGGGGTCATCAACGCCATGAAGGCCGAGATCGCCACCTGGGGCCAGGGCGTGCTGTCCTGGTCGCTGGCGGCGGGCATGGGCGTTATCACCATCACGATCTACGTGGTGCTGGTGCCGTTGCTGGTGTTCTTCTTTTTGAAGGATAAGGAGTTGATCCTGGACTGGCTGCACGGCTTCCTGCCGCACGATCATACCCTGGCGCAGCAGGTCTGGCGCGAGGTGGACCGGCAGATGGGCAATTATGTGCGCGGCAAGTTTCTGGAGGTGCTGGTGATCTGGGCCGCGACCTTTGTGGCTTTCGCCCTGATGAGCTTGCAGTTTGCGATGCTGCTCGCCCTGATGGTGGGGCTGTCGGTGATCGTGCCCTATATTGGTGCGGTGGTGGTGACGGTGCCGGTGGCGCTGGTGGCGTTTTTCCAGTGGGGCTGGGGTTCCGAATTTCTGTGGCTGATGGGCATTTACCTGATCATTCAGGGGCTGGATGGCAACGTGCTGGTGCCGCTGCTGTTTTCCGAGGTAGTCGATCTGCACCCAATCGCCATCATCGTGGCGGTGCTGGTGTTCGGCGGTCTGTGGGGGTTCTGGGGAGTGTTCTTCGCCATCCCGCTGGCGACCGTGGTGCAATCCATCCTGAAGGCGTGGCCGCGGCCGAAGGTGGCGGTGGCGGAGTAGCGACCGGCGCTCTTTGACTCCCTAACCCCACGCTGAGTCGATTGCTTTGCAGGCGGTTTTTTTGCAGCTTCTCAGCCGATTGATCGGCGCCATCACAACAGTGGCGACAACAGCCGGGCGGTGGATTCGCCCAGTCGCTGGCCCAGGGTGGCGCGTCGCCCCGGTTTGACGTAGCGGCTGGCGTGGCGCAGGTCGGCGGCGAAACCACGAGCCAGTTGCTTGGCCAGGCCAGCGTCGTACAACACCGCCATCGCCTCGAAATTCAGCGCCAGGCTGCGGTTGTCGAAATTGGCGCTGCCCACCGCCGCGATGCGTTCGTCCGCCACCAGCAGCTTGGCGTGCAGCATGGGCGGGCCGTACTCATGAATCGTGACGCCGGCGCCGACCAGTTCGTCGTAATAGCTGCGCGCGGCGGCGGAAACCAGCCGCGAGTCGCTTTGCTTGGCCGCCAGCACCCGCACCTCCACCCCGCGCAACGCAGCGGTGATCAGGGCGGCGGTCAGCGCCTCGCTGGGAACAAAGTAGGGGGTTGCCAGCAGGATTTGCCGCTGGGCGCCGGCGATGGCGGCGAAGTACAGTTTGGCGATGGCGTGGCGGTCGTTGTCGGGGCCGGATTCGACGACTTGCAGCCACGGACCGGCCGTTTCGGGAAAGCGGGGAAAGAATTCCGGTTCGAACGGCGCCTGGTCGGTGGCGAAATACCAGTCTTCCAGAAAGATGAACTGCAAGCGATGAACCGGCTCGCCTTCGATGCGCAGGTGGGTGTCGCGCCAGGCGTCCGGTCCGCTGTGGACATCGCTGACGTTGATGCCACCGGTGAAGCCGACCTTTCCGTCGCAGACCACGATCTTGCGGTGGGTTCGAAAGTTGACGTACCGCAGGCGTAGCCGGCGCAGGCCGATGGGATTGAACCAGTCAATCTGGGCTCCCGCATCCCGCAACGGTCGCAGGAAGCGGCGGCTGGCGCGGTCGGAGCCGATGGCGTCCAGCAATAGGCGCACCTTGACTCCGGCGCGAGCTTTTTCGGCCAGCCGGTCGCGCAGCCGCGCGCCGATCCGATCCGGGGTCCACAAGTAGTATTCCAGATGGATGTGATGCGTGGCGGCGGCGATGGCGGCCTCGATCGCCTCGAAGCAGGCGTCGCCGGTTTCCAGCAACGTCACGCCGATGGCCGGTACGGGCGCGCCCTGGCCGACCCGCTCCAGCAGTAGCGCCAGTTGCCGCTCCAGACCGGCGTCGGGAAAGCTGCGCGGGATCGCCTGGTCGGGGCG
Source organism: uncultured Gammaproteobacteria bacterium (assembly GCA_963695105.1). Lineage (GTDB taxonomy): Bacteria > Pseudomonadota > Gammaproteobacteria > Competibacterales > Competibacteraceae > Competibacter. Next base: position 54,437 of record CAVOGC010000038.1, on the reverse strand, counting down.
CAGGTCGCGGGTCGACTGAATCAGGCGTTCGCGGGCGCGACCGTAGCGCAGCCGGCGCCGGCGCAGCCGTCGCGGTCCGAACAGCAGATACACCAGGAAGCCGAAATAGGGCATGAACAGCAGCGCCAGCAGCCAGGCCAGCGTGGCCGCCGGCGAGCGGCGCTCCAGGATCAGCCCGACCGCGACCAGGGCGATCCACAGCAGCCAGGCCAGCGAAAACAGGGCGATCAGATGCTCGGTCATGCGCGGTGCTTACAGCCGGTCGGACGCGAATTCGGCCAGTCGCGAGCGCTCGCCGCGACGCAGGGTGACGTGGCCGCCGTGCGGCCAGTCCTTGAACCGGTCCACCACGTAAGTCAGGCCCGAGGTGGTCTCGGACAGATAAGGGGTATCGATTTGGGCGATGTTGCCCAGGCAAATCACCTTGGTGCCGGGGCCGGCGCGGGTGATCAGGGTCTTCATCTGCTTGGAGGTCAGGTTCTGGGCCTCGTCGATGATCAGGTACTTGTTCTGAAAGGTGCGACCGCGCATGAAGTTGAGAGAGCGGATCTTGATCTTGCTGCTGAGTAGATCGGCGGTGGCGGCACGGCCCCATTCGCCGCCTTCCCGCGGGGCCAGCACTTCCAGATTGTCCATCAGCGCACCCATCCAGGGGGTCATTTTTTCCTCCTCGGTGCCGGGCAGGAAACCGATGTCCTCGCCGACCGGAACGGTAACGCGGGTCATGATGATCTCGCGGTAGTGCTTCGTGTCCAGCACTTGAGCCAGTCCGGCCGCCAGCGCCAGCAGCGTTTTGCCCGTGCCGGCGGCGCCGAGCAGGGAAACGAAATCGATTTCCGGGTCCAACAGCAGATTGAGAGCGAAGTTTTGTTCGCGATTGCGGGCGGTGATGCCCCAAACCGAATGGTTGGGGGTGGTGTGGTCCCGGAGGATCTCGATAACGGCTTCGGCGTCGCGCAACTGGCGGACGATGAACGCCGCGTCGGTTTCGGCTTGAAACAGACCCTGGTTCGGATGCCAGTGGGTCGCGTCGGGACCGTGGACCCGGTAGAAGGTGCGTCCGCTTTCCTTCCACGATTCCATCTCCTTGCCATGGCTGTCCCAAAAGCTGGCCGGCAGGTTGTGGGTGCCGCCGTAAAGGAGGTTGACGTCGTCCAACACCTGGTCGTTGTAATAGTCTTCGGCGTGGATGCCGAGGATGGCGGCCTTAATCCGCAGGTTGATGTCCTTGGAGACCAGGGTGACCTGACGACGGGGATGATCCTGTTGCAGGGTCAGCGCCATGCCGAGAATGTCGTTGTCCGGGGTGTTGCCCGGCAGCGTGGCGGGCGGGCTCACGCGGGTGGGGCGAATCTGGAAATAGAGCCGGCCGCTGGTTGATTCCCCGTGGTGGTCGGCCGGGCCGGGCAGGGGCAGACCCCGATCGATCTCGTCCTTGCTGGCGCCGGCGATCAGATCGTCCAGGAGGTGGCTGACCTGGCGGACGTTGCGGGCGACTTCGGAAACGCCTTTCTTGGCGCGATCCAGTTCCTCCAGCACCATCATCGGCAGATGGATGTCGTGTTCCTTGAAACGAAACAGAGCGGTGGGATCATGCATCAGCACGTTAGTGTCGAGCACGAACAGGCGGCGGTCGGCCGGATGGATCACGAGAGGCGTGGCGGCGGTTTCGGGCATCGGAGCGGAATCGGGCGTCATGGCGCGGGTTGCGGTTGGGCGGGGGCGGGAAGATCGGCGTGCGAGGAAGGCACAACGGTCGCGTGGACCGGGTATCGGTGCGGGTTACGAACCCAGGGACTCCACCGCCGCCAGCACTTCGGCGGCGTGGCCGTCGGGTTTGACCTTGCGCCATTCCCGTCGCAGCACACTCTCCGCGTCAATCAGGAAAGTGCTGCGTTCCACGCCCACCACGTCCTTGCCGTACATTTTTTTCGGCTTGAGCACGTCGAACAGTTGGCACAGGGTCTGGTCGGTGTCGGCGATGAGATGAAACGGAAAGCTTTGCTGGGCGCGGAAACGGTCGTGGCTGCGCGGGCTGTCGCGCGACGCGCCGAACACCACCGCGTTCAGGGCGGCGAAGCGGTCGTGCAGGTCCCGGAACTGTTGGCCTTCAACCGTGCAGCCCGAGGTGTTGTCCTTGGGATAGAAATACAGGATCACCAGGCGGCCGCGCAGTTCGGAAAGCCGCACAATCCGGTCGCCGGTCGCGACGGCGCTGAAGTCGGGAACAGGTTGGCCCACGGTCACGCGCATATCGGTTTACCCCTTGATCGGTTCCAGCACCGCGTCCAGGTTCAGGTCGTCGCAAAAATCCAGGAATTCCTCGCGCAACAGGGCGATGTGGGTATTGGCCGGAATGCCGATGGCCAAGTTGACCGAGAACATCGGCGTGCCGGTATGCGGCGCGCTGTAACTGCGCGTGACCATGTCCTCGATGTTGATCGAGCGGCTGGCGAAAAAGCCGGCCAGGTGATGGACGATGCCCGGTTGGTTGACCGCCACCACTTCCACGGCGTAGGGCAGGATATCGCCCGCCGGCGCGCGGCCCTCGGTGCGTTTGGCGACGATGGTCATGTCCAGCGCCTGCTCCAGCCGCTTGAGCTGCATTTCCAACTTGGTCAGGGTATTCCAGTTACCCTGGACCAGCAGCAGGATGGCAAACTCGCCGCCCAGCACGGTCATGCGGCTGTCCACGATGCCGCAGTCGCATTCCAGGATCACGCGGGACAGTTCGTTGACCAGACCGGGACGATCTTCGCCGAGGGCGGAAACGACCAGATAGTTTTTCACGGACGGAGCTTCCTACGGGCAAATAACCAGGGGACGATAAATCGCAGTGTACAGGCATCCAGCGGGGGTGAAAACCGCCCTCGCGCCGCCCCGCGCGGGCGCTTGTCAAGCTTGCCCGGTATCCGTACCATGCGGTGATCGTTTAGAAAATCTAGAGAGTATAAGATTATGTTTCGTGGCAGCATGGTGGCGATCGTTACCCCGATGCGCGCGGACGGCGCGCTGGATCTCGAAGCGCTGGCGCGGCTGGTGGAATTCCATATCGACAACGGCACCGACGCCATCATCGCGGTAGGCACCACCGGCGAATCGGCGACGCTCGATTATGAGGAACACATCGCGGTGATCCGCAAGGTGGTGGGGCAGGTCAAGGGGCGGATTCCGGTGATCGCCGGTACCGGCGCCAACTCCACCCGCGAGGCGCTGCATCTAACCCAGCACGCCATGGAGGCCGGCGCCGACGGTTGCCTGCTGGTGACTCCCTATTACAACAAGCCCACGCAGGAAGGCTTGTATCAACACTACAAGCTGATTGCCGACAGCGTGGCGATTCCGCAGATTCTGTACAACGTGCCCGGCCGCACCGCCTGCGACATGAAGCCGGAAACTGTCGAGCGGCTGGCCGATATTCCCAACATCGTCGGCATCAAGGAAGCCAGCGGCAGCATCGAGCGCATTCGGGAACTGGTGAAGCGCCTCGGCGACCGCATGGATGTCTACAGCGGCGAGGACGGTATTGCCGCCGAGGCGATTCTCAACGGCGCCAAGGGGACGATTTCGGTCACCGCCAACGTCGCGCCTCGCGCCATGCACGAAATGTGCGCCGCCGCGCTGGCCGGCGACTGTACCCGGACCGAAACCATCGACAGCCGGTTGGCCGGACTGCACAAGGCGCTGTTCCTTGAATCCAACCCGATCCCGGTGAAATGGGCGGTTGGCCAGTTGGACCTGATTCCGCCGGGTATTCGGTTGCCGCTGACGCCGCTGTCCGAGTCCTTGCAACCGGCGGTGCTGGCGGCGATGCGGCAGGCGGGAGTGATTGGATAACACCATGATAATTCGATTTTCGTTTTCCCTCTGGCGCGCGACCGCGCTTGCCGCCATCGTCCTGGCGGTTTCTTCGGGTTGTTCCACCAGCTTCGATACCCTGCTGCCGGATCGGCGGCCGGATTACCGGCAAAGCACGGTGTCGCAGCCGCTGGAAATCCCGCCGGATCTTACCTCGTCCACCATCGACGACACCTTGCTGGTGCCGGAACTCAACCCGGCGGGTTCGGCCAGCCTGTCGACCTACGCCAGCGAGCGCGGCGGGCCGCAATCGCGTGCCCGCGCGCCCGAAGCGGTGCTGCCGCCGCAGCCGGGCATTACCCTGGAACAGGATGGCAACCAACGCTGGCTGGCGATCGCGGCGCCCACCGATCAGGTTTGGTCCAAGGTTCGGGAGTTCTGGACCAGCAACGGTTTTGTCTTGAAGCGCGACGATCCCACCATCGGCATCATGGAGACCGACTGGGTGGAAAACCGCGCCGATATTCCCCAGGACGGTCTGCGCGGCCTGCTGAAAAAGTATTTGGATATCCTCTACTCGGCGCCGACCCGCGATAAATTCCGGGTCCGGCTCGAACGCGCCTCGGACGACAAGGTTACGGATCTGTATCTGACCCATTATGGGGTGGAGGAAGTGGCGGTCGGCGGTACGTCCGCCAGCGCCAGCAATGCCTACATTTGGCAGCGGCGACCCTCCGATCCGGAGTTGGAAGCCGAAATGCTCAGCCGGCTGACGGTCTACCTGGGTGCGTCGGAGAGGCGGGCCGAGACCGAGCAGGCCAGGGCGGCCGCGACCGCGGGACCGCGCACACGCCTGGTCGAGCAGGGCGGCGAGAGCCAGTTGGTCATCGACGAGGATTACTCCCGGGCTTGGCGATTGGTGGGGCTGGCGCTGGATGGCAGCAATTACGCGGTGGAGGAACAGAACCGTGGTCAGGGCCTGTACGTGGTCGAGTACCGCGACCCCGAAAAGGAGAACCAGAAACCGGGTAGCGACCAAGGCTTCTTCTCCAAGCTGGCCTTCTGGCGCGGCAAGCCGGAAGCACCGGCGGTGGGAACCCGCTACCGGGTTCGGTTGGCGGGTCAGGGCGCGCGCACGCTGGTGGTGGTTCGCAACAGCAACGACCAACCCGATGATTCAGTCGGGGCCAGGCAGGTGCTGGAAGCCTTGCAACAGGTCATCAAGTAATAGCGAGCTGGCGAGGTGGCGATTAAACCCGCCACCTCGCGATTCGCTATCCCGCCATCTCTCCACCCGTCGCGGGATTCTCCTCACGGTGAGCACGAGCATCCGGCGGTTGCCGCCGCAACTGGTCAGCCAGATCGCCGCCGGCGAGGTGGTCGAACGCCCGGCGGCGGTCGTCAAGGAACTGATGGAAAATAGCCTGGACGCCGGGGCGACCCGCATCGCCGTTGAAGTGGAGCAGGGTGGGATACGGTTGATTCGGGTGCGCGACGACGGCGACGGCATCGCTCCCGACCAACTGGGGCTGGCGCTGGCCCGCCACGCCACCAGCAAGATCGCCAGCTTCGAGGATCTCCAACAGGTCGCCAGTCTGGGTTTTCGCGGCGAGGCGCTGCCCAGCATCGCCTCGGTGTCGCGGCTGACCTTGACCTCCCGCGTCGCCGGTCAGGACAGCGGTTGGCGCATCGGCGGCGACGGCGGCGATACCTTCGGCGAGCCGGTTCCGGCATCGCATCCGATTGGCGCCACCGTCGAGGTGCGCGAGCTGTTCTTCAACGTTCCCGCCCGGCGCAAGTTCCTGCGTGCCGAGCGCACCGAATTCGGCCATATCGAAGAAGGGGTCCGCCGCCTAGCGCTGAGTCGGTTCGCGGTTGGGTTCCACCTGTGGCACAACCAGCGCGCGGTGTTGCGCCTGGAGCCGGCGCCCGACCGGGAAGCCGGCGTCCGGCGGCTGGCGGAGTTGTGCGGCCGGGAATTCGGCGCGGCCAGCGTGTGGGTCGACCGTGCCGAGACCGGTTTGCGGTTAACGGGTTGGTTGGGCTTGCCGGCCGTGTCGCGCGCTCAAGCGGACTTGCAGTATTTTTTCGTCAACGGCCGACCGGTGCGCGACCGGATCATGGCGCACGCGGTCCGGCAGTCCTATCGGGATATCCTCTATCAGGATCGTCAACCGGCGGTCGTGCTCTATCTGGATATCGATCCTGATCGGGTCGATGTCAACGCTCACCCCGCCAAGCATGAAGTGCGTTTTCGGGAAAGTGCGCTCGTCCACGAATTCATCCGCCGCGCCGTGCAGGCGGCGCTGGCCGAGATCAGGCCCGGCACGGCGCCGCAACCGGTCGTCCAAGCCGGTGAGCGCTTGCGACCAATGGGCAGCGGACCCGTTCCGGCGGATCGCTGGGAGGCCCGCCAGCCGGGGTTGCCGTTGCGAGTGGACGAACAGATGGCGGTTTACGGTCGGATGCACTCGTCTTCGGAGCCCGAACCGGTTTCGGCCGACCCCTTTCCCGCCGCCGCCGCCGAAGGACCGCCGCTGGGCTACGCGCTCGGCCAGTTGCACGGCTGCTATGTGCTGGCGGAAAACGCCGCTGGGCTGGTGGTGGTGGACATGCACGCCGCGCACGAACGCATCCTGTACGAACGCTTGAAGCGCTTGCAGGCGGAAGGCACGGTCAAAGCCCAGACGTTGCTGGTGCCGGTGACCCTCGCGGTTGGTCCCAGGGAGCGCCAGTTGGTCGAGGAGCACGGCGCGCTGTTCGCCCGGTCCGGTCTGGACGTGGCGGTATTGGGACCGGAAACCCTGGCGGTGCGACAGGTTCCAACGCTGCTGGCGGATACCGACATCGCCGGGATGGTGCGCGACATGTTGGCCGATCTGGCGGCGCACGAAACCAGCGACCGGCCGGAGAGCGCTAACCAGGCGTTGCTGGCCAGTCTGTCCTGTCACGGCGCCATACGCGCCAACCGGCCGCTCAACCTGCTGGAAATGAATGCCCTGCTGCGTGACATGGAGCGTACCGATCACGGCGGTCAGTGCAATCACGGTCGACCCACTTGGGTGCAACTGACGGTGGACGAGCTGGATCGGCTGTTTCGGCGCGGGCGCTGAGCGTGGGGCGTTAAGGTCGGCGATGATGGGTGAGACGAGCCTGAAGGCGGATCGTGAACGGGCCGATCCGCGCCCGCCGGTGCTGTTCCTGATGGGGCCGACTGCTTCCGGCAAAACCGCGCTGGCGGTGGCTTTGACCCAACGGTTGCCGTTCGAGATCGTTAGCGTGGATTCGGCGCTGGTCTACCGGGGAATGGACATCGGTACGGCCAAGCCTGATGCGGACACCTTGCGCCTCGCTCCGCACCGGCTGGTGGATATTCTCGATCCCGCCGAGGCTTATTCCGCCGGCCGGTTTCGGGCCGACGCGCTGGCCGAGATCGCCGCCATTCAGGCTGACGGCCGTTTCCCGCTGTTGGTCGGTGGCACCATGCTGTATTTTCGAGCCCTGGAGCGGGGTTTGGCGGAACTGCCGGTCGCCGATCCAACGGTTCGCGCCCGGCTGGTGGAGGAGATGGTCGAGCGCGGTAGCGCGGCGGTGCATGGCCGGCTGGCGCGGTGCGATCCGGCCGCCGCCGCGCGGATCCATCCCCACGACGCCCAGCGGATCCAGCGGGCGCTGGAAGTATACGAACTGACCGGGTGTCCGCTGACGGAACTTTGCGCCCGGCCATGCGACGAAACATTACCGTTCCAAGTCGTCAAGCTGATTTTGGCTCCGGCGGATCGGCGGGTTTTGCATGACCGCATTCAATACCGGTTTCAGCTCATGCTGGAGCAGGGTTTCATTGCCGAGGTGGAGCGCCTGCGCGCGCGCCGCGACCTGGATTTGACCAAACCCTCGATGCGGGCGGTGGGATATCGGCAGGTTTGGGAGTACCTGGATGGCTTGCTGGATCGCGTGGAGATGGTCGAGCGCGCCATTGCGGCCACCCGCCAGTTCGCCAAGCGACAGTTGACCTGGTTGCGCGCGGATGCCGCGGCGACATGGCTGGATAGCGGCCAGCAGCAGTTGCTGGAGCAGGCCGTCATCGAGTTGCGGGCGCGCGGGTTTTTTTCCAAGGGCATGGGGTGCTTGTGCTAATATGCGAGCGTTTTGGGTTGGCCGCTGTTTCGCCGTCGGCGCGGGCGCGATACTCTTGGGTTAACTGGGTTATTCCCGCGAATACATTATGGGAACGTGGTGAACCGGTTCGAGGGGCATTTCTGGGGGGGCGGGCACGCATCGTGCGTGGCGGCCGCGGTTTTGGATTATTTCAAGAATGCTTAAGATTTTTTGTATGTTTCGGGCCTATAACAACAAGGGAGAATCGTAATGGCGAAAGGTCATTCCCTTCAGGAACCGTTCTTGAATGCACTGCGCAAGGAACGAATTCCGGTTTCGGTCTATTTGGTGAACGGGATCAAGCTGCAGGGCCAGATCGAATCTTTCGATCAGTTTGTGGTGCTGCTCAAGAACAGTGTTAGCCAAATGATCTACAAGCATGCCATTTCCACGGTCGTGCCGGTTCGCAACGTGCGCTTGAATCTGGCAACGGATGACAACGGCGCCGCCGGTGATCCATCCTGACAGGTTCGAGCGGAATTACGGGGGGTGGTTTGTTCGAGCGTCCGCGCGGCGGCGAACGTGCTATTTTGGTGCATCTGCAACTGGAAAAGCCTGAAAGCAGTCAGGACTTCGCCGAGTTTCAGGATCTGGCCGCATCGGCCGGCGCGGAGTGCGCGGGGCTGGTTACCGGACGGCGGCGGGCGCCGGATCCCCGTTTGTTTGTCGGCAGCGGCAAGGCCGAGGAAATCCGGGAGGCGACGCAGTGCGGTGGGGCGGAACTGGTTATTTTCGATCACGCCCTGTCGCCCAGCCAGGAGCGCAATCTGGAAGCTCTGCTACAATGTCGGGTTCTGGATCGCACCGGCCTGATCCTGGATATCTTCGCCCAGCGGGCGCGCAGTTTCGAAGGCAAACTGCAAGTGGAATTGGCGCAGTTGCGCCACCTGTCCACCCGGCTGGTGCGCGGCTGGACCCACCTGGAGCGGCAACGCGGCGGCATCGGGCTGCGTGGTCCCGGTGAAACCCAGCTTGAAACCGACCGTCGCCTGCTGGCCGACCGGATACGACAGATACGCCTGCGTCTGGACCGGGTCGAGCGGCAACGCGAACAGGGGCGGCGGACCCGGCGCAAGGCCGACTTGCCGACGGTCTCGCTGGTCGGCTACACCAACGCGGGTAAATCCACCCTGTTCAATGCCCTGACCCAGGCGGGCGTCTATGTGGCGGATCAATTGTTCGCTACCCTGGACCCAACGCTGCGGCGGCTGGATCTGCCGGGCGCCGAACCGGTTGTGCTGGCCGATACCGTAGGTTTCGTGAACCGTCTACCGCACGAGTTGGTGGCGGCTTTCCGCTCGACGTTGCGGGAGACCTGTGAAGCCAGCCTGCTGCTGCAGGTGATTGATGTCGGCCATCCGGATCGAGACGGCACCATCGTCCAGGTGGACGCCGTGTTGGCGGAGATCGGCGCGGCGGAAGTGCCCCGCTTGCAGGTGTTCAACAAGATCGATCTGACGGGTGAGCCTCCCCGGCTGGAGCGGGATGCCGAAGGGCAACCACGAGCCGTCTGGCTGTCGGCGGCGTCCGGTACGGGAACCGATCTGCTGGTCGCGGCGCTGGCCGAGCGGCTGCGGGGCGAGACCATGCATGGTTGGTTGTGTCTGCCCCCGGCGGCGGCCCGGTTGCGAGCCCGCCTGTTCAGTCTGGACGCCGTGGTGGGTGAACAGATCGGACCGGCGGGAGAATGGTTGATCGAGGTGCGCACGTCGCGCGGCAATATGGATCTGCTCCGCCGCCGGGATGGCTTGCAAGCGGAATGGGTGCGCTCGGGCTTAGCAATCCCGGCGGTGTGAAGAGTATCGGAGATGACGAAATTTTGAGGTACGACATGGCTTGGAATGAACCGGGAGGCGGCAATCGCGATCCCTGGAGTGGTGGCGGCCGCGATCAGGGTCCGCCCGATCTGGATGAGGTGGTCCGCAAGCTGTCGGATAAGTTTGGCGCCCTGCTGGGTGGCCGGCGCGGCGGTGGTGGCGGTGGCGGTGGGAGTGGCTCTTCGAGTTCCGGATTTGCCGGAATCGGTCTGGTGGTCGGGCTGATCGCTCTGATCGGCTGGTTGATCGCCAGTATCTACATCGTCAACGAAGGCGAGCGTGGCGTGGTGCTGCGCTTTGGACGCTATCTGGAGACCACGCTGCCGGGTCCGCACCTGCGTCTATTCCCCATCGACCGGGTGGAGATTGTCAATGTCGAGCAGCGGCGCTTCCGGGAAATCGGTTATCGCTCTGGCGGTGACAGCGGCCGGCAACCGGCGATCCGCTCGGTGCCGAAAGAGGCGTTGATGCTGACTCAGGATGAGAACATCGTGGACGTGCGGCTGGCGGTGCAATACCAGGTCAAGGATCCTCGCGCCTATCTGTTTCATGTGCTCGATCCGGAAAGCGTGCTGGTTCAGGTCGTGGAAAGCGCCGCCCGGGAAACCATCGGCAAAAGCACCATGGATTTTGTTTTGACCGAGGGCCGCAGCGATATCGTTGCCGATATCAAAACCTTGAGCCAACGTATCCTGGACAGCTACGGCCCGGACCAGCCGGCCGGTGTTTTACCCGCGACAGGCAAGACAGCGGCGGCGGGCTTGGATGAAGGCCAGAATGGCGCCGGCCTGCAAATCGTGACCGTGGTGTTGCAAGACGCCCAGCCGCCGGAAGAAGTGCAGGATGCCTTTGCCGACGCAATCAAGGCGCGCGAGGACGAACAGCGGCTCAAGAACGAAGCCGAGGCCTACGCCAACGAAGTCATCCCGAGAGCGCGCGGTCAGGCGGCGCGGCGGCTGCAGGAAGCTTCGGCCTACAAGGAACAGGTCGTCGCCCAGGCTCAGGGCGAGGCCAGCCGCTTCGAGCAATTGCTGTCGGCTTATCAAAAGGCGCCGGAAGTCACCCGCGAGCGCTTGTATCTGGAAACGCTGGAGGCGGTGCTGTCGCAGGCGAGCAAGGTGCTGGTGGATGTCAAGGGCACCAACAACCTGCTGTACCTGCCGCTGGACCGCATGCTCAACCCGGCGGGGAGGTCGAGTGCGGCCGGCGCCGCCGGAAATTCCTTGTCGGAGGCATTACCCGCCTCTTCGTCGACATCGATCGACGGTAGCGCGGCGGCCACGCGCCTGCGCGATCTCAACCGTGGTCGGGAGGTGCGCTGATGGCTCTATCGCAATTGCCGGTATCCCGGAATATGCTGCTGGGCGCGGTCGCCGCCGTCGTGACCTTGCTGTCGCTGTCGCTGTTTACGGTGGATGCAACCCAGACCGCGCTCCGCTTTCAACTGGGTGAAATGGTCGAGGCGGACTATCAGCCGGGCCTGCACTGGAAATGGCCGTTGATCAACAATATCCGCAAGTTCGACCAACGCTTGCAGACTCTGGACACCGAGCCGGAGCGGTTTCTGACCGCCGAAAAGAAGAACGTTATCGTCGATTCCTTCGCCATGTGGCGGATCAAGGACGTGCGCCGGTTCTACACGGCGGTGGCCGGCGATCCGGTTCAAGCCAATGTGCGGCTGGACCAGATCGTCAAGGATGGCCTGCGCAGCGAGTTCAGCAAGCGCACCATTCAGGAAGTGGTGTCGGGCGACCGCGACCAGATCATGGAAACCCTGAGCCGCCTGCTTAAGGAGCAGGCCACGCAGTTGGGGATCGCCGCCGTGGACGTGCGAATCAAGCGGATCGATCTGCCGGCGGATGTCAGCAGTTCGGTGTTCAGCCGCATGAAGGCCGAGCGGTTGCGGGTGGCCAAGGATTTCCGCTCGCGCGGCGCCGAGGCCGCCGAACGCATCCGCGCCGACGCCGACCGGCAAAGCACGGTGATCTTGGCCGAGGCCTACCGCGATGCTGAACGGCAGCGCGGCGAGGGCGATGCCCAGGCCACCGAAATCTACGCACTGGCTTACGGTAAGGACCAGGATTTTTACGGCTTCTCCCGCAGCCTGACGGCCTATCGGCAAAGTTTCAGCGACAAGGGCGATGTGCTGGTGCTGCAACCGGAAGATTTTCAGTTCTTTCAGTATTTCAACAAGTCGCGATGACCGGAGTCGATGGCCGGGCCGATACCGGCGCCGCGCTCTTCGTCGGATGCCGCCATGTGGGGTGAACTGCTGGCGGCGTTCGGCTTGATGCTGGTGCTGGAAGGCATCCTGCCGTTCCTCAGCCCGCGCGCCTTGCGGCAAACGCTGTTGCAGATGGCCAAACTGGAGGATCGCGCGCTGCGCCTGATCGGATTGGCCAGTATGGTGCTGGGATTGCTGGCGCTGTATGTGTTCCGCTGAGGCCATCCCGTCCGTGTCCGTCTTTCCCTGGTTTTCTGAATTTCACCACCATCTCCCGCCATGACCGTCGAAGACCGCTGGCTTCTGCCCGAAGGTATCGAAGAAATCCTGCCTCCCGTCGCCGGCCGGATGGAGCGGCTGCGCCGCGAGTTGCTCGATCTGTACCAGGGCTGGGGTTACGAACTGGTCATCCCGCCGCTGATCGAATTTCTCGAGTCGCTGCTGACCGGCACCGGCAACGATCTGGAGTTGCAAACCTTCAAACTGACCGATCAGTTGAGCGGGCGGATGATGGGGGTTCGGGCCGACATGACGCCGCAGGTGGCCCGAATCGACGCCCACCTGCTCAAGCGCGCCGGACCCGTCCGCTTGTGCTACATGGGGACGGTGCTGCGTACCCGCGCCGACGGCTTTGGCGGCTCGCGCAGCCCGTATCAGACCGGCGTGGAGCTGTACGGTCACCACGGCCACGAAAGCGATCTGGAAGTATTGATGCTGATGCTGGAAACCCTGCAAACGGCGAGCATCGGCGCGGTGCATCTGGACTTGGGACATGTGGCGGTGTTCCGCGCGCTGGTCCGCCAAGCCGGGCTGGACCGGGAGCGCGAGGGGCTATTGTTCGAGGCGTTGCAGCGCAAAGCCCTGCCGGAGATACGCCAGCAACTGGCCGCCTGGGCGCTGCCGGCATCGTGCGAACAAGCACTGCTGGCGCTGGCCGAACTGAACGGAGGGCCGGAGGTGCTGGACGAGGCGGACTTGCGCCTAGCGGCGACCGGCGAGGGCGTGCGCGACGCGCTGGCGACACTGCGGCGGTTGATTGCGGCCCTACTGCGACGCTGGCCGGAACTGCCGGTTCACATCGATCTGGCCGAACTGCGGGGATATCACTATCACACCGGCGTGCTGTTCGCGGCCTACGTGCCGGGACAGGGGCAGGCGGTGGCGCAGGGCGGGCGCTACGACGAGATCGGCCAAGTGTTCGGTCGGGCCCGGCCGGCGACCGGCTTCAGCACCGATCTGGCGACGCTGCTGTTGCTGGCGCCAGCGGCGGAGGCCGCCGCTACCGGAATTTACGCCCCGCCGGCCGAGGATGCGGCGCTGGAACGGTGGGTGGCGGCATTGCGGAGCCGGGGGGAACGGGTGATTCGCGCCTTGCCGGGCGCGGCGGCGGCGCCCGAAACCCTAGGCTGTGATCGACTGCTGGTCCAGCGGGATGGAGAATGGGACATGGTTCTCCTGCCGGTGCCTTCCACCGCGAGCGAATAGCCTTTTCTCAGGAAATATCGGGATGCTGACATGGGCAAAAATGTAGTCATTATCGGCGCGCAGTGGGGCGACGAGGGCAAGGGCAAAGTCGTCGATCTACTCACCGAGAGCGTCGCGGCGGTGGTGCGGTTTCAGGGCGGGCACAACGCCGGACACACGTTGGTCATCAACGGCCGTAAAACCGTGCTGCATCTGATTCCCTCCGGCATCTTGCGTGAGGGGGTGCGCTGTCTGATCGGCAACGGCGTGGTGCTGTCGCCGACGGCGCTGCTGGTCGAGATCGATCGGGTGGAAGCGCAGGGGATCGCGGTGACGGACCGGCTGCGGATCAGCGAGGCCTGTCCGCTGATCCTGCCCTATCACATCGCCCTGGATCAGGCGCGGGAAAAGGCGCGCGGCGAGCAGGCGATCGGCACCACCGGCCGCGGCATCGGGCCGGCCTACGAGGACAAGGTGTCGCGGCGGGCGGTGCGCCTGGGCGATCTGTTCCAGCGCGAGCGCTTTGCCGCCAAACTCGGCGAGGTGCTGGATTTCCACAACTTCGTGCTGCGGCATTATTTCCAGGCCGAAACGGTCGATTTTCAGCAGGTGTTGGAAGAGACCCTGGCCATGGCCGAACGGCTGCGACCGCTGGCGGCGGATGTGACCGACCTGTTGGATGCGCACCGCCGGCGCGGCGACAACATGTTGTTCGAGGGTGCGCAGGGCGCGCTGCTGGATATCGATCACGGTACTTATCCCTATGTGACCTCGTCCAATACCACCGCCGGCGGCGCGGCCACCGGCACCGGACTGGGGCCGCGCTATCTGGATTACGTGCTGGGGATCACCAAGGCCTACGCTACCCGGGTTGGTGGTGGGCCGTTTCCGACCGAGCTGTTTGACGAAACCGGCGAGTATCTGGCCGACCGGGGGCACGAATTCGGTTCGACCACCGGCCGGCGGCGGCGCTGCGGCTGGTTCGACGCCGTGGCGCTGCGCCGCTCGATCCTGAACAACAGCGTGTCGGGCCTGTGCGTGACCAAGCTGGACGTGCTGGACGGGCTGGACAGCATTCGAATGTGCGTGGGCTATCGGTGCGGGGTGGAGCGGCTGGACCATGCGCCCGTGGGCGCGGAGGCGCTCGCGGCCTGCGAACCGATCTACGAGGATCTGCCGGGCTGGCGGGATTCGACCTGTGGGGTGCGGCGTTACGAGGAGTTACCGGCCAACGCCCGGGCTTATCTGCGGCGCTTGGAGGAATTGGCCGATACTCCGATCGACATCGTTTCCACCGGCCCGGACCGGGCGGATACCATCGTGCTGCGGGATCCGTTCGCGGCGTGAATGGCGGGAAAACAAAAGGCCCGGTTTTTGACCGGGCCTTTTTCAATCTGGTGCCGAAGAGAGGACTTGAACCTCCACTGGGTTACCCCAACTAAGACCTGAACCTAGCGCGTCTACCAGTTCCGCCACTTCGGCTTGATCGTCGCGCCAGTTACGGCGACGACGGGAGCGCACTATACGGATTGCTTTCCAGCCTGTCAATCGTTTCCGATTCATATTCTTAACCATTTTGAAGTGTTCTCATGACCCATAAAAAACACAGTTCCTGGCGACAGATGGACCCTTTTCTGGTCCGGGAGCAGGAGAAATACGGCCGCCCCTCTCCCAGCCGCGAGTTTATTTTGCAATATCTGGAAGAACGGGGGATGCCACTGACCTTGGAGGCCTTATGCACCGAATGGGGGATGGACGATGACTGGGAAGTCGAAGCGCTGTCCCGTCGGTTGCGGGCGATGGCGCGGGACGGGCAACTGATCCGCAATCGTCGCGAAGGCTACGGGCCGGTCGCCAAGATGAACCTGGTGCCTGGCCGGGTGATCGGTCATGCCGAGGGGCACGGTTTTCTGATCCCCGACGAAGGCGGTGACAGCCTGTTTCTCTCCCCCCGGCAGATGCGCAAGCTGCTGCACGGCGACCGGGCGGTGGTGCGGGTGATCGGGGTGGATTATCGGGGCCGGCGCGAGGGCGCGGTGGTCGAGGTGCTGGAGCGTAACACCGAGACCGTGGTCGGGCGGTTCTGCGAGGAGCGCGGCGCCTGCTTCGTTATCCCCGACAACAAGCGAATCAATCAGGATGTTATCGTGCCACCCGATGGCCGCGGCGCGGCCCAGGCCGGTCAGATCGTCATTGTCGAACTGATCGAGCAGCCCAGCGGGCGAACCCGGCCACTGGGCCGGATCAAGGAAGTGCTGGGCGAGCACATGGCGCCAGGGATGGAAATACGGATCGCCATCGCCAGCCACGGCATTCCGGTGGAATGGCCGGAGGCGGCGCTGGCCGAAGCGCGCGGTTTTGGCGAGGCGGTGCCGGAAGCGGCCAAGCAGGGCCGCTGGGATTTGCGCGCAACGCCGCTGGTGACCATCGACGGCATCACCGCCCGCGATTTCGACGATGCGGTCTACTGCGAGCGGCGCGGCGCCAACTGGCGGTTGCTGGTGGCCATCGCCGATGTGTCCTGGTATGTGCGGCCGGGCACGGCGCTGGATCAGGAAGCACGCAAGCGCGGTAACTCGGTGTATTTTCCGGACCGGGCCATTCCGATGCTGCCCGAAGCGCTGTCCAACGGCTTGTGCTCGCTGAACCCCGAGGTGGATCGGCTGTGCATGGTTTGCGAGATGACCTTCAACGCCGAGGGTCGCATCATCCGCTCGCGTTTCGCCGAGGCGGTGATGCGTTCTCATGCCCGGTTGACCTACAACACGGTGGCAACCATCGTTGTTGACCGCGATCCGCGAGTTCGCGCCGAATTCGCCAAGCTGGTCCCGCACCTGGACCGATTGCACGAACTGTATCAAGTGCTACGGACTGGTCGGGAGCAGCGCGGGGCCATGGACTTCGATACGCAGGAAACCGTGATCGAATACGGGGCGGATCGCAAGATCGAGCGGATTTTGCCGACCGAGCGCAACGACGCGCATCGCCTGATCGAGGAATGCATGATCTCTGCCAACGTGGCGGCGGCGCGTTTCCTGCAACGCCACAAGCTGCTGGGTTTGTACCGGATTCACGAGGGACCAAGCAAGGATCGCTTGAACAAGCTGCGCGCCTTTCTGGGTGAGTTGGGTCTGGGGCTGAGTGGCGGCGACAAGCCCTCGCCGCTGGACTATACCCGGTTGCTGACTCAGATCCGCGACCGGGCCGACGCCCATCTGATCCAGACCGTGATGCTGCGTTCCTTGGCTCAGGCGGTCTATAACCCGGGCAATGTCGGTCATTTCGGGCTGGCGTTGGAGTCTTACGCCCATTTCACCTCGCCGATCCGCCGCTATCCCGACTTGCAGGTGCATCGTGCCATCCGCCATGTGCTGAACGGCGGCAAGCCGGCCGATTTCCCTTATACCCACGCCGATCTGATCGGCTTGGGCGAGCATTGTTCGATGACCGAGCGGCGGGCCGACGAGGCGGTGCGCGATGCGGTGGAGTGGTTGAAGTGTGAGTTCATGCTGGACAAGATCGGGCAAGTGTTCGACGGCATTATCACCGGGGTTACGGGTTTCGGTCTGTTCGTGGAGTTGCGCGGGGTATACGTGGAGGGGTTGGTGCATGTGACTTCCCTGCGCAATGATTACTACCAGTTCGACCCGGTGGGGCATCGCTTGCACGGCGAACGGTCCGGGCAGGTTTATCGCTTGGGCGATAGTTTGCGGGTGCGAGTGGCGCGGGTCGATCTGGACGAGCGCAAAATCGATTTCGAGCCGGTCGAAAGCGAGCGTGGCGAGAAGACCGAGCGTCGGAGCCATCGAAGTCGTCGCCGACGCAAGGAATGAAGGCCGTGGCCGAGGAACTGATTCATGGATTGCACGCGGTGGCGGCGGCGCTGAAATACGAATCGGGGCAGTTGCGTGGGTTGTGGGTGGAGGGTCAGCGGCGGGATACGCGGATACAGGCGCTGCTGGACGAAGCAGCCAGTCGGGGTGTACCGATTCGACAAGTCAATCGGGCGGAACTGGACCGGTTCAGCGGCGGTGCGCGCCATCAGGGCGTCGTCGCGCGGTTGGCGGTCCAGCAGCGGACTTGCGGCGAGGCGGATTTGCCAGCCTTGCTGGCGGCGGCTGGACCGGCGCTGCTGCTGGTGCTGGACGGAGTGCAGGACCCGCACAACCTTGGCGCGTGTCTGCGCGGCGCGGCGGCGGCTGGCGTTCATGCCGTGATTGCGCCCGCCGACCGCGCCGCCGGTTTGAACGCGACGGTGCGCAAAGTGGCCTGCGGCGCGGCGGAAATCGTGCCGTTCGTCGCGGTGACCAATCTGGCGCGGACCTTGCGCGAGTTGCGGCAACAGGGGCTTTGGATCGTCGGCGCGGCCGGCGAGGCGGACGCCAGCCTGTATGAAGTGGATTTCACCCTGCCGACGGCTATCGTGTTGGGCGCAGAGGAAAAGGGTTTGCGGCGTTTGACCCGCGAAAGTCTGCGACCGGCTGGCGCGGATTCCGCTGGCCGAGGGCGGGGTCGAAAGTTTGAATGTATCGGTGGCGGCAGGGGTTTTTCTGTTTGAGGCAAGGCGGCAGCGCAGTGTGAAAGATTGATGGGGGTGAATGATGGATGCGGCGGCATTGGCGGAAAAATGGCGGGAAGTGATCGATAGCCCGTATCTGCGGGATTTGCCCTTCAAGCTGGAATTGAACAAAGATGGCAAGGTGGAGTTTGCAATGAGTCCGGCGACCAATCGGCATTCGTTGTTGCAAGGTAAATTGCAGGCATTGTTGCTACGGTGTCTTCCGCATGGCATTCAGATGCCCGAATGTTCGATTCTGACGAGCAAGGGGGTGAAGGTCGCGGACGTGGTTTGGGCGTCCGATGCGTTTTTCGAGCAGTATCGTGATGCGACGCCTTATCCAAAAGCTCCGGAGTTATGTATCGAAGTGGCATCGCCATCCAACACCACCGATGAACTGACGCAGAAAATCCAACTGTATCTGGAAGCAGGCGCGGTCGAGGCGTGGATCGTGTGCGGGGATGGAGTAGTGGAAGTGTACGGTCCCGAGGGACGGCGGACGCAATCATTGTTTGGAATCGCGGTGGCGCCGCTTGAGATTTAGCTGAAATCAGCGCGTTGAGGTGGCCGATTCGTAACGGGTCATTTCCAGATAGCCCTGTCCCGCAATCGCCTGATCTCCAGCGTGCCCGTCAACGGCCACAGCGCCTTCCCAGTAACGCACCGTCAGTCGCATTTCCTGATCGGCGATTTTGGGGGTGACGGTCAGATCCAGCTTCTCGGCTGGCAGGCGCAGCCGCCAGCCGGCGGGATAACGGTCGCCGGTGCGCGGGCTGGTCCATGCGCCGAGTGGCTGCAAATCCACCTCGTTCCAGTCCAGCGCGCGGGTCGATCCATCGGTCGCGACCAGCACGCCCTTGCTGAATGGATCGATGCCGCCATCCTTGCGCCGCAACCGGTAGAACATCACATCCCGCCCGTCGTCCAGTTGCAGCGCGAACCAGTCCCAGCCGCTCTGCTCCGGTCCCAGCGCGCTGGTGCTCCATTCCCGGTCCAGCCAGCTCGCGCCACCGACGGTGAAAGCCTGCCCGCCGAGGCTGACCGTGCCCTGGGTTGGCAGGTGGGTATAAGAGTAGTAGTAGGACGCATTGCCCGGTTCGGCGCTTTTCTGGCTTAGGCCCCGCTCCCCCTGCAAGACCAGCGGCTTGGCGGTGTCCAGCGTCAGATCGACGGCGATATCGTCTTGACGCGCTCGCACTCGCAGCGGAAACGGGTCGGACCCGGCGCCCGCCAGTTCCCAATCTTCCAGCCAGACTCGCAGCGGCGTCGCTTGCGCGCCGGCCAGCCCCACCGCGTCCCGGCTGAAGCGCTCGAACCCCCAGTGCTTGTTACCGGCTACGTCGGTCAGCGCGAAATGGCCCATGTAGACCTGATGCGTGCGCCAGGCCGAATCCGCCGACGACGCGGTCGGGGCCAGTGCGATGCGGAACAGGGTCAACTGGAAACCGAACTCCCGGCCGGTCGCATCGGCCAGGTTGCCGGTCACGTACCACCATTCGTTACGAAATTCCGGGTGCGGGCCGTGGTCGGCGGGGAAGACGAACGGTCGCGGCTGGTAGGCCCGCTGATAGCCGGCGCTGTCATCGCCGCCCAGGGCCGAGCCGACCCTGACGCCGCCATTAACGCCGCTCTCTGGGTGGGCTCGGGGCCAGAGGTAATAAGCGGTTGTCGCCAGGACCAGAACGGCGCACAGGATCGCTAATCCGACCCGCCAAACTCGCTGATTCATAAACCCGAACATCCCTTACTCGGTGCGCAAGGCGTCGGCTGGCCGGGCACGGGCCATCCGCCAGATCGGGTAGAGCCCGGCCAGCAGCGCGGCGCCGATTGCCAGCGCCAGCGTTTCCAGCAATAGCAGTGGGTCCACCTGAAACGGCAGGCTCCAGCCGAAGGCCCGGCGGTTAATCACGAAAATCAGCACCGCCGCCAGCAGCAGCCCGGCCGGCATCGCCAGCAGACCGGCGGCGGCGCCCATGAACCCGGTTTGCAACGACACCAGCCCGCCGATTTCTCCCGCCGTCATGCCGGTGGCGCGCAGCACCGCGAACTCCCGCGCCCGTTCCAGTTGCAGGGCCAGTAGCGCGCTCAACACACCGACCACCGCCACCAGAATCGCCAGCAGTCGCAGTACGTTGGTGATGGTGAAGGTGCGGTCGAAGATTTCCATCGTGATTTCCTGGATGTCGCGGTTGGAGCGGATCAGCAGAGGCTGAATCGGCCCCAGCCGCTCCCGCAAGCGTGCTCGCAAGGCCGCCAAGTCCGCGTCCGACGCCGCGAACACCGCCGCCGAACCGACCGCCGGATCGAGCCAGTGGCGCTCATAAGTGCTTCGGTGTAGCAAAATCCGGCCATGTTCCGAACCGTAATCCAGGAATACCCCGGCGATAACGAATGGGCGTGGCCCCTGTTCGGCCGGTAGTTCCATCCGGTCGCCGGCCGAGAGATGGCGCCGGTAGGCCAGCGGTTCGGAAATCAACACCGCCTCACCGGTTTGGAACAGCCGCCAAGCGGTGTCCGCATCGCCGGCGATCAGGTGGTAGCCGGCCCGGGCGGCGGGGGCGAGTTCCGCCGCGATCAGAGTTACGGGGCGACGATCCAGCTCGATCTTGAGGGCGCGATAGGTGGAAACCGCCGCCACGCCCGGTGTGTCTCGCAACACCGCCAGCGCCGTGGGATCAAGCGTCTCCGAGCGGTCGCCGCCGTCTTCGACGGAAGGCGGAGCGATGTAGAGATCGGCGTTCAGCAGATCGTTGATCCAGATCGCCACCCCGCCGCGGAAGCTGTCCACCATCACCCCGACGCCGACCGTGGCGGAAAAGGCGACCATCAGCGCCGCGATCGCGATGCCGGTGCGGCTCAGATGACGGGCGATGTCGCGGTTGGCCATCCGCGCCAGCAATCCCAGGCGGGTGGTCAGCGGCCGGTTCAGCCGGACCAGTCCCACGATGATGGGCGGGGTCAGCAGCGCGCAGCCCAGAATCAGCAGAAACAGCCCGGCGAAACCCGCCATCAGCGAGTGGGAAACCATCAGCATCAGACCGCCGCCGGCCAGCAGTCCCAAACCGGCCAGCACCAGCCGGGGCAGGGCGGCGCGCCAGCGGGTTTCGAGATGAGCGCGGCTCAGCACCGCGCCTGGCGGCGCGTCGGCGGCTTCTCGCGCCGGCAGCCAGGCCGCCGCCAGGGTTGCCAACAGGCCGAGTGCCGCGCCCTTGGCCAGCGACCACGGCTCGATCGCCAATTCACGGACGCTGAGCGTGAAGTACAAGTCGTTGATGGTGCGGGTCACCAGATGCACCAGCCCTGACCCCAACCACACGCCCAGCACGCCGCCGAGCAGGGTACCGGCCAAGCCCAGCAGCAGCGCTTCGCCCAGCACGCCGGCAAACAGTTCCCGGCGGCTGACGCCCAAGGCCCGCAACAGGCCCAGCAAGGCGCGGCGCTGCACCACCGAGAAGGTCATGGCGTTGTAAATCAGGAACATTCCGACCACCAGCGCCAGCAGGCTCATGGCGGTCAGGTTGAGCGAGAAGGCGGCGCTCAGATCGGCCGTTGCCTGGTTGCGCTCGGCCGCCCGCTCCAGCCGTAAACCCGGTGGCAGCCAGGCGCGCAGTTCGGTCGCGAGGCGCTCGCCGGTGGGATCGGTTGGCAGAATCAGATCGATATGGCTCAATCGACCGGTCCGGCCAAGCAAGGCTTGCGCCGTGGCGATGTCGGTGATGATCAGACCCTCGAAAGCCGCCCCTCGCAGCGTGCCGGCGCGGCGCAGGGTCAGGCGCTGCCCGCCGCGTTTCAGCGTGACTTCCGCGCCCAGCGCCTCCGGCAATAGCGCGGCGTCCGGATTCAGCAACAGGGCGCGTAAATCGAAATCGTCGCCGGTGAGGTCGGTGGCGAGATCGCGAAAGGGGGCTTCCGCGAACGGGTCGACACCGAGGATTTGCAGCAATTGTCCCGGACGGTCGGCGTGAGGCAGGTATCCGGTCACCACCGGAGCGGCTGGTCGGATGCCGCGCTCGACCCGCAAACGGGTATAAACCGTTTCGGCCACGCCTTGCGGTCCGCCGAGGATGCGGTGGGTGGTATGACCGGTGATGCGGGTCATGGCCAGTTCGAAACCGCGGCGGGCGCTGGTGTTGGCCAGATCCACCGCCAGCACCACCGCCACTCCCAGAGCGATGCCGAGAATCGGTCAGCCCCAGTTGCCAGGGATGTCGAAGTGGGTGCCGCAGCAGCGCTCGCCAGAATAATGGCGTCATCGAGCTTCCCGGATGCGCCCGCCGTCCAGTATCAGAATTCTATCGGCGCGGGTGGCCACTTCCCGACTGTGCGTGACCATGACGATGGTGGTTGCCGCTTGCTGGTGCAGGGTGAGCAGCAGATCCAGGATCCGCTCGCCGGTGGCGGTGTCGAGGTTGCCGGTGGGTTCGTCGGCCAGCAGTAGCAGCGGATCGTGGACCAGTGCCCGGACGATGGCCAGCCGTTGCTGCTCGCCGCCGGACAGCCGTTCCGGGAAACTGTGGCGGCGGTTGCCCAGCCCGACGTTATCCAGCAACTCCAGCGCCCGGTCGCGCCGGTCCGGGCTCGCCAGCCCGTTCAGCTCCAGCGGCAAGAGCAGGTTTTCCCCGGCGGTCAGAGTAGGGATCAGGTTGAAAAACTGGAAGACGAAACCGATGTGGCGACGGCGAAACCGGGTGCGTTCGGCTTCGCTCAAATCGGTCAGCAACCGGTCGTCGATGCGAATTTGTCCGGCATCCGGCAGATCGATGCCGCCGAGCAGGTTGAGCAGGGTGGATTTGCCGGAACCAGATTGACCCAGCAGGGCGACGAACTGGCCGCGAGGGATATCCAGGGTCAAATCAGCAAAGATGGTGCGCCGCAGGTCGCCTTCCGTGTAATGTTTGGCCAGGTTGCGAATCGCGATGAAGGCGTCTGCGGGGTCCATTAAATCCGTCGAGGTTGTTGTGGCTATAGACTGAAGAATGTGTCAGCGACTACCATAATCATATTAGTTGCACAAAAGAGACTGCGGTGCGGCATTTGAAGTTCCTTACCGACAGGGCGTTGCGGATTTGAGAGTGGGGGCGGTGGTCCCAAGTGGCCTACCTAGCCGCGAAGTCAGAGCGCCGGCGCTGTATAATATTTTTATCATCAATGGGTTGTAGTGAATATGCGAGAGCTTGGCACATTTAAAATTGAGGCGTGCATCGGGGTGTTGGCGGTTATGCTCGTGCTCGGCGCCTGCGCCAAGCAGCCGGGTCTGCCACCTTCGACACAATACGGTTCCCAGACGACTTCACCGGAGACTTACAGTTACCTGATCGGTCCGGGCGACCAGCTTCAGATTTTCGTTTGGCGCAATCCGGAAGTTTCGCAAACCGTAACTGTCCGCCCGGATGGTAAGATCAGCACGCCGCTGGTGGAAGATTTACAGGCCAGCGGCAAGACGTCCGCCCAACTGGCGAAGGATTTGGAAAAAGCGCTGGAGACTTACATCCGCCAGCCGATCGTCACCGTGATCGTCGCGGGCGGGATCGGACCGTACAGCGAACAGATTCGCGTGATCGGTCAGGTGACCGGATCGCGAAGCGGGCAGACGACCGGTTCGCAAAGCACTCAAGCTAGTGCACAAGCCATCGCCTACCGACGGCAAATGACCTTGCTGGACGTGATGATTACGGTCGGTAGCTTGAACGAGTTCGCCGCTGGCAACAAAACCAAGCTGGTTCGGATGGAGGAAGGCAAGCAGAAGGAGTACGAGGTTCGCCTGGACGATCTGCTCAACGGCGATATTTCCGCCAATGTGGATATGTTGCCGGGCGATATCCTGATCATTCCAGAATCCTGGTTCTGAGCCAGCGGCGCGAACGGGTTCAAAGGACGCGCTCATGAGCGACATCATCGAACAGGTGCTGGGCTATCTGCGGGGAATCTGGCGTAATCGTTGGTATGCCATGGTTTGCGCTTGGCTGGTTTGCGCGCTCGGCTGGACAGTGGTCTGCATCCTGCCTGATCAATATGAAGTCTCAGCGCAGGTAATCGTGGACACCCAAACCATTTTGCAGCCCCTGCTTAAGGGATTGACGGTGGAGGTCGATCCCGATACCCAAGTTGCGCTGGTCACAAAAACCTTGCTTAGCCGTCCAAATTTAGAACAAATCGCTGGCTTGGCTGGTTTGGATATTTCGACCAAGGGACCCGAGGCAATGGCTCGATTACTTTATGAATTACAAAAAAGGATCAATTTGGCAAGTGCTGGCAAGCCGCAGGAAAATCTGTATACGATTACTTACACTGGTCTTGATTCACAGGATGCCAAGAAGGTGGTTCAGGCGGCGTTAACCGTTTTCGAAAATAACTTGGTTGGCGGCAGTCGTCTGGATGCCGAATCTGCGCAACGCTTTGTAGATGCACAAGTGATTGAATATGAAAACCGGCTGAGTGAAGCCGAGAGCCGTCTCAAGGAATTCAAGCTTAGTAATATGGGCCGGATGCCCTCGGAAGGCCAAACTTATAACGCACGTCTGCAGCAGGCAGCCGCCGACCTTTCAACGGTTCGGCTGGAACTTACCCAAGTGGAAAATCGCCGCAACTCCCTACAGCAGCAGCTCAACGAGGCTTTACAGCAACAGATTAAAGGCGATGGAGAGGTGGTCGTGTTGCCTATCGATCAGCGCATCCAGACTTTGGAACAGAATCTTGATGAATTGCTAATCAAGTTTACCGATAAGCATCCAGATGTCGGTATCCTCAGGCTGACTATTGCTGACCTCAAAAAGCAACGTGAACAAGATCGTTTAAAGTATGCGGCAAGCCTTGCTGAAAGTGGTGCCAATGCTCGAAATCAGGGTGTCAATACCGTCTATCAGCAACTGAAGGTACGACTTGCTGAAGAGGAGGCAAATATTGCTTCATTACGAGTAAGATTTGATGAGTACATGAAGCGCTATAAAGAACTGCAGGCGCAAGTTAACACCCTTCCCCAGATTGAAGCTGAATTAGTAGCGTTGAATCGCGACTACGAGGTTAATCGCCAGCAATACGAGCAACTGCTAGCCCGCCGGGAGTCAGCCCGGTTGTCCCAAGAGGCCGAAAAAGCTAGACAGGAAGTTCGCTTCAGAGTTGTCGATCCGCCGCGAGTGCCGCTGAAACCAACCGGGCCTAATCGACTATTGCTGATGACCTTGGTGCTGGGCGCGGGCTTGGGTGCTGGAGTCGGACTGGCGTTTCTACTCTCGCAACTCTGGCCAACCTTCGATAGCCACCGCAGCCTCATGGAAGGCACGGGTATTCCGGTGTTTGGCAGCGTCGGCATGACGCTATCGCCGCCGGCCTTGCGCCGCGAGCGGCGGTTGGTGGTCGCGTATGCCTCTTTGGGCGGGATGCTGCTGGTGGTATATGCCGGTTTGATCGTCGTGGAACAGGTCGGTTTGTTATGACCGCACAGGTCGGTTGTTGGAGAGCGTGAAGGTGGATAGCATCGAAAAAGCCATGCTCGGTCGGTCGCTGGGTCCGGTCGCGCCGCCGCCGCCGCCGGTAACTCCTCCCGTACTTCCCACCAAGGGCGATGTCCTCGAAAGGGCTGCTGTCGGTCTGACGGTGGCTCCGCTAAGTGGGGTTGCCGGTAAACCGGCTGCCGCGGTCAAGCGGACCGTGCGTTCGGTGATGCTGGATTTCCAACAGATTCATGCGGCTGGCCTGCTGGTGCCGGATACTCGCCGCAGCCGAATCAAGGAAGAGTATCGTTATATAAAACGTCCCCTGCTCATGAATTTCGACGGCAAGGGGGCCGCCGCCGCCGAGCACGCCAATTTGATTGTGGTGACCAGCGCCTGCCCCGGTGAGGGCAAAACCTTCACGGCCTGCAATCTGGCCTTGAGTATCGCCACCGAGCGGAACCGCACGGTTTTGCTGGTGGATGCCGATGTGATCAAGCCTGACTTGGCGAAAACGCTGGGATTCGAGGCCGATCTGGGGCTGGTGGATTTTCTGATCGACGATCAACTGGATCTGGCCGACGTGCTGGTGGATACCAACGTGCCGTCGTTGACTGTCCTACCCGCCGGCAGCCAGCACCATTTGTCCACCGAACTGCTGGCCGGTGAGAGCATGCGGCGGCTGGCAATGGAGATGAGTCAGCGTTATCCCGATCGCGTGGTCATTTTCGATTCCCCGCCGTTGTTGGCGACCACCGAGGCCAGTGTTCTGGCGCGCTTGATGGGGCAAGTAGTTATGGTGGTCGAGGCCGGGCGCACCCAGCAGTCTCAAGTCAAGGCAGCCCTGGCTCTGCTCGATCCCAATCAGATCGTCGGCTTCGTGCTGAACAAGACCCGAGGTTTTCCAGGCCCGGATTATTATGGCTATGGCTACGGTGGGGGAGATGATGGCAGCGGGGGTGAAGTGAGTGCCTAGCTACGCGAAGCAGGGACCGGCTGATGGAAGGGGGGACAAACATGGGACCCGCGCGCTGTAGCCCGACCCGCCGACGTCCCGAGTGGGAAAAACCACTCATATTGGTGGTGGCGTTGTTGCTGACGGGTTTTAATCTTGGTTGTTACGCACAAGAAGCAGATGGCTATTTGGTAGGAGGGTGGCGGGTCACTCCGCGAATCAGCGTGGGGACTACCTACTCCGACAATATTCGACTGGCGCCCCCCGGCGAGGCGGAAGGAGATACGGTCCTGCAGGTCGATCCCGGTATTTCCGTGCGCAAGCGGGGCGGGCGACTGGATCTTCGCCTGGATTATACCGCCCAAGGCTTGTTTTACGCCGATAATCGTGATGCCGATCAGATCAACAATAATCTGCTGGGATTTGGAACCGCCGAACTTTATCAAAATAACTTGTTTCTGGATGCCTATGGTTCGGTCTACCAAGTTCCCATCGTTTCTAGTGGACGAGTTGATGCTGGCGGCTTAGGGTCGAATGGAGGTTTACCGTCCAGCCTCGAATTCTTTAACAACGCGTTGGATATTTTGCCTAGGGCTTCGGATATATTTAACCCAATTGGTATTTTCAGCAACATTGCCCTGACTGACAACCAGACAACTCAGTCCACTTTCGGTGTCAGTCCCTATTGGCGCCAAAATGTGGGTGGCTGGGCAGAGGCATTGCTGCGTTATCGCTATGAGAATATCAGCTACAGTGGATCCGACAGCTCAATCGACGGGCAAGAGGGATTGTCTGACAGTCAGATCAATTCAGTTGATTTCAATTTAAGCAGTGGTCGTAATTTTGATGCGTTGAAGTGGAATCTCAATTATTTTTATCTAAAGCAAGATGGCCAGCAGAATAATAATGATATTCAGGATAACGGAAATGATCAACAGGAAAAGATAGCCGGGCGGTCAGATTACCGGTTGAGTAGAGCTTGGACGTTGGTGGCTGAAGCAGGTTACGTCAACAATCAATCAACTACTTTTACTGATAATAAAAACGGTTTCTATTGGGGATTGGGTGCTACCTGGAAGCCAAGTCGTTATTATTCATTCACTGGCTTGTATGGATTGAATTACAATAATGCAGTTATAGAATGGAACCCTGCCCAGCGGACTAGTCTAACCATCAGCCGCGCCTATCAAGGTGTCGGTTACAGTCCTGGCGTGTACTGGAATGGTTCCTTCAGACATCGGACTCGTTTTACCGTTTGGTCGGCTGATTACACTCAGGAAGTCACCACTTCCCAACAACTGGCGGGCAGTAATTTGACCGGGGTTGGTCCTGATGGTCGGCCTATTGTTCTCGATGACCAAAGTCAAATTATCCCCGGTAGTTCGCTGGGTCTGACCAACGAGCAGTTTTTACGCAAGTCTTTCAATCTTGGCATGACGTATCTGCGCAGCCGCACTGGGCTGACTTTTGCCGCTTTCAGCGATAATCGTGAATTTCAGGACCCCACTCAAAACGAAGATACTTATGGTGTCGGTGCACTCTGGACTTGGCGGTTCGCGCCGCGTACCGCTTCCTTTCTAGGAGCAGGTTGGGGACATGATGACTTGGGCATCGATCAACAAAATGAATACTGGTTATCAGTGATTGGGTTGGCGCGGATATTTTCGCCGGATACAGGCGGTCTGATTAGCTATCGCTATTACCGGAACGACGCTGATCCGGCCGACCAGGGCTTTCGTGAAAACCGGTTCAATATTCGATTCAGCATGAAATTCTGAAATTAATCTCAATGTACATTGATTATTACAACTTCAGCGCCAAGCCTTTCCAACTTAGCCCCGATCCTCGCTTTTTCTTCGGCAGCAGCGTTCATAACCGGGCGCTTGCCTATCTGCGCTATGGGCTGAGTCAGGGTGAGGGCTTCATCGTCATTACCGGCGGCATTGGAACCGGCAAGACCACCTTGGTTAAAAACCTGTTCGCCGAATTGGATTCCAACCAGGTAATCGCCGCCCAACTGGTGACGACCCAACTGGAAGCTGATGAGTTGTTACGCAGTGTGGCGGCTGCCTTCAGCCTGCCTTATGAGGAGGTAGGCAAGGCCGCCCTGCTCAAGCATTTCGAGGATTTTCTGCGCGGTCATGCCCGACAAGGGCGGCGGGTGCTGTTGGTGGTGGACGAAGCACAGAATCTGCCGGTGCGCTCCCTCGAAGAGCTGCGGATGCTGTCGAATTTTCAGGTGGCCGCCACGCCGTTGCTGCAAAGTTTCCTGCTGGGCCAGGAGGAATTTCGTCAAACCTTGCAGGACCCCAGCATGGAGCAATTGCGGCAACGGGTCATCGCCTCCTGCCATCTGAATCCGCTAAGCGAACTGGAAACCCGCGAGTACATCGAACATCGTCTGCATGTGGTGGGCTGGACTGAGGGCCGGCCGGGTTTTACCGACCGCGCGCATGCGGCCGTTTACCGGCATACCCAGGGAGTTCCCCGTCGGGTAAATATTTTTTGCGACCGCTTGTTGTTGTATGGGTTTCTCGAGGGACTGATGGAGCTTTCCGAAGCAGCGGTCGAAGAAGTGGCGCAAGAACTGGTTCAGAACGAGCAGGGAGGCAGAGCTCAAGAGCGAACGGGGAGCAGTAGCGGTTCGCTGCTGCGGATAGGCCATGCGATGGAGCAACGTTTGTCCGAGTTGGAACAGACGGTGGAAGCCTTATTGTTGCATCCGGAATGGCAGGATATTCAGTTTGAGCGACTCGAACGGCGCCTCCAGCAACTGGAGCCGGCTGTACGAGTTCTCCGGCGGCAGTTCACCGATTTCTCCCAGCGCATGGGAGAGCCCCCGTCTGAAAAAACCACAACCGCGGAAGAGTCGCCATCCCCAATCGTGGTTTTAGGTCGTTCCCGCCCGACTGATTGATGGCTGGCTGTTCGCCTTAAAACCCCACACCTTGGCAAGCGGCTTCTTGGTTCAATGATTGTTGTGGAGAAATATTTTTGGATGAGCCTCGCCTTGTTCGGCTTCGTTCAGCCGTTCCAGCAAGATCTCAACCAGCAGTGGATGGGTGTTGAGATGGGGCGCGACCGCCAGCCGCAGCCCGGGATGGATGGCTTGGTGGACGGTGGCCGCGGCTTGCACCTGTTTGGCCAGTCGCCCGCCGAATAGCAAATAAGGTAAAACCACCACCCGCTGGAAACCCAGGCGATGGGTTCGTTTAAGCGCGTCGACCACTGATGGCGCGGCGACGGCGGCGTAAGCGGTTTCCGCCCAGCCGAAGCCCAGGTCTTCCCACAGCAGTCGGCTCATCTTGCTGATATTGGAATTGGCGTCGGAGTCGGAGCTGCCGCTGCCGACGACCAGGAGCAGGGCGTCGCGCCGGTTGTAATGGGGGCCGAACGTCGTTTCGGCGCTTTCGATCCGTTCACGGGCCACGCGCAGCAGTTTCGGATGAAGGCCCAACTCCGCGCCGAGGGTGACCGTCAGCCCAGTGTGCTCGGTTTGGAAATCCCGAATGAACGCCGGAATATCATTTTTAACGTGTCCAGCGGCCGTGAGCATGGCGGGTAGGGCGGTGATGCGACGGAAACCCTGTCGCCACAGCGTTTCCAGGGTCGCCGGTATGCTGGGTTCGACCAACTCCAGAAAGCCGGCCAGGCAAATGCGATCAGGAAGCTTCTGTTGCAGCTGCTCGGCCAAGCGCTTGAATTCGGCAACTCCGGTGGTGATCCGACTGCCGTGACCGATCAGCAGGACGGCGGGACGGGAAGAGGGAGGCTGGACCATACGAGGGTGTTTTTGAGTTCGGAGGCGAGGTGGCAAGTATCATAAGATTATAGGCGTAAACCCGAACGGTCGTTCCCGGTGCTTTGGCCGGTTTAAAACTTCGGGCGCATCATCCTCTGGAATCAAAAAGTCATGAACTTGAACCCTAGACAACAGGAAATCCTGCGGCTGGTCCAGCAACGAGGTTTTGTGTCCATCGACGACCTGGTCAGCAGTTTCAACG
Organism: uncultured Gammaproteobacteria bacterium; assembly: GCA_963695105.1. Taxonomy (GTDB): domain Bacteria; phylum Pseudomonadota; class Gammaproteobacteria; order Competibacterales; family Competibacteraceae; genus Competibacter. Next base: position 24,029 of record CAVOGC010000038.1, on the reverse strand, counting down.
TCACCCCGCAAACCATTCGTCGGGATATCAATGTCCTGTGCGACATGGGCTTGCTGCGCCGTTTTCACGGTGGCGCCGGCCTGCCGTCCAGCGTGGAGAACATCGCCTACCCCGCGCGCCAGGTTTTGCATCTTGACGAGAAACAGCGAATTGCCCGTCTGGCGGCGCAACACATTCCCGACAAGTCTTCTCTGTTCATCAACTTGGGCACGACTACGGAGGAAGTGGCCAAGGCGCTGGCCGATCATGCCGGCCTGCGGGTCATTACCAATAATCTCAACGTCGCCACACTGCTCAGCGACCAGCCGGGTTTCGAGGTGATTGTGACCGGCGGGCTGGTGCGCCACCGGGATCACGGCATCGTCGGTGAGGCGACGGTCGATTTCATCAAGCAATTCAAGGTCGATTTCGGCATTATCGGCATTTCCGGCATCGACCTGGATGGCACGCTACTGGATTTTGATTACCGCGAGGTTCGCGTTTCCCAGGCCATCATCGCCAGTTCCCGCAAGGTGTTGCTGGTGACCGACCACAGCAAGTTCGGCCGCAACGCCATGGTGCGGCTCGGCCACATCTCGGACGTGGACCTGTTGATTACGGACTGCCTTCCCCCGAACAGCATGAGCGAAATGTTCGCGCAAGCCGAGGTTCAGGTCCTGGTGGCCGGTTCCGAAGGCGTCTCCCTCTCAAGCAGCAATACCTGATTTTCCCCCGACGACCGGGTTTTCCCCTTATCCGGCTTGTCCGCCTCTCCCTCCCTTCCAGGCGAAGTCCTACCGAAGCTTTCTTTGTTCCTTCATTGAACAGGACCCGCTTTGTGCTGGTTTTGCGGCAAAATGTTTATAAAAGAATAAAATAATGTTTTTTTTAGTTCGTTTTTCCCTAAAATTTTTTATAAATGCTCACTTGAACATTTTTTTAGGTTCGTTATAATTGATATCGAAAGCATGGTTGGGGTGTCACACGCTCCGGGATGTCTTCGATAAAGTTTTGAAGATAATCAAGATCATGGCTTAAGTCGGTACTGTTGAAGTCAAACTCCAGGCTCTTGATGTTCTGAATAGAAACGACCAAAGGAGCGAATCGAACATGAACGAAGGGTACATCCTGTCCATCGATCAGGGCACCACCGGTTCCACCGTGCTGATTTTCGATCACGACGGCCAGATCAAGGGCCGGGCCTATTCGGAATTTACCCAGCACTACCCCAAGCCGGGTTGGGTGGAGCATGACGCCGAGGAAATCTGGCTGGTGACGATCAAGGTCATCGCCGACGCCCTGCATACCGCCAACATCCGCGCCAGCGACCTGAACGCCATCGGTATCACCAACCAGCGGGAAACCGCCGTGCTGTGGGACCGCGCCAGCGGCAAACCGGTCGCCAACGCCATCGTCTGGCAGGATCGGCGGACCGCGCGCTATTGCGACGAACTCAAGGAACGGGGGCTGGAGGAGATGATTCGCCACAAGACCGGGCTGGTCATCGACTCCTATTTTTCCGGCACCAAGGTCAAATGGCTGCTGGATAACACGCCGGGATTGCGCGACCGCGCCGAACGCGGCGAAATCGCTTTCGGCACCATCGATTCCTGGTTGGTCTGGCAGTTGACCGGCGGCAAGGCGCATATCACCGACTACTCGAACGCTTCACGCACCTTGCTCTACAACATTCAGGCGCTTCGTTGGGACGACGAGATTCTTGAGCTGCTCAACATTCCAAAGGCCATCCTGCCCGAGGTCAAACCGTCCTCCTGCATTTACGGCGAAACCGACCCGGAAATGTTTTTCGGCACCCACCGGATTCCCGTCGCGGGCATCGCCGGCGACCAGCAGGCCGCCCTGTTCGGGCAGGGCTGCCACAGCCCGGGTCTAGCCAAGAATACCTACGGAACCGGTTCCTTCGTGCTGATGAACACCGGCAACCAGGTGGTGGTCAGCAATGAGAAGTTGCTGACCACGATTGCCTGGGGCATCGGCGACGAGCCGGTTCAGTACGCGCTGGAAGGCGCTATTTTCATCACCGGAGCCGCCGTGCAGTGGTTGCGCGACGGCCTGAAGATGATCAAATCGGCGGCGGAAACCAAGGATCTGGCCCGGTCGGTGCCCCACAACGAAGGCGTGTACTTCGTGCCGGCGCTGGTGGGTTTGGGTGCGCCGCATTGGGACCCCTACGCCCGGGGCCTGCTGATCGGCATCACCCGGGGCACCACGCAGGGGCACATCGCCCGCGCGGTTCTGGAAAGCATGACTTATCAGACCCGCGACGTGATCGAGGCCATGCAGCGCGATTCCGGCATCACTCTCAAGGAGCTGCGCTGCGACGGTGGCGCCTCGGTCAACAGCGTGCTCATGCAATTCCAGTCCGACATTCTCGGGGTGCCGGTCGAGGTGCCCAGCATCGTCGAGACCACGGCGCTGGGCGCGGCCTATCTGGCGGGGCTGGCCACCGGCTTCTGGAGCAGTCGCGAAGAACTGGCGAAAAAGTGGCAATTGCAAAACCGCTATACCCCGCGCATCGACGAAGTCGAGCGCGAGCGCTTGTTCCAGCGCTGGCACAAGGCGGTCGAGCGCGCCAAAGGCTGGGCGCTGGATGACGAGTGACGGGAAACTCGGCCAAGTTCCGTCTTAATTTCCCCTCGACAAGGAGGGGTGGCGCGAAGCGCCGGGGTGGTTGGAACAGTTCGGCGTCTTTACCAAGGAGCAGCCATGAAACTCCGCAAAAGCAATATTCAGAAGCTGAGTCAGGGCGTTTACGATGTTCTGATCATCGGTGGCGGCATCAACGGCGCGGTTTCCGCCGCCGCCCTGTCCGGCAAGGGCGCGCGGGTCGTGCTGATCGACCAGCGCGACTTCGCCGGGTTTACCAGCCAGCAATCATCGAATCTGGCCTGGGGCGGCATCAAGTATCTGGAAAGCCATGATTACGCGCTGGTCCGCAAGCTGTGCCTGAGCCGCAATCATCTGATTCGCCATTATCCGTCGCGGGTTCAGGAAATCCGGTTTTTCTCCACCATCGACAAGGGCTTCCGCTTTCATCCTCTGTTTTTATGGGCGGGAACCTGGGTGTACTGGCTGTTCGGCAATGGTTTCACCAAAATCCCACGGCTGTTTTTCAAACGAACCATCCAGCGGGAAGAGTCGGTCGTGAAGACCGAAAACGCCGCGGGCGGCTTCGAGTACTCCGATGCCTATCTGCACGACAACGACTCCCGCTTCGTGTTCCAGTTCGTGCGCTCGGCCATGGATCGCGGCTGTATCGCCGCCAACTATGTGGAATCGCTCGGCGCGCGCCGCGAAGGCGATCTCTGGATTGCTCAAGCGCGGGATGTCATGAATGGTCAAGAGATGGAAATCCGCGCCAAGGTGTTGATCAACGCCGCCGGCCCGTTCGTGGACAAGCACAACGCGCTGACCGGCGAACAGACCGAACATCACCATGCCTTTTCCAAGGGCATCCATCTGATCGTGCCTCGAATTACCCCTCATCAGCGCATTCTGACCTTCTTCGCCGACGACGGGCGCTTGTTCTTCGTCATCCCGATGGGTGTGCGCACCTGCATCGGCACCACCGATACCCGGGTGGAATCGCCGTTTACCGAGGTCACGGATGAAGATCGGCAGTTCGTGCTCGACAACATCAACAAGCGCCTGAATCTCGATCGGCCATTGACCTGTGCCGATATCATCGCCGAGCGCTGCGGAGTACGGCCACTGGTGGTGAAAGCCAAAGCCGACGGGGAGATCGAGGATTGGTTGCAGTTGTCGCGCAAGCATGAGATCGACGTGGATCGAGCCAAGGCGCATCTCAGTATTTTTGGCGGCAAGCTGACCGACTGCGTCAATGTGGGTGATGAAGTGTCGGGCATCGTCGCCCAACTGGGGATCGCCCTGCCGCATCGAGGTTACCGATGGTACGGCGAGCCGCATCCCTCGGTGCGTGAGGAATATCTGCACCAGGCCAGGTTGATGAACCTCGATGGCTATACCTCGCCCGAGTCGATCGAAAGTCTCAGCAGCCGGCTCTGGCGGCGCTACGACCAGCAGGCGTTGGAGTTGCTTGCCGAGATTCGCGAAGACCCACGCCAGGCGGAGGTGCTGATCAAGGGCACCGACTATCTCCGCTGCGAAATTCAACTCGCCAAGCGCCAGGAAATGATCGTCAAGCTGGAAGATTTCCTGCGCCGGCGTTCCAAGATCGCTCTGGTGGTGCGTCGAGAAGAGATTCGTAATGCCGAGGGACTGATGGAAGCCTGCGAAATCCTGTTCGGCGACCAGGCCCGGCAAAAATTCGACGAGTATTTTCAGGAACAGCCGGCCGGGCGGTCAGCCGCAATGGCCGAAGTCGCGTGAATGTCGTTAGTGCGGAGAATTGGTAAAAAATCCCCAAAGGAGATCCTGTAATGACCCCTTTTCTTGGCGAAATGATTGGTACCGCCCTGCTGATTCTACTGGGCAACGGCGTGGTGGCGAACGTGGTGCTCAACCAAACCAAGGGACAGAATTCCGGGTGGATCGTGATTACCTGGGGTTGGGGCATGGCGGTATTCGTGGCGGTGTTCACGGTGGCGGCCTTTAGCGGCGCGCACCTCAATCCGGCGGTTTCCGTGGGGTTGGCGATCGCCGGTAAATTTGAATGGGCGCGGGTACCCGCTTATGTGGCGGCCCAGTTCATCGGTGCGTTCATCGGTTCCCTACTGGTCTGGCTGATGTACCGGCCCCATTTCGCCGCGACCGAGGATCAGAACCTGAAACTGGCGGTGTTTTGCACCGGACCGGCGATCCGCGATACCGCCTCCAATTTGATTTCCGAAATCGTCGGCGCCTTCGTGCTGGTGTTTGCCGTGCTGTTCCTGGCGGTGTCGGTGTTCGGTCTGGGTGCTCTGGACGCGCTGCCCGTGGGCCTACTGGTGCTGGCTATCGGGTTGTCGCTGGGTGGGACGACCGGCTACGCCATCAACCCGGCGCGCGATCTCGGCCCGCGGATCATGCACGCCATCCTGCCCATGCCGGGCGGCAAGCGCGACAGCGACTGGGGATACGCCTGGATTCCGGTGGTGGGTCCCCTGATCGGCGCGGCGCTGGCGGGGTTGTTGTACCTGGCCCTGCAGGATCCGAGCAACGTCAACTTCCGTTGACCGGCAGGCCGGGAGACGGGAACAGGGCCTTCGCTCCGCTCCCGCTTTCCCGGCGACCTTGGCAACCGATCAGCACCACCGGAGGAGACGGAGTGATGCCGAACCAATCCTACAACCCGCCGCATTTCGACCATGATCGACGTTTGTTTCTGAAAGCCTCCGCCGCCCTTGGGCTGGCGGCGGGGCTGCCGGCCATGGAGGCATGGACCCAGCAAGGCGACACGCCGATTCGCACCGCCGCCGCGCGGCGCTGGGTGCTCGGGGAATTCACCCCGTCGACCCTGTCCCAAGAGGAGCAGATGCGGGAAATGGAGTTCTTCATCCGCGCCGCCGAACCGTTTCGCGGCCAGCAAATCTATGTGGTCTCCGAGACCATCCCCACCCACGCCTACGAGGCCCGTTTCCTGGCGCGGGCGTTCCGGGAGATCACCGACATCAGCGTGGTCCACGACCTGGTGCACGAGGGCGAACTGGTGGAACGCATCCAGCAACAAATGCGAACCGGACGTAATTTCTACGATGCCTACGTCAACGATTCCGATTTTATCGGTACGCACTACCGTTACGAGAGCGCGACGCCGTTGACCGACTGGATCGCCGGCGAGGGCGCCGCGTTCACGTTGCCCACCCTCGATCTGGAGGATTTTATCGGCCTGAGCTTCACCACTGGGCCGGACGGCAAGGTCTATCAATTGCCCGACCAGCAGTTCGCCAACCTGTACTGGTTTCGCCATGACTGGTTCCAACGGCCCGATCTCAGGACCGGGTTCCGCCAGCGCCATGGCTACGATCTCGGCGTTCCGCTCAACTGGAAGGCTTACGAGGACATCGCCGATTTCTTCACCAACGAAGTCAAAGAGCTGGATGGACGCCGGGTCTACGGCCATATGGATTACGCCAAGGTCGATCCCTCGCTGGGCTGGCGCTTTACCGACGCCTGGCTGGCGATGGCGGGGGTAGGCGACCCCGGCTTGCCCAACGGCCAGCCGGTGGATGAGTGGGGCCTGCGGGTGGAAGACTGTCATCCGGTCGGGTCCAGCGTCAGCCGAGGCGGGGCGTTGAACGGTCCGGCGGCGGAATATGCCTTGCGCAAGTATCTGGAGTGGCTGCGCCAATACGCCCCGCCCGACGCCATGAAGATGGATTTTTCCACGGCGGGGCCGGCGCCGGGGCGGGGCGACATCGCCCAACAGATTTTCTGGTATACCGCCTTCACCGCCGATCTATTGAAAGAGGGATTGCCGGTGGTCAACGGCGATGGCACACCCAAATGGCGGGTAGCACCCTCGCCGCATGGGGCCTACTGGGAAAAGGGCATGAAACTCGGCTATCAGGATTGTGGTTCCTGGACTTTGCTGAACAGCACGCCGGTCCAGCGCCGGCAGGCGGCCTGGCTCTATGCCCAGTTCACCACCTGCAAGACCGTGTCGCTCAAGAAAACCCTGGTCGGGCTGACGCCGATTCGGGACAGCGACATCCGCTCGGCGGCGATGAGCGAAGCCGCCCCGCGCCTCGGCGGGCTGGTGGAGTTTTACCGCAGTCCGGCGCGGGTGGCCTGGACGCCCACCGGTATTAACGTGCCCGATTATCCCCTGCTCGCCCAGTTGTGGTGGACCCGCCTCGGCGAGGCAGTGCGCGGGAAGGCAACTCCCCAACAGGTCATGGACAATCTGGCGGCGGCCCAGGATCAAACCCTGGCCCGGTTACAACAGGTGAAAGGCATGAAACGCTGCGAACCGCGACTGGCCGAACCGCGTGATCCACAGTACTGGTTCGATCAGCCCGGCGCGCCCAAGCCGAAACTGGCGGATGAAGAAGGTCAGGGCGTGACCGTGGATTACGAGACCCTACTGGAGGCCTGGCGCGAAGGCAAGGTGAGCGTTTGATCCTGTTTTAACGCAAAAAAAAGGGCGCGGCAATGCGCCCTTTATTCGTTCGTATGACGTTCAGGAAGAAGGATGATCGTTGGCCATCCAGCGATGGAAGAAACCCGCCAGCGCCGCGCCGACGATGGGCGCTAACCAGAACAGCCACAACTGCTGCAAGGCCCAGCCGCCGACGAAAATCGCCTGGCTGGTGCTGCGCGCCGGGTTGACCGAGGTGTTGGTGACCGGAATGCTGATCAGATGGATCAGGGTCAGGCACAGGCCGATGGCGATGGGTGCGAAGCCGGCCGGGGTGTTCTTGTGGGTAGAGCCCAGGATGACGATCAGGAAAAAGAAGGTCATCACCACTTCGGAAATCAGCGCGGCATACAGGCTATAACCACCCGGCGAATGTTCACCGAAACCGTTGGCGGCAAAACCGCCGAGCGTCGAAAAATCGCCCTTGCCAGTGAAAATCAGGTAGATGATGCCCGCGCCGGCAATGCCGCCCAGCACTTGGGCGATGATGTAGGGGATCAGGTCGGAGGCCGGAAATCGACCACCGGCCCACATCCCCACCGATACCGCCGGATTCAGATGGCAGCCGGAGATGTGGCCGATGGCGTAGGCCATGGTCAGCACGGTCAGGCCGAAGGCGAGCGAGACGCCGACCAGGGCAATGCCCAAGGGATATTGGTCGGGGCCGTAAAAGACGGCGGCCAGCACGGCGCTGCCGCAGCCACCCAGCACCAGCCACAGGGTGCCGATGAACTCAGCGGCCAGACGATTTGCAATTGGCATGTATGGATTCCTCCGAAATCGGGTGAAGTTGCGAAATAGGCGTTGTTGAACCTGAACCACGGATGTGGGGCCGGCCCGCCGACTGGGGATGAGTCGGGATATATGATGCGCGGGCGGCACTGTAAAGGTAATCGGCGCCCTGTTACAAAGTCAATCGAGCATTAGGCACTTTCGCCCCGGCCGAGCAGTACGCGCAACTTCTGTCCCAACTCGTTCTTGCGATAGGGTTTGGCCAATATTTCCACGTCCTCGGCAAGCTGGCCGCCAACGATCAGCGGGTGCTCGGTGTAGCCCGAGGTGAACAGCACGCGCAAGCCGGGGTGTCGGTGCTGCGCCTCGGCCGCCAGCTTGACGCCGTCCATCTCGCCCGGCAGCACGATATCGGTGAACAACAGAGCGATCTGGGGCGTCGTTTCCAGTAGTTCGAGCGCCGCCGCCGCGTCGCCGGCCTGGCGGGTGTCGTAACCCAGGGCGCGCAGGGCGTTGACGGCGAACAGCCGGACGTCAGTGTCGTCTTCAACCACCAGAATGGTTTCCCCCTGGCCCTTGAAAACGGGGTTCGCTGCTTTCACGCCTACCGGCGGGCTGATCGCGGCCTGCATTTGCGGCAGATAAAGCCGTACCGTGGTGCCCTGACCGGGTTTACTGTGGATCGCGATGTGGCCGCCGGACTGCTTAACCAGGCCGTAAACCATACTGAGTCCCAGGCCGCTACCCTTGCTGGTTTCCTTGGTGGTGAAAAAGGGCTCGAAGGCATGTTCCAGCACCTCGGGCGCCATGCCGCCGCCGTTATCGCGGACCGCCAGCATGACATACGGGCCGGGTCGCACGTCCTGCTGGGTCGCGGCGTAGTCCTCGTTGAGTTGAACGTTGTCGGTTTCCAGCGCCAGTTTGCCGCCCCGCGGCATGGCGTCGCGGGCGTTGATGGCCAGATTGAGCAGGGCGCTTTCAAGCTGGTCCGGGTCGACCAGGGTCTGCTTCAGGTCGGTGGCCAGCGCCGTATCGATCTGGATGTTGGTACCCAGGGTGCGTCGCATGAGATCGAGTATGCCGAGCACCAGCTTGTTCAGGTCGGTCGGTTGCGCCAGCAGTGGCTGGCGGCGCGCGAACGCCAGCAGCCGCCGGGTCAGATTGGCGCCCCGGTCCACCGCCCGCAGCGCCTGCTGGGCCAGTTCGTGCAGCCGGGGCTGAGCCGTCAACTGCTCGTGCAGGAGTTCGAGATTGCCCATGATAACGGCGAGCAGGTTGTTGAAATCATGAGCGATTCCACCAGTAAGTTGGCCGATGGCGTGCATCTTCTGCGCCTGACGGAGCTGCACTTCCGCCTGCTTGCGCTTGGTGATGTCGCGGGCGACCACGATGGCGGCGGACTTGGTGACGATCTGCACTTCGGGTGGCGGGAACAGATGTTGTTGGGCGGTGTTGATGGGCATGGTGGAGCGGTCGGTGAACTGAACGTCGAGCGGCGCGGTGCGCGACTCGAACCAGCGTGGACCCGAAGAGGTTTCCAGTTCGTATTCGGCGATTTGAATTTGCTGGGTGCTGCAGTGCCCGCAGAATGATGTCGAGGAGAAACGCCGCCATTTCCGGCGAATGGACTTCGCTGAGCAGTTTGCCGCGGATGGGCGTGGGGACTTTGCCCCGCGTGAGAGTGGCGCCGATGTCCCGTCCGGCGGCCAGCACTTCCCGGTAGCGCCCTTCCTCGTCGACCACAAAGACCAGATCCGGCATGGCGCGGGTCATGGCGCGCAGTCGGGCCTCGCTCTCTCGCAGCGCGGCTTCCGTCTGGTTGCGGACCGCGATTTCCCTGATGAGGGAATAATTGGTGCTTTCCAGTTGGGTTGTGCGTTCCATAACTCGCTGCTCCAGCAGGGCATAGGCTTCGCGCAACACCGTTTGGGCCTGTTGCATCGAAGTGCGCATGATGTTGAACGAACGGGTGAGTTCGCCGAGTTCGTCGTTGCCACCGACGCTAATGTTATCGCTTAGACCACCCGACGCCAGTTTTCGGGTTGCCTCGGCCAGGGCGGTAATCGGCAAGGCCAGATCCCGGGCGTGCTTTCTCGACATGCCGTAGGCGACGGCCAGCATCACCAGAATCATGACGGCCAGGTTCCACACCGTGATCGCGCTGGCGGCGCGCGCGGCGTCGGCTTCCTGTTCGAGACGGGTTTTGGCGTCCGCCGTGATCGCGGTCGCCAGGGCGATCACCTGGTCCGCCAGCGGGTCCGTTTCCGACGCCAGTCGGTGCAGCGCGATATTCCAATCCACCGCCTGGCGCTGCCGGACGATCTCCTGGGCGAAGGTCATGAAGGCTTGCAATTCACGCTGAAAGAGACGCAGCAATCGGCCCTGTTCGAGCGTCAGCAGGGGATCGCTGATCGCCTGCGTGACCAGCGATTGGGTGGCGTTCAGTTGCCGTCCGAGTCTTTCGGTATATTGCAGGCCGTTCGCGCCCAGGGTTTCCCGCAGCAGCAGTTGGCTGGTGGACAGCGCGGTCTGAATTTCCATCAGGCGCGAGAGCAGAGCTTTCCGACCCTTGCCATCTTCCTGCTCTTTCTCCTCAAGCAATAGTGCCGCCATCACCGAATCCAGTTCCTGCACGCTGGGTTCGATATTGAATAGATAGATAATCCGTGCCGGTTCGTTGCCCGGAGCGCGTGCCGCGTCCCGTACCCACCACTGGGATTCCTGAAGATCGGCCAGCAGGGCTTGCAGTTTCCGCAGCCGCTCCGGGATGCAGGTTTGCCCCTCCAGCAGGCGATGGCATTGCCCGATCAGGGCGACCGCCGGCTGGATTTCCTGTTGCCAGGACGCCCGCCAGCCCACCAGGAATTGCGGGTCGCCGAGGCTGACCCAGCCGCGCAGGCTGGCCAGCGAATGCTGCACCCCGGCCAGCATCTGAGCAGACGCTTGCGCCAGTGGCACCCCTTCGGTGGCCAGCAGGATGACTCTGGCCCGCAACTCGTAGGTCGAAACCAGAGCGACCAGCAGCATGCCCACGCCGACCAGAGCCACCGACAGGTGAGAAAACAGCAATCGGCGCTGGAGCGGGTGTTGTTGCGCGGCGGGCTCAGCGTTCCGGGGTTGCGGAGTCATGTTTGACCTCCCCAGGCGCCGCCGGATCGGCGGCGATGAAGCGTTCGAGCTGCTGCAATTGCGCTTGCAGGATTCCGGCCCGCTGGTCGCTGTGCGCTGGAAATTTCCGCCCCGGATAAAAAGCCTGTGGTGGCGCTTTGCCGTCGCCCATTTGTTTGTACAGATGGTCCAGTTGCGACACGACCAGGGAGGCCACCACAAAAACGTCGCCGGGGGTAAGCTGGGTCATGTCGGTTTGACGGGTATCGATATCAAGCACGGCGAACCCCAGGGCTTGCGTGATGCGGCTGATGCTCCGCAGGCAGGAGATCAGGCTCTGATAGACGTCGCTGGGTTGTTTGTTTGGTTCGAACGGAGGTTCTTCCGGAATCCGGGTCGCCTCTGGATAGCGAGCCAGCAGCCGGGCCGCGTAGCCGATGGCCAGCGTGATTTCCATGTAGACATCACTGGGCGCGAAATGCCGTTCCAGCAGCAGATCCGCCTGGCGGTTCAGGTCGAGCAGGGCGGTGAAGATGTCCATCTGGGTCGGGGCTGGCCCGGTCGCCGCTTCGGGTTCGCCGGCGATCTCCAGTTCGCGCAAGATTTGCCGGAGTATCCCACGGGCTTCCCGGAGGTTCGCCACAATATCCGGGGTTCCCAGTTCGCCCTTGGGCATGGGCGGCGACGTTGCGCGCACCCGACTGATTTCAAATAGCAGCCGGTCGGTTTTCTGCCACAGCGTCAGCGTCTGGAAATACAGGTCGCGAGTCAGGCTGCTGTGAATGCCGATATTGAATTCTCCGATCCTGGGGGCGCCCATGAAGCGACGCAACCGTTCCAGATCCCGGCTGTAGGCCGCAATCAGCGCGGGGATCGCGCCGGCATCGGTTCCGGCCGCTTCAGGCGAGAAGGCGTCTGGCTGGGCACTCTCGGCGTTACCATTGTTTCCGGCGGCGAGCAGAATGAAAAGCGCGGTTATCGCGCAAGCGCGCAAGGAGGCTTGCACCATGGTCGGCCATCGGGAGCGGCGCGTGGCTTGGCCGGACTGATCGGTTTGACCAGGGTGGCGACCAAATCCCGGTTTCCCGTCGAGGATCGGCAGCCGTTGTCGTGTCATGGAAGGTCCAGTTTGCAGGGATTTGTGAGGGATTTCAGGCTTGGGGGATTGGTGCATCCCGCGGCATGCATCAGTTATCGTGCGGCTGGCGGCCTGTTTGATCAAGGGGTTCTTGCGGCTGGCGGCGAACGGCGCGCGAAGCCACTTGGGCGTTCCTGGTTTGTCGTGCCGTCAAGCGTCGTCGCGGGCAGAGGCAGGGCGCCGTTCCAGGGCGGTCCGATACCGGGGCGCATACACCGCCGCCAGCCGGATGGCCTCGAACATGCTCAAGGGATTGGCCGTGCCCTTGCCCGCCTGGTCGAAGGCCGTGCCGTGATCCACCGAGGTGCGGATGAAGGGTAGGCCGATGGTGATCGCGATGGTGCGCTGAAAATCCACCATCTTGGTGGCGATATGCCCCTGGTCGTGATACAGCGACAGCACGGCGTCGAAAGCGCCGTTCAGGGCGAGATGGAACACGGAGTCGGCGGCGATGGGGCCGGTGGCGTCGATTCCCAGTGCCCGCGCGGCGGCGATGGCCGGTTCAAGTTCCCGCGTTTCCTCGTCGCCGAACAGGCCATGCTCGCCGCAGTGAGGATTGAGCCCCGCCACCGCCAGCCGCGGCCGGGGGATGCCCAGGGCCGTCAACGCCTCGGCGCAGCGCTGGAGATAATCCAGCACCCGTTGCCGGGTGATCAGTTGAATGGCGCCCGCCAGCGAGACGTGGCGGCTGAGAAAAAACACTTTCAGGGCGAATACCTGGAACAGGGTGAGCGGATCGGCGGTTCCGGTCAGCCGGCCCAGCAACTCGGTATGGCCGATATCCTCAATGCCGGCGGCCCGAAAGGCTTCCTTGTTGATCGGGGTGGTGGCCATCGCATCGATCCGGCCGCTTTGGCACAGCTCGACGGTTTTGTGGATGAACTCGAAGGCGGCGCGGCCGGCTTCCGCCCGCACTTGGCCGAACGCGATCCGTTCGGCGTCCACATTGGCCAGATCCACCAGGTCGATCACCCCGGGTCGATACTGGCCCTGGGTGGGGTCGTCCACGACTCGGACGGTCAAATCCAGCCCCGCGACCCGCAGTGCCCGGCGCAGGGCGCCGGCTTCGCCGATGACCAAAGGTCTGACGATGTCGTACAGAGCGGGTTGCGCCAGCGCCATGGCCACGATTTCCGGGCCGATCCCGGCGATGTCGCCCAGGGGAATGCCGATGATGCCGTGGCGGATTGCCTGTTTGTCGCCCATGCCGTCACCTCGTCGTCGGGGTTTGAAAGGTTTCGCGCCTCAAGGGTGAAAACGGGGTCGAACCGTGGTCTCAGGGTGTGCGGTCCCCCAACATGATGGTGTTATACTCCACCGCTTTGCTGGAACCGGTCAGTCCGGACAAGCCATCCGATGCGGCATATCCGCTTCACATTGTAGACGAGTAGCAGCATGGCAGAGAATCGATATCTCCTGAACACGCAATTGGCGCAGATGCTTAAGGGCGGGGTCATCATGGACGTGGTCGACGTGGAACAAGCCCAGATCGCCCAGGAAGCGGGCGCGGTGTCGGTCATGGCCCTGGAACGGGTACCGGCCGATATCCGCAAACAGGGCGGAGTGGCGCGCATGTCCGACCCCGGTTTGATCAAGGCGATCAAGGAAGCCGTCACCATTCCGGTCATGGCCAAGGCGCGCATCGGCCATTTTGTGGAAGCACAAATCCTGCAAGCCCTCAAGATCGATTACATCGACGAAAGCGAGGTGCTGACGCCGGCCGACGAGGAATGCCACATCGACAAGACCCAGTTCGAGATTCCTTTCGTCTGCGGCGCCCGCAATCTGGGTGAGGCGCTGCGGCGGATCGCCGAAGGCGCGGCCATGATCCGCACCAAGGGCGAGGCCGGTACCGGCAACGTGGTGGAGGCGGTGCGCCACATGCGCGCCATGAACCGGGAAATCCGCCAGTTGGTCGGCATTCCGGTCGAGGAAATCATGGGTTTTGCCAAGGCCAACGGCCTGCCCTACGAACTGGCGCTGGAGGTCAGAAAGCTGGGCCGCCTGCCGGTGGTCAACTTTGCGGCCGGCGGTATCGCCACTCCGGCCGACGCCGCCCTGATGATGCAATTGGGCTGTGACGGCGTGTTCGTCGGCTCCGGCATTTTCAAGTCGGGCGATCCGGTATGTCGCGCCCGCGCCATCGTCAAGGCCACCGCCTATTTCAACGATCCCGAAAAGCTGCTGGAGGTTTCGATGGATTTGGGCGAGCCGATGCCGGGGCTGGATGTGGCCAACATGCCGAGCGAGGAACGCTTGGCGGGGCGGGGCTGGTAATGAGCGCGGTCGCCGGCCCTGGCCCGGTCGGCGTGCTCGACTTGCAGGGCGGGGTGCAGGAGCACCTCGATCACCTGCGGCGGCTCGGCATCGCTGGCCGGTCGGTCAAGCGCGCCGCCGAACTGGAAGGTTTGGCGGGGCTGATCATTCCCGGCGGCGAAAGCACCTGTCTGTCGCGCCTGCTGACGATTTTCGACTTGCGCCAGTCGATCGAACAGGCTTATCAGAGCGGTTTGAAGCTGTGGGGCACCTGCGCCGGGGCGATCCTGCTGGCCCGGGAGAACCTCGGCGAAGCGCCGTACTTCGGCCTGATCGACATCGCGGTCAACCGCAACGCCTTCGGCAGCCAGCTCGATAGCTTCAACCGCGCGGCGCTGGTGCCGGCGGTGGCCCGCGAGCCGGTGCCGCTGACCTTTATCCGCGCACCGAAAATCGTGCGGGCCGGGGCCGGCGTGCGAGTGTTGTTGCAACTGGACGACTACATCGCGGCGGCGGAAGACGAGCGGATTCTGGTTACCGTATTCCACCCGGAACTGACCCCGAGCCTGGCGTTTCACCGCTACTTCGCCCGCAAGTGCGGCCTTAATCCGGTCGGCACGGACGACGCCGGTCTCGATCCCAATTGGACGCCGCTGAGCTGGACCCGTTTTAGCCCCCACGTCTGAAACATCGTTCGATGTCCCGGCGCCCGTCCCGACTGGCGCGCACGTTCCCGAGCGTTATGGCCGAATTTCAATCGGCGTGCCGTCCGGAATCGTCTGCCAGAGTTCCTCGATTTCCTTGTTGGTGACGGCGATGCAGCCCGCCGTCCAGTCCCGCAGTCGATGCATTGGTCCCAGCGACCCCATGCCGTTGGGTAAACCGTGAATCATGATGCTTCCACCGGCCGAGCGTTTCTGCCTGGCGGCGAAAGTGACTTCCTGGGGACGGGGATAGGAGATGTGCAAGGCGCGGTGATATGCGCTATCCCGCTTGCGGAAATCAATGACATAGCGGCCTTCGGGCGTTTTGTTGTCGCCCTCGAACTGCTTGGCCCCCACCGGTTGGCGGCCCAGGGCGATTTCATAACTCCTGATCGGCCTGTCGTTGCGAAACAGCGTCAGTCGGCGGGCGTTTTTCTCCACCAGTACCCGGTCGGCGATGCGGTTTGAAAGGCGTGGCGACGGCGGAGGCGATAGCATCGCGTGCTGTTCCACCGGCTCGGTCTGGTCGGGAGCCTGGTCGGGGGTCGGCGTTGGCGTTGATGGCTGCGCGACCGGCGGGGCGGTTGTGTCCGTTGGCGCCCGGTCGGTCGGTGGGCCGGGCGGCGGCGGGCGCAAATAGCGGTAAACCATGATCGCGCCGTTGATTGTGGTGAGAACCAGAGTGATGGATAACAGAACCCGAAATTTCATGGTGGAAGCCGTCGATCCGGACAGTGGCGGACTGGATGCGCAATGGCGCGTTGAAATGATAGGGTAACCAGCCAGCCCGGTCGTAAGCAACCGGGATCTTAAGCTCGATTTATATCATCTTATTATTGGGTAATAACCATCGATGATTTCCGATTAAAATAGTCTGAAATTGGCTACACTTGCGAACCCGATCAAGATCATGGCGATTTCCGACAGCGGACACACGACAATGGCGTCGCGGTTGAAAGACTTAAAGCGGTCTTCAGTGGGTGAGGTGTATCTGGTGGGCGCCGGCCCCGGCGATCCTGAGTTACTGACGCTCAAGGCGCTTCGCTTGATGAAACAGGCCGATGTCGCGTTGTACGACCGACTGGTTGCTCCGGCCATCCTGGATCTGCTGGAACCGCGAGTCGAGCGGATTTTTGTCGGCAAGGAGCGGGATCACCATGTACTGCCCCAGGACAATATCAACCAGTTGCTGGTGAATCTGGCCTTGCAAGGTCAGCGGGTGCTACGGCTGAAGGGCGGAGACCCATTTATCTTTGGGCGCGGCGGCGAGGAAATTCAGACGCTGACGGCCTCCGGCATCCCGTTTCAGGTAGTGCCCGGCGTGACCGCCGCCGCCGGTTGCGCCGCCTACGCCGGCATCCCGCTGACCCATCGTGATTATGCCCAGGCTTGCGTGTTCGTGACCGGCCATCTCAAGGACGGCGCGCTGGATCTGAACTGGCCGATGCTGGTGCAGCCGCGGCAGACGGTGGTGTTCTACATGAGCCTGAAAAGCATCGACCACATCTGCGACCGGTTGCGCGAACACGGCATGGCCGACGACATGCCGGCGGCGCTGGTGGAGCAGGGCACCACGCCGGAACAACGGGTATTTTGCGCCACGCTGGCCACGCTGCCCGCCGGAATCCAGCAGGCCGGCGTCCGCGCGCCGGCACTGTTGATCGTTGGCGAGGTGGTGAAGCTGCATTCCCAACTGGCGTGGTTTCGGCCCGCTCCGGCATATAGCGTTCCTGTCTGACTGGTGGAATCAGCATTTCGAACCACACGGGACAACGCTGTTCAGCGTCCTCTGAATACCCCTTTTGATTGGGGTGCGATGCCCACCGGAGCCGGATTGAAAGGCGGGTTGGGCTTGGCCAGCGGCCGGTGTGGGCGCGGCGGCGGTTCGTGGGGTGGTTGTTGGCAGCCGGACCCCGGCTGGCAGGGCCGGTGAGGCGGCGGGCCAGGCGGGTAAGGTGGGTAGGTCGGTGGATAGGGATAAGAGGGATAAGAGGGATAAGAAGGGTAGTAGGGCGGCGGATAGCCGATGACGGTGCTGCTGTCGTCGCTTTGCTGCTGTTGCTGCTGCTCCAGTTGCTGGTTCAGCAAGCTGTTCTGTAGCTCCTGGTTTTTCAGCTCCAGGTTGCGAAGCGCCTGCTCCTGGCGCGCTTTTTCCGCGGCCTCGCGTTCGCTGGCCATTTGTTCGGATAGCGCGTTGATGCGCGCGATCTCGGCGGTGGAATCGGTGCTGGCGGGACCCGCCGGCGGCGACGGTGGGAGGTCGAGGGTCTGCACCCGTTCCGCATTCTCCGGCTTTCTCTGGCCGTAGTGGACCTGCCCACTGGCGTCAGTCCACTTGTAAACCTGTTGCTGAGCGGGCGCGATGGCGGGTGAAGCCAGCAAAACGATCGTACTGAGCAGAAAGACGAGTAGCTTGCGGTTCATAAGTCGGCTCGGTTGGGGTTGAGCGCTCATGCGTTTGCAGGCAAGGGAATCAGGCGCGACAGAACTGAGGGGGGCGGTCGGAGCAGCAAGTCGCCGCCCGTGGCCCGCATGGTGGGGCCGCGCGGGAGTTGCTAGAATCCCCAGCCCCATTCCAACCACGCACTAAGGGAACGCTTTTGGACATTCTTTTAATTCTCAAGGCCCTGGTTCTGGGGTTGGTGGAGGCCGCCTCGGAATTCCTGCCGATTTCCAGCACGGGCCACCTGATTATTGTAGGGGATTTTCTGGAGTTCACCGGGCCGCGGGCCGAGACCTTCGAGATTTTCATCCAGCTCGGGGCCATCCTGGCGGTGGTATGGATCTACCGGGAACGTCTGTTCAACGTCGCCACCAATGTGAATCGGGATCCCAAGGCGCGGCGGTTGACGCTGAATCTGATCATTGCGTTCACGCCGGCGGCGGTGCTGGGCCTGCTGCTGCACAAGACCATCACCCACTACTTGTTTAATCCTGTCACCGTGGCGGCGGCGCTGGTGGTGGGCGGCGTCGTCATCCTGCTGGTCGAGCGCTACGCCCCGGCCGGTCGAGTGCGGGCGGTGGACGACATGAGCTGGAAGGATGCGCTGGTGGTGGGAGTCGCGCAAAGCCTGGCCCTGTTTCCGGGCGTTTCCCGCTCGGGGGCAACCATCATGGGCGGGATGCTGGGCGGAATGTCGCGCTTCGCCGCCACTGAATTTTCCTTTTTCCTGGCGATTCCGACCATGTTCGCCGCGACGTTTTACAGCTTACTCAAGGAATGGGGCCATCTGACGGTGGCGGATGTGCCGATGTTCGCGGTCGGATTCGTGGCGGCGTTTCTGGGGGGGCTGGCCGTGGTGCGCTTTCTGCTGGCTTATGTGGGCCGGCACAGTTTTATCCCCTTCGCCTGGTACCGGATCATATTCGGCGGTCTGCTGCTGGCGTATTTTCACTATCACCCCTGGGTGGGCAGTTGACCGGCGCCGCGAGCGGCGGGAGCGAAGCGATGATCGAGGTGTTTTCCGAAGCCTGGATGCACGAGTACGCGCGGCTGTGGAACGCCGAGCGGACGATGGTCCGGGAATTGACCCGGCAACGTTTCAACGCGGTGGTGGGTTATGGATTTCCCGACGCGGAGACGCCCTGGAGCATGCTGGTGGTGGCGCGTGGCGTGGCGGAACAGGCCGGTTTTTACGATGGCCGCCAACTGGACTGGGATTTGCGGGCGGCGCCGGCTGACTGGAACCGCTGGTTGGGCGAGGGCTTCAATCTGTCGAACCTGCTGGTCGCGGTCGGCAACAACCGCCTGCAAATCCGCAAGGGCGATCACAAGCGCATCCTGCGCAAGCCACCGCTGGTGGGGGCGCTGCTGCGGGCGTTCGCGCTGATGACCGAGGTGCGGGTGTAGGCGGGGTCGGCACGGTGCTGGGAGTCGTGGAGTCGCCGTTTCGAACCACCCCGGCGCTGCGCGCCACCCCTCCTTGTCGAAGGAGAGGAAAGTTCACAACCGATATGGAAACGCTATACCTCAACAAAGCGCACTATCCTGTGACTACATTAGGTCCGGGACGACGCATCGGGCTGTGGTTGCAGGGCTGTGCGCTGGTCTGTCCCGGTTGTGTGTCGCGGGATACCTGGACGTTCGAGCCGGGCCGGGCGTTGCCGCTGCCGGTGTTGCTGGCGTGGTGTCGGGAGATGGCGCAAGACGGCCTGGACGGGGTGACGATTTCCGGCGGCGAGCCGTTCGAGCAAGCGGTGGCGCTGTTGGCGCTGCTGGAAGCCTTGCGCGACTGGCGGGATGAGACCGGCCGAAATTTCGATATCCTCTGTTACAGCGGCCAGCCCTGGCGGCGTTTGCAAAGCGAGTTCGCGCCGATTTTGGCCTTGCTGGATGCCATCATTCCCGAACCGTTTCAGGCGCGGCGCCCGACCCGATTGCTCTGGCGCGGTTCAGCCAACCAACCCCTCATTCCCCTGTCGCCGCTGGGCCAGGAACGCTATGCGCCCTATCTGGATCGGGAAGCGGAACATCGGCCGTTTCAGATCGCGGTGGAGGGTGAGCGGGTTTGGGCCATCGGTATTCCGGGCGCGGGTGACCTGGAGCGCTTGGAGCAGCGTTGCATCGAACGTGGCCTGCGGCTGGGAGGCGTGTCATGGCGCGGGTGAGAGTCTGTCCGACCTGCGGCGGTGAGAATGTGCTGGCGATGATCCGCTGTACGCAATGTGGGGTGTCCATCGCGGCTGTTTCTCCCACGGAAGCGGTATCGCCAATTCCGGAATCCCCCGCGGCCAGCGCGTCCTGTCCGCACTGCGAAGCGATGCTTCCCTCGAACCGCGCGGCGTGTCCGTACTGCGGCGAATCGTTGCGCGCCGGCCCGTGCATCACCATGGAATGGCCCTGGGGGGCGCGTTTGCTCGACGGGGAGTTGATCTTGGGCCGCGATCCCACCGCATCGCCGCTGGCGGAGCAGGTGCGAGGCTACGATAACCTTTCGCGCCGCCATGCCCGCTTGTGCCCCGCCGCCGAGGGATTGTGGGTCGAGGATTTGGGGTCCACCAACGGTACTTTCGTCAACGAGACTCGGTTGATCCCTCACCAACCCTTTTTGCTGGCGGAAAGCGGGCGGTTGCGGCTGGCGAAGGATTTTGTGGCGACTGTCAGAATAATGAAATAGTATTGGGTGACGCTTCATCGAACCACCCCGGCGCTACGCGCCACCCCTCCTTGTCCAAGGAGGGGAATTTTTACAGTCTGAGTGGATATAGCGTTCTCTGGAATGGCGCAAACCGTCTAAAATGAAAGGCACTGTCTCAATATTATTCATGGAGTTTTTTCATGTCGCAGCCCACTGACCCGCAACCGTTTCCCGCGCTGACCTTGCATGATGATGTGGCTGTCACCCGCTTGGACGGTCCCGCACTGACGGTTCCCGATGATGCTCCGTCGCCGCGCACCCTGATGCAGTTGCCCGCGACGCTGGCGGCGCGCTACCGGATCGTGCAGCCGATGCCGGCGGCGGGCGGCGAGGCGGATTTGCTACTGGTCGAGGCGTTAGTCGATGGGCAGCGGTATGTGATCAAGATTTATCGCTACGGGATCGTGGTTAAGCCCGAGGTGTTGGCGCGGATCAGCGCGGTGGCCCCGGAGCAGGTGATTCGGCTGGTGGAGCATGGCCAGGCCGAGGGGCACGGCTATGAGGTGCTGGAGTATGTGGCGGACGGGTCGTTGCGGCAACGGCTGGCGGCGGGACCGCTGGCTGATGAGTCGGTGCGGACGCTGGTGCGGGAATTGAGTGCGGCGCTGGCGGTGCTGCATCAGCACGACATTCTGCACCGGGACATCAAGCCGGAGAATGTGCTGATTCGGCAGTGGGAGCCGTTGCGGATTGCCTTGACCGATTTTGGCATTGCCTCGGTGACGGAAGCGACGCAGCACTTCACGACGACGGCGCGGACCTTGCGCTATGCCGCGCCGGAAGCGGCGACCGGGGTGATTGGGATGGCGGCGGATTACTGGTCGCTGGGGATGGTGGTGCTGGAAGCGGTGAGCGGACGGCATCCGTTCGCCGGGCTGTCGGAGGCGGTGTTGAGTTATCAGTTGGTGACGCAGCCGGTGGATTGCAGCGGGGTGGCGGAACCGTGGCGGACGCTGTGCCGGGGGTTGTTGCTGCGCGATCCGAAGCAGCGCTGGGGTCATGCCGAGATTGAGCGGTGGCTGGCCGGGGATGAGAGCTTGCGGTTGCCGGTGGATGCAGGACGGTCCGAGGTAGGCGCGTCCCGCGCGCGCCGATTCTATCGCTTGGGTGGAGTGGAGTGCTGGACGGCGCGGGAACTGGCCACGCAAATGGCGAAACAGTGGGACACGGCGAGCAAGGATTTGGGACGGGGGTTTATTACCGACTGGCTCCGCAATGATTGGGGCGATCAGGATTTAACGCGGGCCGTTCTGGATGTGCTGGACGCCAAGAACAGGAGCGCCGATGAACAATTATTGCGGGTGTTGCTCAAGCTGGCGCCCGATTTACCGCCCGTGTGGAAACAATGGAGTTTGGCCAAGGAGGACTTAATCGCGGCGGCCCATGCGGCGAATCGCGGTGATGCGGCCAGTCAGCGGTTGTTGTGGGAGCTGTCTCAAGGCCCGGTTGATGTAATGGGGATTTACGCCGCTGCTGACTATGCGGAATGCCGCCGGATACAAGACGCTTGGTGGCGAATGATCACCGAATATGAGAAGACGTGGCAAACGGCGCTGGCCTATGGAGTGCCGGAAAAGCTCAAGCCGGAATTGGCCGTGGTGATGCCGGGTTTGCTGTTGGCGGCGATGTCGCCAGTGGAACTCCGAGCCGAAATAAAAACCTTGGCGAAGCAACTTATTCATTGCCCGACGTGGCTGGCGGATTTGTTGAAACTGCCGCTGAGTGGTGGCGCTGCGCTGGCGTTGCGGATCGTGATGCAGTGGTTGCCCATCGCCACTGAAATTCGCCAATGTATTACCCCTCAACTGCAAGCCCTGTTGCAAGAATTTACCATTTTGCACCACAGCCCGGATTTTAATAAAGACTTGGACGATTTTGAGAACAACATCCGTGAAGGCGGTTATGGTAATACGCAAGCGGTGGAACAGGCATTTAGCGCCTTGCGGGAAAGAGCCAGCGCCTTGGCCGAGGTGTTGAAGCAATACTACGCCCTGTGGGAACAGACGCCGGCCAATAGCGCCGTATATCCGCTATTACAGCGATGGCAAGCTCGTCTTGCCACGCCGCGCTATGACGATACGTTACTATTGCGGGAAGACCTGATGATGCGGCCCTACCGCTGGCAAATCGTTGCGGAAAGTTGGGAACAGCCAGAAGCAGCGGTCAGTTGGGAGTGCGAGAAAGTAAAATTGCATGATAGCAAAACGTCATCTGTGGCATTTAGCCCGGACGGGCGGCTGCTGGCCAGTTGTGGCGGTTATGACAACACCGTGGGGCTGTGGCGGGTCGAGGATCGGCAATGCGTCGCCACCTTGCAGGGGCATACGAGTCAGGTCAGTGCCGTGGCGTTCAGCCCGGACGGGCGGCTGCTGGCCAGTAGCAGTCATGACAACACCGTGCGGCTATGGCGGGTCGAGGATCGGCAATGCGTCGCGACCTTGCAGGGGCATACGGGTTCAGTAAATGCCGTGGCGTTCAGCCCGGACGGGCGGCTGCTGGCCAGTGGCAGCAATGACAACACCGTGCGGCTATGGCGGGTCGAGGATCGGCAATGCGTCGCGACCTTGCAGGGGCATACGGGTTCAGTAAATGCCGTGGTGTTCAGCCCGGATGGGCGGCTGCTGGCAAGCGGCAGTGATGACAAAACCGTGCGACTGTGGCGGGTCGAGGATCGGCAATGCGTTGCCACCTTGCAAGGTAATAAGGTGATGGCCGTGGCGTTTAGCCCGGAGGGACGGCTGCTGGCGAGTGGCAGTCGTGATCAGACTGTGCGGCTGTGGCGGGTGGATGATCGACAGTACGTCGTTAGCTTGCAAGTATCTCAATCGCCAAATTGGACTTACACTGTCGTCTTCAGCCCGGACGGGCAGCTGTTGGCGAGTGGTACTGATGATGATTGTACCGTGCGGCTGTGGCGGGTGGATGATCGGCAATGTGTCGCCACCTTGCAAGGTAATAAGGTGAAGGCCGCGGCGTTCAGCCCGGATGGGCGGTTGCTGGCGAGTGGCGGTGATAACGGATTGCATCTTTGGAATCCCCGCCACACTGCCACAGTGGAAATGTCTCTCGGTGAGTTAATTGCTTGGGAGAAGAAATACACCGGGCAATATAGTGAGATTCGGTTGGTGGAGTGAGTGTATAATCCGTTAGTGTTCCCTGATAGGTTTGTTGCCTATTGGGAACCAAGAGTAGTTCCGCATAGTTTTTTGTGCTTGATGTTGCGAAATTTTTTACTCTCAATTAGGGTACAATAATTGCCTTATTTATAGTCCATTCCTGTTGAATTTTTTGAGGTGTCCAAAATGTCTTCATCTGAAAATAATGGCAAACAAGAATTGAAGGAAATAATTAAAAGTGAGGATAATAATTTATACTCAAGAAAACAAATTTGTTCCTGGTTGTAAATGGAATTTTCTTCGCAGCAATCAGCGTAAGTAAAACCCCATTTATGCAAGTTTGCTTGGGAATAGCTGGCATGATAGTGAGTATTTTTTGGATTTTATGTACTTGGCAATCACAGAGAGTTATCAAGGCATTACATGAAAAATTCAACGAGAAGTATCCCAATGGCGATGAATATTATTCGGTTATCGAAAAAGCACTTCTAAGTAAATAGCTTCGTCCCGCAGAGTTACTTGGCATAACTCTTCCGATATTGGTTATATTTACATGGTTTATCTGTGCGCTTATTGTTCTCTTTTCATGATTCCATGTAGAAAGACTTTATCGTAGAGGAGACGCGAAAACCCTCTAAAGTTCTCAATTCTGCCGAACAACTTTTCCCCCTCCTTGGATTAAGGAGGGGTGGCGCGCAAGCGCCGGGGTGGTTCGACAGGCCCACATCATGCAAATACACAACATCCAGCCCCTCAAACCGCGCCGTAAATCGCTACGCTCGACCATGACGCCCGCCG
>CAVOGC010000037.1:0-12102 GCA_963695105.1 uncultured Gammaproteobacteria bacterium | reverse complement strand
CTGGTGCTGGTGGCGAACGCCCGCGAACAACTGGCGGTGATCTATGCCTCGTCTCGCGACGAGGCGACCAAACGGGCCGACAAACAACGTATCTTGACCCAACTGCGCGAGCACTATTGGGAACTCAAACAAGGCTGGGGCGGCTACACGGGCTACGACCGCTGGTTCGCGCGGGATCTGAACAACGCCAAGCTGGCCGGAGTCAGTACCTACCACCAGCGCGTGCCGGCGTTTCTGGCGCTTTACGAACGGGAGGGTCGGGATTTCGCGGCGTTTTATCGGGCGGCGGAAGTCATTGGACAGTTGCCGCCGGCGGAGCGGGAAGCTCGGTTGCGGGCGCTTTCGGCGCCGCCCCGGCTCGCGGGGGAATAGGCCCGACCGTCTCCAACCTGCCCATGGCGCGCGCCTCACCGCCTCATCTATTCACATAGCCCATTCACACAGCCCATCCTGGATCGAATATGCAGGCAACCCACCTTGTGCCCCTCCTCGCTGTTCGCGACCTGTCCGTCTCTTTCGGCGCGACCATGGCGGTCAAGCAGGTGTCGTTTACGCTGGAGCGCGGCCAAACCCTGGCGCTGGTCGGGGAGAGCGGCTCCGGCAAGTCGGTGTCGGCACTCTCCATCCTGCAACTGCTGCCCTATCCCCATGCCCGTCACCCCGGCGGCAGTATCCGCCTGCGCGACGAGGAGCTGATCGGTGCGTCGCCAGCCCGCCTGCGCGCGATTCGCGGCAACCAGATCGCCATGGTGTTCCAGGAGCCGATGACCTCGCTCAATCCCCTGCATTCCATCGAAAAGCAGGTTGGTGAGACGCTGCTGCTGCACAAGGGGCTAAGCGGCGCGGCGTTAAAGGCGCGAATCGTGGAGCTGCTGGATCTGGTGGGCTTGCCGGATGCCGCGCATCGCCTGAACGCCTTGCCGCATGAGCTGTCCGGCGGCCAGCGCCAGCGAGTGATGATCGCCATGGCCTTGGCCAACGATCCCGACATCCTCATCGCCGACGAGCCGACCACGGCGCTGGATGTCACCATTCAGGCCCAGATCCTCAAGCTGCTCAAGGAATTGCAGGCGCGGCTCGGCATGGCCATCCTGTTCATCACCCATGATCTGAGCATCGTTCGCAAAATGGCCGACCGGGTGTGCGTGATGCAGGCCGGCGTGGTGGTGGAAACCGGCCCGGTCGCCGACCTGTTCGCTAACCCGCAACATCCCTACACCCGGCAACTGCTGGCCGCCGAACCCAGAGGCGAGCCGCCGCCGGAAAGCGACGATGCGCCGGAAGTCATGGTCGGCGACGATCTCAAGGTCTGGTTCCCGCTCAAACGCAGCTTTTTCGGGCGGGTGCTCAATCATGTCAAGGCGGTGGATGGGGTCAGCGTCCAGGTGCGCGAGGGGCAGACTCTGGGTGTGGTGGGAGAGAGCGGTTCCGGCAAGACCACCCTGGGGTTGGCGCTGCTGCGTTTATTGTCCAGCGAAGGCGCGATCTGCTTCCAGGGTCAGCGCATCGATGACCTGTCGGGCAAGACGCTGCGCCCGTTGCGCAAAGCCATGCAGATCGTATTTCAGGACCCCTACGGTTCGCTCAGTCCCCGCTTGTCGGTGGGCGAGATCATTGAGGAGGGTTTGCGGGTGCACGGGCTGGCGGGCGACCGCGCCGCCCGCCGTGCCTGGATCGCCCGGGCGCTGGAGGAAGTCGGGCTGGACCCGGAGACGCAGGATCGCTATCCGCACGAGTTCTCCGGCGGTCAGCGCCAGCGCATCGCCATCGCCCGCGCGCTGGCCCTGCAACCTCGGTTGCTGGTGCTCGACGAGCCGACCAGTGCGTTGGACGTGTCGGTGCAGGCGCAGATCGTCGATTTGTTGCGCGATTTGCAGCGCCGTCACCGGCTGGCCTACATCTTCATCAGCCATGATCTGCGGGTGGTGCGGGCGCTGGCCAATCATCTGCTGGTGATGAAGAACGGCCGGGTAGTGGAGGCGGGTCCGGCGCGACGGGTGTTCGAGCAACCCGAGCATCCCTATACCCAAGCGCTGTTGGCGGCGGCCTTGAATCTGGAAGCGACGGGTAATAGCGTGGTGGCGGTCTGATGGCGGGCACGGATGACTGGGTGAGTCTGTCCACCGACGGCGCCTGTTCCGGCAACCCCGGCCCCGGCGGTTGGGGCGCGTTACTCCAATACCAGGGGCATGAAAAAGAACTGTCTGGCGGCGAACCGGTCACCACCAACAACCGCATGGAATTGCTGGCGGTCATCCACGGCCTGGAGGCGCTGAAGCGGCCGATGCGGGTGCGGATTTGCACCGACAGCCAGTATGTGATGAAGGGCATCACCGAATGGCTAACCGCCTGGAAACGGCGCGGCTGGAAAACCGCCGACCGCCAGCCGGTTAAGAACGTCGATCTCTGGCAGCGACTGGAAGCCGCTCTGGCCGCGCATCAGGTGGAGTGGGAATGGGTACGCGGGCACAGCGGCCATCCCGAGAACGAGCGAGTGGACCAACTGGCGCGGGCGGCGATTTCCCGCATCAAAACAAGCGGAGTCTGAACGGAGCGAGAAGCATGTACGAACGGCAAATTGTTCTCGACACCGAAACCACCGGCCTCGATCCCGCTCAAGGGCATCGGGTCATCGAAATCGGTTGCATTGAACTGCGGAACCGGCGGCTGACCGAGCAGCGCTTCCACGTCTACCTGCGACCGGAGCGCGCCATCGACGAAGGAGCCATGAAGGTTCACGGTCTGACCAATGAGTTCCTCGCCGATCAACCGCGTTTTGCCGAGATCGCCGATCAGTTCCTGGAGTTCATCCGGGGCGCGGAATTGATCATCCACAACGCGGCTTTCGACCTGGGTTTTCTCAATCACGAGTTGCGGCGCTGCGGGCTCGGTCAGAGCACGCTGGAGCAGATCTGCCGGGTCGAGGACACGCTGTTGCTGGCCCGCCAGCGCCATCCCGGCCAGCGCAACAACCTGGATGCCCTGTGCAAGCGCTACGGCGTCGATAACTCACAGCGCGCCCTGCACGGCGCCCTGCTCGACGCGGAAATTCTGGCCGATGTCTATCTGGCGATGACTCGCCAGCAGGATTCGCTGTTCGTTCAGGAGAGCGCGGCCACGGTGCGACGCAACCAGGAGAGCCGACGGGCGGCGCTACCTCGGGCGCGGCCGCCGCTGCCGGTGCTCCGCGCCAGCGCCGAGGAACGCGCCGCCCACGACCAGTATCTGGACATGCTGGACAAGAAAAGCGGCGGTGCCTGCGTGTGGCGGCGGTTGGATGAGGCGGCTACCGGCTCGGCCTAGACCCGGTAGTACTCCCGATACCAGGCCACGAAGCGGGCCACGCCTTCCTCGACTGGGGTAGCGGGCCGGTAGCCGACATCCTCGGCCAGCGCCTCGACATCAGCATAGGTATCCGGCACATCGCCGGGTTGCATTGGTAGCATGTTCTTGATCGCTACCCGCCCCAGGCATTGTTCCAACACTTCAATATAGCGCATCAGTTCCACCGGCCGGTTGCTGCCGATGTTGTAGATCCGGTAGGGCGCGCGGCTGGTGGCCGGGTCCGGCGTCTCGCTCGACCAGGCCGGGTTCGGTGTCGCCACCCGATCCAACACTCGAACCACTCCCTCGACGATGTCATCGACATAGGTGAAATCGCGGCGGTGATGGCCGTGGTTGAACACGTCGATCGGCTCGCCGGCCAGGATGGCGCGGGTGAACAGGAACAGCGCCATGTCCGGCCGGCCCCACGGCCCGTAAACGGTAAAGAAGCGCAAGCCGGTGGCCGGCAGCCCGTACAGATGGCTGTAGGTGTGCGCCATCAGCTCGTTGGCTTTCTTGGTGGCGGCGTACAGGCTGAGCGGGTGATCGACGTTGTCGTGCACCGAAAACGGCATCCGGGTGTTGGCGCCGTACACCGAACTGGTCGAGGCGTAGACCAGGTGCTCGACTTGATGATGGCGGCAAGCCTCCAGGAGATTGACGAAGCCGACCAGATTGGAATCGACGTAGGCGTGCGGGTTCTGCATCGAGTAGCGCACCCCGGCTTGGGCGGCCAGATTCACCACCCGCTGCGGCCGATGCCGAGCAAAGGTTTCGGTGAGCGCCGCCCGATCCTCCAGGTTGGCGCACGTCTCGGTAAATCCAGGGTGTCGTTGCAGGCGGGCCAATCGCGCCCGCTTCAAATTCACGTCGTAGTAATCGTTCAGGTTGTCGAAGCCGATGACCTCATCACCGCGATCCAGCAGCCGTTGGGACAGCGTCGAGCCGATGAAGCCGGCGCTGCCCGTGACCAGAATTTTCATGGCGGACTCCGCATTGGCCCTTACAACCGACCATCCACGCTGTCGGCGGGCAGTAAATATTTAACATCGAACAGCACCGCGTTGGGTTTGCCGGCGGCGCGGATGCCTTCCGCCCCCATCTCGTGGAACTGGCGGTGGCCCACCGCCAGGATGATGGCGTCGTAATATCCCGATTGCAGCTCCGCGACCGGGTCGATGCCGTATTCGTGCCGCGCTTCCCGCGGGTCCACCCACGGGTCGTACACCTCGACATGGGCGTTGTAGTCGCAAAATTCCCGAACGATGTCCACCACCCGGGTGTTGCGCAAATCCGGGCAGTTTTCCTTGAAGGTCAGGCCCAGCACCAGCACCTTGGCGTCCATCACCGCGATCCGGCGCTGGTTCATCAGCTTGACCACCCGTTGCACCACGTAGGCGCCCATGCCGTCGTTGATGCGCCGCCCGGCCAGGATCATTTCCGGGTGGTGGCCGATCTGCTGGGCCTTGTGGGTCAGATAATACGGATCGACGCCGATGCAATGGCCGCCCACCAGCCCCGGCCGGAACGGCAGGAAATTCCACTTGGTGCCGGCGGCGCGCAACACTTCCTCGGTGTCGATGCCCAGGCGGTTGAACAGCAGGGCCAGCTCGTTGACCAGGGCGATGTTGACGTCGCGCTGGGTGTTCTCGATCACCTTGGCCGCCTCCGCCACCCGGATGCTGGAAGCGCGGTGGGTGCCGGCGGTCACGATGCTCCGGTACATCGCGTCCACGAACTCCGCCGCCTCCGGCGTGGAACCGGACGTCACCTTGAGAATGGTGGTGACCCGGTGGTCCTTGTCGCCGGGGTTGATGCGTTCCGGGCTGTAGCCGGCGAAAAAATCCGTGTTGAAACGCAAGCCGGATTCCCGCTCCAGGATCGGCACGCAGACTTCCTCGGTGGCGCCAGGGTAGACCGTGGATTCGTAAATCGCCACGTCGCCCGGTTTCAACAGCCGGCCCACCGTGGTGCTGGCGCCGATCAACGGACCGAAATCCGGACGCTTGTAGTCGTCCACCGGAGTCGGCACCGTAACGATGTAGACATTGCGTTTGCCAAATCCTCGGCGCGGTCGGTATAAAGCAGGTGGCGGGCTTGCCGCAGTTCCTCGGGCGCGACTTCCAGCGTGCTGTCGCTGCCGGCCTGTAGCTCGCGGATGCGGGCGGCGTTGATATCCAGACCGATCGTCGGGAACTGCTTGCCGAATTCGACCGCCAAAGGTAAGCCCACATAGCCGAGGCCGACGATGCCGATGCGGGTGGTGGCAAGATCAAACATACGATGCTGCTCCGTTTGCGGGGAAGGTTGCAAATGCTGGCAAGTATAGAGGAGGAGACGGAGCCGATGGGCGGGCTTTTATCGCAAAATGAACTCTACTATGGTTACGTTCCAGCCAATATGGACTTAGGGTCCAAATCCGGCTTCCCAGACCTTATGGAAGAAAAGGCACATCCGATCATGGGCATCCCACCACTATGATGCGCCTGCTCACACACCATATTTCCCAGTCGCTATGGGGATTGTTGGGAGCGGAAGCGCTCAGCCTGTTTTGGTCAATCTATCTCGGTCGGTCGCTGTATTTTGTGCTGGTCCAGAACGAAGGCTGGTTTCGCATGAGCGAGGTTGCCCCGAGCGCGTTGGCATTCATGTTCGTCATGTTGACGATCATGATCGCGCTGGGTTTGTACGAGCGCAATTTCTGGAGCGGCAGGGGCGAAATGCTGCTGCGGGTTGGTGTCAGCTTCCTGTTCGGGCTGTTCACGATGACCTTGCTTTACTACTTGGCGCCCGACCTTGCGCTCGGCCGTGGCGAGTTCAGCCTCGCGATTGGGGTCGCCTTTCTGAGCGTGCTGTTGTTGCGCTTCATTTTCTTCAAGGTCTCCAGGCACGATCAACTCAAGCGCCGGGTGCTAGTGTTGGGCGTGGGCGAACATGCGGCCGAGATTGAGGCGCTGCGGCAGCAGGGAACCCTGGGTTTCCTGGTCTCCGGCTATATCCAAGTCCACGAGCACGAAACGCCGAGAGTGCCGGCTGATCGCATGTTGCAGGCGACCAGCAACCTGCCCGATCTGGCGGATGAGTTGCACGTTGACGAGATCGTGGTGGCCATGGATGACCGGCGCAAGGGGTTTCCCATCGACGAGATTCTGGATTGCAAGATCAATGGAATTGCGATCAGTCATTTTCTGGGTTTCTTCGAGCGGCAGACCGGCAAGATCCAACTGGAAGCGCTGCGGCCGAGCAGCATTATCTTTGCCGAAGGGTTCCAGGGAAGAGGGTTCAGAAGCACCGTGAAGCGGATGTTCGATGTCACCACCAGTTTATTGTTGCTGGCGCTGACTTGGCCGTTCATGTTGGTGGCGACCTTGGCCATCTGGCTGGAGTCGGGCGGCCGCGGACCGATCTTGTACCGGCAGACCCGGGTTGGGTTCAAGGACCGGCTGTTCGAGGTCATCAAATTTCGCAGCATGGTCGTCGGCGCCGAAAAAGGAGGCAAGGCGGTCTGGGCTCAACAAAATGACTCGCGGATCACGCGGGTCGGCGCGGTGCTGCGCGAAACCCGCATCGATGAGTTGCCCCAGTTGTTCAACGTGCTGCGCGGCGATATGAGCTTCGTCGGCCCGCGGCCGGAACGGCCGCAGTTCGTGGCCGATTTGTGCCGGGCGATCCCCTGCTATTCCATGCGTCATATGGTCAAGCCGGGCATCACCGGCTGGGCGCAGATTTGCTACCCCTATGGCGCTTCCGAAAAGGATGCGCGCGAGAAATTGCAGTACGACTTGTATTACATCAAGAATTACAGCTTCTTCTTCGATGTCGTCATTCTGCTACAGACCGTTCATACCATCCTGTGGGGCAAGGGCGCGCGTTGATTATTTGACCCGCATCCCCGGTTCCGCGCCGGTGTCCGGGTCGAGCAGGTAGATGCCGCTCCCGCCGCCGGCCGCCAGCACCATGCCTTCGGAAACGCCAAAACGCATCTTGCGTGGGGCGAGGTTGGCGACCAGCACGGTCAGCCGGCCTTGCAAGTCCTCCGGAGCATAGGCAGCCTTGATGCCGGCGAAGACTTGACGAGTTTCGCCGCCGAGATCCAGTTCCAGCCGCACCAGCTTATCGGCGCCCGCCACCGCTTCGGCCTTGACGATCCGCGCTACCCGCAAGTCCACCTTGGCGAAATCCTCGATGCTAATGGTGGGGCCGAGCGGATCGCTGGTCAGCGGCCCGCCCGGTGCGGGCGCCGCCTCGCCGCTGGGGTGGCCTTCCCTGGATTCCTCGATCATCGCCGCGATCCGCGCCATTTCCACCCGCTGCATCAGCGGCTTGAACTCGGCGATGGCGTGGCCGAGCAGCGGGTTGCCGGCATCGCTCCAGCGCAGCGGCGGGATTTGCAGGAACTGTTCGACCCGCGTGGTCAGACCGGGCAGCACCGGCTTGAGGTACAGCGCCAGCACCCGGAACAGGTTGAGCCCCAGGCTGCAAACGGCCTGCACTTCGGCCTCGGCGCCGGGCTGTTTGGCCAGCGTCCAGGGTTTCTTCTCGTCGATGTACTGATTGGCGCGGTCGGCCAGCGCCATGATCTCGCGCATGGCCCGGCCGAATTCCCGCCCTTCGTAAGCCTGGGCGATGGAATCGGCGGCGGCGACAAACTCGGCGTACAACCCCGGTTCGGCCAGACGATCGGCCAGTCGGCCGTCGAAGCGGCGGGTGATGAAGCCGGCGCTGCGGCTGGCGATGTTGACCAGCTTGCCGACCAGGTCGCTGTTGACCCGGTGCAGGAAGTCCTCGAAGTTGAGGTCGAGGTCGTCGATGCCGTCGCTCAGCTTGGTGGCGAAGTAGTAGCGCAGATACTCCGGCCGCAGATGATTGAGATAGGTGCGAGCCTTGATGAAGGTGCCGCGCGATTTCGACATTTTCTGGCCGTCCACGGTCAGAAAACCGTGGCAATGCACGGCGGTCGGCTTGCGGAAACCGGCTCCGGTCAGCTCCGCCGGCCAGAACAGGATGTGAAAGTAGGCGATGTCCTTGCCAATGAAATGGTAAACCTCGGCGTCGCTGTTGGGGCTCCAGAAATCGTCGAAGTTCAGCCCGGTGCGATCGCAGAAGTTCTGGAAACTGGCCATGTAGCCGATCGGCGCGTCCAGCCAGACGTAGAAGTACTTGCCGGGCGCGTCGGGGATTTCAAAGCCCCAGTACGGCGCGTCGCGGGAGATGTCCCACTCCTGCAAGCCGGCGGTGAACCATTCGTTGAGTTTGTTGATCATCTGCGGCTGGATCGGCCCGCTGGCGATCCAGTCCTTCAGCATGGCCTCGAAATCAGTCAGTTTGAAAAAAAAGTGCAGCGATTCCTTGGTGATTGGCGTTGCGCCGGACAGGACCGAACGCGGGTTTTTCAGGTCGGTGGGGGCGTAGGTGGCGCCGCAGTTTTCGCAACTATCGCCGTACTGATCGGGCGTGCCGCAGCGCGGACATTCGCCCTTGATGAAGCGGTCCGGCAGGAACATCTGCTTTTCCGGATCGAAGGCTTGGGTGATGACCCGGCGGCTGATGTGTCCGGCTTGGTTCAGTCGCCGATAGATCAGTTCGGCGTACTGACGGCATTCCGGGGAATGCGTGGAGTAATAGTTGTCGAACTCGATCAGGAAATCGCCGAAATCGGCTCGATGCTCGCGCCAGATCCGCTCGATCAGTTGTTCCGGAGTCACGCCGTCCTGTTCGGCCCGCAGCATGATCGGAGTGCCGTGAGCGTCGTCGGCGCAAAGGTAGTAGCATTCATGGCCGCGCAGTTTCTGGAAGCGAACCCAGATGTCGGTCTGGATGTATTCGACCAGGTGGCCGATGTGGATCGGGCCGTTGGCGTAGGGCAGGGCGCTGGTGACAAGGATGCGGCGGGTTTGGTCGCTCATGGTCCGGATCGTTGCGGTCGGTCGGAAAGGCCGCTACGTTAGCAGCATTGCCGCATGGCTGTCATCCGCCGAGCGGAGCGCCCGCCATGCGGTTTTGGGCAGAGACGAGGAGGTATTTATGCGGATCAAAATGATTTTCAGTGGGGTCGTGGTGGTCGCCGGACTGGCGGGTGCGGGTCCAGCCCACCCTCAGGGCGCGCTGGCGGAGGAAATCTGGAGCGCGGATTTTTGTCAGCAGGCGGTGTCCCTGGCGGAACGGCATGGCGAATCGCCACAAACGCTGAATCAGGTCGATTGCCAGAGCATGGCGAGTAACTACCAGCCCTCGTACTGGCAATGCGTGATCGCGGCCCTGAAGGCGGATACCCGCCTCAGGCTGGATGCCGCCCGGCAAAAGTGTCTCGTCGGGTATTGAGCGACTGCGCCGGGCGCGATGGAAGTATCAGCGCCTGGTTTTCCGGTATCGAATCAAACCTATCTCTCGGGAGAAACCCTGCTTATGACCGCTGTATCGCGCGCCGATGTGGAAACCGCCCTCAAGGGCTATGTGGACCCGTATCTCGAACAGGATTTGATCGCCGCCAAGTGCGTCAAGGACATCCGGATCGAAGCCGGCCGGATCGAGGTCGATGTGGAACTGGGATTCCCGGCGGCGGGCTATCGGGATGCGCTGGTTGCGGCCCTGCGCGAACGGTTGGTGGCGCTGGGCGCCGTCGAGGCGGTGGTTCGGGTGGAGTGCAAGGTGATCGCCCACGAAGTGCAAAAGGGGCTGAAACCGATGCCGGGCGTGCGCAACATCATCGCCGTGGCGTCCGGTAAGGGTGGGGTCGGTAAATCCACCACGGCGGTCAACCTGGCCCTGGCGCTCAGCGTCGAGGGTGGCCGGGTGGGGCTGCTGGACGCCGACATCTACGGCCCCAGCCAGCCGCGCATGTTGGGCGCGCGCCAGCAGCCGGAATCGCCGGACGGCAAGACGCTGAATCCAGTCGTCAGCTACAACATCCAGTCCATGTCGATCGGCTATCTGATCGAGGAGGACACGCCGATGGTCTGGCGCGGGCCGATGGTGACCCAGACCCTCGAACAACTGCTGCGGGATACCCGCTGGCACGATCTCGATTATCTCATCATCGATCTGCCGCCGGGTACCGGCGACACGCAGTTGACCCTCTCGCAGAAAGTGCCGGTCAGCGGCGCGATCATCGTCACCACGCCGCAGGACATCGCCTTGCTGGATGCTCGCAAAGGATTGAAGATGTTTGAGAAAGTAGAAATACCGGTGCTGGGTGTCGTCGAGAACATGAGCATCCACATCTGCTCGCAATGCGGCCACGAGGAGCATATCTTCGGGGCGGGCGGCGGCCAGCGCATGGCGGAGCAGTACGACGTGCCCTTTCTCGGCTCGCTGCCGCTGGACATTCGCATCCGCGAGGAAACCGATGGCGGCCGGCCCACGGTGGTGGCGGAGCCGGACAGCCGCATCGCCGGCCTGTATCGGGAGATCGCCCGCCGCGCCGCGGCCCGGCTGTCGCTGCAAGCCAGGAACTACAGTCACAAGTTCCCCAGTATCGTGATTCAAAACACCTGAGGTTCGCCGACATGCGGCTGTGCGATCGCGATATCGAACGCTGTCTGGACGAAGGCAAAATCCGTATCGAACCGCGCCCGCCGTCCGGCCGGATCAACGGCGTCAGCGTGGACCTGCATCTGGGCAGCCGCTTCCGGGTGTTCAACGATCACGCCGCGTCGCATATCGACCTCAGCGGGCCGCGGGAAGAAGTGGATCACGCCATCAATCGGATCATGAGCAAGGAGATCCGGATCGGCGTGGACGGCGCGTTTTTCATCCATCCCGGCGAGCTGGCGCTGGCGGCCACCGTCGAGACCATTACCGTGCCGGACGATCTGGTCGGCTGGCTGGATGGCCGCTCCAGCCTGGCCCGGTTGGGATTGATGGTGCATGTCACCGCGCATCGCATCGATCCCGGCTGGAGCGGCGCCATCGTGCTGGAGTGCTTCAACAGTGGCAAGCTGCCGTTGGCGCTGCGGCCCGGCATGGCGATCTGCGCCATCAGTTTCGAAACCCTGACCAGCCCGGCCATCCGGCCCTACCACAAGCGGCAGGACGCCAAGTACAAGCGGCAGAACGGCCCGACCCCGAGTCGGATCGGCGGCGACGAGCCGCCCGACCAGAGTCATTGAACGAGTGATCGACGGAGGGAAAATTCATGGCTGCATCCGCATCGTTATCGCCAGCGATTCAGCCCGCCGCAAAAACCGGTCCGATCCGGCATCTATGGACGGTGGATGAATTTCAGCGCATGGGGGAAACCGGCTTTCTCGACCCGGAAGCGCGGCTGGAATTGCTTGATGGGGAGTTATTCGAGATGGCGCCGATTGGCAGTTTTCACGCGGGAACCGTGGATATCCTGACAGGTTTGTTGGCATACACCGTCGGCAAACAGGCAATAGTTCGGGTGCAAAGCCCCGTTGTGCTGGACGATCATTCGGAACCGCAGCCCGATCTGGTCCTGCTGCGCCCGCGCGCGGATTACTATTTGAGTGCGCATCCCCGCGCCGGGGATGTATTGCTGCTGATTGAGGTATCGGACAGCACGGCGCAATTCGACCGCAAGACCAAGGCGCCGCTCTACGCCCGGCACGGCATTCCCGAAGTGTGGCTGGTGGTGGGGCCGCGCCGCCGTCACGTTGAGATCTACCGCGATCCGCAACCGGAACGCGGTGTTTATCAAACCCGTTGGCAGGCGCGGGAAGGCGGATTGGCGCCCGTTCTGTTGCCAGCGGCGGAAATCCGCCTGGATGAACTGTTCATCGGCTGATCGGCGGTTCCTCCATCCGCAACGGTTCGGCC
>CAVOGC010000036.1:0-27553 GCA_963695105.1 uncultured Gammaproteobacteria bacterium | reverse complement strand
GCCCTGCACCCAGGCGCTGTGGGATGTGGTGATGGAGAAGAACCCGAGCCGGTTCCAGAGTCCGACCCGGCCAGTGGAAAATGTCAGTTGGAACGACGTACAGGACTTTCTGACGCGCATCAACGCCCGAATTCCCGGTCTCGATCTGGCGCTGCCCAGCGAAGCGCAATGGGAATATGCCTGCCGGGCTGGAACGGAGACGGCGATCTACACCGGGGCTTTGGAAATCCTGGGCGTTAATAATGCCCCGGCCCTGGACCCGATTGCTTGGTACGGCGGCAACAGTGGCGTCGATTTCGATCTGACTGACGGATACGACAGCTCAAGCCGGCCAGAGAAGCAGTATCCACACACACGAGCAGGTACACGGCCGGTCAAACTAAAACGGGTCAATCCCTGGGGACTGTGTGACATGCTGGGTAATGTTTGGGAGTGGACCCAGGATCACTGGCACGATGACTACGAAGATGCCCCGGCTGATGGTTCGGCCTGGGTGAGCAGTGAAGCCAGCCCGAGCCGTGTCCTGCGTGGTGGGTCCTGGGCCGATTCCGCGCGTATCGTGCGGGCAGCGTTCCGTCGCGGTCGTGCCCCCGATACGCGCAATTTCGGTATCGGTTTTCGCTGTGCCCGAGTTTGGTCGTGAATCTAGCCTGCCGGAGTGGAGCGTCCGCCTGTCCGACTTGTTCCATCGACCGCGCCCGAGTGGCCCGAGTGATTCCGGAAGAAGAAAAGAATGACCGAACAGAGCATTCGACTGCTGGTTTTCGCCGTCCGGCGTCGGGTCGTGCTGAAGTATCTCGGCGTGCTGTTGCTATCGATGGCGCCGATGGCGGCCGTTCCGGTTCTCGTCGCGCTTCAGTACAACGCCTATGAGAGCGCGAGCCGCTTTGCCCTGGTCGCGCTGCTGCTGGCGGCCGGTGGAGGCGGGCTGGCGCGCATCGCCGCGCCCCAGAAAATCCAGATCAACGAGGCGCTGGTGGTCACGGTGCTGGCTTTTCTGATGGCGGCGGTTTCGATGGCCTGGCCCCTGATGGCGGAAGGGCTGGCTGCTCTGGATGCCCTGTTCGAGGCGACCTCCGGCGTCACCACCACCGGCCTGTCGACCCTGCCGACCGTCGAAGGGCACGGTCCCACCTTTCTGTTCGCCCGCGCCTGGTTGCAGTGGTATGGAGGGCTGGTCATCACGGTGCTGGCGCTCGCTTTCATTCTGGCGCCGAGCGCGGCCACCCGCCGGCTGGCCGGCGCCGAAACCGATGCGACGGAACTGGTGACCGGCACGCGCTGGCGTGCCCGGCAGGTGCTGGCCGTGTACGTCGCGCTGACCGTCGCCGGCATCGTGTTGCTCTGGCTGGCCGGGGCGACGCCGTTCGATGCGCTGACTCACACGCTGGCGGCGGTGTCCACCGGCGGCTTTGCCGGTTACGACCGTCTGGACGTTCTGGGGTCCTTGGCCCACTTCGTGGTGCTCGCGCTCGTCATGCTGTTCGGCGCGACCTCCTTTTCGCTGCAATATCGCGCCTGGAGCGCGGGACCGCGCCTGTTGTACGCCGACCCGGAGGTGCGAGCCCTGTGGCTCGGCTGCCTGATCACCTTTGCGGCGCTGGCCGCCTGCTTCGCCTTTGCCGGACCGGTCCGGCTGGCGGACGCCGCCTTTCTGGCGGTTTCGGCCCAAACCACCACCGGATTCGCCAACATGCCGGTGGCCGAATTGCCGGCGGCGGCGCAAGTGGTGTTGATCGTCAGCATGGGCATCGGCGGCGACATGGGCTCGACCGCCGGCGGCATCAAGGTGCTGCGCTGGCTGGTGCTGATCCGATTGCTGCAACTGCTGTTCGCCCGGACCGCCGCGCCACGCCACGCCGTCATCGAACTTTATGTCGCGGGCCGCCGGCTCAACGGCGTGGAACTGGAGGCGGTGATCGGCATCGTGACTGCCTATGCGCTGGCCGCGCTGCTGTCCTGGCTGCCGTTCCTGCTGTATGGCGTCGATCCGCTGGCCGCCCTGTTCGAGGTCGTGTCCGCGCTGTCGACCTGCGGCCTGAGCGCCGGGGTTGCCAGTCCCGACCTGCATCCGCTGCTGAAAATCGTGCTGTGCGCGGATATGCTGATGGGGCGGGTCGAGGTGATGGCGCTCCTCATCCTGATTTACCCGAGGACCTGGTGGGGCAGAACGGCGGAGGAAGCATGAGAATCGCGTTTGTCGGAGCGGGACTGACCACGGTTGGCGCGGCGGAAATTCTGATCCGCCGCCGGGCGGAGGTGGTGATCGTCGAACGGGACAAGGAGCGCATCGAGGCGCTGGCCGACACGCTCGACTGCGGTTTCATTCACGGCGACGGCTCGAAGCCGGCGGTGCTCAGGGAGGTCGGACCCCAGCACACCGACGTGTTGTGCTGCGTTACCGACAACGATCAGTCCAATATCCTGGCCAGCCTGGTTGGGCGCTCGCTCCGGTTTCGCCGTATCTTCACCAAGATCGACGACGCCGAGTTCCAGCAGGTCTGTATCGAACTGGGCTTGACCGACCTGATCATCCCGCACCAACAGGCCGCGCGCGCGCTGGCCGACTTGGCGTTCGGCACCCTGCCCGAAGATTTCGCCGAGTTTTTCAAATGCGGGGCGCGGATGTTTTCCTTCATCGTCCGCGAGGAGGACACGGGTACCCTTGAGGAGCTGTCACTGCCGAAACACTGCGCGGCCATCTGCGTCTACCGCCACGACCAGATGATTTTGCCCAGGGCGGATTTCGTGCTCAAGCTCAAGGACGAGGTGGTGGTGCTGGCGCACGAAGACAGTCTGCCTGAACTGCGGGAGCATTGGGCGTTGCTGCTCCCGCCCCCGGCGGCCGAGCCGGGGTAGGGGCGCGCCGTACCCCGGAATCGGGATCGGGGACAGTCATCGGACTTCCATGCCGTTCGATCCCCCGCATCGCTTGAGATCGTTGTTAGAATTCGTCGCCCCACATGGCGGATTCCCGGCTGTGCAAGGGGATGTCGCTCACGTCGCGCTTGTCGACCAGCAGGTAGAGCCAGTTCTTGGCCTGCGATCCGCTTGCGTCGTTGCCGCAGCGCAGGACCCGGTTGGTGGCCTTGTTGATGACGCCCCCTCGGAACTGGGCCACGGCGGCGGCTTCCAGATTGTGAAAGCTGTCCGAGACGATATTGATCTCTTCCTTGTAGATGGCGCACATCAGGGTGTACTCGGGCCGCTCGCGCTCATGTTCGCGTTGGCGTCGCTTCAGGTCGTTGGTGATGCCGATGTAGAACTTGCTGCAATCGGCCTTGCTCGCAAACACGTTAAGCACTTCGCGCAAATGGCCGATTACGGCGGCGTGGCTGGTGACGCTGGCCGGCAGGCGATAGTAGTAGGTGAGTTTCAGCGCCATCAGCCATTCCTCCCCAAATCGCGCAACACGTAGTGCAGGATGCCGCCGTGGCGGTAGTAGTCCAGCTCGTCAAGGGTGTCGATGCGACAAAGCACGGGTACGGCTTCGGTTCGGCCATCGGCCCGGCGCACGTTCAGAGTCAGCCGGGCGCGGGGCTGTAAGCCGGTCGCCACGCCGCCCAGGTCGAAATGTTCCGTTCCGTCCAGACCCAAGGTTTTGCGCGTGGTCCCGTCCACAAACTGGACCGGCAGCACCCCCATGCCGATCAGATTGGAGCGGTGGATGCGCTCGAAGCTCTCGGCGACCACGGCGCGCACGCCGAGCAGCCGGGTGCCCTTGGCCGCCCAGTCGCGGGACGAGCCGGTGCCGTACTCCTGCCCGGCCACGATCACCAGCGGCGTTCCTTCCGCCTGATAACGCATGGCGGCGTCGTAAATGCTGAGCCGCTCGCCGCTGGGGACATGAACGGTAACGCCGCCCTCGATGCCCGGCAGCATTTCGTTGCGAATGCGGATGTTGGCGAAGGTGCCGCGCATCATCACTTCATGGTTGCCGCGCCGCGCGCCGTAGGAGTTGAAATCCAGCGGCTGCACGCCGTGTTCGATCAGATAGCGTCCAGCCGGCGAATCCGGTTTGATGGAACCGGCCGGCGAGATATGGTCGGTGGTCACCGAATCGCCCAGCAGCGCCAGGCAGCGGGCGTCCCGAATATCCTCGATGGCATCCGGTTCCGCCCGTATCCCAGTGAAGAAGGGCGGTTGCCGCACATAAGTCGAGTTCGGTTCCCAGCGGTAGGTCTGGCCGGTGGTTACGGCGATGCGCCGCCATTCCTCCGGTCCCTCGAACACATTGGCGTAGCGGGCGCGGAACATCTCCGGCGTCAGGCAATCGGCCACGGTCTGGCGGATGTCCGCGCTGGAGGGCCAGATGTCCTTGAGATACACGTCCTGGCCGTTCGAGTCCTGGCCGATGGGATCTTGATAAAGATCCACCTTGAGCGAGCCCGCCAGTGCGTAAGCCACCACCAGCGGCGGCGAGGCCAGGTAGTTGGCCTTGACGTGGGGGTTGATTCGTCCCTCGAAATTGCGGTTGCCGGAAAGCACGCCGCACACGCTCAAATCGCCGGCCTCGACCGCCGCGGCGATCGGTTCCGGCAGCGGTCCGGAGTTGCCGATGCAGGTAGTGCAGCCGTAGCCGACCAGATCGAAGCCGAGCGCGCTCAGCGCCGATTGCAGATCGGCCTTGTCCAGATAGTCGGTGACCACCTGGGAGCCGGGGGCGAGCGAAGTTTTTACCCAAGGCTTGGCTTTTAGACCCCGCGCCGTGGCGTTGCGGGCCAGCAGTCCGGCGGCCAGCATGACCGAGGGGTTGGAGGTGTTGGTGCAACTGGTGATGGCGGCGATCACGACATGCCCGTCTTCCAGCGCATAATCGCTTCCCGCCACCGGAACCGCCTGGGGCGACCGGCCGGTTTCCGCCAGATAGTCGGCGAAGCGGGCGGCGGCGGCGGACAGCGCGATCCGGTCCTGCGGGCGGCGGGGGCCAGCCAGGGAAGGCTCGACGGCGCCGAGATCCAGCTCCAGGCTGGCGGTGAACAGCGGCTCCGGTTGGTCGGACTCGCGCCACAGGCCCTGGGCTTTGGCGTAAGCCTCGACCAGGCGGACCTGATGCGGGTCGCGCCCGGAGAACGCCAGGTAGCGCAGGGTTTCGCCGTCGATGGGAAAGAAGCCGCAGGTCGCGCCGTACTCCGGCGCCATGTTGGCGATGGTGGCGCGGTCGGCCAGCGATAGGTGATCCAGGCCGGGGCCGTAAAACTCCACGAACTTGCCGACCACGCCCTGCTGGCGCAGCATCTGGGTCACGGTCAGCACCAGATCGGTCGCGGTCGCGCCCTCGCGCAACTGGCCGCTCAGCCGGAAGCCCACCACTTCGGGGATCAGCATCGACACCGGCTG
Source organism: uncultured Gammaproteobacteria bacterium (assembly GCA_963695105.1). GTDB lineage: Bacteria > Pseudomonadota > Gammaproteobacteria > Competibacterales > Competibacteraceae > Competibacter. The sequence continues at coordinate 22,213 of CAVOGC010000036.1, read as the reverse complement.
GCCCAGCATGGCGGCCTCCGCCTCGATTCCGCCCACGCCCCAGCCCAGCACGGCCAGGCCGTTGATCATGGTGGTATGGCTGTCGGTGCCCACCAGCGTGTCGGGGTAGGCCAGCGGCCGGCCCGTGGCTTCTTCCTCCTCGACCCAGACGGTGTTGGCCAGATACTCCAGGTTGACCTGGTGGCAGATGCCGGTGCCGGGCGGCACGACCCGGAAGTTGGCGAACGCCTGCTGGCCCCAGCGCAAAAAGGCGTAGCGTTCGCCGTTGCGCTCGAACTCCCGGCGGACGTTGGCCTGAAAAGCGCGCGGCGTGCCGAATTCGTCGACCATGACCGAGTGGTCGATGACCAGATCCACGGTGGTCAGGGGGTTGATCCGGCGCGGGTCGTCGCCCAGCGCCGTCATGGCCTCGCGCATGGCGGCCAGATCGACGATGGCGGGCACGCCGGTGAAGTCCTGCATCAGCACGCGGGCCGGGCGGAAGGCGATTTCCTGATCGGACCCGCGCCGGTCCAGCCAGGCCCGAACCGCCTCAATGTCGGCCACCGTCACCGACTGTCCGTCTTCGAAGCGCAACAGGTTTTCCAGCAGCACCTTGAGCGAAAACGGCAGGCGGGAGAGGTCGCCGAGCCGGCGCGCGGCTTCCTCCAGGCTGAAATAGTCGTAGACCTTGTCGTCGATCGTCAGGGTCTTGCGGGTGCGGAGCGTATCTTGACCGGTGCGGCTCATGCGGCAATCCTCCGTAGGAGAAAGAGGTGCGGAAAATTATAGACAACGCCGGAGCGCGAACCCCACGCTCCGCCGGTTCGGACAGGTCGGCGTGCCTTATCTCTCAGGGCGGAGTGGAATCCGAGCGCCCCTGGGCATACTCGCGGCACGCCCGGTGCAGAAAATCCATTTGTTTGCGAAAGTTGTTACAACCCGCGCACATCAGCAGGTGCAGCTTCAGCGGGATTCGTTCCCGCCACTGGAGTTCGCGTTCCCGCGCTTCGGACAGCAGGCGCGTGACTTGCTTGCAGGTCAACATCGATTAGCCCTCCGATCCGAACCAGCGCAGGTCCAGGCAGAGTCGGAGCCCCATGCGGGCGCGGTGCAGGATGACGTGGCAATTGCTGGTGGTGATGCCCAGTTCCCGGCAGATTTCAGACGTATCGAAACCGAGAAATTCGCGCATCATGAACACGCGGGCGGTGTTCTCCGGCAACTGCGTCAGACAGATTTCGAAGATCGCCCAGAACTGATGCTGGGCAAAGGCGGATTCTGGATTGCCCCAGTCGTCGGGGCGCTCGTCCGGTATCCAAAAGCCCTTGCGGTTGAACAGGTCGTCGAAATCCGCCGCGTCGCCGGGTTCCCGCGCCAGGCTGGTGGCATCCACGGTGCGCCGGCGCTGGCGCAGGTAGTCCGCGATCTTGTTTTTGAGAATGGCGAACACCCAGGTTTTCAGGGCGGCCCGGCCGGAAAAGCGCGCCTGGCCGCTGACGGCGGCGGCGAGCGCTTCCTGCGCCATGTCCTCGGCGGCGGCCGGGTCGCGCAGTTGCAGTTCCCCAAAACGAATCATGTCGCGGCGCAAGCTCTTTAGGAATTCCTCGTCCCGGAGCAGGTGCGACGGATCGTTCCCGCTGGCTGAAGAGTTGTTGGCAACGCTCATTCCCCGTTCTCCGGCGCCGAAGGGCCCGCGAACGCAGGCCATCGGGCCGGATGATGGCGTCATGCCGGGGGAGTTGCAAGAGAACCCCGGTCAGGCTTCGCCCCGCGCCGGATAATCGTTCTTGATGATGAAATCCAGCGCCATGAGCACGTCCTTGAAGTGCGGGCGGGCGAACGGCATGGTGTTCACCGAGGCGGCGTAGAGAGTGCCGTCGGGCCGGATCAGGAACAGCCCCGGTTCCGCGAACCGGGCCGGCTCCTCGACGCCGACCGAGGTTACGCCCCGGCTGGTGGAAATGTACAAACCCCAGGCGCGGGCGGCGTCGATGGACAGGCCGTAGCCCAGCGGCAAGCCGGTCAATCCCCACTGCGCATGGGTGGCCCGTGCCCGTTCCTCGTCGTCGGTGGACAGCGCCAGCACGTTGATACCGTGCGCTTCAAACTCGCCCAGCAGGGATTGCAGTTCCTTGAGATAGCCTCGGCAGACCGGACAATGCAGGCCGCGATAGACCAGGATCAGGGTGAAATGCGCGGGATGTTGGGCGGCCAGATCCCAGTCGCCGTGCTCGACGGTCGTCACCTTGAGCGCGGGAACGGGTTGGCGGGGCATGAGTTTGCTGGACATGGCGATTTCCTTGGGTTGGGGAAGTTGCGGGTTGCGTGGTCGGTTCCTGTCAGACCGTGGCTTTGGCCTTTTGAACAGCCGGTTCCGCTTCGCGCCCGGCTGGACCGCGCCGCCAGGCGTGGAAGCGTTCCACCCAGGCCAGCAGTTTTTCGGGCGCGTGGGCTTTCTTCCAGACGCCGGCCGCAAACTTGTTGGCTTCCGCCAGGGTCGGGTAGATGTGGATGGTGCCGAGAATCTTGTTCAGGCCGATGCCGTGGCGCATCGCCAGCACATACTCGGCCAGCAGATCGCCGGCATGTTCGCCGACGATGGTGGCGCCCAGAATCCGATCCTTGCCCGGTGCGGTCAGCACCTTGACGAAGCCGTGGGCCTCGCCGTCGGCGATGGCGCGATCCAGATCGTCGATGCCGTATACCGTGACTTCGTGGGGAATGCCCTGGGCCTTGGCTTCCTGCTCGTTCAGGCCGACCCGGGCGACTTCGGGCTCGACGAAGGTGGACCAGGGGATCACCGAATAATCGGCCTTGAATTTCTTGAACGGATCGAACAGGGCGTTTACCGCGACGTACCAGGCCTGATGGGCGGCGGTGTGGGTGAACTGGAACGGTCCGGCCACGTCGCCGGCGGCGTAGATGTTGGGGTAGAGGGTTTGCAGGTATTCGTTGGTTTCCACCGTGCGGGCGGGCGTGGTGGGGATGCCGAGTTCCTCCAGTCCGTAGCCCTGGGTGTTGGCCACCCGGCCGACCGCGACCAGCACCTGATCGAAGGGGATGCGCACGTCCTGGCCGTCATGCTCGGCGATCAGCACCTTTTCGCCGTTCTCGATTTCGAACTGTTTGGCCTTGTGGTTGACGAGCACCTCGATGCCTTCCGCCCGGAAGCGCCGCGTCACCAGTTCCGAGACTTCCGGATCTTCCCGGATCATGATGCGCGGCGACATCTCCACCTGAGTGACCTGGGCGCCGAGACGGGCGAAGGTTTGGGTCAGTTCCGAACCGATCGGCCCGCCGCCCAGCACCACTAGCCGCCGGGGCAGCTCGCGCAGTTCCCAGACGTTGTCGGAGGTGAGGTAGCCGACTAGTTCCAGCCCCGGAATCGGCGGCACGAACGGCCGGGCGCCGGCGGCGATGACGATGCCGCGGGTGGTCAAGGTCCGTGTTCCATCCACCGTGGTCACGTCCACCGTCCAGGGCGAGGTGATTTTCGCCGTGCCTTCAACCACGTCCACGCCCAGATCGGTGTAACGCTCCACCGAATCGTGCGGTTCGACCGCCTTGACCACCTTTTGCACCCGTTCCATCACCTCGGCGAAGTCGAATTCGGCCTCGGCCTTGTGGATGCCGAATTCCTGGGAGCGACGCATATGGGATAGCAGCTTGGCCGAGCGAATCAGCGCCTTGGAAGGGACGCAGCCGGTGTTCAGGCAGTCGCCGCCCATCTTGTGCTTCTCGATCAGCGTCACCTTGGCCTTGACCGCCGCGGCGATGTAGGCGGTGACCAGTCCAGCGGAGCCAGCGCCGATGACCACCAGATTACGGTCGAAGTGGGCAGGTTTTTGCCACTTCGCGTAGACCCGCCGTGCCTTGATCGCGGCGACGATCTTGTTGGCGACCAGGGGGAAGATGCCCAGCAGGGCGAAGGAAGCCAGCAGACCCGGGGACAGAATGCCGCGTAATGAGTCGATTTGCGCCAGTTGGGTGCCGGCGTTTACGTAGACCAAGGTGCCGGCCAACATGCCGATCTGGCTGACCCAGTAGAACGTCCCGGTGCGGATGGGGGTAAGGCCCATCACCAGGTTGATGACGAAGAAGGGGAAGATCGGCACCAGCCGCAGAGTGAACAGGTAGAAGCCGCCTTCCTTTTCCACCCCGGCGTTGATGGCTTTCAGTTTGTCACCGAATTGGCTTTGCACCCCGTCGCGCATCACGAAGCGCGCGGCGAGAAAGGCGAGGGTGGCGCCGAGGGTCGAGGCGAAGGAGACGATCACCGTGCCCCACAGCAGCCCGAAGATGGCACCGGCGGCCAGGGTCATGATCGCCGCGCCCGGTAGCGACAGGCCGGTCACCGCGACGTAGATGGCGAAGAAGATGCCGGCGGTCAAGGCCGGTTGCGCCGCGCGATAGGTTTCGATGGCGGCCTGTTGGGATTTGAAGAAGTCCAGGCTGAGGTAGCGGCCCAGATCGAAGGTGAAGAAGGCGCCGACCAGCAGGACGATCGCCCCGATCAGCAATAGCTTGCGTGAGTTCATGGATGTGGGCTCCGGCGCCCGGGTTTCGGGCAGTGGCTCGAGGAAAGGAGTTTGCGGGTTTAGTCGGAGCAGGGATCGAAAACTTACAGTGGCGCGGCTCGGTTCTTCCGATCCTTTGAAATCCTTGACAAGACTGTTTTGTCGCGGCTTCTCATTCCCGCACCTGATTGGCGCATTGCCCGGTGCGTTCGAACTCGGCGCAGTTGCCCAGGGTGGTTTCGGCGATATTGCGCAGGGCGTGGTCGGTGAGGAAGGCCATGTGCGAAGTGACGAGCACGTTGGGGAAGGTCAGCAGCCGCGCCAGTTCGTCGTTGGTCGGCACCTTGTCGGACAGGTCGCTGTAGAAATAGTCGGCTTCCTCCTCGTACACGTCGATGGCCAGATAGCCGATCTTGCCGCTCTTGAGGAAGCGGATCATCTTGTCGGTATCGAGCAGCGCGCCGCGGCTGGTGTTGACGATGAACACGCCGTCCTTGAGGTAGGGCAGGGTTTGCTCGTTGAGGATGTGATGGGTGTCGGGGGTCAGCGGACAGTGCAAGGTGATGATGTCCGACTCGCGGGCGAAGGTGGGGCCGTCCACGTAGGTCGCCCATGGCGTGACGGCGTCGTTGGGAAACTTGTCGTAGGCCAGGATGCGGCAGCCGAAGCCGCTCAGATTCTTGATCACCATCTGGCCGATCTTGCCGGTGCCGAACACCCCGACCGTCTTGTCGCGCAGCTCGAAACCTTCCAGCCCGGCGATCTCGAAGTTGAACTCGCGGCTGCGGTTGTAGGCCTTGTGCGTCTTGCGCCCCAGAGTCAGGATCAGGGCCAGCGTGAATTCCGACACCGCGTTGGGCGAATAGGCCGGCACCCGCGCCACCGTGACGCCGTGCCGGGCCGCCGCCGCCAGATCGATCTGGTTGTAGCCGGCGCTGCGGGTGGCGATGAGGGTCGTGCCGTGCCGGGCCAGATCGTCGATCACGGCGGCGTCGCAGCGGTCGTTGACGAAGACGCAGACGCCGGGAAACCCGCGCGCCAGCGCCACGGTTTCCGCCGACAGGCGCGGTTCGAAGAAGGTCAGTTCGTGGCCGAACGGGGCGTTGTGCGCCTCCAGCGAATGACGGTCGTAGGATTTGCTGCTGAACACGGCGATTTTCATGGGAAGTGACCTCGTTGCGATGGTTGGAGTCTTGGTTGTCTTGCAAATGACGATCCGTATAGGTCTGACCCTCGTGTCATGGCATCGTTGGATGCCTTTCACCCCGGAATGTCATCGGCGCCAACCGCGACATCCACACGCGGTGGGTGGCGGGGGCCTCGATTTTCCGGGCTACACTGTGAAAATTTCCCGAACCCTGGAGGAACACGCTGGTTGAAACTGTTGGACTGGGCGCTGGCCGGGCTGCTGACCGTCGCCAACCAGGCGCTGAAAACCTTCTACAAGATCCGCATACCCCGCGACACCGCGCAGCGGATCATCGAAGCTCGCTTCCCGGTTCGAAAGGAGAAGTACGGGTTCGTTCTGACCTTGACGGGTCCTCAAGTGCGGCTGAATGCGTCCGCCAACAGGATTGGCATCGAAATCACCTTGCGGGTGACGCTGCCCGGTGGAGCTGGCCAGGAGTGGCGCGGCTTGATCGAGGTGCGGCTGCACTACCGGCGGGAGCGGGGCGAGTTTTATCTGCTCGAACCTGTCCTGCGACCGTTCGGTTCGTCCTCCGCTGGGTTCGGCCAGCGGACCGCCGTGCTGAAAATCGCCGAGGCGGCGCTCGATTCCGTGCTGTCCGCTACGCCGGTCTACACGCTGGATCAGAAAAATTTCAAGCACCTGCTGGCGCAACTGCTCCTCAAATCGGTGACGGTCGAGTCCGACCACTTGCGTGTCGAATTGAGTCTGTACTGAGAGCCGTCCGGCGACGGTTCCCGCCGGCTGGCCCGCCGGTCGGGTTACCGCTGCTTTTGTTTGGAGGAATCGCGCGGCACCGCATATTCCAGCCGTTCGGCGGTGAGGGTCGCTATGCTGGCGCAGACCTGGATCTGATCCAGCAGGCTGTTGATGGCGTCTTCCAGTTCGGCGGCGGTGTTGACGCCGTCCACGCCGTAGAACTGGGAGCCACCCACGACCTGGTGCGCCTGCTCGGCTGCCTCTCGCGCCGCGCGGAGCTGGCGAGCCGCGCCGTTCAGCAGGTGCGCCAGCCGGTGTCGGGTATCCGTGGGAATCAAGTTCGGGTTCATGGCCGCTACCGTAGGGTTGCCATAAATCTTCGACGATTGTCGAACCGTGCGTAAGCCTGTTAAGTATAGACAGGCGAGGTTTTTTCAGCCTCCAAATCTTGCGCGCGAAAGCGGTCAACACACGGTTTGTCAGCCGGTGGAGTTGCACCGGCCGGCGCGCGGCGGAACGATGTCTTGTCGAGGCGGACGCCGATGATTTGTTTGTGGATGCGATGCCGTTCGTTCATTCATGGTGAATGCCGCCAGTAGCGGACAGGCCGGCAAAGACGAATAAGTTGCTTGCTTTGCAACCGTTCGATGACTTTGGCAACGATTCGAACAAGTGATCCCGCTTCGACGGCCGAGCCGGGACCGTCGAGGGATAAATCTATACAAAAATGAAACTATCAGGAAACTATTTCCTGTTTTCCTTTACAGATATTGTGCAATTTGGCTGCCTTCGCACTTTATCCGCCACCCAAGGATGCCGGCCATGGTTCCAGAACCTCGCGTTTCCCCATCGATGGAACGTCATATCCCTCAATCCCGCTTAAGCCGGCTGATGCAGTTGGGCCGGCTGGCTGGCGGCATCGCTGGCGGCGCCCTGGGTGAAGGGGTGCGCCAACTCAGTCAGGGCAAGCGGCCTTCCATGCAGGATCTGCTGCTCATCCCCAGCAACGCGGGCCGCCTGTCCGACCGTCTGGCCGAAATGCGCGGCGCGGCGATGAAGGTGGGCCAGTTGATTTCCATGGAGGCGGGCGAGTTCCTGCCCCGGGAGTTCAGCCAGGCACTCAAGCGCTTACGCGACGAAGCCCACACCATGCCGCTGATCCAGCTTAAGCATGTGCTCGATGCCGACTGGGGCCAGGGCTGGGAGAAGCGGTTCAGGCACTTCTCGTATGCGCCGGTCGCCGCCGCTTCGATCGGGCAGGTGCACGAGGCGATTACCCGGGAGGGCGAACGCCTGGCCATCAAGATTCAATATCCCGGCATCCGCGACAGCATCGACAGCGATGTGAACAATGTCGCCGGCATGCTCAAGCTGTTCCGCCTGATTCCGGAAGAGCTCGACTTCGAACCGATGCTGGCCGAAGCGAAAAAGCAGCTTCATCAGGAAGCGGATTACCTGCGCGAAGCCGAGCTGCTCAACCAGGTTGCCGAGCGGCTCGACGGCCATCCACATTTTGAAGCGCCGGCCGTGATCGCTTCGCTGACCACTTCCAAAGTGCTGGCGATGAGCTATCTGGAGGGGCGTCCCATCGAGGATCTGGAGCAGGCCGATACCGGGGAGCGTAACCGGGTAGCCGCCGCCCTGCTTGATTTGAGTTTGCGCGAAGTCTTTGATTGGGGCCTGGTGCAGACCGATCCCAACTTCGCCAACTTTCGCTACGCCAACGATGGCCGCATTCAACTGCTGGATTTTGGCGCGGCGCGCATTTACCCAGAAGAGCGGCGTGAAGCCTTTCGGGCGATCGTGAAAGCCGGGGTTGAGGGTGCGCCGGCCGCCATCGAACGAGCCGCGATCCGAGTGGGTTATCTGGGCGCCGCCGATCCCCTGCCTTATCGCGCCGGCATTGTGGACATGATCGCGACCGCGACCGAACCGGCGCGCCAGAAGGGGAATTATGATTTTGGCCGGTCGGATCTCGCGCGCCGCGCCAGCGAAAAGGCGATTGATTTGCGGCTCCGGGAAAAGTTCGGCCGCCTGCCGCCGCCGGATATTTTATTCCTGCATCGCAAGCTGGGAGGTCTGTACCTGCTGTTCCGGCATCTTCGAGCCAGCCTGCCGGTGCGGGCACTAGTCGAGCCGTTCATCACGGTTGGGGCAAGTTAGCGGATCGTCCTCGGCCCGGCGGGTGAGCTGGAAGATGTCCGAACCAGGCCGGCGACTTGGCGGGTAGCGTGGCTCCACCACTGTTACTGTTATGCGTTTCATGGATACTTCCTAACGAGCAAACTAACAGATGCAAAAATGTCGTGTAGCGTTGCTACACGACATTGTTTCTGTCTGCTTACATGCAGGTTTTAGGTCGCTCAAAAAAACGAGCAATAATATAATTAAAAGGATTATCAACACTTATCAACTACAAACTCAATACCAGGTAGAGGATTACTGGCATCTGCATTGAGCAAAACAACTTTAATATGACAGTAACCAAGCACAAGGGCTAAGACTAAAGAAAAAGCAATAGAGCTTGCTATCACGCTGACACTAAACGCGGCACCACAGGCTAGTATTACAACTGCAATAGCTAGTAATTCCTCTGCTCCAGTTGGATTGGGATACAGCATATTTTGTGCTCCCGGCAACTTATTTCCAAGCAATTGTTTAAGTTGGTTGAGGTTGCCGGTAAGAGGTAAGAAAATCGTTGAGTCTGGTCCACGAATCGATATTCTAACAGTGGGTACCCCGGACTCAAAAGCAGCTCTTGCCTTTACTTGCAGGTCATATCCATCACTGCAAGCTTGCCCGTTAACCGTTAAAGAAGGAGTAGGGGGAGGAAAGGGTAGTATGATTGGTGGAGCAGTGACTCCTGTGGGTGGTAGAGTGAAAGGGAGTTTACCGGTATCCTTTCCATCAACTTTGATTTGTATCATTAAAATAAGTGTATCCGGCACAGAGATAGTACTTGATGGGCCGCCTGGGAAAGGGCTTGGCACTCGTACGGTATTTATATCTTGCCAATTAGTTGATGTGCCGGAAAAATAGCCATCGCTATTAGTTGTTCCAGAAAAAATTTTATCTGTGCCATTACCACCTTGGTCTACGTCATAGACTGTAACTTGTGCGTTGGCACACGGGATAGCTCCAGGAAAATAAACAACACGATTGTTGAATGTTAATGTTGGCATGTTACATCTCCTGTGTGTTTATCAAGAAAGTTTGTCGAAATAGCTCTTTCCGAGCCGCTTGTTTCCTACAACACGGGTTATTTCTGTGTCATTATTTGATTGCATGAATGCCCTAGTCGGTTTGTTCGTCAAAACTCAAGGCATTGAGCTATCGCTTTAAGAACCCGGCCCGGCCGGCAATTGCTGGACCTCATCTCCAAACGGGACCCAAGGTTGTTTTTCCGCGCACCACATATGAACGGTCGGTTTCACCCAAGTGGGGTCATCGAGCGTTCCCACCTTGATGAAGACGATGCCCGGATAGGCCGCGCCTTTTCCGCTGATCGGCGAACCGCAGCGGGCACAGAAGGACCGGAAAAACGGCGGGCTGTCGGGGCTCTGGCGTTCCTCGTAGATTGTCGGGCGGTCGCCGGTCAGCTCGACGGTCCCTTCCGGCATCACCAGATTGGTCGAAAAGGCCGATCCGGTATTTTTCTGACAGGTCTTGCAATGACATACGGCGACCATGGACGGCTCGCCGTCGAGCCGGTAACGCACGGCCCCGCACAAACATCCTCCGCTGGCTTTTAGCATCGACCCTTGCTCCTTCCGGAATCCGAAAATGCGCCAAACCCCCATGGTTGGCGGTCAGGGTCGTTAGAGCGAATATCGGGCCAAATCAATAATTATTTAATACAGATACAAAACAGTTAGTTAGATAAAGACTAATGAGATCAGGGACGCGAGATTTCGTCAAAACGCGAAATTTCGCGTGTTGATTGGCGAGATCTCGCGTCCCGAGAGAATCGGATCAGAGGCTCTGATCCTGGATGTCGAGCGCTTTCATCTGCGAGCGCAAGGTGGAGGGTTTTAGATTCAGAAGATGGGCCGCGCCCCGTTCGCCGGCGATTCGCCCATGGCAAGCCTGGAGGGCGCGGAGAATGTTGTCGCGTTGCAAGTCGCGTATTTCGTCGGCCGTCATGATCGGCCGGTCGAAGCCGGACGTGCCCGCGGGGTCAGTCTTCAGGGGAGAGTCGAGCGAGACCTCGGGATACAGCCAGTCGTCGCTGGAGGTAATTACCGCGTGCTCGATGATGTTTTGCAGTTCCCGGACGTTGCCCGGCCAGTGGTAGGATCGCAGACGGGCGGCATGTTCCCGGTTCAACCGCTTGCGGGGGCGTCCGAACCGGTCCGCCGCCCGCTCGGCGAAGAGTTCCGCCAGCAGAAGAATATCCTCGTCCCGTTTGCGCAGGGGCGGGATTTCAATCGGGAAGACATTCAGGCGGTAGAACAGGTCCTCGCGGAACTGACCCTGGCGGACCGCCTCGGCAAGATTGCGGTGGGTGGCGGCGATGACGCGGACATCGACCCGGCAGGACTTTGACGATCCCACTGGTTCAAATTCGCCTTCCTGCAACACCCGCAACAATTTGGCCTGCACGTCCAGCGGCAATTCGCCGATCTCATCGAGAAAAATCGTGCCGCCGTCGGCGCACGGAAAGCGCCCGTCGCGCCTTGCCATCGCGCCGGTGAAGGCGCCTTTGACGTGACCGAAAAATTCGCTTTCCACCAGGTCGCGCGGGATGGCGGCGCAGTTGACCGTGACCAGCGGCTGATCGGCGCGGGGGCTGGATTCGTGAATGGCCCGTGCAAAAACTTCCTTTCCACAGCCGGTTTCGCCCAGCAGCAGGACGGTCGCGTCGGTTGTGGCGACTTGCGACGCCTTGCCGAGCGCCGCCTTGAACGCCTCGCTTTCGCCAACGATGAACCCCCGTTCCCGCAAGGCGGCGAGTTCATCGCGCAACCGGTCGGCTTGCCGTTGTAGATGGAGGATTTGTTGTTCGGCGGCGCGCAGCGCGTGCACGTCCCTGAGAATCAAGGTGTAGAAGGCGGATTCCCCATGGGTTCCTTGCGACAGGGTTGCTTCGATGTCGAAGGTATCGCCATCGGCCCGCAGCCCGCGCAGCCGGCTGCCGATCCAGGCCTGCTTGTGTCCCGGCGAGACACGCAAGCTCTGCATGACGTCCCGAATGAGCCGGATGCTTTCATCGGTAAACCAGTCACGCAACGATGCCGGCGGATCGCTGGAATGCTCACCCTGGAACAATTGCCGGGCCGAAGGATTGGTCAGGTGGACGCGCAGTTGGTCATCGAAGTCAATAATGCCGTCGAGGGCGCCGTCAATCAGGCGGCGCAGCCGTTCCTCTCGCTCCTGGAGTTCCTCCTCGGCCCGGATCCGCCGCATCTCGGCCGCGGCGCGGTTGCCGAAGATCTCGAACAGCGCCATGAAGCGCGCCTCGTTCGGGACCGGTTTGGAATCGAGCACCGCAAGATGACCGATGACATTTCCGTCGGAATCCTTGAAAGACATGCCGGTGTAGCTGACCAGGTCGCAGTCCCTCAGGAATTCGTTCCGCGGATAATGGTCGACGACGTGATCCGGAATCTGGAACAGTTCGCCTCCCCGGATGACACCCTCGCAGGGCGTGCCGGCGATGTCATAGGGACCGGGTTCGACCCACTGGCCGCCCAGCCAGTAGGCCCGGGGCCGCAGTTGGCTGGTTTCTCTGACATAATCGGCTACCAGCGCGCCATAGGTGTTCAGTACCAAGGCCAGTTCCTTGACCAGCACACGAAAAAACGCCTCGCCGGTTTCATTTGAGGTGCCGTCCAGGATGCTCAACAGCAGGGCGTTTTCTTCGCTGAGCTGTTCCCGGTATCGGGTTTTGGCGTGATCGCTGGTCATGGTTGGTTTCTCCTCCCCGGTGGGTCGTCGGTCGAGAGACTTGGCGCGTACTGGCATGGAGTATAGATAACCTAAGGTTCCGGATAAGGATGGGAAGGTGGTCCCTGGAGCGGAACCTGCTATGGTTCCCGGTATCATCGCGGCTGTTCCAGGAGTCACTCGCGCGAGCTTGGAAGGCTGTACCGCGATGTCGATCTTAAGGAAGGACGCCGCGGAATTGACCCTTGTGGATGTGGATAAAGCCTCGTGAGCTTCGAACGCCTCTTTGATCAGATTGCTCCCGAACAGCAAAGCAAAGCCCGCCGTCTCCATGACACATTGGCGGCGGCTGACGGGACGGTCGATCCCGATCTGTTCGCCACCCATCTGTGCGACCAGGGCTTGCTTGACGAGGCCACGGTGCGCCGCTACCAGATGGAGGATACGATCGAACTGACTGTCGTTCGCGACGTCGGACGGCCTCGCGCCGACGCCACCGTGTTAGCGCAACCCGCCGCACGCACCGAGCGGCCAGCCGCGTTACCCGATCCCAGCAGCAGCCGGCTGGTCAGCGGTTTTGGCCTTGCCGCGACGCCCTCCGATCCCGCATCGCCCCGTTATAGTCTCCTGGGCCGGATCAACGCCGGTGCCATGGGCGAAATCCAACTCGCCAAGGATCGCGACCTGCGGCGCAAAGTGGCCTACAAGCAATTGCTCGCGGGCGTCGAGGCCATGCCCGGCCTGACCCAGCGGTTTTTGCTGGAAGCTCAGGTCATGGCGCAACTGGATCATCCCAACGTCGTCCCCGTCTATACCCTGGAACAGGTTGCGGATGGGCGCTTCGCCTATGCCATGAAGTTGGTGCGCGGTCAGACCTTGGCGGATTTGTTCAAGGAAGCATGGACTTGCATCAAGGCAGGGCGCGTTTTGCCCGCTGAATTGAGCCGCGAAACCCTGCTTGACCATTTTCTCAAGGTCTGCGACGCCATGTCGTATGCCCACGCCAAAGGCGTGCTCCATCGCGATCTGAAGCCCGCCAACATCATGGTCGGCCGGTTTCGCGAGGTCTATGTGATGGACTGGGGATTGGCCAGGGTGAGCGATGCGCCGGACATCGCGGGCGACGCCGACCCGGCGGAGCCGGTGTCCCTGGCCGGCGAAGATCCGACCGCCGCCCGTACCCGCATCGGCGAAATCATGGGCACGCCCTGTTATATGTCCCCGGAGCAGGCCAGCGGCGACAACGCCAGCCTCGACGCCCGCAGCGACCTCTATTCGCTGGGTCTGATTCTGTACGAACTGGTCGGCCTGCGGCGGGCCTTGTACGCCCCGTCGATCGAGGCCATGTTGGAAGTGGCCCGGCACGGCGAAAAGCGGCCGCTGCGGCCACCTTCGGCCAAACTGAGGATAAGGCGCGAACTGCGCGCGATCATTGCCAAGGCGACGGCGCCGATCCGTGCCCAGCGTTATCAGACGGTCAGCGAACTGGCTGATGACCTGCGCCGTTTCATCCAGGAAGAACCAATCACGGCCTTGCCGGATACCTGGCGTCGCCAGCTTTTGCGCTGGATCGGGCGGCACCGTCAGGCAACCCTGCTGATGTTGATGGGTGTCCTGCTGGTGGCCCTGAGCGCAATTAGCTGGAACTTTTACCAACGCACGCTCGCGCTCGCCCAAACGCAAGCTCAAAAAGAGCAGTTGAGCCAGTATCTAACCAGCGTGGCGGAGCAAAACCACGTCATCGATAGGCGGTTTTTGTTTTTCGAGGAATTGCTGGAGGGGTTGGCCGCCGCAACGGTACAAGCCCGGATGAGCGGTGCGCCATCCACCGAACCCCTTTATCTGGTGAATGATTTCCGCACACCAGGACGGGCGCCGCCCGATCTGGCGCCCGCCAGCCAATATCAGGGCAAACCGATCAGCACCGAATATCCAGTGTATATCTTGTGGGGCGATTCGCCTCCCGGCCCCGTGTTGCGCGATACCCTGAGCCGTGTCGCGCCCCTGCGTTATCCTTTCCGGCGCATGTTTCTGCTGAGCCGGAACGCGCGGACCCCTTATCATGTCCCGCCGGCCGATGCGCACCGAATCATCGGCGAGGAGGGCGTACCGCTGATCTGGGCCTACTTCGCGCTGCGGGAGGGGTTGCTGGCGGTGTATCCCGGCCATGCTCCGGCCGAACTGCCGGCGGGATATGATCCCCGGCAGCATCCCTGGTATCGGAATGCGGCGGGCAAAAATGGCAAGTTTTGGGGGAATCCGTACCGGGATTTGCTCGGGCAAGGCTTGCTGCTGTCCTGCAGCATGTCCCTGTTCGATGAAACGGGGCAGTTGCTGGGCGTGGCCGGTATCGATATTGCCCTGAACTATGTCATCGATCGGCTGATGGTCATTCCCGACCCACGGATGGTGGAGAGTTTTCTGCTCGATCAGGAAGGTCGTATCGTGATCCGCTCCAGCGACAAGGACCGCGATCCAGCCGAGGTCGCGGCGCTCGATAACAAGAAGCGCCCCCTGTACCCCTATCCTGAAATCGTCGCCGATGTCCAGGCGGGCAATTTTGGTTACCAGGAAGTGCGGCGCAAGGATGGGCAGGAGCTGTGGATCGTATACGACGACATCGAAGCCCTGGGGTGGGCCTATGTGGTGGAATTCGCACCGAAACTGTAGGCGTCGATAGGGCGCTCGAATCGTTTCAGACGAAGGGCGTGAATGCCGGTGGGTCGCTTTCCGGCAAGGCGGCGCTTTGCTGGATTTGCAGCCACAGATCCGGCAGGGTGAGATCCAATGCCTGACAGGCTTCATCCAGGCTCACATAGCCCTGTTGGAGCAGGAACCGGCAGGCGGCTCGCTCGGCCTGACGACGGATCTCCACGGGTAATTCTTCAAAGCGCATGGCGGACTCCGCGGGTGGGAAAGAGGTTTCGGGGAAGATGAGGGAATGGGATAAATTGTAGACTGGCGGCGAGCAAGTCAGTTTGCCGCAAACGGCATGAAGCCCGGCGTGCACCGACAACTTCACCTTCATCACCGAACCCACCAACGAGGACCCGCATGGTCGATCTGCTGCACTACGAGCACGGTATTTACGCCTTTGACGCCGGCTACATCCGGCCCCGACTCGCCGCCATTCATCTCATCGTTGAAAACGGCCAGGTCGCCGTGGTGGATACCGCCAACAACGCCGCTTTGCCTCATGCGCTGGATGCCTTGCAACAGCTTGGCCTGACGCCGGCCAGCGTTGCCTACGTCTTTCTGACCCATGTTCATCTGGATCATGCCGGCGGCGCCGGCGCCATGATGCGGGCGTTTCCCGAAGCGCGCCTGGTCGTGCATCCGCGCGGGGCGCGGCACATGGCCGAGCCGGCCAAGCTGTTCGCCGCCGTGCAGGCGGTGTACGGCGAGGCGGAAGCCCGCCATCTGTACGGCGACCCGATTCCGGTCAGCCCCGACCGCATTCTCTCCGCCGGCGAGGGCTACAGCTTCGATCTCGGCGGCCGGACCCTGGTTTGTCTGGACACACCCGGACACGCCCGCCACCATCTGGCCCTGCGGGATACCCGCGGCGGTTGCCTGTTCACCGGCGACATCTTCGGTCTGTCTTTCCGCGAGCTGGATTTGGACGGGCGGCCTTCGGTCATTCCCACCACCACCCCGACCCAGTTCGAACCGGAAGTCATGCACGAATCGGTGGACCGGATTCTGGCCTGCCAGCCGAAGGCGCTCTACCTGACCCATTTCTCCCGGGTCGAAGATGTCCCGCGCCTGGGCGCCGACCTGCATCGGTTGATCGACGCCCATGTCGCGGTGGCCGAACGCGAGCGGGATGCCGGCCCCGAGCGCGGCGCGCGCATCCTGGCCGGATTGTGGGCGCTGATGGAGGCCGAGGCGGCGCGGCAGGGCTGGCCGCTGCCCGTTGTCCAATGGCGCGCGGTGCTGGAATCGGACATCGAACTCAACGCCCAAGGCTTGGATTACTGGCTGGACCAGACTCAGCCGGCGGCCTGAGCGCCGCGCGACGCCTCCCGGCCGACGGACGGCGCCGCCCGAACGAAACCTCTCGCCGCGGCGAGAGTCCATCGTGGACATGCGATCCATTTCACTGTCGTCCTGGCTCCGCCTTCTCCTCCTGCCGCTGGCGCTGTTCGTCACCCTGTCGGGTTGCAGCGCCACCCGCCTCGCGTATTCGCAACTGGACTGGTGGATCGCCTGGCGGCTGGCCGACTTCGTGACCCTGGACCCGGAGCAACGGGCCTGGCTGGACCCGAAACTGCAAGCGAATCTGCAATGGCACTGTCGTACACAATTGCCGGCCTACGCCCGTTGGCTTGGGACCCTGCGGGCGGAAGTGGATCGGCCGCCCGACCCGGCGCGACTGGAAGCCCACGCACGGCAGTTGGAACGATTCATCGACGCCTTGCTGGAGGAAATCGCGCCCACCTTGGCGGCGCTGCTGCTGCGGCTTGACGCCGGCCAGCGCGCCGAGCTGTTCGACCGTTTGGACGAGCAGCTCGTCGAGGCGCGCGCCGAATACCTGGACCCGCCGCCGGATCAGCGCCGGCGCGAACGGGCCGAACGGCTGGCCGAGCGCCTGCAATCCTGGCTGGGCGACCTGACTCCCGAACAATCCGCGCGCATCGACCGGTGGAGCGCGGCCCTGAACGAGCAGCCTCCCGGCTGGCTGGAAAATCGCCAGCGACTGCACACCGCGGTGCGCGCCGAACTGACGCGGGCGGACAACGCCAGCGCCGCGCCGCGACTAACCCGGCTGTTGCGGGCGCCGGCGGCGGTGCGCACCGAGGATTACCAACGCCAGCTCGCGCGCAACCGGGCCGAGGCGCTAACCCTGACCGCTGACTTGCTGGCCTTGGCCACCGACCGCCAGCGTCGCCAGTTGCAACAGCGCCTGGACGGGCTGGCGGCGGATTTCGAGGCCCTGCGCTGCGGCGAGGAAGCGGTCGCGGCGCTGGAGCCCCCGTTTCAACCGAGAAACGCCTCGGGCGAGGCCAGATAGGCGATCTCCTGGGGCGTGTTCTCCCGCCCCAGGATGGCGTTGCGGTGCGGAAACCGGCCAAAGCGGCGGATCAGGTCGCGGTGGTGGCGGGCGAAATGCAGGCTTTCTTCCGACCCGGCTTGCTGGTAAAGCCGCACTGATCGCTCCTGGTCCGCCAGTGCTTCGCCGTGCATGAACGGCAGGTATAAAAACAACCGTTGTTCCGAGCTCATCTCCTGGTCGAAGCCGCAGGCGATGGCGCGATCCGCCACCGCGCGGGCGGCGGCTTCGGTGGCGAAGCTCTCGGCTTGGCCCCGAAACAGATTCAGCGGAAACTGATCCAGCGCGATCACCAGGGCCAGCGCACCCAGCGGCGTCTGTTCCCAATCCTCCAGCCCACCGGCCTTCGCTACCCGATACGTGGCCAGAAAACGCTCGCGCAGCGCCTCATCGAATTCCGGCGTGGCCGCAAACCACAGCGGTTTGGTCGCCTCCGCGAACCAGAACGCCACGACTTCCGCACTGCTGGCGACACTTTCGGAATGCCCCATGTGATTGCCTCCTGATCTTTGTTGCAAGGTTGGTGGCGGCGCTTTCGGTCGTTGGCGGTCAACCTTCCGCCACTCGCGCCGCCACCAGCGACTATATTGAGAAAACCGCCCATCGGAAAATTTCGACGCAAGATGGCCTAAAGGGATCGAGCGCGCGGCGGTCCGGGTCTTGGCGCCAAGCCGTCACCAACTCCGGGCCGACCGTCCAAAAACCGAACCACCGAACCCGTACCGGTGGCGGCGCGCCGACCCTATAACGACAACACCCAGCGAGGTAATGCGGATGACGAGCAAACTCACGGATAAAGCGGCGCAACTGATCGAGCGCGTGACCGAACTGCTGCGCGAGCGGTTGCCCGAACCGGTGGTGAATATGGCGCAGTCTTTCGTGCGCCATTACTACGCCTGGGTGGCGGCCGAGGATTTGATCGAAAGAGACCCGGAAGACCTGTATGGAGCGGTCTTGTCCCATTGGAATCTCAGTCGCCAGCGGCGACCGGGTATCCCGATCATCCGGGTCTACAATCCCAGCTTCGAGGAGCACGGCTGGCAGTGCACCCATACCGTGGTGGAGATCGTCACCGACGACATGCCGTTCCTGGTGGATTCCATGACGATGGAACTCAACCGGCACGGCCTCACGGTACACCAGGTCATCCATCCGGTTCTGCGGGTGGCGCGCGACGCGGACGGTCATCTGCAACGAGTGCTCCCGGGTGGGACCGATGAAGGCATCAGCGAAGCCACCATGCATTTCGAGGTGGACCGGTTGACCGATCCCAAGCTGATGGCCGACCTGCGGGCCGGGCTGCTGCGCGTGCTGGGCGACGTGCGCGCCGCCGTCGAGGACTGGCCGGTCCTGCGCGAGCGGCTGACGGACATCGCCGCCGGCCTGGGGACCGCCAAACTACCCCTGCATGCCTCGGAGATCAGCGACATTCAGGAATTTTTGCGCTGGGTGGCGAACGAGCATTTCACTTTCCTGGGCTACCGCGATTACGATCTGCTGGAGAAAGACGGCCAACTGTCGCTGTGCGCCGTGCCCCGCTCCGGTCTCGGCCTGCTGCGCAGCGACGACAGCGACATTTCCCGCGATTTGGCGGTACTGCCACTGCCGCTTGAACTGGGCCGGTCGGCCCAGATTGCCAAGCCGCTGATCATCTCCAAGGCCGGCGCCCGCTCCACGGTCCACCGCCCGGTGCCGCTGGATTACCTGGGGATCAAACGCTTCAACGCGGACGGTCAGATCGTCGGCGAACAGCTGGTCCTGGGCCTGTTCACCGCGCAGGTCTACAACACCAACCCGCGACGGATTCCGCTGCTGCGCGGCAAGATCGAACGGGTGTTGGCCCGCTCCGGCATTTCGCCCAAGGGCCACGCCGGCAAGGCCTTGCAGAACATTCTGGAGACTTTCCCCCGCGACGATCTGTTTCAGGCCACGGACGACGAGTTGCTCGACATCGCCACGGGCATTCTGCACCTCAAGGAGCGGCAGCGGTTGCGGCTGTTCGCCCGCAAGGACATGTTCGACCGTTTTGTTTCCTGCCTGGTCTATGTGCATCGAGAAAAATACAATACCGAGGTGCGGTTACGGGTACAAACCATTCTGATGCAGGCCTTTAACGGTGAATCCTCCACCTTCACCACCCAGTTCACCGAATCGGTCATGGCGCAGTTATGGTTTTCCATCCGCGCCAAGCCCGGCAAGATTCCCGAGTATTCCATACCGGAATTGGAAGCCCAGTTGCGTGAGGCCACGCAATCCTGGGAGGAGGAACTGCAGCGCGCCCTGCTGGAACAATGCGGCGAGGAACAGGGCAACACGCTGTTCCAGCGCTACGGTCAGGCTTTTCCCGCCGCCTACAAGGAAGACTTCACCGCCCGCACCGCGGTGAGCGATATTTTGCGGCTGGACCGGATTTGCGCCGCCTGCCCGCTGGATATGCGGCTGTACCGGCCACTGGAAGACCCGGAGGGGCTGTTGCGCTTCAAGATCTTCGGCCCCGAGCAGCCGATTCCGCTGTCCGACGTGCTGCCCATGCTGGAGCGGATGGGCCTGCGGGTGCTGACCGCGCGCCCCTACGAAATCGCCACCCTCGACGGCGCCCGGTTGTGGGTGCTGGATTTCAACATGCGCGAGGATACCGGCATTCAGGTGGATGCCCCCCAGGTCAAGGACATTTTCCAGGATGCCTTTGCCAAGCTCTGGACCGGCGAAGCGGAAAACGACGGTTTCAACCGGCTGGTGCTGGCGGCGCGGCTGCCGTGGCGCGACGTAGCGATATTGCGCGCCTACTGCCGATACTTGCTGCAAACCCGCATCCCGTTCAGCCAGGCTTACATGGAGCGCACCCTGAGCGATCATTCGGCGATCGCTCGAATGCTGGTGGATCTGTTCCACGCCCGGTTCGCGCCCGACGCCCGCGACGGCGCCGAACGGCACGCCACCGCGCTGCTGGTGACCATCGAGGAAGCGCTGGAAAAGGTCAGCAGTCTGGACGAAGACCGCATCCTGCGACGGTTCCTGAACATCATCCAGGCCACCCTGCGCACCAATTTCTTCCAGACCGACCCTCAGGGACAGCCCAAGGATTATCTGTCCTTCAAGTTCGATCCCACCCGCATCGACGAACTGCCGCTGCCGCGCCCGATGTTCGAGGTTTTCGTATACTCGCCCCGGGTGGAGGCGGTGCATCTGCGCGGTGGACCGGTGGCGCGCGGCGGTCTGCGCTGGTCGGACCGGCGCGAGGATTTCCGCACCGAGGTGCTGGGCCTGATGAAGGCGCAGATGGTGAAAAACGCCGTCATCGTACCGGTCGGCGCCAAGGGCGGTTTCGTGCTCAAGCAGGCGCCGGCCAGACGGGAGGAATTGCAGCGGGAAGCCATCGCCTGTTACCAGACCTTCATCCGCGGCTTGCTGGACATCAGCGACAATCGGGTCGCCGGCCACATCGTGCCGCCGCGAGTGGTCCGCTACGACCGCGACGATCCCTATCTGGTGGTCGCGGCGGATAAGGGCACCGCCACGTTTTCCGATATCGCCAACGGTATTTCCGCCGATTATGGCTTCTGGCTGGGCGATGCCTTCGCTTCCGGCGGTTCGGTCTGGCTACGACCATAAGAAAATGGGCATCACCGCGCGCGGCGCCTGGGAATCGGTCAAGCGCCAGTTCCGGGAAATGGGCAAGGATATTCAAGCCCGCGACGACTTCACCGTGGTCGGCATCGGCGACATGTCCGGCGACGTGTTCGGCAACGGCATGTTGCTGTCGCGTCACATCAAGCTGCTGGCGGCCTTCAACCACCTGCATGTGTTCATCGATCCATTCCGATCCCGAAACCAGCTTCCGCGAAGCGGGAAACGCCTGTTCGCGCTGCCCCGCTCCGGTTGGGACGATTACGACAAATCCCTGCTGTCGCCGGGCGGGGCGGTGTTCTCCGTGCCGCCAGTCCATCCAGCTCAGTCCGGAAGCGCGCGCGGAGCTCGGCATCCGGGCCGAGCGGCTGACCCCCAACGAACTGATCCGCCACCTGCTGAAAGCGCCGGTGGATCTCCTATGGAACGGGGTATCGGCACCTACGTCAAGGCCCGGCGCGAGAACGACTCCGAGGTCGGCGACCGGGCCAACGACGCGGTGCGTATCAACGGTGGCGAACTGCGCTGCAAGGTCGTGGGGGAAGGCGGCAATCTGGGCCTGACCCAACTGGGCGGATCGAATTCGCCCGCCGTGGGGGCCGGGTGCTCACCGACGCCATCGACAACTCCGGCGGCGTCAACTGTTCGGACCACGAGGTCAACATCAAAATCCTGTTGAACCAGGTGGTCGGCAGCGGCGACATGACCGAGAAGCAACGCAATCAGTTGCTGGCCGACATGACCGACGAAGTGGGGGAGCTGGTGCTGCGGCAGAACTAATCCCAACCCCAGGGCATCAGCCTGACCTGCGCCCAGGCGGCGGAGTCGCTGGGCGACCACATTCGAGTCATGCGCTCGTTGGAAAAGGCCGGAAAGCCAAACCGCGCCCTGGAATTTCTACCCAGCGATGAGGAGTTGGCGGAGCGGGAAACGGCCCGCGAGGGGCTGACGCCGCCGGAAATCGCGGTGCTGCTGGCCTATGGCAAGATTGCGCTGTACGAGGAACTGTTGGCTTCCGACGTGCCGGAAGACGCGTACTTGCACAACGAGCTGCTGAAGGGCTTCCCGCCGCTGCAGGCGCGCTTCGTCGAGCAGATGCGGGACCATCCGCTGCGGCGCGAGATTATCGCCACGTACATCACCAACAGCACGCTGAACCGCATGGGCAGCACCTTCGCGTTCCGGTTGTGGGAGGAAACCGGCGAGAGCTATCCGACCATCGCCCGCGCCTACAGCGCCGCGCGGGAAATCTTCGAGGTC